>JAJEDN010000097.1 GCA_022821495.1 Candidatus Poribacteria bacterium
CCACGACAGAGACATCAACGCTGCGATCAACATTTTACGGGCTGCCTGTGGTCCCGTTGTGGAGCAGATGTAAGACGTTTCTTCGGAAACGCGAACTGCTACGAAGCACAAGCCCAATCCTTCAGGTTTGGGTGCCTTGACTCTTAACCATTGCGGAGACGGGATCCGTGGAATTTTGCCTCGCGGCTTTCTTCCAATCCGCTATCACACGTTTCACACGCGCCTCAACGTCAGAACGAGAGATACCAATTGCTTTCGCAATGTCCGATGGCGGTTGTCCATCCAAATGCCGTTCCATGACTTTTCTGTCATCCTCTCCGGGAAGGCAGTCCACCAATTCTTCTAAATTGTGTGCGATGGGTACCAACCACTTGCGGATGCGTTCCAATCTTTTCTGAACTGCTTCAGAGGTCGAGTCTATCGTTTCCGCTATCTCTTTCGGTTTTAGTCCGACAAGCCTAAGTTCTACGATTTCTTTATCCTTATCTTGGAGGAGTTGGAGGAGTTGCCTCACCAGATACTGATTTGCTTCGGCTTGCTCGGCATCGATTGCTGCGAGAAAAGATGCGTACGGAACTTCCTGTTCCCTAGTAGAGAGGCTCTCAAGCGATTCAACGGGCGAGTTTCCTGCGCGCCTTCGCTTTTTCGCGTCTCTAATTTCATTCAGCGTTAATCTTTTCGCTATAGTGAGCAACCATCCTAACAACTTTTCTGGTTCTCGGACTTCGCCCCTATCTTCAACGGCTTTGATAAAGGTTTTGCTAGTCATATCATCGGCACCTACAGCGGGATCGGAATGATTCCACATCATTCTTTCAATTTCCTTCAAGATGGGCTGATGATACGTGCTGAAAAGTAGTTCATAAGCCTCTCCTTCGTCATCAGTGTCTACGAATCGCTGATTTATACTAACTTTGTCCACCTTTATTGATTATTTACCTCATGCATATAGCGATGGTTATAAGTGCCTTCGTATATACATGACACCAAGTTGAGGTGGATTCCGACACATTCGGTCAATTTTTATTATTTAAATTTCTCAAATTATAAAGCCTATATCTAACTGATACTATATGGTATTTTTTGATGTAAACTTTTCTTATTGATCCCTCGTATAATATGTTATAATGTTCAGGACTAACAGAAAATCTAAGGAGGAAGGGAGATGAAGTTGCAATTTACGTTCTTACTGTTGCTGCTTTTCGCAATAGTGGCATTTGCCGGGTGTTATACGCAACTCGGTCATCGTGCGTCTTCAGATTATTATGCGCGGACACACTATAAGCATCATGAAGGTCTAACAAAAGAAAAAATGGAGACAGAGCATGCTGAGGAAGCAGACTCGGATGACGAGGATTCTGATGGGTATTACGGACGACACAAGCGGAGTTATCGGACGACGTACGCTTCCCCTTCTTATAGGTATGACGCCTATTCGGCACCTTATGGACCCTATCCACATTATTATGCATACCCGCCGGTGTGGTATTACCCCTATCGCCCATTTTATAGTCGGTACGGGTATTATTATGGATACCGTGCGCCGTATTATCGCTACTATAGCGGCTATTATCCGTATAGAAACGTCTACCGGCGGTATCACAGTGGAAGTCGGTATACACCGCTTTCACGGCGAACATACAAAAAAGGCGATTTACGACTGGAAAATCGGCGTTCGCGGAGTTCACGCAGCCTGACTTCACCTTCACCGAAGTCGAGATCGGAACGTAGACAAATAAGGGATCGGAACAAAAAGTAGCGAAGTGGCGGGATACAGAGAAACACTTCATGATCTCGAAAATAAAAAGTCACGTAGTTTGGAACGAAGTGGAAAGGTTTTTGCTTGGGGTGTTTGATAGGGTGTTTCTGCGGATTTCTGCGGATTTCTTCAGATATACGGAAAAGCACTTCAAAGTCCAAACCGCCCTAAACGAACCGCAAGGAAAAATTAAAAGTGGAGGAATTGGAACCATGAAACGAGCAGTATATGCAACACTTATCTGTTTATTCGCCGCAGCGTTCTTTGTGTCTGTTGGTATGACACAGGTAGAAGAGATGGCGATCGGGAATACATTCGGTGTTGGAGCAAGGACGATGGGAATGGGGGGTGCCTCACTCGGACTCGCTGATGATTTCACGGCGCTCTATTGGAATCCAGCGGGGATGGCGCAGATCCAGAAGTTCGAGTTTTTCAGCAGCCTGTCGCACAACGTAGCGATTGCTGATACCTATTTTACAGGTGATACAGTAAAAACAACAACGAGTCGCTCACAGATGCGTCTGAATTCCATCGGGTTTGTTTATCCACTGGAGACAAGAAAGGGTGGGTTGGCAGTCGGTTTCGGTTACAATCGTCAACAAAATTTCGATTACCAAACCGCAATTCAAGGCATTGACCCGGGTTCTGGTACCGATTTCAGCGGATTTGCTGTTGACGAAAGCAATATAAACAGTGGCGGCATCGGAATTTGGAGTTTTGGTGCAAGTGTGTACGTTACAAAACAGGTTTTGCTTGGCGGATCGTTGGATTTTTGGCAGGGTAATAGTCTAAATGAATTGGATACGGAAGCTACCGACACCCTAAACGTGGATAATGAGTGGTCGCGTTTTAGATACGACGACGAAGTTGACCGAGAGTATTCAGGTATAGGCGGGAGGATAGGGCTACTCGCACATCTGACAGATACTATCAATCTTGGATTGACACTGGTCGCACCTGTTGAGTTAGGCGTTGACGAGGTCTGGCATCAATCTACGGTAGATGTATTTGATGATGGCGAAAAGGCGACGGATGCCACAAGTGGTGCCCAAACGTATGACATTGAGCGTCCCTTTGAAATAGGTGTTGGTGCTGCTGTGAAATTATTCAATAAACAGTTGGTTTTGGCTGGAGATGTTCAATTCACGGACTGGACACAAACGCGCTATGATCCAGCACCTGCGGACGACATTCCGAAGAATAATTTTGAAGAGTACTATGCCACAACCTTTCAGGTGAGACTCGGCGCGGAATATCAGATACCCATCATTGCAACACAGATCCGCCTCGGCTATCTTCGCGACCCTATCCCGTTCAGATATGCCCAGGTAGATACGCATGATTTCTTGACTGCAGGCGTCGGTAAAATTTTCGAGGATTCCTTGAAACTCGATGTTACGTATGTGCTCGGCGGATGGGCACAACAAAGCAACGATGTCAAGACGGAACACTTGACACATCGGGTATTTGTATCCACAGCCTATCGGTTTTAATTGGTTATGCGAATTCTCTAAAGCACAAAAACCGTAGTTCGTAATGTAATGGAGAACGGATTTAAGAGATAGCTGTTATGTTTCAAGCCTGTGTTATTTTTCCGCAAGGTAATACAAAAATCGGTTAAACAGAAACGGGCGGAGTTTACAACTCCGCCCGTTTATTTTATTGGGTATGCCAATGAACACTATTAAACAAGTTGGATGTACCCCATCTGTGTACCGTCGCCTTTTCGGAGTTCGCCTCTGATGATACGCGTGTATCCACCGTTCCGATCTTGGTAGCGGGGCGCGATGTCATCGAAGAGTTTCCGTAGGACCGCGTGCTTATCAAGCGCAGTCGGGTTCTCACCTCTGCTCGGTTTATAGTGCAAGTTCGTCCCGTAAAGCATTTTTGCGGCTTGCCGCCGTGCACTGAGGTCACCCTGTTTCGCGAGTGTGATTAATTTCTCAGCGACTCGGCGCAGTTCTTTGCACTTAGGGAGTGTTGTCCGAATTTGTTCGTGTTCAAAGAGTGCTGTGGCTTGGTTGCGAAAGAGAGCCTTGCGATGGCTTGAAGTTCGTCCCAATTTCCTTCCACGTTTTCTATGACGCATCTTCTTCCTCCATATATACGTTGTCGTGAAGAATCCTTATAGAGGCGGTTGCAGTGGTGCCTCCGCCGCGTTTTCTTCATCGATGTCCGCGTCGTTGACATCGTCTGGGTCCATTCCAAGATGAAGCCCCATGTTGGCGAGTTGTTCTTTAATTTCGTTCAGCGAAGTCCGCCCGAAATTCTTGTATTCCAACATTTCCTTCTCTTCTTTTGCGACGAGTTCTCGTATGGTTTTAATGTTTGCAGTTTCTAGACAATTGCTGGCTCGGACTGAGAGTTCCAGTTCGGAGACAGGCTTTGCGAGGTAGCGGTCTCTTCGGAGTTTCGCCTCATCGACCTCAGGTTCCGGTTCAACGTAACTCTCATCGAATTCCGTAAACAGCTTGATCTGTTGTAGCAAGATATCCGCCGCCCGTGTGACGGCATCCTTTGCTGTGATGGTTGCATCTGTCCAGACTTCGAGATTCAGTTTATCGAAATTAGTCATATCACCGACGCGGGTTTCCTCTACCCAGAAGTTAACTTTCTTGACCGGTGAGAATTTTGCGTCGACTGGAATTAACCCGATGTCGTGTCCTTGAGGTCTGTGCTCTTCGGCAAGCGAGTAGCCTCTTCCTGTTTGCGCGTGGATTTCTATATCTAACCCTTCACATTCGTCGAGCGTTGCGATATGTTGGTCAGGGTTTATAATCTCAACGAGTGAGTTCGGTCGAATATCAGCAGCCGTGACTTGACAGGAGCCTTCTGCTTTCAATGTAAGCTGCATTGGCTCATCTGATGCGATGTTCAATCGGATCTCTTTGAGATTGAGAATGATCTGGACCACGTCTTCGAGTACGCCGGGAATCGTAGCGTATTCGTGTCTTACCTGCTCAATTTGAACTGCTGTAATCGCTGCGCCTTTTATTGAGGAGAGGAGGACCCGGCGTAGTGAATTACCGAGAGTTGTTCCAAATCCGCGCTCGAAAGGTTCAGCGGTATATTTTGCATAATCGGGGCGTAAGGATTCTGTATCAGTTTTCAACCGATCAGGCATTTCTAGCTCGGACCTTATCATCGATTCCTCCTATAAGATTAAACTAAATGTTAAAACACACATCAACTGACGGCAGTGCTTTGTGAAATCGCACATGCGCCACTAAATTCTGTGTTGGAGTCGTATTATTGGACATCCCCTGATTTCACGTTTTCTAATCATCGTCTGCTCCCCTGCTTGCTGCCGTTGCAAGCAGGCATCCGTTCGACAGAAATCCGACGTTGGCAACGGGAACATCGGAGCAGAGACCCTTAATTAAAAATATGTGTCTATCGGGAGTAAAGTTCAATGATGAGTTGGGTTTCAAGGTCCACGGCGATCTGTTCTACCACAGGTGCCCCTTGAACGCGTCCTTCCACTCTATCCGCATCAACTTCAAGCCATTCAGGAGCACCACGTTGCTGTGAATATTCTAATGCCTCCAGAATAGTGGCAAGGTTTCGGCTCCGTTCACGTGGTGTGATGACATCACCGATTTGCACGATATAAGAAGGAATGTTAACCCGCTTGCCGTTGACGGTGAAGTGATTGTGCTTCACAAGTTGGCGTGCTTGGTTTCGTGAAGTTGCGAAACCCAGACGGTAAACGACGTTGTCTAAACGGCGTTCAAGGAAACTTATTAAGTTCTCACCAGCGATACCTGTTTGGCGCGCAGCTTTGAAATAGTAGTTCCGAAATTGTTTCTCAAAAACACCGTAGGTCCGTTTAACTTTCTGTTTCGCGCGCAACTGCCGCCGGAAATTGTCGCGACCTCGGCGAGGCGGTGTCTGTCCATGTTCTCCGGGTGGATAACTCCGACGTTCAAAGGAACATTTCGGCCCGTTGCAGCGCCGCCCCTTCAAAAAGAGTTTTTCACCCTCCCGTCGGCATAATTTACAGACGGAGTCTAAATATCTGCTCATTCGTTTTCCTCAAATTCCTTAAACCCGTCGTCTCTTAGGGGGACGACATCCATTGTGCGGGATAGGAGTCACGTCTTTCATCAAACTAATTTCCAGTCCGGCTGCAGCGAGTGCTCGTATAGAAGACTCACGTCCGGACCCGGGACCCTTGACTCTAACCTCTACGCGTTTCATGCCGTGATCCATTGCTCTACGGGCGCAGGCTTCCGCAGTTTGTTGTGCGGCAAAGGGGGTTGACTTTCGTGAACCCGTGAAAGTCATTCCGGCGTTCGCCCAAGCAACGGTGTTTCCATTTAAATCCGTTATCGTAATAATTGTATTATTGAAGGTAGCCTGAATATGTGCTATCCCCTCGGGGACGTTCTTGCGTTCTCTTCTTCTTCCACGCAAAACGATTCTCCTTTTTTATTAGTAAAGAAGTAACCAGTTACCAGTAACCAGTGAAGAATGCCTCGCAGTGAGAGTTTTACTGGTAACTGGTAACTGGGAACTCGTAACTGATTTTAACATTAACCGCCCTTACGTGCCGCCTCTTTGGCTTTTCTACCGACAGAGATAGTTCTTGCTTTCCCCTTACGGGTGCGAGCATTCGTATTGGTGCGTTGACCACGAACAGGCAGTTGCCGACGGTGTCGTAAACCACGGTAGCTGTTGATGTCCATCAACCGTTTAATATTCTGGTCGATTTCGCGTCGCAAGTCCCCTTCAATCTTGTAGTTTTGAATCTGGTCTCGGAGTTGGCCAATCTCGTTTTCAGCGAGACTGTCAACTTTTTTCCCGGGATCAATGTTAAGGTCGCTGACAATTTGCGATGCAGTATAACGACCGATACCGTAAATTGCTGTCAGGGCAATGTCTATTCGTTTGTTTCGGGGTAAATCAACCCCTGCGATCCTTGCCATGAGTTTCTCCTTTTGGTGCCCTCCTCTGAATTTCCAGATTCACTGGCGATTGTCAGACGCCAGTGAATGCGTTTGCATCGGAAAGCCAACTGGAAGGTATTAACCAATTAACCTTGTCGCTGTTTGTGCTTCGGATTTGAAGGACAAATAACTCGGACAATACCTTTTCGCTTGATGATTTTACACTGGTTACACATCTTTTTAACAGAAGGTCTAACTTTCATAATATCCTCTTTTAGGTGAAAGCACTTAACGCCGTCTGCCCTTGAGTTTGCGGTCTTTTAAAAATCCTTCATAATGACGGACGGTCAAATAAGATTCGATTTGTGACATTGTATCGAGTACGACACCTACAACAATCAAGATAGAAGCACCATCCACCATGCTACCGATTTGGAGATAGCCTGTGATCATAATCGGAATCACAGCGATAGCCGCAAGGAAGATCGCACCCGGCAGTGTGATCCGTGTGAGCGTTGTATTGATGTAATCTGCAGTCTGTTTTCCAGCACGGATGCCCGGGATAAATCCGCCATATTTCTGCAAGTCCTCAGCCATTTGGATAGGGTTGATTTGCACGGCTGTGTAAAAATACGTAAAGCCGATAATTAACAACGCATAAAGGGTCAGCCACAAAGGGGTTCCCGTATCAATCAGGGCTTGCGCACCTGTCACCCATCCCCAGTCTCGTGGTAAGAAGCTCAGAGCTGTCGTGGGGAACTGGATAAGTGTAATCGCGAAGATGATTGGAATCATGCCAGCGGCGTTAACTCTCAGCGGCAGATGTGTGGATTGTCCGCCAATCACTCTGCGTCCGCGTATCTGCCTACCATATTGTACCGGAATCTTCCGGACAGACAGCGTAATGAAGACTGTTCCCATAACCGCTACAATGATGAGACCAGCCAGCAATGCAAGTTGTAAAATACCGAATTCGGGCCTTGTGAATAAATTGTTGAATACGGTCGTGACACCACCGGGTAAGCCTGCGATAATACCAACGGTAATGATGAGCGAGATACCTTGCCCAATACCGCGCTCCGTAATCTGTTCACCAAGCCACATAACGAAGGACGTACCCGCTGTGAGCGTTAAGACGACAAGAAAATGCCACCATAAGTTGGGATCTCTGACAATTTCACCTGCCTGTCCAGTAATGTTTTCTGGATTCCGTAAGACGATACTAATTGTTATGCCTTGAATGATACTGAGTAGAACAGTTCCGTATCGCGTGTACTGCGTCATTTTCTTTCTGCCATCAGGTTCTCTGGACAGTTTCTCCAAAGAAGGGACGATGACACCGAGGAGCTGCATAATGATTGAGGCACTAATATACGGTTGTATACCCAGCGCGAAGATAGTCATCTGGCTAAATGCACCCCCGGAAAACAGGTCAATGAACCCAATGACATTGCCCCCACGCTCCATGAGTTGTTGAAAAAACGCCTCAAGTGCCACATCGTCGATACCGGGTAATGTGATGTGGGCACCAAGGCGGTAAACAATCAAGAGCAGCCCTGTAAAAATAAGACGTTTCCGCAGTTCAGGGATTTTAAAAGCGTTTTGAAATGCCTTAATCACTTATTTTATTTCCTCCTCGCCTGCAAACTCTTAAGCAGCGTTGTCAGCATTTGCGTGTAGTCCGAGTACCTCGACGGTGCCGCCTTTGGATTCAATTTTCGCGATCGCTGATTTTGAGAAGCGGTGCGCTTGGACTTTCAACTGTTTTTCGAGTTCACCGTCGCCGAGTATCTTTACCAGGGCATTTTTGCGTTTAATTAAGCCAGCTTCGCGAAGGGATTCCGGGTTTATGACCGTCGCTTCATCAAAAAGATTGAGGGTTTCGACGTTGATAACATCATACTCAAGCCGTTTGTGGGCGGTTCGCCGTGGGCCGCGCTTCGGTAAGCGTCGCACGAGCGGCATCTGTCCACCTTCAAACCATGCCGGTATAGAACCACCAGATCGGGATTTTTGACCCTTATGTCCGCGTCCACAGGTTTTGCCCCAACCTGAGGCGTTCCCTCTACCGACTCGTTTTCTGGAGCGTTTCGCACCAGGGGCGGGTTTCAGTTCGTTCAATTTCATCAGGATTTACTCCGTTCCTTAACCTTATGTCGCAAGCATTGATGTACGCGAACAACATTAGCGTTTCTTGAGCAGCTCTTCAACAGACAGGTCTCGTAGCCGTGCGACTTCGTTGACATCCTTGAGGTTCTTCAATCCAAGCATCGTAGCTTCAGCGATATTTTTCACGTTCCGAGAGGAGAGGCATTTTGTCAGCGCATCTCGGACACCTGCGAATTCAAGGATCGCGCGTGTGGCGTGTCCCGCGATGATACCTGTTCCAGGACTTGCCGGTTTCAACAAAACTTTTGCAGATTTAAATTCACACGTAATTTCATGGGGGAGTGTGCCGTTAGTGATCGGCACCCGAATTAGATTTTTACGGGCATCGGCGAAACTTTTACGGAGCGCGCCCGCCACTTCGCTTGCGCTGCCAAAGCCAATGCCAACAATACCGTCGCGATTTCCAACAACCGTAAGCGAGTTAAAACTCGGGGTCCGTCGTCCCTTACCGACTCGCATCACGCGGTTGATTGTAATCATGCGTTCTTCAAATTCAAAATCGTCGGGGTTAATTCTATCTTTCAGCAAAAAAGTCTCCTATCCGGTATGTGTCCTGTTTTACCGAGTGTGTACGGGAACAGGAACCGGTTTTCGGGGCATTTAGAACTTCAGTCCTTCTGCCCTCGCGGCTTCTGCGAGAGCTCTTATGCGTCCGTGGTAGAGATGCCCGCCCCGGTCAAAGACTACTACCTCAATTTCTTGCTGCTTGGCTTTTTGTGCCAGAAGGGTGCCTACGCTTTCCGCTGCCGTTATATTTCCACCGGTTGAGAGGGTCTCTTTCAATTCAGGTGACAACGTAGACGCTTCGGCGACCGTCACGCCAAGTTCATCATTAATGAGTTGCGCATAGATGTGTTTTAAACTTCTGAAAACAGCGAGCCTTGGTCTTTCACTTGTCCCAGCAATCTTTTGACGAACACGTTTCCGCCGTCGTAGATGGCCCAACCGTTTCTTTTTTATAAGTGCCAAGATGTCTCCTTATTATACAATAGGCGCGCTTCTATTTTCTCAGGCTTTCACATTTTGCCACAGCGCGCAAGATATAACAATATTAACCGACAGCAGCTTTTCCTTCTTTATCTCGAACGCGCTCGCCATCGTAACGGATCCCTTTACAGGGTTTGTAACTATCCGGTTTCCTGATTTGACGAATAGATGCCGCTACCTGTCCAACGAGTTGTTTATCAATACCGCTAACAACAATAGGGGTATGGGTCTGCCCGTCTATCGATTCAGTATCTTCAACACTCAGCGTTATACCTTCGGGGGGCGTGTAAGTGACGGAATGTGAATAACCGACATCAAGAATCAAGTTGTTCTCACGGTTGACTTCAGCACGATACCCTGTACCGACGACTCGCAGCTTTTTCTCAAAGCCATCAGAAACACCTGTAACCATATTGGCGATGAGGCTGCGCGCTAATCCGTGCAAGGCTTTATACTGTTTAAGTTCACTGCTTCTTTGGACGGTTAGGACCTTGTCCTCGAGCGTCGCATCGATGCCTTCTGGAAGCACCCAATTCAGACTTCCTTTGGGGCCTTCTACCTGGACATCGCCTTCATTTAAAGCGATCTGCACCTTATCAGGGACTGGAATCGGTTTGAGTCCAATACGTGACATTCTATTTCTCCCAGTTCATTGAGCGTCATCTGCGAAACTTTACCAGACATAACAGAGGACTTCACCGCCAACTTTTTCCTTGCGGCATTGCGGAGTGGTTTTTATGCCACTGGATGTCGATAAAATCGCGACACCGAGTCCTCCAAAAACCCTGGGTAGTTTATCGGATTTGGCATAAATCCGTCTACCGGGTTTACTGATGCGTCTAAGGTTTGTGATGACCTTCTCTTTTTTCGTATTTCCGTATTTCAAATAGATTCTTAAAATCCCCTGTTTTCCATCTTCAAGTAAGCGGTAGTTTCGGACAAAACCTTCTTCCGCTAAAATACGTGCGATTTCTGCCTTGATTTTTGAGGAGGGAATTTCAACGCGTTCATGTCCTGCCATATTGGCATTGCGGATACGTGTTAACATATCAGCAATCGGATCGGTCATCGACATGAAAGATTCTCCTTATTTCGTTCTCGTTTTTGAATAGCCGGTGTGCCCATCATGTTTTTGCAGTTAAGGGCAGATGGTATCCAGTTTCCTACCAACTCGCCTTTCGGACACCGGGGATTTTACCGGCGCGAGCGAAGAGGCGAAAACAGATACGACACAATTCAAACTTGCGCAGATACCCACGCGATCGCCCGCAACTTTTACAGCGATTGTACTTTCGGGTCTGGAACCGCGGGGTTCTTTTCTGTTTGGCAATCCATGCTTTACTTGCCAACCTAATGCTCCTTTTCTTATGTATCCGAGACGTATGAAGTCTGTCCGGATGGATGAAGCTGCCGCACGATTAATGCAGCTATTTCGCTGCGTAAACTGATGCTGCTGAACCTACCTATTTTCGGAATGGCATGCCCAGCAGTCTTAGCAATTCGCGACCTTCTTCGTCTGTTGGGGCTGTTGTAACAACAGTTACATTTAGCCCGCGGGTATCGTTAACATTGTCGTAGTCAATTTCCGGGAATATTAACTGTTCAGTGAGGCCGAGGGAGTAATTGCCGCGACCATCAAAGGAGTCCGGCGATACACCCCGAAAGTCTCGAATTTGCGGCAAGACGATATTCACCAGTCGGTTGAAGAACTCATACATGCGTTGCTGTCTGAGCGTAACTTTACATCCGATTGCCATACCTTCTCTGACTTTAAAAGCAGAAACCGATTTTTTGGCATACGTGATGATCGCACGTTGTCCAGCAATAAGTGTTAACTCTTCAACGGCATCTTCGAGGGTTTTCGGTTCTTGAAGTGCTTCGCCGACCCCGATATTCAGGGCAATTTTGTCCAGCTTCGGAATCTGCATTACATTTTCATAGTTAAAATGGCTTTGTAACGCAGGCATGATTTCCGTTTGATAAAAGTCTTTGAATGGGCTCATGAGCCTTATATCCTATAAAAATCGTATGTTCAGTGTAGTGCCTTCTGGCAACGCTTCTTGTCTGTAGGCGTTAGGCATCAATCTTTTTAAGATTAGAAATGTGAATGGTGCCTTCGCGTTCGACAACACCGCCCTGTCCTGCCTGATTCGGCCGGAGGTGGCGTTTAACAATATGAATCCCTTCGACAATTGCGCGTTGTTTCTTTGGGAACACCTCTAAAACGACACCTTGCTTGCCTCGGTCTTGTCCACTCAAGACTAAGACCGTATCATCTTTCTTGATGTGCAGTTTTTGTTGTGACACAAGTGGCCTCCTAAATAACCTCGGGGGCGAGTGAGACAATTCGGGTGAACGCTTTTTCTCTAAGTTCACGCGCGACAGGACCGAAAATTCGAGTCCCACGGGGTTGATTCTGTGGGTCAATGAGGACAGCGGCGTTCTGATCAAATTTGATATAAGATCCGTCTGCACGTCGATATTCTTTTGTCGTACGTACAACGACTGCGCGAACAACTTCCCCCGCTTTGACTTGTGTATTGGGGGTCGCTTCTTTGATGCTTGCCACAATCACGTCGCCTACGCGGGCGTAACGACGCCGGGTTCCCCCCAGTACACTAATGCACATTAATTTCCTTGCGCCAGTATTATCAGCACAGGTTAATCGAGAGTATGATTGAACCATTTTTGTATTCTCCTCTACCGTTCGCAAAACGGTGTGTTTTGGAAACGCCAGAGTTTGGATGAAACCCTTTCTTCTCCAGTGCGATCAGTACCCTTGCCTTATCATGTATAGACAAGGCAGATGCACTTCAATGGTAGCACTTTTTACTCGTTTGCGGATTGTACCGCGCTTACTATCGCTTGCACCCGCCACCGTTTCTGACGACTCAGCGGTCGGGTTTCAACAACCTGAACCACGTCACCGACGTTACAACTGTTCTGTTCATCGTGAGCCAGAATCTTCTTCGTTTTCCGGACGACCTTCTTGTAAAGCGGATGTTGATAGCGACGAACAATTGATACTGAGACGGTCTTATCCATACTATTACCTGTAACAAGACCCGTCCGAGATTTACGATGTCTTCGTCTTTCTTCGTTCAACTTTATCCTCCGAACCAACCAAAACCTATTGATCTCTGCACTTTGGAAACACACAACCTTAGCAATCGCTGAAACGGACTGGAGCGAAGGTGCTTAACCTTGCGCTTTCCGTGTTGTTTACTGTGAACGTACCTGCAGGATAGTTTTCACACGTGCGATGTCTTTTCGGATCTTACCGATACGTGTCGTATCTTCTTGTTGACCTAAGATACTTCTGAATCTCTGGTTAAACAAATTTTCCTTCAAAGATTGCAGTTCACTTTCCAATTCTTCGGTTGTTTTCCCTTGTAGTTCATCTGCTTTCATGTTTTCATATCTCCTTGCGTGTTGTCAAAACCACTGTACACGTTTGGATGTGCATAATTTTTCCAACGTCGGAGTCGCAGGCGAAATTACTCATTCCGTGCAACGAACTTCGTTTTGATTGGCAATTTATGGGCGGCTCGTTCCATCGCCCCTTTTGCGTCTTCAAGCGAAACGCCGCCTAATTCATAAAGGACTCTACCGGGTTTGACGACGGCGACCCAATGTTCAGGTGGGCCTTTTTTCCCTTTGCCCATGCGCGTTTCAGCAGGTTGTTTACTCAGTGGTTTATGCGGAAAGATTTTGATCCAAAGTTTTCCACCGCGGCGAACATACCGAGTGATAGCAATACGCGCGGATTCAATTTGGTTGCTTGTAATCCAGCCGGCTTCCATCGCTTGCAAACCATATTCACCAAAGTTAATTTGTGAGCCTCGAAGCGGCTTTCCACGGCGTTTTCCGCGATGCACATAGCGGCGCATCACGCGTTTCGGCATTAACACTTTAAATGCCTCCTTACAATAATAGTTATAAGTTATAAGTTATAAGTTTTGTTTCTGATGTTTGACGGTTCTTTGTAAAGGTTGTTACCTAATTGAAACGAAGAATGAATTTCCAATTCATGTTTCGTTTGGTTGCCAAAAGATATTGGACACTCCAAAACCTCTTAACTTATAACTAACAACCAATAACTAATAACTAATTCCGTTATGAATTATTCTCGGATCCTCGATTACTCTGACGCTGTCTACGTTGGTTTCTGCCTCTGCCTTGTCCACCAGATTGTCGAGAGCGTCCATCTTGGGAACCGGAGCGTCTGTCGCCACCACGGCGACGATCAGAACGTTGGGAACCGCCATCTTCACGGCGTCCAGTTTGACGCTGAGTAGCTGCTTCCCCTTTTAATTTGTCAGGGACACCAATAACTTCGCCCTTAAAAATCCATGTTTTGACACCGATTTTACCGTACGTCGTGTTCGCTTCAGTGAACCCGTAGTCAACATCTGCTCTGAGTGTGTGGAGCGGGACACGTCCCTCAATACTGGATTCGGCGCGGGCAATCTCCTTGCCGTCCAGCCTACCACTCACCATAATTTTAACACCCAAAGCACCTGCCTGTATTGAACTGGAGATATTCCGCCGCATAGCGTGTTTAAAACCCGCCCGACGTTCTATCTGTGTTGCAACGGCTTCTGATACAAGTTGGGCATCCAGTTCGGGTTCTCTAATTTCAGAAACATTAATCCGGACCGGGCAGCCAACCTCTTTTTCGAGCATTGTTTGTAGTTTTTCAGCTTCCGCACCACGGCGACCAATGACAATCCCTGGACGTGCTGTATGGATGTTAATGCTACAACGATCCGCAACACGTTCCACTTCGACGCGCGAAATTCCAGCGCGCGCGAGTTGCTCTTTGACGAACGCTTGAATCTTAAAATCTTCGTGAAGCCACTTGGCATAATCCCGTTCGCTGTACCACTTTGAATCCCACGTTTCAATGATTCCTAAGCGTAATCCACGCGGGTGAGTTTTTTGTCCCACACGAACCTCCTGTCAAACTTTTCCCGTTTGCGACGTGGAGACTGAGTGGTTTTGTAGTGCTTTGTCAGTAGGCACGTTATTACTCACCATCTTCGGTACTCTCCTCGTCAACGACAACGGTGATATGGCTACTCCGTTTTAGGATTCTGTTTGCCATACCTCGTGCCCGGGGGCGTATCCATTTCCGAGTAATCCCTTCATCAACGCGAATCTCTTTAACATATAAACCTTCAAGATCAACGCTTGGGTTTTGATATTGTGCATTCGCGGCTGCCGACTGAATCAACTTGTAGATGATAGGGGACGCGGCTTTATGCGTAAAGCGCAGCTGACTTAACGCATCTTCAACGTATTGATTACGGACGAGATCGGCGACCAAGCGGGCTTTCCGCGGGGCGACCGATGCGTTCCTAATTTTAGATCTGGCTTCCATCAGTATCTCCGAATAAAAGCAAGTTTCTGGTTTCATCGTTAGTATTGACCCAGCAGATGCCTGCAGCGTCAATCTGCGATGAAGGTTCTCACGAAAATTATCTTCGCGCTGCGCCACCACTTGCGTGAGAACGGAAGGTCCGAGTCGGTGAGAATTCACCGAGTTTGTGGCCTACCATGTTCTCCGTGATATACACAGGAAAAAACTTCTTTCCGTTGTAAATTGCCAAAGTATGTCCTACCAATTCAGGGGTAATGGTTGAACGACGGGACCAGGTACGAATCACCCGTTTGGTGCCAGAACGTTCCATAGCGGCTACTTTCTTGGCGAGTTTCGGGTCTATATAAGGTCCCTTTTTAATTGAACGCGACATTGTGTTTCTCCTCTACCTTACAAACATTAATCCGATGCCGAATGCGGCATCCACGAAAAAGTTATTTTCGTTTTCCGACAATGTAGCGGCTCGATTTCTTCTTCGGGTTTCGGGTCTTATAGCCTTTCGTTGGAACGCCCCACGGGGTAACTGGGTGTCTGCCACCCGAACTCTTGCCTTCACCGCCGCCGTGTGGATGGTCAATCGGGTTCATCGCCACACCTCTGACCTTCGGACGTTTGCCGAGCCATCTTGAGCGACCTGCTTTACCGATGACGATCTTACTCACATTGCCAACTTGACCGAGCGTTGCCATCGCTTGCACGGGGATAAGCCGAATCTCACCTGACGGGAGTCGAATACGGGCGTACTTGCCTTCTCTGTCAACCAATTGCGCGGCACCACCAGCACTGCGGACAAGTTGTCCACCTTTACCGGGTTTCATCTCTATATTATGGATTGAAGAGCCGAGCGGAATCTTTTCAAGCGGCAAAGCGTTTCCAACCCGAATTTCTGCATCCGCACCTGAATCAAGCATGTCGCCGACCTGAACACCGACCGGGGCGAGAATATAACGTTTTTCGCCATCAACATAATGGAGCAGCGCGATATGTGCCGAACGATTCGGATCATATTCAATTGCAGCAACTTTGGCAGGAATACCAAACTTATCTCGTTTGAAGTCGATGACTCGGTACCGGCGTTTGTGGCCACCACCGCGCCGCCTCACTGTCAAGCGTCCTTTGGCGTTCCGACCGGCTTTCTGCTTGGCACCCTTAACAAGAGATTTTTCTGGTTTACTGCGCGTAATCTCTTCAAAGGTGTACCCAGTCATAAACCGACGACTTGGGGTTATAGGGGAATACGTTTTAGGCACTCTGATTTCCTTTTTAGAAGGTGTCAGCGATACTTCTCAGGTGACGATTGCTGACACTTTTGTTCGTTTTGCGTTGAGCGGATTACCTATTTGGCAATCATCATTAGTTGAAGGGGCGTATCAATTTATACAGATTTATATGGCTTCAAACTCTTGAATGGTTGCGCCTTCTCTTAGGGTGATAATCGCTTTTTTCCAATGCGGTTTTCTACCACGTTGGTAACGCAACATTTTCCCTTTGGGTTTGCCGCGAACGTGCATTGTACGGATCTTAAGGATATCGCCTTCAATGTCAAACAATTCTTCTGCAGCGCGACGGATCTGTGGTTTCGTTGCCTTCCGATCAACAACAAACGCGTACTTATTAGCGTCGCGGAGGATCGTACTTTTCTCTGTAATCAGCGGTTGCAGTATAACCTGATATGCGTCTTTCATCAGTTTTATCCTTCCGCATCTGGATCGATGTTCGCGAATTTGGATTCGAGTTTCTCAGCCGCTTTCTCGGTGATTATCAATGTATCGTGCCACATCACTTGGTAGACGTTGAGCGTATTCCATGTGCAGCAATGCACTTGCGGAATGTTCCTCACGGAGAGGTGGATGTTCGAGTCCTGTTCATCAAGGATGAGCAGTGCCTTTCCTTCTACGTTCAGTGCTTTTAACATGTTGACCATGTCTTTCGTGCGTGGCCGTTCAAATGTGAAATCTTCAACAAGAATGCATTGCTGATTCTGGAACCTGTCTGCCAATGCGCTGTGTAAACCGAGTCGCCGTACCCGTTTGGGGGTGTACTGGCGGTAGCTGCGCGGTTTGGGTCCGAACGCTACACCGCCATGGACACGAATCGGTGACTTGGCATCGCCTACACGGGCTCTACCGGTTCCCTTTTGGCGGTAGAGTTTCTTTCCACTGCCTTTCACTTCACTCCGGGTCTTCGTTGATGCATTGCCTTGCCGCTGATTGGCAAGATAGGCAACGACACACTGGTGGATGACGGGACCATTCACTTCAGCATCGGTGAACGCATCGGCTAATTCCTTTGTATGGAGGACATCCCCGGACCTATTGTGTACGTCTAAAGTTGACATAATTGTATGCTCATTTTATTTAGGCATCGTTCAGTGACGACTGCCAGCCTATGCACTGGGGGCTTTAGATGCTTTTCTAATCAGAAGCAAACCGTTGGGTGGACCAGGGACTGCGCCTTTTACCACCAACAAGTTGCGTTCAGGATCGGCTTGGATTACAGGTAAATTTTGGATGGTATGCCGTTTGGCACCGTGGCGTCCTGCCATCCGTTTCCCTTTAAAGACACGAGACGGTGTCGCGCTTGCCCCGATAGAGCCGGGACGACGGAGGTCTTGTTCACCACCGTGGCTTTTCTTACCACCCGCGAATTTCCATCGTTTTACCACACCCGTGAAACCGCGCCCTTTTGAGGTACCCGTCACATCAACAAGCTCACCTTCTGAAAAAACGCTTGCATCAACAATATTTCCTACAGACACATCTTCAAGACTCTGAACACGAAATTCACGAAGCACCCGTGCGGAATCCACACCAGCTTTCGCTAAATGTCCACGCTTCGGGCTGTTCATACGGCGCTCTTTCTGTTCACCAAAACCCAACTGAACCGCCTGATAGCCATCTTTTTCTTGCGTTTTGAGTTGGACAATTGGACAGGGACCCGCTTCGATGACAGTAACAGGCACCGCTTTCCCAGAATCTTCAAAGATTTGTGTCATGCCGACTTTGCGGCCGATAATTCCATTAACCATTTTCTTCGCTCTCCTCCTTTAGGATTTGCAAACCGAAGCGTTACGCACATATTCAGATGCGTGCCTTATGGTTTCCAAACCGTCGGAGTGGAGAACAATCATTTCTCCGACTACAGTAAGGTAATTTTGACATCGACACCTGCAGGTAGGTCCAACCGCATCAAAGCATCAACAGTTTTAGGTGTAGTTTCTAAGATATCCAGCAGACGTTTATGAATCCGCATCTCAAATTGTTCACGCGACTTTTTATCTGTGAACGTTGAACGTTGAACGGTGTAAATATGCTTCTTCGTCGGCAGTGGAATCGGACCAGAGACAGCTGCACCTGTACGTTTCGCAGTATCTGCTATCTGCTTTGACGACAGGTCTAACAACCGATAGTCAAATGCCTTAAGCCGGATGCGAATTTTTTGATTGTCCATCTTTTCGTATCGCTTTCACCAAACGAGAGGTTCGTCGTTGATCTCCAAGAGCCTCTGTATTGATGTCCTTAAAAAGGCGGAGTTCACACTCCGCCCAATCTCTTCTTATTCAAGAATCTTGGAGACAACACCGGCACCGATCGTTTGCCCGCCTTCCCGAATTGCGAATCGGAGTTGTTCTTCCATCGCAATCGGTTTGGACAGTTCGACGGTAATCTGTGCATTGTCGCCAGGCATAATCATCTCGATGCCTTCAGGGAGATCCATCTTTCCGGTTACGTCCGTTGTCCTGAAATAGAACTGCGGTCTGTATCCCGTAAAGAATGGGTTCCAGCGTCCACCCTCATCTTTTGTGAGGATGTAGGCTTCGGCTTCAAATTTGGTATGCGGTGTGACGGTTCCAGGGACTGACAAAACCTGTCCGCGTTCAACGTCATCGCGGTCAATACCACGGAGCAGTGCACCAAGGTTGTCGCCAGCGCGACCTTCGTCAAGGCTTTTGTTGAACATCTCGACACCCGTAATAACAGTCTCTTGCGTTTCGCGAAGTCCAACGATTTCAACAGGATTTCCGACTTCAATGACACCGCGTTCAACACGACCCGTAACAACCGTACCGCGTCCACTGATAGTAAATGTGTCTTCAATCGACATCAGGAACGATTTCTCGGTATCACGGACGGGTTCTGGGATGTAGTCGTCAACAGCCGCCATCAGTTCGAGAATTGGCTGGCACGCCTCGTTCGAAGGGTCTCCGTCGGCTTCCATCGCTTGAAGCGCGGAGCCTGTGATGACCGGAATATCGTCGCCGGGGAACTCATAACTGCTTAGCAATTCACGGACTTCCAGTTCGACGAGTTCAAGCAGCTCTTCGTCATCAACCATGTCTGCCTTATTCAGGAAGACAACGAGGGATGGCACGTTCACCTGCCGTGCGAGTAGTACGTGCTCGCGCGTCTGGGGCATGGGACCATCAGCGGCGGATACGACCAGAATTGCACCGTCCATCTGTGCTGCGCCGGTGATCATATTCTTGATATAGTCGGCGTGTCCGGGGCAATCGACGTGTGCGTAATGCCGATTTTCGGTCTCATATTCAACGTGTGCTGTGTTAATCGTAATACCACGTTCTTTTTCTTCGGGTGCCTTGTCAATATCTTCATACTTTTGGACGTAATCCGCGTCAGCCAGTTTGGAGAGTACCATAGTAATCGCTGCTGTCAGCGTCGTCTTACCATGGTCAACGTGTCCGATTGTTCCAATATTAACGTGTGGCTTATTCCTTTCAAACGTTTCCTTAGCCATTTTTGTCCAAGCTCCACTAAAAGTTTATTGTTGCGGGGTTTTAGCGCTGCTCCACAGAACTGCGCACTCCCGTTTCTATAGGGTGGCCAAACGCCTTAGCGCATGGTAGCACCTTTTAATTAAATATTATGTCTGCTTATGGGAAGTGGGAACACTCCCACAGTTCAGACACTCCACAACTACTTAACAACTACGGTTCATTACTTTCTAAGACGATTGTGAGTTACGATTCGACGATGAAATTAAGTCCTCCATTACACTTGTGGGGACTTGGTTATAGTGTGCAAACTCCATAGAATAGTTTGCTCTACCCTGTGTGAGAGATCTAAGCGTTTTGACGTATCCGAACATTTCTGAGAGGGGTACATCGACCCGGATGACCTGGATACGGGATTTCGCCTGTGTTTCCGTTTCGCGTATCTGCGCACGCCGTGCGTTCAAGTCACCTATGACTTTACCGAGATATTCGTCGGGGACAATAACCTCAACGTTCATAATCGGTTCGAGAAGTGTCGGTGTACCACGTTTCATAGCATCTTTAAACGCCATCGAACCTGCGATAGAGAACGCCATTTCTGATGAATCCACCGCATGGTGTGAACCATCAACAAGTTTTACGGATACATCCACAACTGGATACCCCGCAAGAACACCGGTATTCATGGCATTCTCGATACCTTTTTTCACCGCTGGAATGTATTCTTGAGGGATAACACCGCCTTTGGTGTCGTCAATGAACTCAAAGCCGGTGCCTTTTTCAAGTGGTTCAACTTCGAGCAGGACATGTCCGAATTGACCTCTACCCCCCGATTGACGCACAAACCTGCCTTCAGACTTGACCGGTTTGAGAATCGTTTCGCGGTAAGCAACTTCTGGGTTACCAACATTCGCTGAGACGTTAAACTCACGGACGAGCCTATCCACAATAATTTCAAGATGAAGTTCACCCATACCTGACAGCAAAGTTTGTCCAGTTTCGGGATCTTGATGGACTTTGAAGGTCGGGTCTTCTTGGGCGAGTTTGGAGAGGGCGAGGTTTAGTTTATCAATATCAGACTGCGTGCGAGGCTCAACTGCGATGGACATTACGGGGAGCGGGAACACCATCGTTTCTAAGGTTATATGCTGTTTCGGATCACAAAGTGTGTCCCCTGTTGAGAGGTCTTTTAAACCAATGACTGCAGCAATGTCGCCAGCATAAACGGCCTGCAGTTCTTCACGTTTATTGGCATGCATCTGCATCAACCGTCCGATTCGCTCGTGTTGCCTTGTTGTACTGTTATAGACAGTGTCACCTTTCTTCAGAACACCGGAGTAGACGCGCAAGTAAGTGAGCTTGCCAACGTGCGGATCCGTCATGATTTTGAATGCCAACCCACAGAAAGGTTCATCATTTTTCGGGAGCCGTGCCTTTTCCGCTTCCGTTTTCGGATCGAAACCTACGATTGGTGGCACGTCTGTCGGTGAGGGTAGGTAGGAGACGATTGCATCTAAGAGCGGTTGGACACCTTTATTTTTTAGGGCAGTCCCGCAAAGGATAGGCACAATTTTACCGGCGATTGCAGCGTTACGGATGCCTGTTTTAATTTCTTCTGGAGAAATTTCAACGCCATCTAAGTATTTGAGCATGAGCGCTTCATCGTAGTCGGCGATAGCCTCTAACATCCGCTCGCGATATTCGTTTGCCATTTCCTCCATCTCTTTCGGGATGTCGGTCTCTTGAATCACAGTACCGTCACTACCCGCGTCGGTGCCTATGTTCCAGATTTGACCTTTCATGGAGATGAGGTCTACAATACCTGAGAATTGTTCCGCTGAGCCGATGGGCAGTTGCACAGGGATAGCCGTGGCACCGAGGCGTTCTTCCATCATTTCAACGGTGCGGAAGAAGTCAGCACCCGTTCGATCCATTTTATTGATGAATGCGATTCGAGGTATGTTATATTTATCTGCTTGTCTCCAAACAGTTTCGGATTGAGGTTCAACACCGCCAACTGCGCAGAAAACCGCGACCGCACCGTCGAGAACGCGAAGCGAACGTTCAACTTCAACAGTAAAATCGATGTGCCCGGGCGTATCAATAATATTGATATGGTGTTCTTTCCAGTGACAGGTCGTCGCAGCAGCAGTAATGGTAATACCGCGCTCCTGCTCTTGCACCATCCAGTCCATAGCCGTCGTGCCATCGTCTACGTCACCGATCCGATAGAGCCTACCTGTATAATATAAAATACGTTCAGTTACGGTAGTTTTACCGGCATCAATGTGTGCCATGACACCAATATTTCGCATGTGGGGCAGTTCTAAGCGTTGAGGGGTGCTGTTTTTTGTATCTGCCACGGTTGAACGACTCCTTTTTATCTATTGACCTATATGTGTATATTAGTTGTAAATAGCGTCTGTTTTTACCATCGATAATGCGCGAAAGCCCTGTTTGCTTCTGCCATTCGATGTTGATCCTGTTTTCTGCGGATTGCCCCGCCTTCGTTACGTGAGGCTTCAAGTATTTCGCCCGCAAGGCGTTCTGCCATGCGTCTCTCACCACGGTCACGAGCAGATTGGATGATCCAACTGAAAGCTAACCGTTGTTTTCGCTCCGCCTTTACATCGACCGGGACTTGGTAGGTTTGGCTGCCTACGCGCCGCGGGCGAATTTCAAGCACCGGTTTAACGTTATTGATCGCTTGACGGAACACAGCAAAACCTTCTTCATTCGTACGCGCTTCGATAATACTAAAACTCTCATATAGGATGGATTGTGCAGTGCTTTTCTTCCCATCGAGCATGAGACTGTTAATAAACTTTGATACAAGTTTGCTGTTATAGGTCGCATCAGGACTGACGTCCCGTTTGGTGATATTTCCACGTCTCGGCATCTGGCATTCCTCCGTTGTTTAACTGGGTTTCCGCGCCCCGTACTTTGAGCGACCTTGACGGCGATTGTCAACACCGGCAGTGTCCAACTGTCCACGGACGATGTGGTAACGCACATTAGAGAGGTCTTTCACTCTTCCGCCCCGAACTAAAACGACTGAGTGTTCTTGCAAATTGTGGTCAATCCCCGGAATGTAGCACGTGGCTTCGTAGCCGGTCGTAAAACGCACGCGAGCGACTTTACGTAGTGCCGAATTCGGTTTGTTCGGTGTAATCGTTTTCACTTGGAGACAGATACCGCGCCGCTGGGGGCACTGCTCAAGTACCGGCGATTTCGTTTTCTTCCGGGATCTCTTACGCGGTTTCTTGATTAACTGGTTAATTGTTGGCATTTCATACCTCCGGGGTAAAATCTATAAGGGCTTTTGGCATTAAAAAAGCCCCGCGCGGGGCATCACAACTTCAGCAGAACAAATTAACGTGGAATTTTGGTACGACGTTAGAATGTTTCCGATAACTGCCCCTTTCTCCCAAAAAAGATTGTATAGGGATTCCAAAGTAAATATTATACACACTAAAAAGCGATTTGTCAAATTTTTTTGAAAAAAAATGTGAAAAAGATTGGAATTCCACAAATTTCACTGGAATTCCACGAATTTCTTAGTTTTTTAGCGGTTTGCCACGTAAAATAACCGTCTGAACGCTTAAAATTCTGCTTATCCTGTACTTCTCTGCTTCAAACAAGATATGAAACAGTCTCTAACCTCGTAATGGATCTCAAGGTCAAAATGATTCTGACTTGATTTGACCCCATGTCATGGTTATAGAAGTATCAGCCGGATTGACAGCCAGCGCGCCACTGGTCGTAACACCATTCATACCGATGAGCGTCTTCCCACTGCCCGACGCATCTTGAAAACGATTCGCACCTGCTTTCTCATCAAAATTCCATAGGGCTATCGTGTGTTCGTCAGGAAAAAAACGATGTGGCGGATCGAACGGCTCAGTCTTGAGTCCAGCAGGTAAGTTATACCGAGCGATATTTGAAAATCTGATAGCATCAATTTCGCCACGAAAGTAAGTCCGTTGCGATAGCACTTTGCCATCCTTGATGATGAACCAATCTTCATGAAATCCACCGACAAAGAAATTTTTCCATTCTTCAACCAGTCTAAGTTCCGCAGCGACTTGATTCATCAAAACCATCTCCTGTGTCCGAAAAAATTGATTGTTATATGCAAAACCCAATTTTCTGTCTTTGTAAACGATTGCTACATAGTTCCATTGATTCTTTTCCACTGCTACCTTGACTCCCATAACACCTTTAACCTTTCCTTCAAGATGCACAGAACCGTCGCAACAAACCTGATTCTTATTGAGTTTAAAACCACACCCTCCAGTCAACCCAAAAAGAACCTGCTGACTGAGAATAATATGATTTTCTCCGGCCTGCGGTTCAGATTTTGGGTAGAACCATATCTCAGCGGTAAACGCATGGGTATTTTTTGGGAAAATATAGCCGTGTTCAGCAAGGTGGAGGATCGCATAATCGTCTTTACCATCCAGCACCAAAACACCACCCGAAGGCTCGAAAGAAAAAACGGGCACAATTAAACTCAGCAATAACACTGCACTGAGTAGAAACTTACAGTTAATAAACATCAGAAACCCCTTTTACTGAATCTATCCCCAGAAAACTTAAAACTCTTATTCCCTTTTCAGTTCACCCCACGTCGTTGATAGCAAATCCGGTTGTGGTGAAACTGGCAACGCATACGCCGGATCAAACCAATCACCGCCAGTATTCGTTCGACGAAAAGGGCCTTGAATATGCGTCAGCTGCGTCCGAACCCCGGTATTTATATCTAACTTGAAGATTTGAGAATGTCCATTAATCTCCTGGGTATAAAGGACTTCCGATCCGTCTGGCGATAACACAGGATGCTCTGCATAGGGACCGGCTTCCTCGACAAGTTGACGCAGACCTGTGCCGTCGCGGTTGACGATGAAGATTGTCTGTTCGTCCCTCCATGCATTGTGCAGGTCGCGATCCAAGAT
>JAJEDN010000112.1 GCA_022821495.1 Candidatus Poribacteria bacterium
ATGCTTACAATGTCTGCCAGTGTGATATGAATATTATACCACATTCTTAGGTAAAAGTCAAATCTATTTTGACTATCAAACGCAACGCCCGCCTACATCCCGCAAGCTAAAGCATGGGGTCTTGGCGGGAAGATTGATAAATGAGAGCATCCTGCCTGTTTGTCCGTTCTCAGCCCGATGGGAATAAAAAAGGTCTGTGCGACAGGCAGTACAGAATGGGGATACGGAAATAGAAGTGGGAGGTAAGCCTATTTCGATTAATTGGTTAATATTCGCTGCTTGTAGACTCAGGTTTGTGCCGTTGCCGACGGTACTGCCGAAGCGTTCCGTAAATTGGTCGAGCAGTTCTGCACTAACGGTATAACAGCATTTCTGGATGGAGGGTCCCAAATGAACATAGCAGTTTGCGGCAAGCGTTCCGAAGCGTGTCTCCATTCGGGTAAAAGCATTTACGGCTATCCCTGCAAAAGTGCCCCGCCATCCTGCATGAACGATACCGATTGCTGGCGTTGCGACATCTAAGATGAAAACGGGGACGCAATCCGCAGTGAAGATGCCCAACGTTACGCCATACTGGGCAGAGACAAGTGCGTCCGCTTCTGGGGTTACGTTAGGTGTTACTGGTGCTTTTTCATGTACATCAATAACTTCAGCACTGTGAATTTGACGACAATAGTGTAAGTCTGCTAAGCCGGTCCGCTGGAAGAAAATCTCTCTGTTAGCCGTGACTGCGTCTGGATCATCACCCACATGTTCAGCAAGGTTTAGAGAGGCATAAGGCGTAAGACTGCTACCCCCGTGGCGTAGGCTGGTGCCAGCGATAACGAGACCCGTCGCCTCGAGTTCCTGAATTGGATGGTACACCTTCATTTGTAATCTTCTCTCGGTGGGCTAAAAATGTCAAGTGCGACAGCAGCGTCATCGAAGGCTTTCGCGCTATGTTTCACATTGGAAGGAATGAGATAAGCATCGCCCTTTTTGAGGATCCGTGAATCTCCATCAATCGACAATTCAAATGTGCCATCAAGGACCATCCCCATCTGTTCATGCGGATGGCTATGTTCAGCGACAACGCTATGTGGCTTCAGATGCACAAAGGACATCATCAGTTTCTCGCCGTGAAGCGTCCGGATGCTGGCTCCGTCAAAGATCTCTTTTTCGGGTTGTTCATCAATAACAAAAAAGGGCATCGGTTGCGGGTGCCTCCTGTTTTCTATGCTGATGGGGTTTGAAGCACCACCAGCGCGTGCATGTCCTTTCTATGGAAACGGCACATCCGGCGTGGCAGGCCCCATGCAGGCGGGGTTTGAAACCCCGCCTGCAGTGGTTCGTTATCATGGAAACGGCACATCCGGCGTGGCAGGTTCAACGTAAAGCAATCGCTTACAACTTGAGCAATACACAGGTTTTTCATACTTTTGTGCTTCTTTCAGGGTCTGGGGTTGAATAGCGATACGGCAGCTGCTGCAAGTACCATTCTTACCCAAGGCTATAAAACTGGCATTCGCTCGTACCGCACCGGATTGGCTCGCAAGTTGCGCTTTCATCCACCGGTGATATTCATCCCTGCGTGCCTTTTCGATTTTCGGAAGAAATTCTTTACGCGCTTTTAACTTTTCATCTCTCTCCGTTTCTAAGGTACCCAGTTCTCGTCGGAGTTGCTCAGTTTCGGTAGCAGTCTTCGCTTTTTCTTCATTTACCAGCGTTTCGAGTTCCGCCAATTCCTGCTTCAATTGGTCGGATTCCTCCATAAGGTTTAGGATAACATCTTCAGCTTCTGCATCTTGATCGTCTAAGTATTCGATCTGCCGTTCCAGAGCACTGTAGGCTTCATTGGACGTAGCAGTCCGCTGTTCGTTTTGATATTTTTCGCGTTGTACAGCGTTTGTCTCGATTTCAGCATTTCTGGCGCGCTGTGTTATTTCTGCTTCCACGAGTTCCGCCGATTTTGCTGCCAAGTCTACTTCGTGTTTAGCGACCTGCGCCTGTAGTTGCTCAATCTGGTTCGGGATATCTTGGAGTTTTTGTTGGATTGCCAACAGTTCCGAATCACGTTCTTGTAGTTGGTAGAGCAGTGCGAGCTGCTGCCTCAAAGACGCGTTAGCCATTATATTTCTGACTCCTTTTCGACGAGATAGGCGAAAAAAATACCGAGTTGATACAGAAGGAAAAGCGGTATTGCCATCAACAGCATCGACCACGGGTCTGCGGGCGTCAGCAATGCCGACATGACACAAATACCCAATAAAGCGTAGTTCTGTTTTTCACGAAAACCCTGTGCATTAATCACACCGATACGGGATAGAAACGCCATCACTATCGGCAACTCGAAAGCGATGCCGAAACCTAAAATTAACCGTGTTATAAAACCTACATACTTTTGCAAGTCCCATAGATTCGGCATACTCGGATACAGTTGTGCTGAGAATTGCAGTACCACCGGTGTAACAATAAAATAGGCAAAAGCGGCACCAAGGATAAAAAACGTGAGGATGATCAAAAAAAGCGGAATAGCAAATCGCTGTTCTTCTCGATTTAACGCAGGAAAAACAAACGCCCACACCTGATAAATGATTATGGGGAGCGCCAACAAAATACCGGCAGTAATTCCGAGTTTTAAGAACGCCATGATGCCTTCTAATGGACCGACTTTCATGAGTTCAGCGTTGACACTGGAAGTCCCAGCACGCATCGCGATTGACAAAAACCCCAATATCGACGCTTCAGAACCGCCTGCAGTATCAATAGCACCTGCGATCAGCGTATTCATAGAAGTTCCCAACGGGAACATAATTACCTTCTCAATCGGTCCGCTAAAGGACAGACAGATTAGCGTAAAGACAGCGATTGTGATTGCAATGATGATAATCCGCCGCCGGAGTTCCTCCAGATGCTCCCAGAAGGTCATTGCGACATCATTAGATTCCTGAGATTCCATAATAATACGTGTTGCTCGCGAAGTTCCTATCGACTAAGAGGTTTTTGGAGGCTTGATATTTGGTTTCGGGTCCTTGTCAATTTCATCTGCTGCCTTTGTCAGTTCATCTTGGAGTTCGGAGCCAACACTCTTAAATTCGCGTATCGCTTTTCCGAGCGAACGCCCCATTTCTGGTAGTTTTTTCGGTCCGAAAATGATGAGGGCAGCCACAAGGATTATAAATATCTCCATTCCGCCTATTCCACCCATGTTTCTCACTCCTTCTTTTATGATACATGACAGTCTGTTACTGTGGATTAGTATATCATAAAGCCAATCTATTCGCAATTATTTTTTTTCTAATGGTTGTCAGTTATCGGTTATCGGTTGTCTGAATCAGGGTTTGCGGGATTGTATTATCTGAATCGCGGATTACGCGGATTTCACAGATTAGGGATGCGTTGGAAGGATGGAAGGGTGGAAAATTGGAAGGGTTAGGTGTATGCTTTTGGTTGTCTGAATGCCTATCGCGGTTAGGCGAGGATGCCGCAAATTTATGAAATTTCATAGGATTCATAGTAAGGATCCGAAAGTGGCACGCGTGAACCCGTCCAAAAGTCAGACACTGTCTGGGTTTTCTGCCCCTTCGCAGCAGCACCATTTTTTGGGTGTTACTGTGAATCTTTGGATTTTGAAGATGTTAGTTCCGCCTCACTAACATAGTTGTGACGTGGGTTTTGTGGTACTTTAAGTTCGTGTCAGGTTGGGCGGGTTACTATGAAATTTTTTTGTAGTTTGAAAACATTGGTAAGAAGCAACGCGTCATTCTTCTTCAGACCGGTTCGACGCAATCCAATCGAGTGCCTTTTTTTGGATGTCCACTGCCTGCACCAACCTACCAGCGAGTTGCTCCAGTTCCGCAATGCGTTCCGTAGAGGCATCAGACTGCTTACGATTGGATTCAAAGAGGGTCGCCGCATTTTCAACGAATTGGCGTTTCCACTGTGAAAGCTGTGCTTCAGTGATGTTATGTTGGCGACAGAGTTCTGCTTCGGAACTTTCGACGTTGAGTGCTTCAATCACAACCTTCGCTTTAAATTCGGGGGTGAATCTTTCGCGTTTTCGTTTGGTGCCCATCGGATGCTCCTTTCTATGAGATTGTATTATATCACAATCTTAGTTTAAAAAGTGGTCTAAATTTCCGATGGCAGTACAGTTATCTAATCTTCGCTACAAGACCCAATCCTTTAGGTTTGGGATGTCGTAGCCTCCTTATATTTGAAGTTAAGTCGTTTCAAAATAGTATATTCGTTCTCTTTTGCCTGAAGAACGATTTGTTTGCTACTGTTGATTTCGCTGAGCGTTAGTTTCCCCTTTTGGTAGCCGGAGACGCGTAATACCCCATGTTTGGCATGTCTGACGAGGGCATTCTTGACGGTATGCAAACACCGCGTGCCACCATATCTATTTCGTTTCCCGCCTCTCGCCTCTTGTTCACGGTGTAGACACCTGCGTTTGATAGGGAGGGGGGCTATACAGAATATAGCCGTGTTGTCAGGGATCGGATTGCCCCCTATACTCTGATAGGCCAGACACCAACTATCTACACAGTGTGCCTCAAAAGTCTCTGACAGCTTCTTTGACGACTTCTTCAGCCCTAACCTATCGCGTATCTCTTTGGTCTGCCACCCTTGAAGCGTTAGCAACTGCCACCGTTTTTCAACTTCGCGATAGAACCACTGCTTACCGACTTCAAGTGGACTAAAAGAGGTATTCCACTTCTTAACACCTTCTATTGTCCGTGCCTTAATATCCTCAATACAAACACGCGTTATTGGATAGAGTCTCGAAAGCCAATGAAGTATCCTTAGCTTCCAATCCCACCTCGCACGCGTGCCTGCGGGGATACGCGCCCTATTGGCAAGAC
>JAJEDN010000044.1 GCA_022821495.1 Candidatus Poribacteria bacterium
CGCGTATCAGGACACCAAAATGGGAAACTAACGCTCAGTGAAATCAATAGTAGTAAACAAGTCGTCCTTCAAGCAAAAGAAAACGAATATACTATCTTGAAACGACTCAACTTCAAATATAAGGACGCTACTACATCCCAAACCTAAAGGATTGGGTCTTGTAGCGAAGATTAGATAAAATATATGGAAGGAATTGAAAATGAAAAGAATTGCAATTTTGACAATATGTATCTTTGCTTTAGCAGCTATTGCGACAATTGCATCGCAGCCAGAGGGTTTTGAAAAAAACTGGCACCACTGGCGCGGCCCGTATGCAACAGGCACTGCAATTGACGCGAATCCACCTACAACGTGGAGCGAAACTGAAAACGTTCGATGGAAAGTGGCAATCCCCGGTATGGGACACGCCGCGCCGATTATCTGGGAGGACAAAATCTTCATCCAGACGGCTATTGAGGTTAAGCCAGAGGAAAACAAATCCGAGGGGGATGAGAATCCATTCAGCGGCTTCTTTGGCGGAAATAAGGGGCCTATGTATAAATTTGACCTTCTCGCCGTTAATCGGAATGATGGGAGCATTCTTTGGCAGAAAACGCTCCGAGAAACCCAGCCGCATGAAGGAACACACGGCGATGCGACTTACGCTTCAAACTCGCCGGTTACCGATGGCGAACACGTCTACGCCTATTTCGGTTCACGCGGGCTGTACTGCGTTGATATGATGGGCAACGTGAAGTGGGAAAAGGACATCGGTATCATGTATAAGAGTAACACCTTCGGTGAAGGGAGTTCCCCTGTCCTCTACGACAACACGATTGTTATTCAACAGGATCACGAGCGGGATTCCTTCATCACAGCGCTCGATAAGCAGACAGGGGATGTCCTCTGGAAGGTTGATCGTGATGAGAGAACCACCTGGTCCTCGCCTATTGTCGTTGAACATAATGGAAAAGCACATGTAGTTACCACAGGTACAAACCGCATCCGTAGTTACGATTTGGCGACGGGTGAGATTTTATGGGAAGGCAACGGATTGACACGTAACAGCATACCTTCGCCTGTAGCTGCTGGCGAGTTCGTTTATCTCATGAGCGGTTTCCGCGGTAATGCGTTCAGGGGCATTCACCTTGGGGAGGCTACAGGCGATATTACGGATTCCAATGCGATTGTCTGGGAATACAATCGGGATACACCGTATGTGCCATCCCCACTTCTCTATAAAGGTATCATCTATTTCTTAAAAAGCAACAGCGGTATTCTGACGGCTTTCAACGTTGAAACAGGCGTAGCATATTACGGTCCTCAACGGTTGCAAGGCGTATCAGGTGTGTATGCCTCAATTGTGGGTGCGTCAGATCGCGTCTACATCGCTGGCAGAGGCGGCACCGTCAACGTTATCCAGCACGGACCCGAGTTTAAGGTCTTGGCAGAAAACAAACTCGACGATAGTTTCAACGCGTCGCCAGCGATTGTCGGTTCAGAGTTATACCTCCGCGGGGGTCAACATCTGTATTGCATCGCGGAGTAAGTAGTAGTTGTAGGGGCTGGGTAACCCAGCCCCTACAACTTACCTAATACGTGGCTCTTCCGCCGCTGACATCGTAACACTGTCCTGTCACGAAACTCGCCTCATCTGAAGCCAAGAAATTCACGACAGCGGCGACTTCCTCCGGTTTCCCAACGCGTCCTAACGGAATCTTGCCCACCATATAGTCAATTGTAGATTGTGCCATGCCCTCCAAAATCGGTGTTTGGATTACCGCAGGTGATACCGCGTTCACACGGATGTTATAGTCCGTCACCTCTTTCGCGAGTGCTTTCGTGAGGCAGATAACGCCAGCTTTAGATACCGAATACGGAATAAGCGTGGGATTCCCCTCTTTGCCAGCAATTGAGGCAATATTCACGATTCTGCCGTAGTTTTGCGCGATCATCGGTGCGATCACCGCCTTACAACACAAAAACACACCCGTGAGGTTTACGCCCATGACTGTATCCCAATCTGATTCTTCCAAGTCTGTCAAAGGCAGCGTCCGTCCCGCGATTCCGGCGTTGTTGACGAGAATATCAACGCGACCGAAGTTTGAAATCACCTTTTCGACGGCAGCATTAACATCCTCGGACTGTGAAACATTCGCTTGAAGAGGCAGTGCGTTACGTCCGATGTCCTCAATCTGCTGTGCCACCGCTTCCGCTGCCGCCATGTTCAAATCCATGATAGCGACATCCGCGCCAGCGTTTGCAAGTCTGATGGCAATTGCTCTACCGATACCTTGTCCTGCGCCTGTCACAATCGCAATTTTATGCGTTAGATTCATTAAAATCCCTCCTGAGTTCCAAAAAATCGCCCAATTCAACGCCGGTCGCGTCAGCCTCATCTACGGTCTGGATCCATGCCATTTTTTATTCCCCGATTACAACACCATATTCACCAACAACAGCACCTTTATGTCCGCTTTGGTAGTGGAGATGTCGTTCACCGACAATAGGTTGCGAACTTTGCGCCTCAACCGAACCGCGTACATTCCCCATCGCGCCTTCATCTACATCGGCACAACAGAACGGTTTAATCCGCCGATGTATCTGCCTTCGGACATCTCCTTTCTTATCACGGACAATGATGTTCACAAGTGCATCCGCTTCACCGACGTTGAGGAAACGGAACCAGTCTTTTGCACCGCTTGCGATTTCAGGGAAAAAGATTCGGAGCCCGACGTGCCCACCTTCCTCGGAGGCACCGGGTAGGTCAACAATCGCAGTCCCGCTGTGCATGTGCCGTTCAGCGACAATCGGTTGATCAGACCGAACCAACACGGAAGATTTGATTTTTATATCTTCCATCTTCGGCATCCAGCACTCAAAGGGGTCTAATTCGCGCTGCATCGTATTTACAGGTTCGCCGGTGCCGTCTTCATGTGCGATCAGTGTGACTTCACCTCGTTCTTTCCCAACATTGACGATGATCGCCCAGTCCCGCCACGCGGGTCCAGTTTCTGGGAAATAGAGTGTGCGCGGTGCATCGGAAATCACCTGCCCGTATTGTCCGACACACGTCTTTCCACCTTGATAGTGGAGATGCCGTTCACCGACAATAGGCTGTGTGCTTTGGACTTCAAGTGTGCCAGCAATATTCCCCATGATACCTTCATTGATATCCCAACAGCACTGCGGTCTGATTCTGTGGTGGTGCTGCCGTGTAATATCACCCCGTCTGTTCCGGACGATGATGTTTACCAAGGCATCCGCTTCACCGACGTTGAGAAACCGGAACCAGTCATGTGCGCCGGGCACCAATTCAGGGAAAAAGAGCCGGAGTCCGACGGTCTCATACTCCTCTGCAGCCCCGACGAAATCAAGGATGTTTGGATCCTTGTGCATGTGTCGTTCTGCGACAATCGGTTGATCTGCGGAAAACTGCATCGAAGAGTTTTCTTTAATTGCCTCAACATTCGGGGTCCAACATTCAAAAGGGGCTATCTCTTTCTGATCTGACCATGTCGGTTGCCCGTTCCGTGCGTGTCGGGCTATTATATTCACCTGAGTTTCCTCGGTCCCGACGTTAATGACTTGGACCCAATCTTCCCATTGGGGACCGACTTCTGGAAAATAAAGCGTTCTTGCGTTTGGCATTAGTGCCTCCTATTTTATTAACCCCCTAAAGAATCAGAATCAACGGTATGAATGCCGTATGGCATTCCCCGTATGGGCATTCACCGTATGGGCATTCACTGCCCCTTATCAGAGGAACTTTAAGAGAAAATGTTTTAAACCCCCTAAATCCCCCTTATCAGGGGGACTTTAAGAGAAAATAAACGAAAAATTTGTTTCTATTGCTGTGCGTGGCATGAAAATTCAGTACATTGTGATAAATGCTACTGTTACTATTTTAACTTGCATATATTTATATTTTCCACTACAATTTTGCGCAATCCCATTTAGGTCGTCTTTAACGCAAGGAATTTGCCTTCGTTCCACAATGACTAAATGGTTTTGACAACTTCTATATACACCGTGAGGAGAAAATTCAATGGCAGCAAAAAAATTATCAGATGCGCAAATCCAAGCAAACCTTGAACACGTTGACGGTTGGACGATCGAAGACGGTAAACTGCACAAGGAATTCCAATTCGATACTTTCGTTACGGCGTTTGGATTCATGGCACAACTCGCTTTGGTCGCCGAATCGATGAACCACCATCCAGAATGGTTCAACGTCTATAACCGCGTGACAATCGACCTAACGACCCACGATGCTGGCGGTATCAGCGAACTGGACTTTCAGTGGGCAAAACAGGCGGATGCAATTAGCGGTTAAATCAGTGTCTGTCGTCAGAAACGGAGAAACGCATGGCTAAACTGAAAGTCTTAATTGGCAGTAGACAAGCCCCAGAAATTGAGGCGATGCTCTCTGATGTCCCAACGGGTGTTGAGGTTCGATTTTTACCGCACGGCGGCTCCTTACGTGAGCACATCGCTGATGTTGAGATTTTATTCGGACATATCGGTGAAGATGCGATGCCAAACGCGACCGCGCTTCGTTGGGTTCACCAGCCACACGCAGGCGTGGAAGGGTTTATGTACCCGGCTTTTAAAGAGAGTGATGCCATGCTAACCAATTGCCGAGGTCTGTACGGTAGACAGATCGCTGAACACGCTTTCGCCTTGCTTTTGTCCATGACTCGGCAAATCCCGACGCAACTGGAATTCATGAAGACGAAGCATTGGGAACGCGTGCCGTGTATAGAACTGGCGGGAATGACGATGGGTATTTTGGGGCTTGGTGGTATCGGTAGAGCGATCGCTGTGCGGGCGCGAGCGTTTGAATTTAATGTCATCGCTGCTGATGTCGAACCGATGGATAAGCCTGAGACTGTCTCGGAACTCTTCGGTTTAGATGGACTGATGGGATTCCTGGAGAAATCACACATCCTCGTGGTGTGCTGTCCAAGTACCCCCGAAACACATAAACTCCTATCACACGCGCAGTTCAATCAGATGCCAGATGAAAGTTACGTTGTGAATATCAGTCGTGGTAAGGTTATTGACGAAGCCGCATTGGTCGGAGCACTTCAGAGTGGGAAAATAGCGGGTGCGGGATTAGATGTGACTTATACGGAACCGTGTCCCCCGGAGAACCCGTTGTGGGAACAGCCGAACGTGATTTTGACCTCACACAGTGCAGGGGCCTCACAACACATTCGGAGGCGTGCTATGCAACTCTTTATTGATAATCTGCACCGCTATGTAGCAGGTGATCCCTTAGCCAACGTTGTTGATAAGCAGAAGGGATACTAATAAACCCCAACACAAAAATGGAGAAAAAATGAGCGAAAAAACGTATCGTGCAGCGGCAATCGGGCATACCGGTGCTGGTAACTTCGGACACGGACTGCATACCCCGTACAAAAACATAGAGAATACTGAATTGATCGCAGTCTCGGATCCGAACGAAGAAGGCAGAGAAAAAGCTGCAGCGGAAGCAGGGGCATTGCGCAGTTACGCTGACTATCGGGACATGCTTGAAAAAGAGGAACTTGACATCGTGAGCGTTTGTCCTCGCTGGACAACGGAGCATCTTGATATGGTAACTGCCTGTCTTGAGGCGGGGTGCAGTGTCTATTCCGAGAAACCGATGACGAGTACGCTCGCGGACGGTGATAAGATCGTTGAGACAGCGAAAGCGCGCGGATTAAAGGTCGCTGTAGCGCATCAGGCGGTCTATCTCCCCGCAACGCACGCTATCAAAGAGATGCTTGACGCTGGGAAAATCGGCACGATCCAAGCGATCTATGCCAGCGGTAAGCAGGATCATCGCGGTGGCGGCGAGGACATGATTGTTCTCGGCACGCACACGTTTAATATGATGCGCTTTTTTGTGGGGGATGTCGCATGGATGCAGTCTCATGTTACCACAGATGGCAAAGAAATTGCCTATGGTGATGACCATGAACCGACAGAACCTGTGGGACCCGTTGCCGGCGATTGTATCAACAGTTACTTCGCTTTCAAAAGCGGGGTTTCCGGATTTTTTCAGTCTCGGAGAGATCAGGCTGGCTCCGGTAGGTACGGCATGGAAATCGTTGGCAGTGATGGCACTTTCTCACTCCGGGGTGATGTTGCAAACCGACTTATGGTATATCCGTATCCGGTGCTGGTGCCTTCAAACACAGACCAAGAATGGGAAGCGATGGACTTAGACCAAACCCCTTTCTCCCAGGGTAATGAACTCGCGATTCGCGATCTGATTGATGCGATTGAGAACGACCGAAAACCCATCTCTGCGGCTGAAGACGCTGTCGCAGCGTTGGAGATGATCCTTGGTGCTTATGCGTCACAACTGACAGGACAACGCGTCTCTTTCCCGATAGCAAACCGAGAACACCCGCTAAGCAGATAACACTAAACTAATAGTAAGGCGAGGTCTCAGTACCTCGCCACCCCTTACACCGGTATCGTTTTCCGAATACCATTTTCATAACTAACCTCATAATCTCCTGCCGGTACATCCATCGCGCGCACAGCGAGTTCACCGAAAGTGATGAGCGGTTCCGAAAGCAGTAGCAACTCATCGAGCGATTCGGTGGGTGTTTTGTCTGTTGTATCCAACACAATTTTACGTCCGCTATGTGCAAAGAGGGATTTATCAATTTCGTCCTGAAAAAGTTGTTTGAGGGTCGGAATATCGGCTTTTTTGATGATCTGGTACTCGTGTGGGTCCGTCTCCATCCGTTCCTCAATTGCGGCATCGCTGGCAGTCACGTGGATCATCACGACATCCGGTAACCGTGCTTCAATCACCTGTGTTTCATAGCCGCGCTGCGCGTTGACATGATACCTCGGATAATATGGACTCTCAGGGTCATCGCCATAGAAAGCGGAATAAATAAGTTCCTCAATGTGCCACCCGGCAATCATGGTATTCGGGTAGTTTTTGATCACCTCGACATGATACTGGAGTTGCATCCGTTGCATCCGTTCCTTTACATCGTCTGGGAAATGGATGTACGCCGCTCTCGATTCGGGACTCAGCGTTGAATCGGGTATGGTGAAGTGATCATCAACGTGAACCCTTAATTTTCGATGCTGGTAATAGTTCGTTAATAGGTCGACTAATGTCGATTTTCCTGCGTACTCAATGCCGACAAAGATACATCTCATAAAAAACCTCTCGATTGAATCAATAAATAAACAACTTACGAACACTGTGTTATATGTATCACGAAAATAGAAAAATGTCAAATACCTATTCCAATTTCCAATTTTTTCATCGTCTTGACAATGAGAGATTTGTAAGGTATAATAATTTTAATCTGAGAGGTTTTAACATAAGGAGACACAGATGGAAAAAATTCAGACCGTCAAAATCTACGATGCGGAATACGAAACAACCTATACCGCCCACATCCAAAAAAACGGCTATGGATGGATAGGTTGGATACAGGAACATCCCAAGGTGAAATGCGAGGAGCGTACACAAGCCGTATTGCTGAAAACCCTCGAGAAAACGCTTTATGAAACTTTAGAAGCCGACTGGGAAGCATGGGATAAGCAGATAGAAGAGGACGCTAAAACAGGTAAACTTGATAAATTAGATAAAAAAGTCCTTGAGGACTTGAGGGCAGGTAGGTGCCAAGATCTATAAAACAAGTCAAGAGTTCTGGGCACACTATTATAATCTCCCACTGGAGATCCAACGGCGCGCGGATAAGAATTTTGCTTTACTGAAGCAAGATCCCGAACACCCATCCCTAAATTTTAAAAAGGTTGGAAGAACACGTTGGTCGGTCAGAATCAACAGAAGCTATCGCGCTTTGGCACGTGAAGATAATGGAGCCTTTGTCTGGTTCTGGATCGGCAAGCACGACGAATATATACGACAAATCCGCTAATGAAAACACTCTAAAAAATTATCCTACAAATAACTACCATGTTAACAATAGGCAACCTTAACATTCCAGATTTCCCGCTATTGCTCGCACCGATGGAAGATGTCAGCGATCCGCCGTTCCGCGTGGTCTGCAAGGAGAACGGTGCGGATATCATGTATACCGAATTCATCTCCTCTGAAGCACTCATCCGTGACGCTGCACCGAGTGTCGCTAAGTTAGACATCTTTGAGGCAGAAAGACCTATCGGTATCCAAATTTTTGGACACGACATCGAATCTATGCGCGCTGCTATCGAAATCACTGAGAAGGTGCAACCCGACATCATCGACATTAACTATGGCTGCCCCGTCAAGAAAGTCACGTGTAAAGGTGCGGGTGCGGGTATCCTACAAGATATACCCAAGATGGTTAAGATGACTGCCGAGATGGTGAAAACCACGCATCTCCCTGTAACCGTTAAGACACGGCTCGGTTGGGATGATAGAACGAAATATATCGTTGAAGTCGCGGAACGGCTGCAGGATGTCGGTATCCAAGCCATCGCTATTCACGGCAGAACCCGACGACAGATGTATAAAGGCGAGGCGGACTGGACACTCATCGGTCAGATTAAGGACAACCCGCGCATGCGGATCCCTGTTTTCGGCAATGGTGATGTCGATAGTCCTCAGAAAGCGGCAAAAATGCGCCAACAATACGGTGTTGACGGCATCATGATCGGGCGTGCTGCGATTGGATACCCTTGGATTTTTAACGAGATCAAACACTATTTCAAGACCGGTGAATTGCTGCCGCTCCCGTCAATAGATGACCGTATCGCTGTTTTCAGAAAGCACCTTGATTTTTCGATTAAGTGGAAAGGCTTAAGACGCGGGCTTTTAGAGATGCGTCGGCACTATAGCAACTATTTCAAGGGCATCCCACACGTCAAACCTTTCCGTTACCGTCTCGTCACATGCGATAGCTACGACGGTGTTTTGGGGATTGTAGATGAACTCCGAACGCATGCGCTTATGGCAGCGACCTCGTAACCCACCGCGAAAGTTTATATACACTTGACTTGAAAGCGAAATAATACTATCATATAAAAAAATCGAATCTCTATAACAATAAAGGACTCACAATGGATAAAATACCTTTTATGAAACTCAGTGGTGCGGGTAACGATTTCGTTATTATCAATAATCTGGCGAAGATCGTTGATAGCACCGATACAGAATTTGTAAAAAAACTCTGCCAACGCCGTATGTCCGTTGGTGCTGACGGCGTTCTTCTCGTCGAGAAGGCAGCTGATGTTGATTTTCGGATGCGCTACTTCAACGCGGATGGTGGCGAGGTGGAAACCTGTGGAAACGGTGCACGCTGTATTTCCAAATTCGCCTATCTCAACGGCATAGCGTCCGAACAGATGCGATTTTTAACGAACGCCGGAATTTATGAATCCGAAATAGTGGGTGAGAACGTTAAAGTTCGTATGAGTGATCCAACGGATATTCGGCTGAATGTGCCACTTCAACTCGACGATGGGCTGCACGCCGTCGGCTTCGCGAATAGTGGTGTACCGCACGTTGTTTTCTTTGTAGAGGACTTAGAAGGGACAGATGTTTTTAACCTTGGGCAGCAGACCCGCTACCACGACAATTTCAAGCCGGCAGGCACGAATGCTAACTTTATCCGTATTGAGTCGCCAGGGTTAATTGATATTCGGACGTATGAACGGGGTGTTGAAGATGAGACGCTCGCCTGTGGTACAGGATCAATCGCTTCTGCCATTATCGCTGCGACATTAGGAAAAGTGGTATCCCCTGTTTCCGTCAAAACAGCGAGTGGCATCGTTTTAAAGATCCATTTTGAAGTCGAAAACGGCGAAGCCCAAAACGTCTATCTTGAAGGCGATGCTCGCATTATCTACGTCGGTGAACTGACAGCAGATGCGTGGAACTATTAAACCGGTATGCAGCCGATTACTCTTGCGTGAGGCTTTATAGAATAAGGAGAATTTAGATCATGTTTCAAGGCTCTTATGTTGCACTTGTCACACCGTTTAAGGACGATGAATCGCTTGACGAAGCGAAACTCAAGGAACTGATACAATTTCAGCTTGACGGCGGCACACACGGCATCGTCCCGTGTGGCACAACAGGCGAATCCCCTGCGCTGTCCGAGGCTGAACATGATAGAGTGGTAGCACTCACTGTTGAGACAGTAAACGGACAGGTCCCAGTTATTGCTGGCACAGGCTCCAACTCAACGACGCGCACCTTAAGTGCGACGCAGCACGCCAAAGCCGCGGGTGCGGATGCTGCCTTGATTGTTACTCCGTATTACAACAAACCTACCCAAGAGGGTTTGTATGCCCACTATATGAAAATCGCTGACACCGTGGACATCCCGATCGTCGTCTACAACGTTCCTGGACGTTGTGGCACCGACATCCTTTCACCGACAATCGCGCGCCTTGCGGAACACCCAAACATTGTTGCGCTTAAAGAGGCAACGGGTGAACTCAAACGTGCAAGTGAAGTCGTCAATTTATGTCCGGACGATTTCGTTGTGCTCTCAGGCGATGATGTCAATACACTGCCGATCCTCGCTGTAGGCGGTAAAGGCGTTATCTCAGTGGTTGCGAACATCGCGCCTGCGGATGTAGCAGAGTTGTGCAACGCTTTCCATGCGGGTAATCTTGAACTCGCCCAGAAACTTCACTATAAAACGTTGCCACTGGCAGTCGATCTCTTTATTGAGACGAATCCGATTCCAGCGAAAACTGCGCTCCAACTTATGGGGAAACTTAACGGGAAATTGCGGTTGCCCCTCGCACCGATGGTTCCCGATAACTTCGAATCCTTGCGGCAGACGCTCACGGAAACAGGTTTGATTTAGTAAAAAAATGGTAGGTGCGGCATCTTAATCGCACCTTCTTTCTTAATCGGAAGCCGTTGTTATGTTTGATAATGCTACGAATCAAACTCAAGATCAGATCAATTCTGACCTACAGCAGACGTTCAACACTGATGATAGGGTCGTAAAGGCACCACAAAAATCGTGGAGTCTCCCGACTTCGGAACGTGCTTTGCTCACTATTGTCGGGTTCTTCACATGTTTTTTCGCCTTTCGATCTGACAAGGCTTTAGTGGAGTGGCAATTCGGATTGACAATAGCTTTAGCAGTCGTGTTTGCTATTGTCGTGCCTGCTTTATCGAGAAAAAATAAACTTGTGACCCGTGAACTTAACGAGGAAAACGCCTGCCCCTGTTTTACCTGTTCTATTGAATACATCTTTTTCGCTGGAGTTGGGCTCATTCCTGTATTCGTAATTGAGCTCGTCGGAAGGACAACATACGGGTTGATAGCAGGTGTAGGCGGGATATTAATGTTTCTCGTCCCGATTCTATATTTGGAAAACGAGCGTGTAAGCAGCCAACTCAGCGAAGAAATTACCGAACCCCGTACTTTTAGGCACGCGTTTATTTTTCTGGGACTTGCTATTATCGTAGCAAGCATAGGTTGGGGTGTCGGGACAGTTATGCGCACGTTCATAGAAATAGCAGTGCCAAGATTGACACTGCTATGATAAACATCTCTTACTCTGATTCAGCCGAAAATTCGTCCGGCACCAGTCGATGTACTGTGTCAATCACCAACTGCTCAACCCCCGGTGCAAACGCTGTTGGCGGACCGAAATAGAGCATCGCACCGCCCCCTTCATAGCCACCTTCCGCTAACACCCGTTCCGATGGAATATAACACGGAAACGCGTTTGAGTATGCGCCCACCCATAACCGTTCCGAATCCAACTCACGCTTCAGACGGAGTGAATAATCGACGACCACCTCACTCGCGAGGAAAACAATAGCGAGTTCATTGCCGAACCGCCACGCCTGTACCGGATAGGAGAGCTCGGCTTGTATCGGTTGTCCTTTCTGCAAGCGTTCAAGGTGTTTTTGGGCATGGTAGCCAACGGATCCGCCTTCTGCTACGCGTGCTTCCCACTCTTCGAGCGTCGGCAATGTATCAAACGGTAGGTTGACCCGTTCAAACGCCCCGGTAGGGACACTGGAAAGCGGTTTAGTATCACCGTTAATCAGGCGTTGGACTTCTTGTGAGAGTGCTGCTCCGTGCGCTTTCGCATACGCGAGCCGCGTGCTGAAGACCTCCTCTTTGCCTTCCGGCATCGGCATCATCCGCGATTCAGGGTTTGCATCAGCACCGCATCCGATAGAGATGAGTGCCTTTACACCTGGAAGTGCGTTTTGGATTTCCTCCTGTGCAAATCCTGCCCAATCGCCACAGATATGATTGTCAGTACCCCCCAACGTTGTGCAATGGCATGCGTAACTCGCCCAAACGGCGCGCAAATTCCCATCAACATCTCTGACCTGTAGGCAGGGCAGTGAGTGATCTACCGGTCCACCTTCAGTCCGCCGATTCTTCGCGAAGCCGAGTTCGCCGATACTCCACGTTAATCGTGCCGGTTTACGGTTTCTTAACGCCGCAAGTGCGACCTCTTCCATCCAATCCTTAAATTGTCGGGTGTATCGGTCTATCGTTTCTTGATGGTCAGGCGGAATATCTGAACTGAACAGAAAGGGTGCGGCGTTTGTTAAGCAAGGTGCGCTATGTGTATGCGTAAAACATGCCGCAAAATGTGCGCGTGAAACGCCTGTTGTTTCTCTGATGCGGCGCGACACTTCTTCGGTCAACTCGTCGGGTAAGCCGCAGTTTTCGACTGTCACGAGGACAACAGGTTCATCCGCATCACTGCCGATAGCAAGTGCCTTCGCCCATATCGGTTGGATGATACCGTCGGATTCCTCACGACGGCTGCCATAGCCGCTGAGTCGTATTGGGTAATCTGGGGTAATATCGACTTCTGCAACGCCAACTTGTATAATACCGCTGTTATCTGCCATACGAGTTTCTCCTTGCATTTAGAATCGTAGGGTGAATGCGAATAGGTGCTTATTTACTGCGTAGGTGAAGTCTCCGAACTCGACACTGTATTCCAAATATGTGGTGCCGAGTCTGAATCCTGCACCGATTGAAAAATGCTGAGCCGCATTGACGCGTCCCGTCCCGACTCGGAGCACTGCTGCCTTCGGCACTGTTCCTGTCCACATTTTATGTAATTCACCACCGACAGCAAAATTTACCCCGGTATCTCCTATGTCCTGCCAGAGATCCGCTGCGACTGTAACCCACTCCAAAGGTTCATAGGCAACACCAACACCGAGTCGGAAGGGGAAGGGTTCTACCAAATCGGCGCGCAGGAGATTTTCAATAAGTACACCAACTTGTAGCGGTGGGTTCGAGCGCTGGTGTCCAAACTGTATTTCGTGCTGGAGTCCAATGTCTAACTCTAACCGATCAACTGTTCGTTCAAGGGTCGGCTGGGGTGCATGGTCCAAAACCCACTCTCTGTCCCCGTATTGTGCTTCTTCAACGATGGCAGCAACCAACGCTTCAGGCACACCTATATCGACTTCAGCCCCGTGGCGTGCCTCCAAATTTAAGGTAGTGCTCGTTGTGCCTCTATTTACCGTCTGCCTTACCCATTTAAGGCGCGTCCCCGCTGCCAATTTTCCAAACGTTCGACTCAATCCAATGACCCAATTCTGATTTTGGCGTAGGTTGTAATCCGTGATGAAATCCGTTTTAGCAGCAAACTGGCGTAAGTTTCTATTGTATTGCGCGCGCGTCTTTTCAAGTGTGAAATTCACAAAATTTGTTAAATGTGAAGCATAGCCGAGACTCATTCCCCACCTATCAAATGCATGAGAATAGTAGAGTCCTGGAGAAGCATCAAGATTCGCCTCGGCGACAAATTTCTCGGTCCCGCCTTTCGGGAGTTCTGCCCAATAGAGATCCTCAAGGGCAATGCCGAGCGCAACATTGTGATGCGTAGTGTGCAAGGTAGATGCAGGGTTCCCAAATATACCGGCGTCATCTGCAGATGTTGCGATCCGAGTGCCACCCATTCCGACAATACGGAGCCGTTCGTTCGCGAGACTCAAGGTTGGCACGATTTCGATTAATATGCAAAATGTGAGAGCAATGATGAGATATCGGTATCGCATGCTATTGCGCATCTACACTCATTACCTCAGCAAAGATGTCCTCTAACGAATGTTTCACTTCACGTAACTGGCGGAGCTGGACCCCTGTGTCGTAGGCGAGTTGAAAAAAGAATTTTGTGCCTGTTTCGCCTTGGCTTTCGGACGTAACGCGAAGGTGTTCATCAGGCCGGACTTCAACGCGATAATTCTGGCGTTCTAAAGCGGCGATGTAGGCATCGCTGTCACCCACAATCCGTAAATCGAAGGCGCGTCCTTTGTTCTGTTTCAGTGTCTCGATCTGTCCTTGAATGACAACGCTGCCGTGCGAGAGTGCGATAATCTCATGGCAGGCATACTCCACATCAGGCAGCAGGTGCGAAGACAAAATCACATTGATGCCTTTATCTACGGCGATGTCTTTAACGAGTTCGAGCATCTCTTCCCTACCACTTGTATCCATGCCGTTTGTCGGTTCATCAAGGAGCAGTAGCTTCGGATCGTGGATCAACGCCTGTGCCAGTTTCACCCGCTGTTTCATTCCAGCGGAGTATCCGTCTATTGCTCGATAACGCTCTTCGTCCAATCCGACATAATAGAGCACTTCGTGTGCGCGTTGCATAGCGTCTCGGCTCGGCATCCCGCAGAGTTCCCCTGCATAAGAGACAAGTTGGACGGCGTTCATTCCGGGTATCAAACATTCGTCTTCCGGCATGTACCCGACTTGTCGTCGGATATCCAACGGATCTCTCTCGACATTCATCCCAAACACCGCAGCGGAACCTTGGTTCGGTTGGATGAAGCCGAGCAGTGTCTTTAGTAAAGTGCTTTTTCCGGCACCGTTAGGTCCCAGCAAACCGACTGCTCCGCCTTGCACCTCCAACGAGAGGTTATCTAAGGCAACCGTCGTGCCAAAAAAGAGTGATACATTTTTGAGTTCTATTAGCATTTTTTAATTCTTCTGAAAGAACCCCCTAAATCCCCCTTATCAGGGGGATTTTAAACTGAATGGCGGAAGTTTAATCGTTAAAAATACGCTTTACGCGTGTTCCAATCTGCGTCAGGATTTCATACGATATTGTGCCGGTGCGGTGTGCCAGTTCATCAGCTGTGATTGCCGCGTCTCCTTGCTTGCCGATTAGCACCACCTCATCACCGACGGACACATTATCTGTGGGTTGGAGTTCTATCACACTTAGGTCCATGCAAATCCTTCCGATAATTGGGCGGCGCGTTCCATTAATTAACACCTCACCGATACCAGAAAGTGCACGTGGATAGCCGTCGCCATAGCCCACTTGTAGCATTGCTATACGGGTCTGACGCGATGCCTTATATGTTAACCCGTAACTCACGCCTTCTGCTTCCGAAATAGAACCGACCCATCCGATTCGCGTCTTCCACGTAAGTGCTGGTTCCAACTCAATAGGTTTTTCGGATGCGGGGTAAACTCCATAGAGACTCAAGCCCGGACGGACAGCGTCGAAATGCGCTTCTGGAACTCCGAGCACAGCTGCACTGTTCGCTGCGTGGATTAGCACACTGCTGTCAGAGATCTTTTCAAGCACAGACGAAAATCGCTCAAGTTGAACAAAAACATAACGCTTATCCACTTCATCCGCGGTCGCAAGATGCGTAAAGAATCCCGATACTTCAAGTCGATCTAACGTTTTAAGTCGGTTCAAAAACCGTGGTGCTTCCGTCCAGCGAACACCACTCCGATTCATCCCAGTATTGATATTGATATGAACAGAGACAGTGCTGGCGGCGATCTTGTTTAGTTTGTTCGCGAATTCCCAATCCCCAATCGTCGGGGTCAACCTATATTCCACGATGTGTGCTGCCTGTTCTGGGAGGGAACTAAAGAGGACAAGCATTGGTTCATGAATACCTGCTTGACGGAGTGATACCCCCTCTTCAATTGTCGCGACAGCGAACATATCAGCAACGGAACGCAACGCCCCTGTAACAGGCACTACACTGTGTCCATAAGCATCTGCTTTCACAACAGCGATTAGGCGTTTTCCGGCATAAGCTTTTATTGCCTCAGCGTTTCGTCGGATTGCACCGAGATCGATTTCTGCATACGTACGGTCATAATTCATGTTGTCTTTTTGCCTTGCTACGTCAATAGGAGAATTATACCACACGCCTCATAAATTTGCTATCTCTTTCGCGCATCGTCCCTCATGCCTCTTGTTTTTGGGAGGTGGTAGTCCCGCCTTGAAACCGTAGGAATAACAGGATAAATACGATTGAGTTTGCCAGCAACATTGTTGAGATGGCGTTAATCTTCGGTGTGATCCCGAATTTCAATAGCGAATAGATATGGACGGACAACGTCGTATAGCCAACACCTGCTGTAAAGAAGGTAATAACGAAATCGTCTATGGAGAGCGTAAAAGCGAGCAATGCACCACCGATAATACCGGGGGCAATGAGCGGAAACGTTATCCGCCAAAAAGTCTGCCACTCGTTGGCACCAAGATCGCGGGCTGCTTCCTCCAAGGTATTGTCATAGCCTTCTAACCGTGCCCGCACGACTATAGTGACATACGCGATATTGAAGACACAATGTGCAATAATTACGGAGATTAAACCGACCGGAATGGCAGTTTGGACATAGAAGATTAATAACGCAATCGCTAATACGATGTCTGGAATGATAATCGGCAGATATAGGCACCGCATGAGTGCTGTGCGGAACCGGAACCGGTATCGTTCCATAGCAAGTGCAGTGGTCGTCCCGATACTGGTTGCAATAACTGTCGCTACACCGGCGACTATCAGACTGTTACGGCATGCACGCCATAATGCCGCGTCCTCAAAAAGTTTCGTATACCAACTGAAGGTGAAGCCTTTCCAAACGGAGATCTGTTCACCGCTGTTGAATGAGAACACTACAACGGCTAAGATCGGAACGTATAAAAAGAGATAAACCAACCCTATGTTGGCTTCAAGTATCCGTCTCATATTTTTAAATTGCCCTAACGGGTGAGGTCAAGTCGCTTCAGACTCACTCTGTTGTAAAGCGCGGAAGTACAGCACCGTACCGACGAGCACTATCCCCATCAACATAAACGAGAGCGCGGAACCGAAGGGCCAATCCCGTGCTGTTTTAAATTGCCGTTCAATCACGTTACCGATATAACTCACTTTTCCTCCACCAAGGAGATCCGGTGTTAGAAACGCTCCCACTGTCGGAATAAAAACCAACATCGATCCAGCGAGGATACCGGGCAGGCTCAGTGGTACCGTTACGTGCCAGAAAGCACGCCGTGGTGACGCGCCTAAGTCCTGTGCTGCTTCCAGCAGGGACATATCTAATTGTTCCAATGCTGCATACAACGGGAGTATCATAAACGGTAGGTAGCCATACACAAGTCCGATCTGCACTGCGAGTGGCGTGTTCAACAACTCTAACGGTCCCCAGTTTGGAAACACGACTCCCAAGAGGTTATTCAAAATTCCTTCTGTCCGTAAAATCAGTATCCACGCGTAGGTTCGGATGAGGAAATTCGTCCAGAACGGGACAACGACGAGCAGTAATAAGATGTTTCGGTGTTTCGGTTTGTAGCGTGCGAGATAGTAGGCGAAGGGGTAACCAAGCAGCAGGCAGGCAGCAGTGCAGACTAACGCTGTTGACACGGAACGCCAGAGGATGCCGAGATAGAGTCCATCGAACAGGCGTTCATAGTTTTCGAGTGTGAAAATCCACCGCACGCCACCGTACGTCCCGCGCTCTATAAAACTATAGATAAACACCGACACCAGTGGCAGCAAAAAGAAACAGATAAGCCAAAAAACAACTGGAAAGAGGAGGATTAAGAGATGATAATTACGACGCATATTTGTTATTGAATTTGAAGTGCCGCTGCGATTCTTCAAATAGGCTGTTGATAACTGGGTTGTCTATGTTAACTCTTAACATCTGGATACCCTCGTTCTGTGCATCTTATACCATTTCTAAATAAACGCCTGTCATTTAAAAAAAACGGGAAACTCACAGCAAGGCAATTCTGCGGCGTACTTGAAGAAACACTTTCTTCGCATTGGATTTTAGCGTTTGCCAAAACCCCAAATGCGAAGTGCATTATTGCGCGTCTTATATGTGGATGTCTCATAGCGTTTCAAAACCTCTATAATGCAACTTTATTTTTAAAATTTGGTATTAGGCATGTCGATTCTTTAATTCAATTATGGTTGTCAAGATACGACAGAACTCTTGGCATTCATAGATTTCTTGGATATCATCTTCGTTATAGGTCCCTGTTTCGCGGGAATTTTTGAAGTAGGTGAGGGCAGTTTTGAAATCTGCTATTGCCTCTGCAATCGTTATGTGATCTCTATCTGGAATTTTACCTTCATAATTGTTCTCGGCCCAGGCTTGAATATCACCAAAATTCCGAAAAGGAATGGGTGGGGACACCGTAATTGCAATGCGTTTCCACTCCCGGGCTGCAAACAGAGAAATGCAATTTTCATTGGTATATGCGGTTTGATTGGCTTCAAGGAATTCCACAGCAATTTCAAGATCATCAATAATCCCGTCTAACATGATGGATGCCGCAGTCACATTCCATGTCCGTTCTGGCATGTGTATATCTTTTTGCTGCATAATATTTCTCCTGCTGTACTCTGTTATTTAAAGCGTTACCGGTTATCCTCACAGATAGAATCAACTTGGACACCGTGGGCTGCAAGTGCATCGCGAAATTCCTCCCAGCCACTGTCCTCTGCTTTTAGGATCGGTGCCTCTTGTCCGTTATTACGTTGGTATGCGAGGGCAACCGCAACAAATTTCCGATCCTTTTTATGAAAATTCTTTAGCGAGACATCGTCATTAGGAAATTCTTCAAAATCGGTACCATTCTCAGCCAACGGCGTAATACGCTCCCTGATAACCTTCCCTTGCTCTCCACCCTGTCTCCACATTATTCTCACCAGCTCTTGCCAGAACCGGTCTCCAAATCCGCGTCCTTTTGCATTCAAATTATTCTTATACTCCTGAATTATGCGTTTCTTATCATCAAGAAGTATTTTCTCAGATCCTCGGAGAATCTCGGTAAGTCGTGCGCGACAGAGGACGACACATTTTTCGGTTGTCTGTGGCGCAGCTGCTTTTCCATTTGCAACCACTAACACGTTCGTATCAATAATAACAGCGTTCATTAACCCTCCGGATCCTGTTCGGTTATTTGTTCAACCTGCTTGTCTGTCATGGCAAACATATCGCCCATTACATCGCCAAAGAAATTATCAGGCCAGTTCTTGATCTCCCCAAATTCGTCTACTTCTAACCGTTCAACGGTAGAAACGCCGCTGGCGTTCCGACAGAAATGGAGGGCGACATCATCCTGACCTATCTGCTTCTCTGCAACCCGTCGTTGCAATCTCGTTAAGAGATGTTCGCTGTGACTCTCCACCAGAATCTGCAGATTCCGTTCCTTGATAACTTCTAAAAATAGATCAGCAAGATCGGCTTGGGCCTTCGGATGCAAATGGACACCGGGCTGTTCTAAAATCAATGTTGAACCCTCCGGCACATAGCAGCAATGCACCAATAACGGAAACAGATCGGCAACGCCGTGTCCCATGTCCGCTAACGTGACTTTGGCACTGTTTGGGCTCTTTTGGATGCGTACTTCGTAATTGTTATCGGATAGACTACCGATCGGGCCAAGCCAAAAAAAGTGAGCGAGTCCCAACTTTTGAAGCCATTTAGATATCCGCTTCTCAATTGAGATGCCTTCTCCATTGTGAGAAGTTGTTAATTGCCTCACACGTGCTGAGAGGAGAGCGTCAATGGCTTCATTCCCCCACAAGTCTATCTCCTTCGGATGTGTTCTTTCCCAATGATAGGAACGCTGCGGGTGAACACGGGTCGGACCAAGATAATAAACATGCGAAAATAGTTCCTCAAATGCAAATGTAAATCCGGTTAGAACTTTAGGTGCGTTAGAATCCTCGGATGACGGTAGACCATAGCAGTTTTGGACCTGGAGCGGTATTGGGTTTCGATCATTAACGAAAAGATTATTATCCTCCCAAACCACTCTCACACGACTAGTTAAACTATTGTACCGAAAATCCTTAATAACCTGATTTCCCTCAACTTCTCGTATAACAGTGTCAAAAGAAAAATTGATCGCTTGTCCCTGAGTAGTAACAACAAAATTATAAGGAACAGTGTGACTGAGTTTGCAACTCAGACCTAAGTACAGTTCATTACGTACTTCATGCCCATGAATCACCTCTTGAAAATTGCCAAGATTGACAAGCGAATCTTCGTCACCAAAGAAGAGAACTTCCTCTTTCCCAATAGTCTGCTTAAGCAGTAACAGCATCTGCAGCAAACTACTCTTGCCAGAACTATTTGTTCCGAAAAAACCAGTCAATGGTGCAAGTTTCACTATGTCGCTATCTTGCCAAGATTTGAAGTTTTTCACCCGTATATGCGTAATCATTTCTCTGCCTCCATGTTAACCCTATTATACGCATTTTCATACGAAAACGCAACGAAAACCTGAACAACAGCCAGAGTCATTTAGTTTTAAGGAATTGTTGGGTTTCGCGCTTTTTTCTTCATCCGGTGCGATTAGGAAATCGAACCATAGGTGTCAATTTAAGAAAAAATAGCCGCCTCTGCCCCAGACCCAGTAGGGACGGTTTTGCAGCCACCTCGCCCAAAGGCAACCCACATTTTTTCTCTGACTCCCACAAATCCCGTCCCAAACAACGCAAAAAATGCACAAAAATTGAATATACATTAAAAAACAATAGAATCGCAATAGGGTGAGGCATTTTCTGTTTGATGACCCCGAAATACCGTCGTATAATTAACACGTGATTTAGAATGCAACGCCAGCGGTGAGCAATGCTTCCTAAAAACGAACGATCCAAATAGAAAGGATAAATTTCAGTAAAAAAACGCGAATTCACGTCACATTTCCAGGCACCACGCGGGTTCTGCACGTCACATGTGACGTTACAAACGTCACATTTACGTCACATTTAACCAAAATCGAAAAATCGCGCGGTGATCGCACCTATAGCGGTGTCTTCGGATTTCGAGATGCCACCTATGTCATCGCACGCTCTGAATCTAAACCGACAGCCCCTAAAAATATGACGCAGATTTTTGCGTACAAAAAAAATTAGGGTGTCTTCTCCGGTGCGGACACCTTGAAGGATCCAAAGTTTCTGATCAAAGTCCGGTTCGGTTAGGAAACCGAACCTACCGGAACTGGGTCGGAGACAGTTATTTTTTCTAAAATTGACACTTATGGTTCGGTTTTGCGGTGTACGCACCGTTTAGCAAAGGCTGCCTCTAAAGGTTTTTGCTGAGAGTCTTTGGTAGGGTATTTCTGCGGATTTCCCCTCGGAAACCGCATCTACCAACACGGGGATATTCAACGTATAACTTTTTTTAAATTGACACTTATGGTCCGGTTAGGAAACCACACCGCGCCTAGGTAGAAAACCGAGAACTAAATCTTCCTGTTAAGTGTTCAGATCCGCTGAAAACCGATGACCAATAACTCAAAACTAATCAATTTTTATTTGATTCCAAATATAAAATGAGATAAACTATTTTTGTATCTCGCCTTGATGTACCAAGGACCAAAACACAACTCAAAAGGAGACACACATTGGAAAAGATTCGCGAACTGATTACGCTCTTAGAATCCGGCGTTGAAGATTATGACGAGCAGATGAAGATCCTACAGACAGAACGGTTGAAATACATCCGTCTCTCTATGACAGAGGGGTTCGGTTCAGAAGAAGGCGATTCTAAGGAGTCGTGGCTGCTTCACCTTAAGCAGCTTGAGGATTCACTGGCACTTCGACTTAAAAGCATACGACAGGCAATCGTGGAAACCGCACGAGATCTTCAGAAAGAGGAAAGTAAATGATATTGAGATTCACGTCTCCCAGTATAGGAAAATGTTCGATATGCGTGCTGCTATTGGTATGTGGCTTTGCTGCCCTAACAACAGATGCGCAAGAACTGAACAGTACCCAGATCATTGAAACCGCGATCCGACATCAGAATTTAGGGTTGGCATATCTCGAAGAATCACAACCTTCAAAGGCAGTCGAAGCGTTTAGCGCGCTTATCGAACTGTTGCCTGACGCAGCCATCGGCTATGGCAATCTCGCTGTCGCACACCTGCGTTTACAGCAGGCAACTGCTGCCGAAGAAGCGGTAAAGCTTGGCATTGCAGTCGCACCGATGGATAGCCAGTTACACTTCATCTTATCCGAGGTTTATCAATTGCAGGGGCAAACTGATTTGGCGGTGGCGGCGATGCAGGAAGCCGTGCGATTGGATCCGGATGAATTGGAGTTTCGCTACAAATTGGTTCGGCACTATCTCGGTCAACGAAACAACCCAGAAGCACAGCAAGAGGCGGTTCGGCATCTTCAGGAACTTCATGCCCGCTCGCCTGTTAATATCGTTGTGCTGATGAAGTTGACACTCGGATTATTAGGACAAGAGCAGCTTGATGCTGCCGGAAATCTCTGTCAGGAACTACGCGTCCTTTTAGGCGATACCGATGCAGAAAAACTCGGTTATCTCACACAAGGGATAGCGGCAATAGAGAAAGGCGATCTAAAACTAGCGATACGCAATATCCGAATTTTTGAGAACTTGCATCGAGCGAGTCCGCGCTATCAGCAGGGTATCGGTGAATTGGTGACCGACATCCTTGGGCACCCGATAGAGGCGTTCAGTACGGGGTTTAGGGCGCGAATGATTGCTAAAGAGAGTCCACCGATTGAAGTAGAATTTGTGGACGTTACCGAACAACTCGGACTCGCCAATATAAATCCACCTGCAGATTTCAAAACCCCCGTTGCTGTATTTCTTATGGACCACAATAACGATGGAAATCTTGATCTGTCTACAGTATCAAACGGCATGATGTTGTATCGGAATATAGGCGATGCGTTTGTGTCTGCTGATACGTTTGTCTCGGAAGAAAAACACCATTATGTCGTTGCAGTCGCAGATTTGGACAAAGATGGTATACAGGATTTCCTACTGCAAACGCCTCACGTCGGGATAATTCAGTACCAGCCGGTTGACGAGAATTTCAATGTCTTCAACCTCGTTGCGCACGATCCAGCAGTCGTGCAAACAGGTGTGCTTCTCCCTGTCGATTTTGACCACGACGGCGATCTGGATCTCTTTTCAGGACGCACCGACATCGCGATGTATCGAAATAATAGCATGGATCAGAATGAAAATGTCGAACCGTTTACGGATGTTAGCGAACAGACCTTTGTGGACGTAAGTGTGCCACACCCCGCGCCTGCCGAAGCATTCTCCGCTGATTTTGATGATGACGGCGATATAGACATCTTTGTTACACACCGCGAAATGGGATGCACGCTTTACGATAACCTCCGCCAAGGCAAACTCCGTGCGATTGCTGATGAGACAGGGATCTCGCAAGATGTGCGTTATACCGCAGCTGCCGTTGGTGATTACGACAATGACGGTAATATTGATATTTTCTTAGCGACAGTAGATCAGATCTATCTTTATCTTAATAGAGGCGATGGGAGTTTTATGAGCGATCCACGTTTAGAGGCAGGTGTCCGTGATTTGTCTCCTGTCCTATTGAAAAACATAGATTACGATAACGATGGATTTGTTGACCTTTGGGTGAGTGGTAAGGATGGGATGTTCCTATTTCGGAACGATGGGACTGGACAATTTATGGAACCGTATCCGCTCATAGAAACCGTCACACCCACAGAGGGTGCGGTCCTCCACAACGCAACTGCTGGGGCAGTGGGTGATTACGACAATGACGGTGATCTCGACATCTTTTTTATCAATGGCAAAGGAGAACTCCGCGCATTGCAAAACAATGGCGGAAATAAAAACAACTGGATACAGGTGCGGTTAGAAGGTATCACGACTGGGAACAACAAGGTCAATAGAGACGGTATCGGCTCGAAATTGGAGGTGAAAGTCGGTGATCTGTATCAGTTACAATATGTATCCGAGCCGGTCACCCATTTCGGGTTGGGCGCATTCGACGCTGCAGATGTCGTGCGGGTTGTCTGGACGAACGGTGTACCGCAGAACATCGTTGAGCCACAGGCGAAACAACGGATTCTGGAGAAACAGATACTGAAAGGTTCCTGCCCGTTCCTATACGTCTATGATGGTGAGCAATATCAATTCGTCACCGATCTGCTTTGGCGTGCACCTTTGGGGCTCGTCACCTCAATGGGTTTCGTCGCGCCTGATGAAACAAAGGATTTCATAAAAATACCCAGGACACAGATACAACCGAAATCTGGCAAGTATTCGATTCAGATTACAGAAGAATTGTGGGAAACCGCTTACTTTGACGAAGTGAAACTGATAGCCGTCGATCACCCAGTAGACACCGACATCTTCGTAAACGAGCAATACACACCACCGCCTTTTGCAGAATTCAAGGTCTATGGTGTTGCTGAGAAACTGCATCCGAAATCTGCGGTCAATCATCGCGGTGAAGATGTGTCGGATGCGTTGAAAACGTTTGATTACCGATACGCCGTTGAACATGCACCCGGTCCTTACCAAGGCGTTGTCGAACCGCATGCGATAGTTCTTGACCTTGGCACTGTTCCGAATGACGTACCTGTGACGCTATTTCTGAGTGGATGGATTTTTCCAACGGATACCAGTATTAACGTTGCCCTGTTCCAAAACCCCGAAATCAACCCAAGTTTTCCATCGGTTGCTGTGAAGGATGAGACTGGCGAATGGAAAACCGTTATTGATATGATCGGACTTCCTGCTGGTAAAAACAAGACGATTACGGTTGATTTGACGGGCAAATTCCTGTCGGATGACCGGCGCGTTCGGATTGAGACCGATATGCAGATTTATTGGGACGCAGCGTTTTTCACTGTTGGCACACAAGAGGTACCGATAGAGATGACGACCTTGAATCCAGACAGCGCGGATTTGCACTATCGCGGCTTTTCTGAGATGTATCGTCCGAATCCACATGCGCCACACCTCTTTGATTACCAAAAGGTGACAACAGATGCACAGTGGCGTGATCTTGCAGGCTACTACACGCGTTATGGCGATGTCAATCCTTTATTACAAGAAGTAGATGATATGTACGTTATCCTCAATGCGGGGGATGAAATTACAGTGGAATTTGATGCGTCGCGACTGCCGGTATTAAAGCCGGGATGGGTGCGGGATTTTATTCTCTATAGCGATGGTTGGGACAAAGATGGCGATATCAATACGCTCACATCACAGACGGTTGAACCGCTGCCGTTCCACGGGATGTCCGCCTATCCGTATCCAGATACCGAACACTATCCAGATGGCGAAGCGCACCGACGGTATCGGCTTGAATACAACACACGGCGCATAGAACACCGTTTACCGCCGTTGCCCAGCAATACACAGTAAAGGAGTAGGAATCATTCATCAGCTATCAATCAAGAGGCGTGTCTAACTCCATCACTAATACGTCGTAGCGGGATATACAAGCAGAATATTGCTATGACCAAGATACCCGCCAGCACTGCATAAGGATATGCCTCTTTTGCATAGAGCCAACCGCCGAGGAGCGGTCCCAAAATGCGTCCTAAACTCAAAAATGCATCCATAATACCGATCGCTGCGCCTTGACCGATGCGCGTCTGCTTGGAAATCCACGATGTGTTCGTCGGGCGGATCAGTTGATTACCGATGCCAGTGATCGTGAGATATAGCGTGAGCGTTACGAAGGAATAGGCTTTCAGCAGTAGCACCATGCCGAGCGCATTGAGCAGCAAACCGGTAAGAATGATACGCCGTTCCCCGAATCTATTGATTAATCTGCCAAGCAATCCACCCTGCAGTGGCACAACAATCGCACCCATAACCATGAACATCCACCCCATTTCTCGCTCTCCATAGTTCCACTTATTTTCGATAAACAACGGAAACGTCATCTCCAAGCCAGCGAAACTGAAGGTAGAGAAAAAGGCGACAAGAAATAGGGGTGTAAGCGGTGATTTCAGCGTCGTCTGACGAAAGATTTCACGCGGAGAGATCCATTCATGCCGGTCTTCGAGTTCCTCACCTGTCAGACCTTTTTGGAGTGATTCCGGTAGTAAAACAAGCGCGAAGAGAAAAGTGAGTAGTGACAGACCGCCTGCGACAAAGAACGGCATATCGTGGCTGCCCATAATACCGCCGATCGCCGGTCCGAGGATGAAACCGAGTCCCATCGCTGCGCCCATTAACCCCATCCCTCTACCGCGTTCCTCTGATGTGGTAATATCGGCGACATAAGCCATCACACTCGGTAGTACCGCTGCGGAGGCGACACCTGCGCCACAGCGAGCGATGAAGAGCCATCCGTAAGTCTTCGCTAATCCGAAACCGACTAAGGCAACAGCGTTTCCGAGCAATCCCAGCAGAATTGCGGGTTTTCTACCGTGTTTGTCCGAGAGTCTACCCCAGATGGGTGCAAACAGCAGTTGCATCCCGGAATAGATGGACATTAATATAGCGATTTCAGTGGTGGTAGCTCCAATTTCTTTGGCGTAATAGGCGAGGTTCGGAATGATGATGCCAAACCCAAGCATCACGAAGAATAGGGTTAAGAACAGGAGAAGCAGTTTTGATTTTTCCATCTAAGATGAACGCGAGCACACGCGACGATAATCCATACCTTTTCCGCACTAACAGATTGTAGTTAATAGTGAAATCCGAGAGCACTTTTATAAATATAATATCGTCTATTATAACAGGTTTGAGGAAAGTGCATCAATATAAAATCGAGGTCTTAGAACGCTTTAGGCTCACAACATCGCAGCATTTAATGGCGAAATTCTTACAGCAGAAAGTCCAATTGGATACACAATAATTTAAAAATTTATAGTAGCAATTTTAGCATTTTTCTGATATTATTAAATACGTTTTCATAACATTTGATACATTCAATAATCGAACTTACGAAAAAATATAGGAGGAAAGATGGCAGCCGAATTTGTTCATCTCCACAACCATAGCGAGTATAGCATGCTTGACGGCGCGTGCCGCATTGAGAACATGATCGAATGGGCAGTCGAAAACAGCGCACCTGCTGTCGCACTGACTGACCACGGCAATATGTTCGGTGCATGGGAATTATATAGTAAAGCAAAAAAGGCGGGCGTCAACCCGATCGTCGGTTGTGAAGTGTATGTCGCGCCCGGCGACCGAAAAAAGCGGGGGAAGGAACAAGGCAGTCCCTATCACCTCACACTGCTTGCGGAAGATGCAACCGGTTACCAGAATCTCCTAAAATTGGTATCGCTCGGATACACAGAAGGATTTTACAGCAGACCTCGCATTGATATGGAAATCCTGCGCGAGTACCGCGACGGAATTATCGCACTCACAGGGTGTATCCAAGGACAAGTACCACAACTCATCTGCTCAAGTCGCCGAGAAGAAGGGATCCAACACTTCAAAACGCTGATGGAGATAATGGGGGAGCGGAACCTATACGTTGAGGTCCAGAACCATTATATCGACAAGGAGCAAGAGGCGTATCCAGTAATGGTACAATTGGCGAAAGAGTTCAATCTCCCAATCGTCGGTACAAACGATTGCCACTACCTCCGAAAATCAGATCACGAGATGCACGATGTGCTCCTCTGCATACAGATGAAAAAACCCGTCAGCGATCAGCAACGGATGCGGTTTGATAACCACTTCTACTTTAAAAGCGTCGACGAAATGCGGGAAGCACTTAAGGATTATCCGCCGGAAGCCATTAGTAATACGCTTGAAATCGCGAACCGGTGTAACCTCGAACTCGATTATGGCGAGAGCGTGATGCCGAAATATGAGGTTCCTGAAGGGCATACAAACGACAGTTATCTCAAGGAACTCTGCTACCAAGGTTTGCGCGAAAAGTATGGCGAACTCTCCGAAGAGGTTCAGAAGCGACTTGATTACGAACTCGATATTATTCGTCAAACGGGTTATCCGGGGTATTTCCTCATCGTGTGGGATTACGTCAAATACGCCCACAGTCAAGGGTATCCGCTCTCCGCTCGCGGTTCCGCCGCCAGCAGCCTTGTGTTATATGCGTTGGGTGTAATTACGTTCAATCCTATGGATTACGATTGTCTCTTTGAACGGTTTCTAAACCTGGAACGTATCAGTCCCCCCGATATCGATATTGACTTCGCCGATCGCGCCCGTGAACATGTTATTGAGTATCTTGTAGAAAAATACGGTGAAGATTCTGTCGGTAAAGTGGCTACCTTCGCGACATTGGGTGCAAAAGCCGCTATCAAGGATGTCGGTCGCGCACTTGAAGTCCCGCTTGAAGATGTCGAAAAATTGACAGAACTCATTCCGTCTACCCCCGGTATAACGCTCGATGAAGTCTTAGCAGATGTGCCAGAATTTCAGGTACTCGCGGACCGCCCTGAGAACCGGGAGTTGATGGATCTGAGTAAGGCGGTCGAAGGTATGAAACGTCACGTCTCTTGCCACGCCTCCGCAATCGTCGTTTCAAACGGTCCACTGGATGACTACGTTCCGCTATTCAAGGATAAACACGACCAAGTTGCGTCGCAGTTTGAAGGCAAAACTGTTGAAGGTGTCGGCATTGTCAAATTCGACTCCCTCGGTCTCCGCAGCCTCACTGAGACATACGACTGTCTACAGATGATTAAGGCGAATCACGGTAAAGACATCAAGTTGGAAGAGATTCCGTTTGACGACCAGAAGACCTACTCCCTTATCAGTGAAGGGCTAATTGCAGGCTTATTCCAGTTGGAGGGTTCTGACGGTATGTATCGGGTTGTTGTCCAACTGAAGCCCGATAACTTTGAGGAATTCTCAGCGATTCCAGCCCTCTATCGTCCGGGACCGATAGAGAGTGGCATGATGCAACAGTTCATAAACAGAAAGAACGGGTTGCAAAAAGTAGAATATCTGCATCCAACGCTTGAGAACGCGCTCGAAAACACCTACGGTGTCTGTATCTATCAGGAGCAGGTCATGCAAATCGCTCGTGATATGGCAGGTTTCACACTCGGTGAAGCAGACATCCTCCGCTCGGCGATGGGTAAGAAGGACAACGCACTTCTCAAAGCACAACGCGAGAAATTTATTGAAGGTGCGACGAAAAAAGGCATCGCAGCCAAAGAGGCAGAAGAGGTGTATGACTTACTTGAACCCTTCGGCGGCTACGCTTTCAATAAATCACACACCGTTGCGTACTCCATGTTAGCGTTCCACATGGCATACCTGAAAACGCACTACCCGCATGAATTTATGGCAGCGATGATGACTGGAGAAGCAGGCGATTCAAAGAAAATTACCCGTTACCGTGCCGAATGTAAAAAACTTTCTGACTTCTTGGATGTAGAAATCAATCTACTTCCACCGGATGTCAACAGCAGCAGCAGAGAATTCACTGTAGACGGCAACGATATATGCTTCGGGCTTGTCGCTGTGAAAGGTGTCGGTGATGCGGCGATAGACACAATTGTGGAAACACGAGAGGAAAGCGGTTCATTTACATCGCTACAAGATTTCTGTGAGCGCGTGGATATGAAGCAGGTCAATAAACGTGCTGTTGAAAGTCTGATTCTGAGCGGCGCATTTGATTCGCTTGAGGGACATCGCGCACAATACCTCGCGAGTTTAGAGAATATCATGAAAGCGGCGCAGAACGCGCAAGCCGAACGCGATCGCGGACAGATGAGTCTCTTTGGTGACAGCGAGGAAACACCCACTGCGCCTGTAACGCTCGTAAAAGCCTCTGAATTAGACCCGTTAGAACGGCTTATGCGAGAAAAGGAGCAACTCGGCTTCTATGTTTCAGGGCATCCACTTGAAGAATACAGCGATATCATCGAACACTACACGAGTACCAGCACCCAAACTCTCACAGCACACCGCATCGACTCTGAGGTCGATGTTGCAGGCATGATCACCGATGTTAAGAATATCACTACGCGAAAAGGCGATGCTATGGCGGTGATTGGACTTGAAGATTTGGAAGGCACAGTGGAAGTTGTCGTTTTCCCAGATGCGTACAAAACCGCTGGCGATCTCGTTGAAGGTAGAGTCGTTTGGATTCGTGGGAAAGTCAATATCAATCAGAGAAACAGAAATCAGAAGTCTGAGAACGGTGAGCCTCAAGTGGAGGAACGCCAGATACAGGCGGATCGCGTGATAGATATTGAGTCTGTTGCAGAACAACAGACATCCGCGCTTGAGGTGACGATCCCAGAATCTGATACTGAAAATACCGAGAAACTGAAAGCCCTTCAGAAAATAGCAGTCGAGAACAACGGCGATCTGGATCTAATTTTGCGGCTAACGAGCCCTAATTACGGTGAAGTCATCGCGAGATGTGGCAAAGCATATACTATCACTTATGCCCCAACTGTCATTGAGCAGGTTGAAGGTTTATTCGGCGAGAATTGTATTAAGCCAAGCAACCGCACGATTCGCGGAAATAAGAGCCGCACCTCACGAATGGATTTTGTCTAAAAAAGGAAGTGTGGAAGAATGGAAGGAAGCATCTTCGCGGCTTCCAACCTTCCCGGCTTACAAGCAGAAACACAATGCAATAGGAAGGAAGTTTGCTATGCAGTATCGCACACTCGGTAGGACAGGACTTAGCGTTTCAGAAATCGGTTACGGTGGCGGTAGGGTCCGTCCGGAACACGATGAAACGTCGCTTGTGAATATGCTCCATTACGCAATGGATTCAGGACTCAACTATTTCGATACCGCACCGGATTACGGTGGCGGCTACAGCGAGACAGTTATTGGCAAGGCAATCGCGGGGCGACGGGAATCGTGCATTATCGCTACGAAGACGGAAGCCTACGATCCCGATGGCATTGCTACTGACGTGGAAGGGAGTCTACAACGCCTCGGCACCGACTATATTGATGTGCTGCAGTTTCACGGCGGTTGGTTCTATGACGACGATGTTGACACTGTCCTTAATAAAGGTGGATTGGAAACGTATCTACAACTAAAAGCGGATGGAAAAGTTCGGTTCATCGGTTTCTCCGCTGACGGTCCGTCTGGTGGTATAGAGCAGTTTATTGCCACCGGTGCGTTTGATATGATGCAAATCCATTATAACCTGATGTACCAGAGTACGTGCGATGCGTTCGGCAGGCGTGGTGTCATCCCGGATGCTGTCGCGCAAGAGATGGGGATTGTGTTGATGCGCTCTACCACCAGTAACGCTTTCCAGAACCTTATGAAACACTGCTTTCCTAACGAGATGGCAAATGTTGATGTAGATGGTTTTCTGCTGAACTACTCGCTCTCAAACCCGATGGTGAACGTTGCCCTGATGAGTCTGCAGCGTGTTGAGGATGTGGATTGGACGAACGCTGTCTCTGACAATGTAGGTGCTAGGTTAGATTTGCGAGCGGTTCATGGAAGGTAAGCGGCGTGCTTAAAAGTATTCCACAGGCATCAATTGAGGGACAAAATAGGTGTTTGATGCCCGTTGTTCATGCCACTTTGGCGAAGTTTTGAACTAAGGCGAGGTTCCAAATCTCGCCAACGAAGACGGGCAAGCAGAGGAGATAAATATGACGATTCGAGTCGGTATTGTGGGGACAGGCGGTATTTCACGTGCGCACCAACGGTCTTACATGGAAGTAGGCGGTTTTGAGATCGTCGCGGTGTGCGACATCATCAAAAGCAAGGCAAACGAAGCTGCGGATCAGTGGGGTGTCCCCAAAAAACACGTTTTCACGAGCTACAACAAAATGCTTGAGATGGACGAAATTGATACGGTCAGTGTTTGCACCTACAACCAAGGGCACCGCCGTCCGACAGTGGCTGCGTTGAACGCTGGGAAGCACGTTTTCTGTGAGAAGCCCATGGCGGCGACCCTCCCGGATGCGACCGCAATGGTGCGGGCAGCGAAAGCTTCGGGCAAAATATTGCAAATCGGTATCCATAGCACGTTTAATCCGAGGCTCCAATTTGCGAAGAAGGTCATCGATGAAGGGCTGCTCGGCGATATCTACTATTCAGAATCTGCGGCGTGCAGACGCCGTGGGAACCCGGCACGCACGTTCATCTACAAGAAGACAGCAGGGGCGGGCGCGATTGTAGACATTGGGGTTTACAACATGCACGATTCGCTATATGCGATGGGGTATCCGAAACCGGTGCGCGTTTCTGCAATCACCGAGGATTACATCTCTCAGCAAGATCCGAAATTTCGCGGGATCATGGATGTCGAAGAGTTCGGTGTGGCATGGGTACGGTTTGAAAATGGTGGTGTGATGGTGTTCAAGATCTCTTGGGCGGTACATCAGGATTCGCTCGGTCCGAGCTTCTGTCTCGGCAAAGAAGCAGGGATTTCTCTGAATGGGCCGGTTGTCTATGCCGATGCCTATACAAACGATCTTAAGAAATTGGTTAAATCCGAAGGACTGACTGCGGAAGCCAACCCACCAGAAGGGATGACGACAATCCAGTTCTCTGGGTTTAAGGAGGTCAATGTCTGGCAGGCACAGATGACAGCGTTCCGTGAAGCCGTTAAGGCGGATGCTCCGTCGCCGATACCGCCGGAGGGTGTGTTCCTGACGAACGTGATTATGGACGGTATTTTCCGTTCGCATGAATCCGGGAAAGAGGTTTCGGTAAGAGTGCCGGAGTTTTAGTGTATAGCCGTCAGTTATCGGCAATTATGGTAGGTTTTAGAATTAATTAGACATTTTCTGCGAGTACAACCCCCCTATGAAGAAACACCCCAGCAAAAACCCCCCCTTATCAGGGGGGAATTGGGCCATTTGTAGATGTCAATATATTTTTATAATTTACCATAGTTAGGAGGCGGGGTTTGTAACCCCGCCTTTTTTTAGGCATATCTGGCGTGTTAGGCAAAATGAATAACGTATATCCATGCCTGTTTTCCGCGAACATCCACAGTCAGTTGTTTCCCAACTTTGAGAAAACGCAATTGTCGTAACTCATCATCGAGGAATGTGTGTTGTGAAGTGAGCAGCACCATCCTTCCTCTTGGCTTCAGGACGCGCGCATACTCCTTGAGGCAACGCCGGTATAGATTGGTAAGTTGAGGCACATTCCCAACAGTCTCACCGAATGGAAGGTTAGAGACAATCTTATCGACTGTGTTCGGTTGGATCGGCAAGTTTCGGGCATCCCAGTGAAAGAATTGGCGCGGCTGATGTTGTCTACCGAAATTTGTGCGGGTAGCGTCTAATGCGTCTGTAGAGACATCACCGCCGATAAGGTAGTGATAGCGGTTAATCAGTGCCCGTTCTAACAGGATAGTACCGGCACCACACATCGCATCTAAGAAGACATCCTTCGGATGCGGTCGCGAGAGGCGTACCATGCTATAAGCCAACGTTGGTTTGAGGGACGCGGGGATATGCGCCTGTTTATAGGGACGTTGCGCCATATCGTTTTTCGAGAGTTTGATGCTGATGTAGCCATCATCTCCATGGACCTCTGCCCAGACATCAAGTGCTGAACCGCCAGGGGACAGATACCACCCGCGTTTTACTAATGCTTGTTCAGTCACACGTTGGAGGTCCGCGCGTCGGAAGTTACGTTTTCCTGAGAGTCGGCTGGTTACGCGAAACGGCACTCGTTTTCGGACACCGATCCCTACCTGTTTACAGCACTCAAATACCTCTTTGAAATTGAAGCGCGAGAGTGAACCGCTGAGTGCTGCTAAAGAGCTGCGCGAACGCGTCATTTTCGGGACCCGCTTTAAAACGCAGAAAAGGTGCTCCGCTGTTCGGAGCGCGAGCAGTTCACGCGGGTTGCCTTTGTATTGGAAGAGGAGGCGTTGCGGCTTGCGTTCAAGGATCTTCAGATGCCCTGTGTCGCCGAAACGCTGTGATAACTCCTCACGTGCGATGGTTTCTAATCCTGCGCTTACAATGATGGAATAAAGCATGGGTTTTTATAGTTGTCAGTTGTCAGTTATCAGTTGTCAGTAAAAGAAGAGGGTTCGGGCCAATTTAGGTGACGGTGTAGGAAGCTGAATGTGTCTGTGGAATTGATTTGATGTCCACCATCAAAGAATTCAATCTCTGTTCTATCGGCGATACCCAACCGAACGTAGAGGCGTCGGACGACAGCAAATTCGTGAGCGACCCATTCATCGGGTGCGACCCCGTCGTCGTGTCCGCGTTCCACCATAAACGGGCGCGGTGCAATGAGTCCCGCCATCTCGCCATAGTTGAACGTATTTCCTAAATCAAACTCCGGCATCTCATATTCGCCTGTGAACATATAACTGTAACGGGCATCATAGGTCGCATTTTTGACGATCCATTCGTTGAAATCAGCGGAACAGATTGAGCAGGCATATCGTTCAAGGACTGCGGGCACACGCATCGCGGTCTTACCACCGTAGGAGAGTCCGTAAAACCCGATCCGATCTGCATCAACGAAAGGTTGTTCCGCGAGCCACTCAAGCGTCCGTTCATGCTGACGAATAATCAACGAAAAGAGCGACCATTTGATGGGATTCCCTTTGCGCTGGATGACACGGAAGGCATCTTGACCGATGTACGGGTTCTGAGGGGCATAGGTAATGAATCCTCTGTCTGCCAAGCTTGCGGCGTAAGCGTGATAAACAGATTCGATTTTCGGATCCGCAGTATCCTGCGGTCTCCCTTCTAAACCGTGTTGACAGACAACAACAGGACGTTGCTCACCGGGCTGTAGGTCATTTGGCAGGAGTAAAATACCGTAAGCGAAAACACCGTCCCAAACATCAAGAACGACTTCGTAACCTTTCCAACGAGGTTCGTCATAGATGAGGCGAGTTCTTGGATTGGCAGGGACATCGGGTGGCGGACATTTCCCGATAACCTCGTCCCAGAAATAGGCTCTCGGATCCGTGCAGGTCTCTTCCCATCGTGTCAGCGAAGTGGTATCGGTTTTTTCCCAGAAGAACTGTTGCCGTTGCGATGCTGCCGCCCGTAAAAAGCGTTGCGTCAGATTGACTAACTGCATAAACTGTCGTTTTTGTCGCGCTTCAGTATCGAAATCGTTGACAGCTGCTGGTGTCGAGGATTGGTCCCCATCGGGACGTGCATTTTCAACACCGAGTCCAGTGAGCAAGGTGGTTAACGTCTCTTGAGATCCCGGTAGTCTATCCTCAGTAGAGACGAGGCATAAGGCATCTTCGCTGTCGAGTTGATGGTAGACCCCGTGTGCCCGGTTAAATTCTGATTTTACAGAATCGAGTGGCGGCGATACAAGCTGCCCGGGCGCAGCACCGCCACGTCCATCACGAACAGGCGGAGGTCCAGTGACTTCAGGTCCACGGCTCGCTTCAATAATTAAGGGGCGTGGCGCGATGAGGCTCGCGATTTCGGCATCCCCAAATTCGTGTAGCAGTCCCCACACATTGCGGTAGATCGGTTCTCGCCAGACCGCTTGCCGCGATTCAAAGTATCCGCTAACAGCCGTCGCCTGAATGCGTGTATCAACTGCAGCACTATGGAAAGCAATGAGTCCACCTTCACCGTACCCGATAACACCGATTGGCATTTCGGAAAGCGACATCCAATCGACTAAGGATAGCACTTTTTGTACTTCATAGCCGATGATATGTCTGCCGAGTTGATACGCCATCCGATAGATGAATTCGCGATGCGGTTGGTTCGTCATTGCCCCGATCGTCGGGTTACCGGAGTAGGTATCCTCACGGTTAATGAGAAGCGGAACAACAACACGGCATCCTGCTTTCGCCAAACGTCGGGCAAACTGGGCGTTAGGGGGCAATTCATCGGTTACCCCGGCTATCATCTCCGGTGTCCAGTCTGCGTCTGGCAGTGCGACAATCTGCGCGATAATTGGGACGTTATGTGTCGGTTCTAAGAGCAGCCCTTCACCCTCAACTTCATCAAACACCTGCCAACGGACGCGGGATACGGTGTAATTCACATCTTCTGCGATGTGCGTGCCATCTTGGGTCGAGGTAACATAACTAAGTGCCTCAATCGGCAGCCGTTCATCAAAACATCCGATCTGCTTTTTAAATCGCTCGCGATTCGGCTCGATAGATTCAGCATAGGCGTTGTGAGAACTATAGTCGCGATGCCACAACGTTTCCCGTTTTTCAACAGCACTTGCCACGGCATCCATAACATAACCATCAAGAGCCTCGACCATCTGTGCAGCGAGGTCTCCATCGAATGTCAGAAGGTCTGTTCCTTGTAATGCTTGATTCGTATTGTTTGGCATTTGAGAGCATCCATTTCTCGATTAGAGCCTTTATTTTTCGTGGGTTGGATCATTTAAACGACAGCACTCCGCTTTCAATCAGCGCGCTTAGAAAGCGCGCCTACCAGAGGGTGGCATTCGCTTAGGTAACGCCGTCTTGTTTTAACTTTGCGACTTCGTCTGGCGACATTTTCAATACACGCGTCAGGACCTCGGATGTGTGTTCACCGAGACTGGGAGCGGGTGCCTCCACGTTTCCGGGGGTTTTCGATAACTTGATGGGTACCCCTGGCACTTCAACGTCCCCTGTAATCTGATGTGCGATGCAAGTAATCATCTCTCGTGCTTGCACCTGTGGATGGTTCACCACTTTGTCCATCGCATTGATGGGACCGCACGGCACCCCAATCTTTCCGAGCGTATCGATCCACGCATCGGTTGTTCGTTGCGCCATAATCTCTGAGAGGATAGGAAACAATTCAGCATGGTTTTCCGTCCGATCCGCGTTCGTTCGGAATCGTTCATCCGAAATGAGGTCCTGCCGATTGACATGCACACAGAACTTTGCCCAAAGCGTATCGTTTCCGAGCGCGATGATGACGTGTCCGTCGGCAGACGCGAAGGCTTCAAACGGTGTAATTGCGGGGTGTCTGGCACCGAGCGGTTTCGGTGCCTCACCTGTGGCAAAATAACGGACGACAGCGTTCTCCAAAACAGCGACAAGACTATCAAGCATGGCTACGTCCACGAACTGTCCTGTTCCTGTTTGGTTACGGTGGTGCAGCGCCGAGAGAATACCGATTGTCGTGAAGAGTGCTGCGGTGATGTCGCTGATAGAGGTGCCAACCCGCACAGGGGGTCCCTCAGGTTCACCCGTAATACTGATAATGCCCCCCATACCTTGGATGATCATGTCGTAAGCACCTTGTTGTGCGTAGGGACCGGTTTGTCCAAAACCAGAACACGCGGCATAGATAAGTGCCGGATGCTCCGTTTTCAGTGTGTCGTAATCCAACCCGAGTTTTTCCATCGTTCCGGGTCGAAAATTCTCCACAACGACATCGGTATGTGCTAATAACTGCTTGAATATCGCCTGTCCACGTTCGGTTTTAAGGTTGAGCGTCACACTACGTTTCCCGCGATTCACGCTCATGAAGTAGAGACTAAACCCATTTTTGAAGGGACCGAAATTACGAGATTCATCCCCTGTGCCGGGCTGCTCAATCTTGATGATCTCCGCGCCGAGGTCACCGAGGAGCATTGTTGCGTAGGGACCCGCGAGGACGCGTGTCAAATCTAAAACCTTTATACCGTCGAGTGGACCTGCCATCTCTCATATCTCCCGACCCGCCTATGAAACATCCGTTACAGTTCTTCACCAACGATGAGACGATACGCCTCACGGTATTTCTCGCTTGTCTTAGAGATAACATCCTCTGGCAGATTAGGAGCAGGCGGTTCCTTGTTCCATCCGATCTCGGAGAGGTAGTCCCTGACGAACTGCTTATCGAAACTCTGTTGCGGTTTACCGGGTTCGTAGAGATCCGCGGGCCAGAAACGGGATGAATCCGGTGTGAAGACTTCATCAATGACAATTAGCTTGCCGTCGCGTTGCCCGAACTCAAATTTGGTATCGCAGAGAATAATCCCGGCGTTTTCAGCGTGTTGACTCGCAGCTTCAAAGAGCGCGAAACTGGTCTCAATCAATCGGTCAGTGAGTTCGCTGCCGACTTCGTTACGCATCTCATCAATGGAGATCGGTTCGTCGTGCTCACCTTGTTCTGCTTTTGTGGTTGGCGTGAACAGGAGTTCAGGGAGCCGATCAGATTCGCGGAGACCATCTGGCAGTTTTTGCCCACAAATTTCGCCTGTTTTCTGATACGAGGCCCAACCGGAACCGGCGAGATAACCACGGACGACACATTCAACATCAACGCGATCCGCTTTTTTAACCAGCATGGAGCGTCCCTTTAAGAGTTCTGCATCAGGCTGTAAAATCTCAGGATAATCTTCAACTTCAGTCGCTATGAGATGATTGTCAGCAACGGATCCGGTATAGTCGAACCAGAATTTGGATAGACCGGTTAAGACATTGCCTTTATCGGGGATACCGTTTGGTAGAACGACATCAAAGGCGGAGATACGATCGGTGGATACGATCAGGAGTTCATCTCCAAGGTCGTAGAGGTCACGGACCTTGCCGCTGTGGAGCGGGGTTAAGTTGGTTAACTGTGTAGATGTGATAACGTTTTGAGACATATTTTCTCCTTTGGAAGCAATTAGCCGTCAGCCGTCGGCTGTCAGCCTTCATTCTTTCAATAGGTTTTGTAGTACAATGGCAGTCTTATGTGCCGTATCAATTTGAAGTGCCTTGTTAATTTCTACCTCTGCGGATTGATGTTCGTCGATATAGAAGTAACATGACGCTTTCAAGGCGTAGAGGTCAGCTTTAGAATCGTAGTCGTGCCGAAAGAGGTATTGTGCGTCCCCTTGCAGGGCATTATCAATCGCGCGGAGCGCAGCCTCGAAATCGGTGGCATCTTTGTTCCGTAAGTAGAGTAGATTCGCGAGTCCAACCCAAGCATCGGCATTTGATGCGTCAAGTTGAACGGCGTTCTGGAACGCTTCTTGTGCTAACGGTGGGGTCAGGGAGAGACTGAGATGGCTCCATCCGACACCGTTATGTGCATCAGCGAGTGCGTCATCGAAGTTGAGCGCGCGCTCAAAGCTAAGCAGTGCCTGTGGATAATTGCCCGACGCATAGTGCCGCCACCCCTGTTCGGTATAACTGACCGCGCTGGATGTATCTGGGTCGGAATCACCGGAACAACCGCTTAGATTTAGTGCAGCAAGTATGGTAATAAACAGCATCATTAAGTAGGGAACAAGCAGCACTGCACAGACAATATAGTGCCGTAATTTGAACCTAAGAGGATACATGGTATATTTTCCTATCGTGCCTATATTTTAAACCCCCTAAATCCCCCTTATCAGGGGGACTTTAAGGAGCAATGCGTAAGTCCTGTTTTATTCAGATTTGAGTGTACGCAAGAGTGGACTTCGGAGTGCCACGGCAACTGCAACTGCATTTGCAATTATACCGAAACCGAGGATGAAAAGCAAGGTAATTGTGAGAGATACCCACGGAAAAGAAGGGAGATGCCCTTGAGACCCCAGAATTGCCACGAGTCCAGCGACAATTCCGATAAACATACCAACAACGAGCAGGAAGCAGCTTTCAAGGAATAGCATACGTGAGAGCAGCTGCCGTCGGAAACCGAAGGCGCGTAAGGTTGCCAATTCGCCACGACGTTCTATGATATTTCTAAAGAATATTAGTGCCAATCCGAATGTACCGAGTAGCACGCCTAAACCGCCGAGACTCTGGAAAGTAGAGATATAGGTATTTTCAACGGCGCGGAAGCTTGCCAGCCGGGCAGATGCCGATGTGAGGTCAAAACCGTAATCGCCTAACGTTTTCTCTAAGATTTGTGCGGTTTCTTCTCGCAATTCGGGCGGCGTTTTGATGAGGAAAAACTGGTACCCACTTTGGCTCGGAAAATATTTCGTGAAGTTAGACTCAGAGATGATGAGTTGGCTTTGGAAAAGGCTGTTCTCGATTGTTTGAAGTTCCAGGCTGAGCGGTTTGCCGAATTCATCTTGGGCGATAAAATCATCGTCTGGGTTGTGATGTAAAATCCAACGAAGCGAGTTTACATCACCGATAGCCGGTGCTCTACTGTCTTCAGGCTGAACAACCTTTATTTCGCTCCAAGGGTATTCATTCAACATAGCATCAGGTGCCCCTAAGATTTGGGGTTTCTGGGGCTGGTAGAGATTGAGGCAGCTGACATCTTCACCTGGAAGGACGCGGAATGGAAATATTTCGGATTCACTGAGCAGTTCCGAGGCTTCTTCAGAGAAACCGAGTTCAAATCTACCATCGGGTGTGTTCAGGCTGTGGTGTATAGGGATCGCCGACTCAGCGACAAAAGCATATTCTGTCTCCGGTGGTGCATCGTGCCGGTTCGCACCCACGGCGACGATAATACAGCACGCTAAACTGATTGTTGTGACACAGGTTTTACTCCGGCTCGGCTGCCGCGCTGCGTTTTTAAGGGTAAACCGCACTCTGCTCAACCGATCTGGTACGTTCTGCGAACTTAACCACCTTTCAAAGAGCAGCCAACCTATACCAAGGATCGAGAACGTCAGCATCAAGAATTGGGAGATCGGATGATCTAACCATCCAAAAACTGTATCATGAATCCACGAAATAAACGGGAAGAAAGCAATTATTATGCCTATGACAAGTCCGATGACAAAAAAGATAAACAACGACTTGATAGTTTTTGGGTTCAGATTCGCGTAGACCCCAGCTCCTTTCCGAACGGACCTTTGGAAAACTAACATGAAGATAACACCTATAATGACAAAGATAATAAGCGAACTGAATCCATCCGAAAAGAATCTGCGCCCTCCTATGATACCAAAAATGAGTCCGCCAAATAAAGGAGGAATTCTTGCTGCCCAACGGCTTGGTATATCCGATTTTTGAGGTTTCAGGTTGACCTGGGTTTCATTAAAATCTGTAACGCCAGCAAGTAGTGAGACAGTGGAGGCGCGACCTATCTTGGCGACAGCACCACGAATAGTAATCATTATAACTAACAATGTTCCCAGTACACCGATGAGTAAACTCCACAGGCTCGCATGAAATTCTATAAACGGCGTACCAATGGCGGGCAGCCACCACGTTTGTAACCCGAATATCATGAGTTCTGCATAACCCACGGCGAGCAGGCAACCCAACAGACTTCCGATACCTGCGACAGTCGCGCCCTCATAAAGGAAACGGCGGCGAATTTTGGCGAGTGGGTAACCGATAGCCTGTAGGACACCAATCTCACGCGACCGGTTCTCGACCCCGACGCGGAAAAGCATCGCGACCAACAACGCAACAGCGATAATAATAAACCCGCTCAGACTTCCAAACAGCATCCCGAAATCTGTGGCACCGGCGGAGGCTTGAAGCCCATCTGCTTGCAGCGATAAGAATTGAAATCCAACCTCCTCTGGCTGAATTTCTTTGAGAAGCTCGGTTTCAAAAAGGGTGCGTGTCTCATGAATGTCTGTGTCCGGTGCGGCGGTTATCCGAATACTTGTGAGCGTCCCGAATCGGTTTTGCCACAACCGCTTACCGGTTTCCAGCGAGATAAACGCTTTCGGTGTCGCACCGTATTCATCCCAATACGCCTCGTCTTTGTCGCGAATAAGGGCATAATCAATTGGAAAAGGCGATTCCCATTCGGACATATCGGCAGTATCATGGATACCGGGAAAGGTAGGGATGATACCTCTATCTGCAGCGATGCCTTCAATCGGCAGGATTCCCCTCAGAAGGAAAGATGCCGTTTCTGTGATGTACTCCTCCGCCGCTCCGACACGATAGTACGTGATACCAATTTTGTCACCGACTTTCACCCCTAAATCCGCTGCTGTCCACGCATTTAGAACGATTTCATCCAAGTGCCTGTGAGCGCGAAACGCATCTAATTTACTTTGAATCTCTACCAAAGCAATATCGGCTTCGCTAAGTCGTTGCTTGAATGTTGTTTTACCGAGTTTCGACCCCGTTTCCCCTAACGTCTTTACCTCTTCTGAAATTCTGTTTAACTCTTCGTCCAGCATTTTACGTTCTTCAGCGATCTCTGATTTTCGTCGCTCGGTTTCTTGATTATATGCCTCTACATACGTAAGTTGATCTGCTTCCGTCGTGTGTCTATTAAGCAGTTCCACAAATTCGCCTTCGTAAATCGGGAGTGCAATAATTGTGGAGTATGGAACGGTTTTGCCATTCGCAGAAATCGTATTTGCGAGATAGGTGAGTGTCGGAAGTGTGGAAATGCGGTATCTAGTCGCAACTGTCAACGCAGTCTTTGAAAAGACCGGTTTAAGGAGGTACTCTTGACTTTGAAGATCGAAATGGGTTTCATGTGCTTGAATACTCAATCCGAGTGCTTCGAGCGTTAATGCAAGGTCACCAGATGAAATCGGAGCCATCTCCTGTGTAAATAAAGCATTTACCTTACTCCCCTGCCCAAGTGCTTTTTGTAGAACCGGAAGCGCGATAAAAGCATTCTGTGGAAGACTCTGATGTGACTGTAGGCTGAACCGCCCTGCGTTCTTGGTAGGAATTATATCGCTGATCACCAAGCGGAGGCTCTGGATCGCGTTGGCTGCGTCCCGCTCACCAAGCAGAAATTCAGGATGGATGTCCGCGGCTTGAGACATATTCACCAGAAGTGTGTCGCCGACTTGGACGTTTAATTCGTTTTGGAGTGCCTCGTTAATAGCGATGGCGTTGAAAGATTGTCCAGCGGTTTTGTTGAGATTCGGCGCCGGATTCTTTTCCCAAAATTCAAAGAAATTGTCCGTTACGCCGAGGATGTTGACCTTTGAGGCTCGCGTCTGTGTCTGGGGTACGACGACTGTTCCGTTTAGCAGAATTGCTGGCACTTTGTTCTGTCGATCCAGCAAGTCTGGCTGAAAAAAATGGTCCGCGAGGAGTGCATGCTGGATTGTACCGAGTCGTTCCGTTGTGAGATTTCGTAGGCTTCCGCGGACGGAATCACCGACAATTAAAGCACCCGCGAGTACACCGGTCGCCACGGCGGTACAAAGCGCGACGGTAAGATGTATCTGCCAAAAGTGTTTGAGGGAATTCCAAGAAAATTTGTGCATAATCTTTCTTCGTGTCTGTTGGGCGTATTAGCCATCTCTTTCAATGGTGCAAGTACCGTCCACTAATTGCAGATGCCGATCAAAGCGCGAGGTAAGCGAGAGGTTATGTGTCACCACAATCAACAAGGTTTTCTCAGCACGATGCAACTCAAAGAGCAAGTTAGCAACAATATCAGTCGTAGCAGCGTCCAGATTACCCGTCGGTTCATCACAGAGAAGGATATCCGGTTGATTAATAAGGGCGCGCGCAATCGCGACGCGTTGGCGTTCGCCACCTGAAAGCTCAGCAGGACGGTGCGATTGACGATCCGTGAGTCCGACCCGTTTTAGCAGCTGAACGGCCCGCTCGGTCGCGTCAGTTCCGCGTTTGAAGGCAAGTGTCGGAATTAGTACATTCTCAAGCACGGAATATTGCGGAAGTAAGTGATGTTCCTGAAACACGAATCCGATCACGGAATTGCGGTACGCCGCAAGTTCAGGTTCAGAGAGGGTGAACGGGTTTATATCGTTAATCTCCACAATTCCATTCGACGGTTCTTCTAAGGTCCCGATGATGTGTAAGAGCGTACTCTTACCAGAACCAGAGGGACCGGTGATAACAACAGATGTGCCGCCTGTGAGACGCAACGAAACGTTCTGCAGTACCTTGACGGCTCCGAAGTCTTTGAATAAGTGAGATATTTTAAGCGAAGATGTTGCAGCGCGAGGTTGTTGCATGGTTTTTATCATCTTTCTGATCGGAACTTCTCGTAGAAGAAACCCCCTAAATCCCCCTTATCAGGGGGACTTTAAGAAGCAGTGGAACTTCTCGTAGAAGAAACCCCCTAAATCCCCCTTATCAGGGGGACTTTAAGAATAGGAGAAACCCCCTAAATCCCCCTTATCAGGGGGACTTTAAAAGGAGACACTTATGGTAGAGGATGTATCTGATCTGCAATGAAATCAGGGATTGGAATCGCACGCAGTTTTTCACCGGGGTTTGTTATACAACAGACCGTTGTGACTTCACCGCGCGCAATATCCGCTCCCTGGTGTGTAAAATGAAATTGATATGTGAGCGACTTGTTCCCTTTCCTGGAGACCCGAAGGTGGATGTCCACTTCATCTTCAAAGCGGAGTGGACTTAGATATTCACACGAAGCCGCGAGTCGGGGCCATCCGATTTTATTGCCGTTCCATTCGGTTGCTACACTTGTCCCTAAGCTGCGCAGAAATTCGTGTTCCGCGGATTCCATAAAGACAAAGAACCGTGTGAAATGGACGATCCCTGCCATATCCGTATCAGCGAACTCAATTTTACGTTTGGTTTGGTACACTGACAACCATTCCCCTACATTTTTGGAAATTCCGGTACATTTTCGTAGAGACTCCATGTTTCTGCGTAGATTCGCCAGTGTCCATCCGCTGGATCGACCATCAAATCGAGTTCTTTGGTGCCGATATCAGAGTAAGCGGGCCGAGTACCACTTGCGGGGGTCCCGGTAAATTTCTGCAGGAACGTAACGTCGGCTGTTGCTCGGTCACCGTTAATTTGCGGATTAGAGATAACGACCTGAATGTCAGCGTACATAGTGTTAAGTCTTTTCATTTTGGATCGGAGCTGCTTTTTCGTCAGGTAGATTTGTGTCTCCTTACCATCACGCACAGTAACGCGAGTAATCAGTGCTTTGTCTGAGTAGGTAGACATATAGGTGTCCAGATCCTTCCCTTCCCAAGCTGCCTGCCATTTCCCTAAGACTTGTCTCACCTTGAGGTGCGTATCAAGGGGTGCGTTGCCGTCAAAAGTCCCACCAGACTCTTTACCGGAAACCGTATTGGCACCGGACGGTGAAGTCTGTGCGAGAGCGATCGCACCCGATATCTCACCGACCTGATCATTAACGAGTTTCCATTTTCGTCTGAAAAACCCTTTTTTCTCAATCGTGAGTGTGCGGATGTGGGTCTCAATGACCTCGCTGCCGCTCTGTAAAGTTACGCGAATGCCGTCAACAATATGGCGGTTCCGCTGCGTCGGGACAGGGGAATAGGTAGCGTACTGGAGATCAACGATGTGGGTCTGCGACATCAGGTCTGTAGCCCGTCGGAAACTGGAAGCCCTCTTTTTTCGGGCAGATTTATCCCACAAATCGGTGTATGTCTTTACCTCCTGTGTTTCCAATGCGGTTTTCCAAGCAAGTACAAGCGGCGCGACAGGACTGTTGGGCTGCTTCGCAAGATTGGGTCGCGAGGTGGCATCAGGCGAGGGTGGCGCGGTAATTTCTTCGCCAATTACCTCGTCCTGTATAATTTTCCATCGTTGTTGGATGATCCCCTTCTTTTCTATCACAAGATTCCGCAGTTGATCTTTGGGACCTTCGGGAAGGTTAGCCGTTACGGGTATCGCATCAATTCGGTAGCGATTCGGGTATCGCGGGATTCGATAGGGTTGACCGCTGTCTTCAAGGTTAACAGCAAAATTCACGCTGTTTTTTAGGAGCCTCGCAGTACTCTGATAGCCCCTATCGGGACGCTGGCGTTCACTCTTTACCCAGAGCGCTTCATACTTTTTTGCATCACTGGATTCAAGCGCGCTTTTCCATTTCGCCAAAAAGGCGGTAGGGGTCTCACTGGAACTCATGAATATCACGAGGAATGCAATAAAAGCGATAACGATTGCCGCAATAGCACCACCCCAGATCAGATTCCGAGACATATTAAATTTATTTGGACTGTGTTGCTGATTTCGTACGTCGTTCACAATTTAACCTCCACTCGTAGTTTAAAAGTCTGGCACGTTCTCAAAAATCTTCCAGATTTCGTGATGGATTTTCCAATCGCTCCCTATCTGATGCATCCAGACTTCGCGAATCCAAATATTGTAGAGTGCAGTAGCGTTCTCGTCAGCGGCGGGGACAACTAACCGACTCATTTGCTGAACACCAATGATGCTTTCGCTTTCGACTTCGGTATCGGTTTTGACCTTCGTCCACGCGTGTGTATTCATCTGGCGAAGTTCTGATTCGAGCTGTTGTCTATCAATTTTACTTCGCTGTTCTTTGCTTTCGTGAATCACCACTTTATCGGCGACAATGTTGGGTCCATAATAAGCGAGATGGACATTGAGGTCGCTGCTTTGCCAAGCATTTTCCCAATTACTGAGTGCCGCTTTACCCGCTGCAATCTGGGCTGTGGAAAGAGAGGTGCGTCCCGTTTTAGCAGGTGAAATTGGGGGTTGGCTGTCAACATAGGCGCGCGCGGTTTGTGCTTGTTGCTTAAGGAAGTCGGCGTGTTTAGCCGCAATACCCTGCTGCCCCGCCTCTGCGAGTTTCTTGGTATAGATTTCTGCTTGTTCACGCATCTGTTTTCTGAGTGCCTCTGCCTCAGCAATAGCTGATCGTTTTTGATATCCTTCTTCTTTGACGATTCTATCGGCGACTTCAAGTTTACGACGAAGTGCCGAAATCTCCTTCCCGTAGCTCTGGATTTCAGTTTCCACCCGCTGTCCGCGTGCCTGCATTTCTTCTACAGTTTTAAGGAGTTCGGCGACCTGGTTGTTATAGTTTTCACGTGTAATGTTCAATTCACGGTTCTGTTTCTGAAGGTCGCGAACTTTTTGTTTCAATTGCGCTTCCCCGCCACGGATGGTTTGCATTTCGGACTCGGCGCGTTTGAGGGCGGATTCCTTGTCACTGAGTTTATTACGGAGTGCCTCCGCCCTCGCTTCTTTTTGAAGGATAGCTGCGTTTAATTCCGAGTTTGTGGCAATGTTGATAGCACTCTTGCGCGCGAGTTTCGCATCGGCTATCGCTTGGTATGCGTGCTGGAGTGCATCATTTCCTCTTTTTTCTTCAAGGGCTGTCTTCGCAGCTTCAAGATTGGATTTAGCGGCTTCAAATGCATCAGGGGCAAGCGACGGTGCGTCAGCCTCTTTTGCTGCGGTAATAGCCGCCTCTGCGTCTGCAATTGCCGTATCAACTACAGGCGCTTCAATCTTTCCAAGTTTCCCACCACACCCTGCGAAGGCGAAAGGAACGAGCAGCAGCGCGATCATCAAAATCCTACGCAATGCGAAGTTATACTTCTGCGATGAAGCGATGAATTGTTTCATTTTGTGGCTCCTTATTAATTTTTTGTTTTTTCTCTTTGGCTTTCGCTTAATTTTCCAGTTTTTTGTCTACATAGCCGCGGACTGTATTAATCAAACACAGGTAACGCAAGGAGATGTGGTTGAGCGGTCTTGGTTTTCATTTGCGCCAGTGTGTCCTTGATTGTTGACGCTCTCGCCTTTCCGACACCCTCAACCGCTTCGAGTTCATCAATACCAGCAGTATAAATTTTATCTAACGATTTGAATTCGTGAATCTGGTTTTTGAAATATAAGGTGAGCGTATTCCGACTCTGTGAGACAGCCAGCACTATATGTTCTATCTGTTTAGCAAATTTATCGGCTGAGCGATGGCGGAGCCCGGTTTCGGTTGAGGGGATAGACGGATTGACTCTTAACGTCACATTGGCGCGGACGATCCGTTTCCTATCCTCCGATAGGATAATCGCGCCATCCATTTTTGACAGTTCGTACAGCCGTGCGGGTGTATACTGGCAATTGATACGAAAGCCGCCTTCTGTCAAGTCTAAGATTTCTGGGGTATCGCCAACAACAATGAGTCCACCTGTTTTCCCTTGGCTGATATAATCAATACCTTCCCGTAGCGGGGTTCCAGGCGACAACACCTTCAAAGTTGTTAACAGTTCACGTATCTTCTGATTTTCTGTCGAGATGTTTCGCACGGCAACCACCCCCTAATTATTAGGATACCATGTCCAAGCTGCGGTGTCAAGGCTAATAATTTTCGATAAATGCTTAAAATGACTGTCCCAAATTTTGTTTGACTTCACCGTTAAATAAGTGTATAATGTATTCAACTTTTATTTTCGTCGAGGATGCACTTATGATTCTATAGGAAACACTCGTCGAAGATTTCTGATAAAATCCGAATAAGATTTACGGCTACAACCTCTTGAACACAACGAATTTTGCGTAAACCTTTGCCAATACAAAAAGAAAAGGAATTCGTGAGAACGCGAAGTTTTCACACCAAAATTATGCGATTAAGCTTATTAGGTGCATTTTTGGCGACAGTTGTTTCATGTAATAACGAACAATTGCCTAATGTAACGATAGAAACTAAAAAAGGCAACATCATAATAGAACTTTACCCTGAAGCTGCCCCCGCGACAGTAGCAAATTTTGCGAGACTGGTTGGGGATGGATTTTACGACGGCGTGACCTTTCACCGCTATGTACCGGGTTTTGTCATCCAAGGTGGAGATCCAAAAGGCACAGGTTCCGGTGGCCCTGGGTGGACAATTCCGGGTGAATTTCAGGATCCTGATCTCCGCGCCAAGATGCCGCCGCATGCGGAAGGTGTCGTTGCGATGGCACGGACACAGAACCCCGACTCCGCCGGAAGTCAGTTTTATATCTGTCTGACTTCGGATTCGAGAAGTGTCGGACACCTAAACGGCAACTATACCACGTTTGGAAAAGTTATCGAAGGGATGGATGTTGTTGAATCACTCCGCGAACGGGATGTCATGGAAAAGGTGACGATCGAGAACTACACGGCGGCACCGTAGCAGTCTGAGTGAATTCCGTCCCGCCGACGAAGAACAGGTTTTAAACCTCGCCAGCAAAGGAAGCTGCGAAAACTTTAAAAGGACAGACAATATATATGGAAGAATGGAAACGTCTTGTTAGAGACACTGTCAACACCCCAGAAAAACTCGCCGCTGCATTCGATGTTGACTTAGAGGAGATGCGGCGGATTCATAAAGAGTTTCCGATCCGTATCAATCCGTACTATCTCAGTCTCATAGAAGAACCCGGTGATCCGATTTGGAAGCAGGTCGTTCCGGACCCAAAAGAGTTAATTAGCACGGGCGTAGAAGATCCGCTCCACGAAGAAGACGATAGTGAGGTGCCGAACGTTACGCACCGATACCCCGATCGCGCACTTTTTTATGTTAACTACATGTGCCCGATCTATTGCCGTTTCTGTACCCGTAAACGGAAAGTCGGTGACCCACATTCGATTTCTGAGGATAATGTTGAGAGAGGTCTCGCCTATATTCAGGCACACCCAGAAATTCGGGATGTGATTATCTCCGGTGGTGATCCCCTGATGCTAACGGATAAGAAAATTGATATGATTGTTGGCGGGTTACGAGCGATTGAACATTTGGAAATTATCCGTATCGGTTCGCGTGTCCCTGTGACGCTACCGCAACGTATTACGCCTGAATTGTGTTCGATTTTGAAGCAGTATCACCCGTTTTATATCAACACACACTTCAACCACCCGCGCGAAATCACACCTGAAACGGAAAAAGCGTGTGGTATGTTAGCCGATGCCGGAATACCTATGGGTAACCAGACGGTTCTCCTGAAAGGTGTCAACGACGATCCGGATGTGATGGTGGAACTGATGAAGGGGCTTTTGCGCATCCGTGTCAAACCGTACTATATCTATCAAGCGGATCTTATTGTTGGGACGGATCATTTCCGTACCGCGGTGCAGACGGGTTTAGACATCGTTGCGGCATTGCGTGGACATATATCGGGGCTTGGTGTCCCGCATTATGTTGTTGATGCGCCGGGTGGCGGCGGCAAAATCGCGTTGATGCCTGATCCGGTTGTGGCTTTCGATGACGATGAGATTCAACTTCGGAACTACGAAGGTAATGTCTACAGTTATCCGAGTACGCCGTTCTTTGATGAGGATTGGTAAATACATGCCAACAAAAATGGGGGTGGTAAAACCACCCCCTGTTGAGATTTTAATGGATTTTGGATCTTAGGCGGAGAGTGCGGAAACCGCAGCAGCCTCGCTGTCGTAATGTTCGAAGACTCGCACGAGGCGGCTGAGAACAATCAGATTTTTAATCTGTTTACTCACATTCACAACCCCGATACGCCCTTTCTTTCGGGCTGTAACGGCACGGATGCCCATCAGTGCGCCGAGTCCATCACTGTCGATTTTATTCACGTTCTCGAAATTAATGAGGATACGCGGTGCCTCGGCTACATCTAACTGCGGCGAAAGTGCTGTCCGTAATTCGGAGACCGAGGGGCCTATCATTTTTCCGTTGGGTTCCAAAATCGTGATGCCATTTTGTTGACGAATTTTAGTAATCATGATTTACTCCCTTTTTATTTTTTAGGTCATTAGAAGTATCAATATTGGCACCTCTAATTTTTTTATACTATTTGAAGGTTCAATTTTAGGTATTTGATAGTTTAGTCAGATACGCTGAAAAAAAGTTCGTTTTTTCCCAACCTCATAAATATCCACGTGTTGCATCAAATCCTGACATTTCGTTCATCATTGGCTTTCAATTATTAAAGACGCAATTTGTCACCAAAAAGGGTGCATAATTTGAAAAAAAATAAAAATTTATCAATTAAACAAGAATCCTCCTTAAAAAATGAATCTCCGTCAATTAAATCGAGCGAAATTTGGGAGGGTGGGTTCAAACAGGTACGCCAACTTCGCAAATACGGCACGATCCCCGGGTAGGCTATCAGCAATCAGAAAAAAGAAGTGGCTTTCCGGCGTAAATTCGTAGTCGAAAATCGAATTGAGGTTGTAGGTAATCTCATCTCGCATCCGTTCATCTACACGTTCAATGAAAATGCGCCAACCGATTTTTCGCCACGCAAACGTGTGAACCCGCGACCGATATTTCTCTACCAATGCAGCAAAAGCGTCGTGATCGCCTTCCAGAGTGAGCTGAACCAATTTATCATCGTTATGTTGCATGCGGGACTTCCACAAGAAATCGTCCTTCTATGATTAAAGACGAAAATTGAGGGTCGAAAAGTTGCACCTTTGCGGAAAAATTGCGTTTTTTGTTTGAATGTTATATAATATACATAATTCTGATTAAGAAATCTAGCTAAAGAAATAATTGCATTTTATTTTTTAGATAAATTTAAGGGGCGTTCTAATCGATTTTCAAAAGGGAGTCTTGAAAATGGAACAGAATAGATTATCTATAGAAGAAATGTTTACCAGATATCCTGATCAATGGCTATTTATAGTAGACTGTGAGCATGATGAAGCTACCCAATTAGTATCAGGTGTCGTCGCTATCCATAGTCCATCCCGTGATGTAATTGATAATTTTTCATCGAAGTACAGAGGTGGGGCAGCGATACGTTGGTCCGGTAAATTACCAGAAGGGGTAGGTTACTTGCTATAATGACCTCTATCCGTTTTAACCCGAACTCGGATTTAATCCTACTGTCAATGAAAGTCGAAGGTGTTGATGAACCCGATTTCAGGGATGTTTGGGTGGCATTAGATACTGGTGCGAGCACCACTTCAATTCCTATACGGACTGCCTTGGATTTGGGCTATGACCCTTATCATCCAAAATACTACAAGGAGGTTATAACAGGTACTCAAGTAGAGAATATACCTGTTATTGAAGTAAAAAAAATAACCGCTATCGGACAACCAGTAGAAAATATTGATGTCTTATGCCATGATTTACCTCAAGAATTAAGAGTTGACGGTGTGTTGGGGTTAAATTTTCTATCCAAATTCAACATCAATATTTCTTTCGCCAGAGGCAGCATTGATATTGCGCCTCATGATGGTTATGAATGGATTACATTTTAAACTGTTTGCCTTAAAAAAATCAGGCACTGTTGGCACACAGGAATTGGGAGTATTGAGCAGATGTGCCTTCACGCCACAACGACCTCTATTTGCTTATTCTTATTTTTTCTTCTGATTAAGAACATCCCAACCCCAGCAACGATAAATCCAACAACTGTACCCCGTAAATCGCGCGCGGTTACAAACCGCGCCCACCGCCTGGGGAACAATGCGATTTTTTTAAATTGATATTTACCGAGATTGCGGACACGGTTATTCTGCTTTACCGTTTATCTTTTCGAGGAATGGACTGAGCAGATCTATTGGGATTGGGAAGACAACGGTTGAGTTTTTCTCTGCACTCACTTCCACCAGTGCCTGTAGGAATCGGAGTTGCACGGCTGTCGGCGTTTTGCTGAGAATATCTGCGGCATCCGTTAACACTTGGGCAGACTCAAATTCACCTTCGGCGTGTGTGACCTTCGCGCGGCGTTCCCGTTCTGCTTCCGCCTGTTTTGCCATTGCACGTTGCATCTCGACAGGGAGATCCACATCCTTGATCTCCATCGCCAGTACCTCGACACCCCAAGGTTCACAGTGTTTTTTGACGATTTCCTCTAAATCCTGATTCAGTTTCTCGCGCTCAGAGAGTAAGTCGTCGAGTTCAGCTCGTCCGAGGACACTTCGGAGTGTCGTCTGCGCGATTTGACCAATCGCGAAGCCGAAGTCTTCAACTTCAATAACAGCCTTATCGGCTTCGGTGACTCTGAAATTAAGCACGGCGTTGACGCTCACGGAAACGTTATCTTTTGTGATGACATCTTGGGGGGTAACATCATTGACAACGAGACGTAGGCTGACCCGTTGCATTCGTTCGATCCAGAAGGGTATCATAAATACGAGTCCGGGACCACGGGTGCCTGTCAATCGACCGAGACGGAAGATGACGGCGCGCTCGTATTCTTTGAGGATCCGGACGCTTGTCGCAAGTAGAATGATAACGATAACAGTAATAGTAAAATAGATCGGGTCAATTTGTGGCATATTTTTATATTTCCTTGCGGTTCGTTCAGGTGGGTTTGGAGGTTTGACGCTTCTATGCGTAAATCCGCCTTCCATTACATTACAGGCTACTTGCCTGAGGCTATGAAAATAAACACCTTTTTAACTTTCCTTGCGGTTCGTTCAGATAGGTTTGAATGTTGACGCACTTCTCCGTATATGCGCCTTCCACTTCCTTCCAGGCTCGGTTTCTGATGCTATCAAGAACAACCTGTGATATCGCGAGCTTTCTGAAAAAAATCACGTTTGCGGGGTGTGTTGATTTGCCATTGGACTGGCACAGACTGGTAGCCGTGGTGATAATCATTTTCACCCGGATCGAAATAGCCCCATGAGGCATATTGGCTAACAGCAGCGATGAAGTTATTCAAGGGTTTATCGAAATCGAAATGGTCGTCCTCGTTGAACAGGATCGGCATCGGACGGTAGCCCGGTACCTCGCGCGTCTGTTGGACCATCTCGATGATACGGTTCGGATCGCTGACCCCATTGCCGTGCACAAGTAGAAAATCAGAGGCACGAACGACGTTTTCCAGTGGTACTTTACCGCCACCGTAACTGGTTCCTACAAGGAATCTGTTGCCGTTGCGTGTTGTCGTTTTGACCTGTTCAATTAATTCGTGGACTCGTTCCGGCTTTAGTATTTCATGCGTATATGCTCTGACGTTGCATTCGTTGTTCACTTCAACGATAACGTTGGTATACCCTTTGTCAAAGAGCCAACCGGTAGCGTTTTCAACGGCGTTTTTGACGGCGTTCTCGTCCTTAACTCGCTGATCCTGCCCGAAATAGAAATAGCCGAGGATAACAACCATGCCGAGCGCGTCGGCGAAATCGATGATGCGTTCAAGGCGCGATAGGTAATCTGGATTGAGGCTGCCATCGGCTTCTATACCGGAGTTGTGCCACGGTTGGGCTTTAGAGTAGCCTTCGGGACTCCCCCCTTGGAGGTTGATCGTAAACGCCAATATGCCGTGTGCGCGCCATGTCGGCATCGCGGCTAAAAATTCGCGGGTATTGCGTTCGGGGTCCCATTCTCCGGTGTCTGGGTATTCCCATAAATGTATAGTTTCCGGGTTTCTGTCATCAAAGATGCCCTGCACCATTCGGGTATTGAGAAGCAACCCTTCGACCTTATGACCTTGATAGGAACGTCCTGGGTAGGTAATCTCTTCGTTAATGTAAAAAGCATCGTTAACGATACTCACTGCTGTCTTCATACGTTATCCTTTCATTGCATTTAATTAACAGGACTTACGCAAATTTAGCACGCGATGGTAGATTTTTTACTTTTAAACCCCCTAAATCCCCCTTATCAGGGGGACTTTAAGAGGAAGTACGTAAATCCTAATTAAGGAAATGTATTTACTGCGTTTTCTGCGAAAGTGCTTTAAAATACCGTCGCAGCTGCTCCCGATACTGGAACGGGATGTCCTCCAGTTCTTTTGCGTGAGGTGCTGTTTCTAATTTCCGAACGATTTCAAGAAGTTCAGGATGCAGCGGTGGGACCTCCTGGGCAGGTGTTTCCGGCCTCTTTGCGACTTCAGCCTTGCGTTGTTTACCGACATCCCGTTTCTGCAACGACTTCAGACTATCAAGCATCCGCGTTAAAATTTGTTCCTGTCTATTGAGCACCTGATCACTGAGGTCACCGCGCTGGAGTGCCTTCTCAACCTCAGTCATATCCTCAGAGACCCCTTCAAGGCTTCCTAACATCTGTGCCATCTGTTCCGCGCGTTCAGCAAGGCGTTCGGTCGCTTCCCGAATCAGCTGCTGTTGTGCGGCGAGTTGACGCATCATCTGTTCAAAGCCCGGTGTTTGTCCCTGTTCTCGCATCTGTTGGCTCAGGTTTTGCGCCATCTGGTTTAATTGCTCCTGACTCTCGGCAAGTTGCTGGAGTTGCTCCAACATATTTTCCAATCCGCTGGCACCCATTTGCTGGTTCATCTGTGCCATTGCATCCAGAAGTTCAAAGATCGCCTGATTGAGATCCGCAAGCGCAGTCCTCTGAATGGGGACAGCGAGACTCGGTTGTCTATCCTCTAAGGCACGTGCGGCACGAGAAAGTGCGTCGTTTGAGGCGTTGAGATGCCAAACAACTTTGTTCGGGACCTCTATCTGCCGGTTTCCTAACTCCCAAAGCCTATTGGAAAGTTGGGTGATCCCTTCTGCGGTGCTCAGTTCACCCGCTGCGAGTTGTTGTAATTGCAAGATTTCACTCGGGATATAAGCCTCAGCCTGCCCAGCAATAATAAGCGCATTTGTCTTATCAAGGACTTCTTCATGGAGATGGGAGAGATGAAGTCCGCTCTCAACGGCTTCTTGCATAGCCGTCATCGTTTCGTTTGCGTTCGCGCCTTCCATGAATGCCAAAGCGTTATCCAACCCCTGTGCGAGTTCTGTGAGCGTCTGTTCGGCTTCACGTCCGGATTCAAGTGCCTCTGTGTTTTGCCCGCTGCGGAGATTCTCACTGGTCGTTGCGAGATCCTCAGGCAGCTGATGATCTTTCGTAAACTGATTGAGGCGTTTGATTTCATCGGCGAGTCGTTCTATTTGCGGCGGCGCGTTTTCCTTATTTTTTGCGAGTTCGCCCATATCAGCACCGAGGTTATCCAATTTTTCACTGAGCTTCCCGAATTCCTCACCGACGCTATCCTCCTTTTCTGCGAGATCCGTTGTCGGGGAGGACTCTGGTAAGGTTTCCAAAGTATCCATGAGCTGCTTCTGTTGTTCAGCGAGTGCTTTCGCCTGTTTCGCCGCCGCTTCGAGTTCCTGTTGGAGGAGAATCTGCTCATAAAGCGACTTGGCGCGCTCCAGTTGCTGTAAAAACTGCTCTTGGCTGAGGTTCGCCTCCGTCATCGATCTTGCTTGATCGTTCATCTGTTGTTTCGCCAACGCCTCAGACAACTTCTGCAAAATCTCTTTATGTTCTTCAGAGAGCGCCTGCTCCATCAGATTTTGGAGTTCCTGATATTTTTGTATTGTCTCAGTGTCAAAGAGCTGGTTCTGTTCCATCTCTTCGGCAGTCTGCTTCATATCTTCGACCAGTTGCTTCGCTGTCTGCTCAATCTGCTTCTGATTCTCAAGCACCTGTTGCATCAAGTTCTCATCGTTAAGGGTGAGTTCTTGGCTCTTTCTGATTTTACCGAGGAGGGTATCAATCAAACCCGTTGCGTCCGCTTGCTCATCAACGAGTTCTTCAAGACCCTGTTGTTCTGTCTCCTGTTCGGTAGCGACAGAATCGTATAATTCGGAGAGCGATGGAAAGCGGAGCGTATAAGTCGGGGATTTACCGATATTCGGTCCTGAGACATTATCGTTATCCAGTGCCTGGACGTAATAAGCGAGCGTCTCACCCGGAAAGATACCGATCGGATCCACATCCCATGTGTATGATACAGAGACCGACCTACGGGCGGGTGCGTTCAGGACATCCCACCGTTTCAATGGAATATTCATCTCTTCGGCTCCCTCCGCCTCAACACGATATACCAGTTGGAGTTCTTGTATACCGTAGTCGTCCGCAGCCTCCACCTCCAGTTCAACTAACATTGCATTATCCAAAACAGTATCCCGTGCGGGTGAAACAATATTGACATCAGGCGCGGCATCTCTGAAAACGGTGAGAGTATACTTAATAGGATCGCGATTTGTAAAACCTTCAACATCGGTGATGTGGATATGATAATTTCCACTCTGTTGCGCTACAAAAGAGCCACGCATTGCGCGAGGTTCTTTTATTTTTCCTTGCGGTTCGGTTAAGTGTATTGATGGTGCTTGCGTTCTATTCCGTATATCCGCTTTCGACTTCGTTTCAAGCTGCTTTGGTTGCGGTTCAGTTAGGTGTCGCGCTGTGATCTCTAATGCGACAGCATCGGATCCTTCAAACGCGAGATGCGCTTTCTCAAGTGGTTTGTTACTTTCGCCAGTAAATGCGAGTTCTGTTCCGAAGAGTACTTGGATATCGCCAGTGTTTGCTGGCAGCGTCTGAGGTTGCAGTTGCGTGTAAACGGGGTAACGAAACCGATACTGAAATTGCGTAACAACCGGTTCATCGTTAATTGTTACTTGATACTGCGCTGAGGCTGACGCTTTAACATTTATATAGTATTGGAGCGGACGGTTCACATTTTTAAGGGTTACGTGGTAAGACGGATCAGGTTCTGGCACCTGTAGGTCGCTTGCGCGCTGCATAGGCATCGGCTGCCACGCTAATGTTGAGGCATCTTCATTTCCGTCTCCGACGCGGTAATAGAGCGTAACAGGCGCGCTGAGGTGTCCGGTTACCTTTGCGGTGACGTTAACATCAGTGCCGCGTTCAATTTGAACACTACCGGGTTGAATATCCGTAATCTGGATAGCGTGTTTTAAACCGTCCTGACCCTTCGGTAGTGTCTGTGGTAAAGTCTGAAAGGCGGTCGCTAAACCGGTAAAGGCGTTAGGAAAAAGAAAAAGAGTGATGAGCAGTAGCCCTATTCCTGCGACAGCAATACCGGCATTCCGCTTAATTTTCCGAAATTCGGTCTGAAACACCCGTCTGTGTTGGACATTTTTCATCTCTTCTTCGGTTTGAATAATCAGGTGTTCGATAAATTCGGGTGCGTAACCGAGTCGGTTATCGGTCAAGTTTTTCCAAAGCTGCACGGCACTCAGAATCCGGTTTTCGGATGCGAGCTTGGTTTCAGCTTGTGTTGATTCGAGGCGCGATGCGATTGCAGCATCTGTAAACCGACGACGGAGCGGTAAAATAAGTGTTCGGATTAGGGTATAGATGCCGATGGCTACCGATAACAAGAGTATCCCGACACGGATCCAGAGCAAGAAAGGCGACTGCCACGCTTGGATATTAATGGCTAAAATGATAAGGGTGCCTACTGTGACGAGTGCGAGAATCCCGATGCACTTTAGGAGACCTTCAGAAAAAGTGAGCCACCACCACTGCCGCCGAATTGTCTGCAATCGAGCGATTAAGTTTTCATAAGCCTTATTTACATTTTGTGTGTCCATTTTACCCTGTCCTTCTGTCTTTTAATCAGGTATTAGTGGAAGGAAACCCGTCGGCGCGTGCCTACTACTTTCCTATTAATGCGTTAGTGCGTACACAGCGATATTAACCGCCATTTTTGCAGCGAGTTCGCGTACCTGTGGTGTATCCGCTGGATGGACATCGGCATCTTCAAGTCCATCGCCGATATCAGCACTGTAAGCGTAATAAACGACCATTCGCCCATCGTGGAAGAGTCCAAACCCTTGTGCGGGTTCACCATCATGTTCATGAATTTTCGGTAACCCTTTCATTTCGTAGAAACATCGGTAAATTAGGTGTGTATTCGGTATCGGTTGTAATTCTTGTTCGGGAAAAACCCTTTGCATTTCACGTCTGAAGCTCTCGTCAAGTCCGTAATCATCGTTCGCGAACAGAAATCCGCCGTCCATGAGGTAATCTCGTAACGCCTCGACCTCGCTTTCGGTTAATCGAATATTTCCATGCCCGACAAGGTAAAGCATCGGATACTGGTAAAGGGTATGATCCGTGAATTTAAGAATGACTCTATCCTCAGCCGTTTCAATATCGGTTCGGGTGCGGAGCAGTCGGAGCCAATTCTTAATAACTGTTGCATCTCCGTACCAATCGCCACCGCCACTGTAGTGGACCTGAGCAATAGTGAATGGAGCCCCTGTAGCCAACAAATTTTGCCCAATATGCACACCAGCGAATATACCGAATAGGAAGCAGCAGCTTAAAATCGGTTTCCACTTTATTAATCGTCCCACAAGGTATTGCTCCATTACGTCAATCCGATCCGCTTGCGTAAAAACCATTCTGTGCCTAATAATCCGACGACTGCAATTAAGATCAACGGATGACTCCAAAGTTCGCGTTCCGCATCAATAAATACCGGATTTTGGACATCGGCGACATTTTCCGCCACCGATGCCGCATCCGCCATGGTAAAATAGGCACCACCTGTTTTTGCAGTAAGTTCTTTAAGGAGGTCTTCATTGAGTTGTGGTGTCTCTAATTCAGCGAGTTGTGGATGTACATGGATATCAATTTGATCCTCACCGAGTGTCTGGTCGCCAGTCTCACCCGTCGCGCGAATACGATAGGTTCCGTTCTGTAATAGCGCGAATTGCGTCGTGTAGAGATTGCCCATATCTGTCTGCTGTGAAGCTGCCTCACCGATGTTTTCGGTTACCCCGCGAATCTGGAGTTGGAAAGGTGCCCCTTCAGGTGGAACGATTTCAAATTGGACGGTAGCGTCTGTCTGTGTGGCTCGATAGGATTTAGAGTATAAATACGCGGTGACCTGCGCGGTATCTCCAATAGCATAAGTATCGGCATCTGTCGTAAGATGTAATCCGTCGTCATCGGTATCGGTTGCCATCCATCGAACAACTTGCGCCCAGAAGCGTGCATAAATGCCGTCGTAACGGGTATCTTTAAAAGTATTAACGCCGAAATCCCAATTCCAGAGTCCTTCCGCTGCAATTAGAAGGCTTTTGCCTAAGCCGGTTCTCTGAAGCATCAGTATAGGGGTCCCTTTCCCACTTTCCATGAGGGTTGTTACGCCACCTCTAAGTCGAAACCCACTAAAGGATCGAAACAGAGGTGGTATGTTCCGCCAGACGGCGGCGTTCTGCTCGCCTGAAACAGAGAACTGATTTGGTTGCGACTCCATAAGTTGAAGCATCGGATGAAACTCACCGGACCGGGTGAGCCGAACGGTGGATTCAGTATCGTGCCTACGACACCCAGCACTTGGAATGTCAATCGGCAAAAGCTGCGCTAATTCCGTGTTTCGCAGCCCATTGATGCCAAGCATTCTGCGAGATGGGAGGAATATGATAGATTTTCCTTGTATTTCAATGAAGTCAACAATTGCGCGTTGCTGCGTGCTGGTAAGATGCTCAACGCCTAAGTCTCCTAAAATCAGCACATCGTACTTGGAGAGTTCAGCAGACGTTTCAGGGAATCGTGGTGTTTCGGATGCTGATGTCGTTTGTGGATAGTATCCATCTAAACGGCTAAGCACAGTATTATCAGGCGGAAACTGCTTAGATTTGTTGCGTAATAAAACTGCAGAGGTAGCCTCGATATCGGGGTCTCGTTCTAATGTGCGTTTTAAAAACGTGTATTCCCATCTCGGCCTGCCTTCGAGATAGAAAACGTTGAGTTTCGCCTTTACAACCTTCACCGAAAACGTTTTCTGATTGTTCGCTTCTGTTAACTCACCATCAAGTGCTGGAAGTTCGACGGTATATTGAAAACTCCCTTCAACCGGTGGTGTCAATTTTAATTCAACAACCTGTTTTGTGGTGCCACTCGCGGGTATTGCGTCCTCAGACTGTTGAAAAGTTAATGTTGCGGTATCCACAAGGGTTTTACGCTTGACTTCACGTAGAGAGAGCCGTGTCGTTTTACCGATATATCCTGTTTGCACAACTGTCACACGGATGATACTCTCGTGGTTTGTGTAGGCAACAGGTGTGTAATCAATATGTTGAATCTGGATATCTTTTGGAGCATCTACAGAGCCGACCCCGATTGCATAGACCGGTACCCCGAGCGCGGTAACATCCGCTAAAGGCAACTGTCCAGAGTTATGTCCACCATCGGTAATAAGTAGCACTCCAGCGTTTTGTTGTCCTTTCCATGCAGCGGCGATGTCTCGTATAGCGGTTCCAATGTCAGTGAGGGTTCCTTTCGGCTCAAATTGTGGCAATCTTTCGGAGTCAAGGTCTTGTGGTAACGCTACGCTCTGCTGAAGCCCTATATCAAAAGGGTAGAGATGTACCTCAAAACGGTCGCGTAAAGATTGAAGGAATTGTTCTTCTGGATTGGACAGCAGTTGATTCACTTGATTTAGGCGAGATATCGGAGCCTCGCTCGTAGAGGCATCAACGAGTTCCATACTCCGCGATGTATCTACTAAAACCGAGAGATGCGTCGGTGGTGTGATGTCCTTTTTTTCAAGGATGACGGGTGCTAAGAGGCAACAGAGCAGGATCGACGCTGCACAACCCCGCATGGCAATGAGTAAAAACCGATACCTCGGATGCATAGTGTGTGCTGTTCGGAGATAAACAAATACAGTTATGCCGATGACAATCCCGATACCGAGTGCAACTGCCCATCCGGGCCAAAAATAGGTGAATCGCATATATGTTCTAAATCCGTTTTACAATATATTATATTCTAATTACCCGACTGATGTCAAACGGATTTTGGTTTTTAGCGATCAGTGGTCAGTTACGAGTTACCAGTTACGAGTTGCCAGTTAAAGAGGTCTCCTTCAGATTATCAGAAACCTCTTTATAAGAATAACCAGTAAAGAGGTCGATCTGAAGGAGTTACCAGTAACCAGTGACCAGTTAAAAGTGCCTCGCAGTGAGAGTTTGTTTTATCAAGTCTTTCTCTTACTGGTAACTCGTAACTGGAAACTGACGACTGATTTATCAAGTCTTTCTCTTACTGGTAACTGACAGCTGTTTCTCAGGCTACTGGCGACTAATAATGCCTCTTACTGATAACTATCCCCTCTGATAACCGAGTATCTCTGAAATAAGTTTGACAACCCGCGATTTGCTGTGTTAAAATTATGTTTAAATAAATTGCTACAGAAATGGGGCACAGCATGGCAGAACAAAGTAACAAGGAAAACGTGGTTGAGACGCAATCTCAGACCGAGGCGGCAAGCGGGATTATTATCAATGCTTCGCAGATGCAGTCAATCGACATAAGCGATCGGTTCACCCGGACGCTCACGGAAACCGGTTGGCGTATTACATTAGAAGCATCCGCCCGCGTTACGATCAACTTCATCACGAGCATGCGGAAGTATGAAGTTACACTGATGCAGAACGATATCATTGAACGTGACAGCGACGACTTAATTTTAATACGGAACCATCCTGCTGATACGTATCGTTCACAAAGAAATGTATCAGCATCACCACTGGCTCGGAACACCAATCGGACACAGGCTTCTGAACCGTCCACAGATGGGACAGATTAATTCTCGTTCATTGGGAAAATATGGGGGTGACTGCCCATTCTGGAACATATCTATCGGCTTCTCTCAAGTTTAAAGGGCGGAACAATGATCCCTACAGAGGTTGTGCTGAGTCCACAAAGTTATACGAAAGTTGTCTCCGAACTTGCTGAGACGCTCGGTTACGAGGGTATTTCGCATTTGCAACTGGCGCATCATCTCGCCTTGACAGTTTCTATCCAACAAGAAAACACGGATATGATTGTCCTGAAGGAGTTAGCCCCGAACCCTTGTCCTGTCTGCCATCGTCGGTTAACGTTCCTTCGGGAAACAATTGACCGTTTTGAAAGTGATAATTCCAATCAGATTCGTTGTTCAATGGGGCATCGTTATCCAGGTGAGTTAAAGGTGTACTATCTGAGTATCTTCGAGCACAACGCCGGTGATGAACTGGAAAAGCCGGTTAAGGTATGCCCGGAGTGTAAGGGTAAAAATATCCAGTACTTGGGATCGGATATGATGTTTTGCCTGGATTGTGATTGGGATAGCGGGATGGAACCACGGTATCAGACGCAGCGTAATGAATAACGCACGAAGTTCTATTTCGTGGTGTTAGAGAAGGCACGCCACTGCAGGCAGGGTTTAAAACCGCGCCTGCAGTGGTGGCTGCGTAAGTTCTAATGGAAGTGCCCAGCATGCGGATCCGCTGCTTCAGCAGCCATATCCGGCGGTTCTTCAATCTCTGTAACGAGGGTTTCTGTCGTTAAGAGCAAACCTGCGATACTGGAGGCGTTCTGTAATGCGGAGCGGACGACCTTTGTCGGGTCAACAACCCCTTCTTCGATCATATCGCCGTATTCAGTTGTAGCAGCATTGAAACCGTAGTTGCCTTCACCGGCTTGTACTTCAGCGACAACAACGGATCCTTCCATTCCGGCGTTCTCAGCAATAGCCCGGACAGGAGAGTTCAAGACGTTGCGGATAATATTGAGTCCCGTCTCTTGATCGCCATCGAGTTCCAAACTGCCGAGCGAGGCTGCCGCCCGCAAGAGTGCTGTGCCTCCGCCTGGGACAATACCTTCTTCTATAGCAGCACGCGTTGCAGCGAGTGCGTCTTCAAAACGAGCCTTTTTCTCTTTCATCTCCACTTCAGTAGCAGCGCCGACATTAACGACAGCAACGCCACCTGCGAGTTTCGCGAGGCGTTCCTCCAATTTCTCACGATCATACTCGGAGGTTGTCTCCTCTATCTGCTGACGAATCTGTGCGACTCTTCCCTCAACCGCTTCTGTCGCGCCACTACCACCGACGATCGTAGTGTTATCTTTGTCAACGATGACGCGTCGGGCAGTACCGAGCATACCGACGACAATGTTTTCTAATCGGATGCCGGTCTCTTCAGCTATGACCTGACCGTCAGTCAGGATTGCGATGTCTTCCAACATCTCCTTACGTCGATCACCGAAACCGGGTGCTTTCACTGCGGCGACCTGTAGCGTGCCACGGAGTTTATTGACGACCAACGTCGAGAGGGCTTCACCTTCTACGTCTTCAGCGATAATGAACAGGGGTCTCCCGAGTTGCATCGCCTTTTCCATAATCGGCACGAGGTCTGTAACTGTCGTAATTTTCTCTGTGTTAATGAGAATATAAGGATTCTCGAATTCGACGACTTGTGCCTGTACGTCCGTTACAAAGTTCGGTGATAAGAAACCGCGATCGAACTGCATCCCTTCAACAATATCAACGGCAGTTTCCGAAGTTCTACCTTCCTCAATAGTGATAGCGCCGTCGTTTCCAACTTTCTCAATCGCTTCAGCCACAGTTGCCCCAATGTCGCTATCATTTGCGGGGTCGTTTGCGGCAATTGAGGCTACCTGTAGAATTTCTTCATGTGTATTTACAGCACGGCTCTGTGCGGTGATCGCATCAATAGTGGCATTGACAGCCTTATCTATACCGATTTTCAGCTGCATCGGATCGGCACCAGCGGTGACGTTTTTGAAACCTTCATGAAGAATTTCCTGTCCCAAAAGCGTAGCGGTCGTGGTTCCATCTCCAGCGATGTCATTTGTTTTAGTAGCAATGGATTCCAGTAGTTGGGCACCCATATTCTCGTATGGGTCCGGGAGTTCAATTTCTTTTGCGACGGTGACACCATCGCATGTTACCAGCGGGGCACCGAAAGATTTTTGGATAACTACATTTCTTCCGCGTGGTCCCAGGGTAACCTTCACGGCATCAGCGAGTATATCTGCGCCGCGTTTAAGGGCTACCCTCGCTTCTTCGTCAAAGATAATTTGCTTTGCTGGCATTAAATTCCTCCTGTCTCAATTTTAGTGTTGTAATATTCAAATATTTAGAAGTCTTGTGAATGATAAATCACTCCCATAATTATAGCATATACGACGCATAAAGTCAATTTTTTATAGTTGTTCACAGTGGCGGTCAACGATCAGCAATCAGGTATCAGACAGACAATTTTCAGAAAAATAGTTATCAGGACTCAGCGCCCATAGGTTGGGCTGAAGGGAATCGAATCTAACAGATCGTTCTATATCCTCAAGAACGCAGTAAAATCCAACTTCATGCGGAGGGGTTAAGGTGCGTTTGCATAAGGAAAGCCCTATCTCAAGATAAAGAAAAAGAGAGATAGGGCTAACCGAGGTTTAGCGATTCCGTTTAATGTCTCCCCAAGTTGTTGTCGCTTTTCCGACAGGATCAACGGATAAAGCACCGGCAACTTCATTAAAGAAACTTTTCTGGTCTTTCGCCTTATCGGGATAGATATCGACCGCCTTATGAGTTGCGTCATCAAAGTGCAAGTTCATATAGGCATCCCCACCGGATTCGCCACACCGATAGAGTAAAACATTTCCACCTTTTTGCAACTTAATTTCAACGTTGAAATCAACTTGCAGTGCGGCACCTGTCCATCTGGAATTATTGTACCATTTCTCACCGTTAATCCAGATTTGGGCGTGGTCATCGTGTGCTGGGGACATAACGGATGTCATATCCTTAGGTGCATCAATAACAATAATACCATAGGTATCAATGTTATCGCCGGGACCGTCCCTATTCATGTGATGGGAGTTAGCAGGCTCAAATTCAAAGATCTCCCAACCGCGCGGTCCGCCATTAGCCTTTTTCCAATTGACATCAACAGTCTGTGTCAGTTTCAAACCTTCAACGGTCGAGAGTTTAATCTGCGTCAGCTTACCACCCGTCCCCTCCTCAATAAGATCCTTGGGAGCGGAAGCACCGAAACCACCGTTGTTTTCGTAGTTGCCGTCGGGGCCATACCACTTGGTAATCCAGTTTTTGTTATCAGAGTGGTCTTCGCTGAGTTCCGGGGCTGGGTCTTTGAGCCAATCCGCCTCTTTTAGAGGTCCGCCCTTAATATTAACTTTCCCTTGGGCAAATGCAATCTGCGAAAGGCTCACAACGAGTACGAAAGCAATGGTTATAGCGAGTGTTAACTGATAAAACCTTGTCATCAATTTGCCTCCTTATAAACAATTAGAAACGCAACAGCAGGTTTTGGAAACCTACATATTTCGTCAAAAGATTAGGTAAGTCTGAATTTAATCAGGTTCAAGGAAAGTTTCCACGCAAAATTGCTCTGGAAACACATATATTGTATGTCTTAAGCGAAAATTTGTCAACCTTTTGACGAAAATAATTGCAACTTCGTTTTAGAAGATAAGGAAGACTGAAAAGTTAAGGTTTGAAAATAACATTCGCGGTGCTTAGGATGATGGATAGGCATCTAAAGCGGCATGCCATTTCGTGAACTGGGCGACGCGCAATTCGGAATCCACTGGAATTTCAAGCGGTCTACCGCGAGTATCAACAACTAAGCCAACGACACCGCCGAACACCTCGGTTTCAATAGGTTGACCGTTCCCGGAACCGAGGTCAAACCGCCGTGAAGGTTGAAGTTTCAGTGTCGCCTTTTCACCCAAAGGAAGTGGATAGCGACGGAGTTCACCGAACTGGATATTTTCACTGATTGAAGCTATTCCGTCACCATTGACCTCAATAGTGAGACATTCGTCTCCAGTATTTCCAGTGCCGATCGGGGCAATGGAGGTGCCCAGATGAATGAGGCAATCTCGTTCAAAGACATGCGTTGCGGCTTCTGGGTTGACTTGCGCGAGGACACCGAGTTGGGGCATCATGAAAATGCTGTCAACGGCGAGATGGGTTATGCCTTCGGGTTGAAATGCGTCTATCATCATGAGCATCGCTTGTTGCCGACGGGGTGCGTGCGATAAAACACCCCCGCTCCCGATAAGCATATCCAAAGAGAGCATATTAACGAGCGTCTGGCCACTCTCCGCCTGATCAAAGGCTTCAGAGATCGTGCGCTGTTGTTGGACCCCGCGCAATTCAACCGCCAGTTGTTTATGCTGTTCAAAAGCGAGCCGGAGTGCCTCACGTGCAATCGCCTGTTCCAGAATTAACTCTTGCAGGGTTTGTGGGATCGTCGTCGGACGAATCATCTTGTTTTTAATGCGATTCCGGAGATCCCCTACCTCAATGTCAAACGGCACCCACCGGAGAACGTTTTCTAAGCCTGCTTCAGCGAGGACATTCGAGACGCTGTAACTCATACCGAGGTTCGCACTGACAGTTCGGTTAAAGATCGATTCCGATTCCTTATTTTTGAAAACAGAAAAGACATCTGTCGTCGCGCCACCGATGTCCACACCGACCACTTCAATATCCTGTTGTTCAGAGACGGTCTGGATGATCTCTCCGACTGCCCCAGGTGTTGGCATGATAGGTGCGTCCGTCCAGTCGATGAGTCGCTTGTAGCCGGGGGCATGCGCCATGACGTGCTCAAGGAATTGCTCCTGAATCTTGTGGCGTGTTGGCATCAAATTTTCACGTTCCAAAACGGGGCGGAGGTTGTCTACCATCTCCAAAGCCATCACATCTTGCAAACGTTCTTGGATTGATTCACGGGCATCCATATTTCCAGCATAGATCAGGGGAAGTTCGTAAGCGATCCCGAGCCGCGGTCTTGGACGTGCAGCCGCGATAATCTCAGCCAATTCGACGACGTGAGAAGTCGTTCCACCATCAACGCCACCAGAGAGGAGTAGCATATCCGGTCGGAGATGACGGATACGTTCAATTTTTTCGTGTGGGAGGCGTTTGTCGTTAGAGGCAATGACATCCATAACAATCGCGCCAGCCCCGAGCGCAGCACGTTCCGCGCTCTCGCCAGTGAGGTTACGCACAACACCGGCGACCATCATCTGAAGCCCACCGCCTGCGCTGCTGGTCGAAATATAGATGTCAACACCTTCGTCGCCGTTTTGTGGTTTTATGATGATCCCATTATTAAGGAGTTTGCGACCTGCGAGTTCCTCAACTTCGGTAATAGCATTGATAACGCCTGCGGTTACATCTTCGACGGGTGCCTCAACAGTTGTGGGTGCCTCGCCCCGCACGACCAGTTGGTATTCGTCATCTCGTTTCTCAATTAAAATTGCTTTCGTCGTCGTACTGCCACAATCTGTAGCAAGAATAGAGCGGATTTCACCCGCTGCTTGGTTCATACGCGTTTTCTCCAGTCTTTATTACAGCACACCTCATAAATAATTTGCGAGTTTTGCCAAATATGAAAGAAACCCCCTAAATCCCCCTTATCTGGGGGACTTGCAATGTCTTGCGAGTTTTGCCAAATATGAAAGAAACCCCCTAAATCCCCCTTATCTGGGGGACTTGCACGGATTAGTAACCTAATTGCCGCAAATATTCCCGATTCACTGTCATCCGCTCTTCATCGGAACGGTCTTCCACCATGCCCGGACAAGCCGTAATCCACCGATCATAATTGAGATCTTCTAAAGTGGACATGATTCCCGGAAAATCCATGACATTTCCAGTACCGACATCAACCCAATCCACGTCATAATTGCTACCCTCTCCACCCGTATAGCCTGCGTAATCTTGAAGATGGACGTAGACGAGGACATCACCATAACGTCGAATAGAGTCAATCGGATCGTAGCCCCAGAGTGCGGAATGCGAAACGTCTATGCACAACTTGCACTTTCGGAGCAGGCTCATATATTTAGCCCAGTCGTCAATTGAATCGACCGTGGTGTTTGTGTGGATATGATAACAGACATCCAAACCGTATTGCGCGGCGTATTCTGCCCAGTCTTCGGAAACGTCAGCGAGTGCTGCGAGATCGGAATTATCGACAGGTCGGTCTTGCGGTTTACCCGCTCCCATGAACATGAAACAGTCCGCCTCGACTTCTGCTGCGAAGTCAATCCGGCGTTTATTCAGCTCCATCTGTTCGGGATTTTTGTCGATTGGCAGCCCGCGTGCTGTGACAGCAGCGACGGGTAGGTCGGTATTGGCACAGACCTGTCGAATCCGCTGTGGTGTTCCGACCCAGTCCAAAGATTGACGCATCTCCCAACCGTCCCAACCTGCGCTTTTGAGTTGGGTCAACAGTTCTTCAAAATCAGGTTGTTGCCAACGTAATGTACTATATCCAAATTTGAAACCCATGTGTTTCTCCTTGTTCTTTGGCTGTTGGCTGTCGGCTGTCAGCCATTTAAAATATTATACCACATTTGGAAGTGATAGCACCCACTACCTAAAGGTAGGGGCTTCGGTTTCATACTCTCACTGCGAGGCATGCGGTTTTCTCAAAGAGAAGACCGTCTTATTTTCGCTCCACCAGCGGGCGTTTCCCTGTAGTATTCTACAGGCATATCGTTACGTAACGGCTATCCCTGCCCGCAATATATTTATAGCAGCGTTGATGTCTCGGTCGTGGTGTGAACCACATTCGGGACATGTCCACCGTCTATCTTTCAATGTGAGATTTTCGTTATGAAAACCGCAATTACTACAAGGTTTTGTTGTAGCAGTCCATTGATCTATCTCTTTCAAAAGACGCTTATGTTTACTACACTTATACCTCAATATCTCAACGAACTGGTAGAAAGCAAGGTCAGAGACTTTGCGTCCCCACAATCGCTTCATACCGTCAAGGTTCAAGGTTTCAATGACAATCTTATCAAACTTTTTACAGATTTTGCTTGCGAGTTGCCAATGAAAATCTTTGCGTTGATTAGAAATCTTACGGTGCAGTCGTGCGATTTGTCTGACACACCACCACCAACCGTTAGAACCTTTGACTTTACGACTCAATGCCTTATTGAGAGACCGAAGTTTGTTCAAGGAGTGTTTCAAGGGTTCGGGGTGTTGTATCTTTTCACCCGTGCTAAGGGTCAAATATGCGTCTTTCATGCCGAAGTCTGCCCCAACGCTTTTACCTGTTGTCGGCAGTGGTTTAAAATCTGTATAGGTTGTTGTAAGACAAAGCCAATAGTTCCCGCAACTATCACGCTTTATCGTAACTTGGCGAATCCTCCCATGCCATTGACGGTGCTTATGAAAAGTGTACGGTATCCTATCAAACTGCCACTTACGTGTTGTAGGATTCCATTTACGAAAAGTCAACGTAATACGATTGTTTTTCAGAGACCAACCCGCAGACCCCGGGTAAGTGATAGATTTGAACTTATGTTGCTTTTTAATTTTCGGTCTGCCACCAAGTTTCCTAAAAAAACGATCATAAGCTTTATCAATACGCATAAGTTCTTGTTGCACCGCTTGACTTGGCAACAGATTCCAATGGGGGTGCGTGGTTCGTTTCAACACCTTGAAGTGTGCATCCATAGCATTGTAATGCGCATAAGGCAGTCCGTCTTTATAGCGTTGACGCTGCCACTCGTGAAAATACTTATGCACTTGCCATATATCATCAAGCAAATTGCCAATGCGGATTGTATTCGATTGTTTTCCCAATGGGTATTTATAGTTTTTCATGGTATATCAAGTATCAAGTCTTTAACCTCTACACAGTGGATAGGCAGACACGCAGCCTTGCGACTACGCTGTGTATGTCTGCCAACTTAATATAAATATCATACTACAATTTTAGGGAATCGTCAAGTCTTTTTTGACTTTCAAACACAAGGTTTCCCCTACATCCCGCAAGCTAAAGCATGGGTCTTGGCGGGAAGATGATAAATTGCAGAGGCATTTAGGCATCGGCTGACGGCTAATGGCTGAAAACTGAATAAATTGCTTGCTATAAACGTCCACTTTTGTTAAACTATAGCCGTAAAACTTAGGGATTTTGGAATACCCATTTTTAAGGAGAAAACATGGATAAAGTGAAACTCGGTTTTATCGGAACCGGTGGCATGGCTGGCGCGCACATGAACAACCTCAAAGATAACTTTGAAGATGTCGAATTTTGTGCGATGTGCGATATTTCGGAAGACCGCGCGAAAGCACGTGCCGAAGAATTCGGCGGAAACGCTTATACAGACTATCGGGTCATGTACGACAAAGAGGATTTGGACGCGGTTTATATCTGCACACCGCCGTTTGCACACGGTGAACAGGAACGTATCGCTTGTGAACAAGGCATCGCGATGTTCATTGAGAAACCGATTCATTCTGAACTTGAACCCGCAATCATCATCAATGAAGACGTTGAGCGGAGTGGTGTGATCACAAGCGTTGGTTACCACTGGCGTTATGGTGGTAATGCGCAGAATGCGAAAGCCATGCTCGATGAGCAGCCCCAAATTCTCGGCGCGCTCGGTTACTGGATCGGTGGTATGCCTGGTACACCGTGGTGGCGGGTTCGCGCACAATCTGGTGGACAGCACGTTGAACAGACAACGCACATCTTCGATCTCGCACGTTTCCTCGTCGGTAGCGATGGCAAAACCGTACACGGTGTCGCTGCAAGCGGTAGCATGACGCACATCGAAAACTACGATGTTGATGACATCAGCATGGTGAACATCGAGTTTAAGAACGGTGCTGTCGCGAATATCGTCTCAAGTTGCGCTATGGAAGGCTTCGGTCGTGTCCATCTTGAAGTGTTCACGCGTGGGTTGGTCGTCACCGTTGGTGGTCCGAACAACGTGAACCGTGGTGGTGAGACAGAACCGCTTTCCGGCGACGGTGGGGCAGACAGAGACCGTGTCTTTATTGATGCTGTTAAGAGCGGTGATGCCTCTAAGATCCTATCGCCTTATAGCGACGCATTAGAGACGCTCCGCATCATGCTCGCGGCAAGTACGTCCTTCCGCACTGGTAAGGCAGTAGATCTATAGAAAATAACGGGACGAGGCAACCTCGCCCCTACGATAAAGAAAGAGAGAATTATGTCAATTAATCAATCCATCTGCTTTGGTGGTTTCAGCCGTGGCAGAGACCCCATAGATGTTATTAAGAAAGCCGCGGAAATCGGCTATAAATCTGTTGAGATGCTGCCCGCAGAATACTGGTCCGTCGTTAAGGATCATGGGATGCGCGTCGCAATTATTGTAGGACACTCATCGCTTCCATCTGGATTGAACGATCCGAGCAACCATGATAGGATTGAGGATGAACTCCTCAAGAATATCGACATCGCGGCGGAAAACGACATCCCTGGACTCATCTGCTTCTCTGGGAATCGGGAAGGTCGATCGGAAGAAGAAGGACGCGATAACACGATCGCAGGCCTGTCTCGCGTCACCAAATACGCTGAAGAGAAGGAGATCAACCTCTGTGTTGAACTCCTTAACAGCAAAGTTAACCATCCGGACTATCAATGCGATACGACGGCGTGGGGTGTTGAGGTTTGTAAGGGTGTCGGTTCGCCACGGGCGCAGTTGCTCTACGACATCTATCACATGCAGATTATGGAAGGCGATCTCATCCGTAACATCACGGACTACAGTGAATACATCGGGCATTACCATACTGCTGGTAATCCGGGTAGAAACGACCTCGACGATGAGCAGGAAATTTATTATCCTGCCGTGATGCGCGCTATCGCCAAAACCGGATACGAGCTTTATGTAGGACACGAATTTGGTCCCAAAGGCGATGCATTTGACGCGATGCAACACGCGTATGACGTATGTAACGTTTAAGGGCATCTACAGAAGGTTATAGGGGCAGGTTTCTCTATACCTGTCCCTTTTTTTCGCACCGAATGCAGACGGGGTTTGCAACCCCGCTAATTAACCGAACACCACCTATAGGAGAAACTCTAAATGAGAATCCTAAATTGGCTCATACTCACAACACTCATAGTCGCTGTTTACCTGACATCAGTCGCAAGTGCTGGTCTCAATGACGGTTTACTGATCTATCTGCCTTTTGATGAACGTTCAGGACAAACCGCTGCTGATCAGAGCGGGAACGGTAACGATGCGAAATTGATCGATGGTGCCAAATGGAAACCGAACGGCGGTAAAATCGGCGGTGCTGTGGAACTCGACGGCGCAGGTGCCGTCGTTGAAGACCCGAACGGCGCAGATTATATCAACGGACTTGACGCTTTTACGATTTCTGTTTGGGTAAAATCTGATTCAGTTGGACACGACAGAGGTATTGTCTTTGCTACAGATCCGGATGGTGGAGACAACACGTTCGGGTTCTGCTACGATGCCGCAAGTTGGTCAACGCCAGGGGGTACGAATCTTGTCAAGGGCGCCATTTCGACAACGGGCGGTGGTCAAGCGTATGAGGGAAAAAGCGATGTGCAAACGACTGACTGGCAACACCTCGTTTTTACTTGGAAAAGTGGTGAAAAACTGGCCCTCTATATTGATGGCGAGCTTGATGATGATCCTACACACAATGACGACGGTAAAGTGGGAACAATCTCAGGTGCCACCAAATTATTCGTTGGTAAAGGGGCAAAGGATAATAATGGCACATCGTGGCCTGGACTCATAGACGACATTCGCATCTATGACAGAGCATTGACCGAAGCAGAGATTGCGGATTTGGCAAGTGGTGTCCTCGCTGTCGAAGCGGACGGAAAATTAGCGACCACTTGGGCACACCTCAAGCAAAGACGTACCGATTAGCACCTATCTTGTAAATATGGGTAGGTGTGTTATCAAAACATGCCTACCCAACGCACAGCGTGGAGATATTATGCAAGCATCTTTTGAAAACACACGGACAGATCAGACATCGTTTCGGAACCATGTAAAATCAGAATTCTCGAAAATCCGTAAAAAGATCACCGAACCCGCTGTGGAAGATCGGGATTTTTTCCCTACACCGGATTTGGTATTCAATGATGCCCTCTTTCTGATGGAAACCCTCTTTACTTCCGGCATTCCGACCCCGGACATCCGTTGGACGAAAGAGGGCACCCTTAATTTTAAATGGCATCTTGAAGATGGCGTAGCGATGTTAGAAATATACGGTGATGGACTTGTTGTCTATAATGTAACCCGCGATGATGAGCGTCCAGATGAAGTATCTTTCACATTGACGGATACTGCGAGCCTACAAGATTGCCTCGTAAGACTAAACCGCCTTTTCCAGTAACACCACTTTTGAGATTCTATCTCCAACCAAACAGAAAACGATTCATATTACTATGACCCCCGAAAACAGAGCCAGACGCAACATAGATAAAATGCTTGAAGCATCTGGATGGCACATCCAAAATTATGCTGAACGTGACACAGCTGCTGCGTTGGGTGTGGCCGTGCGTGAATATCGATTAAGAGCGGATCAGCGGGCGGATTATCTCCTCTTTATCGGTAGCGTTGCAGTTGGGGTTATTGAAGCCAAACCTGAAGGAACAACGCTTAGCGGTGCCTTGCAACAGGCAGAACGGTATCGAGCAAGTTTGCCAGATGATTTGCCAAACCGCACCAGATTTTTCTTTTCCTACGCCGCAACAGGAGTTGAGACCTACTTTCGGGATATTCGGGACCCAGATTCCCGTTCACGGCACGTTTTTACATTTCATACGCCTGAAGCACTTGCCAACGCTTTTTATCAACCCAGAACCTTGCGCGAGAGACTTAAAACGGATATACCGCGATTAGAAAAAGGTTCTCTGAGAGATTGTCAATTTGGGGCAATAACCGAGCTTGAAAAATCGTTAGCAGAATCACGCCAGCGCGCTTTAATCCAAATGGCGACTGGCAGCGGAAAAACGCACGCCGCTGTCAGTAGCGCGTATCGACTCATTAAATTTACGGATGTCAAACGCGTGCTTTTTCTCGTAGACCGCAATAATCTTGGCAGGCAAACACTTCGCGAATTTCAGGCATACACGACTCCCGATGACGGTAGAAAATTCACTGATCTCTATAATGTCCAGCACCTTTCGAGCAACATTATCGACGAAGCAAGTGCTGCCTGTATTACCACTATCCAACGCCTCTATTCCATGCTAAAAGGTGACTCAGACTATGAATCGGAAGAGGAAGAGACCTCCGCCTTTGAAAATGATACTGAAGACGCTTCACCACAGTTTGTTATCTATAACCCAGAAATTCCAATCGACACCTTCGATGTTATCATCGTTGACGAATGCCATCGCTCTATCTATGGTAAATGGCGACATGTGTTGGAATACTTTGACGCTTTCATTATCGGACTCACCGCAACACCATATAGACAAACGCTCGCTTTTTTCGATCACAATCTCGTTTACGAATACCGCCACGAGCAAGCTATTGAGGATAATGTAAATGTCGGTTACTATATCTATCGGATTAAAACTGAAATCACACAAAGAGGGAGTAGTCTTGAAACAGGTAGTTATATCGCAAGACGCGATAGGCGAAGTCGGCGACTTAACTGGGATGAATTGGATGCAGATGTTGAATATACCGGAAGCCAGTTAGATCGCGACGTTGTTGCTATAAATCAAATCCGGACAGTAATCCAAACCTTCAAGGATAAGCTTTTCACCGATCTTTTTCCAAGTAGGCAAACCGTTCCTAAAACACTTATCTTTGCGAAAGATGACTCCCACGCCGAAGATATTGTTCACATTGTGCGGGATGTATTTGCCAAAGGTGATGATTTCTGCCAAAAGATTACGTACCAGAGTGACAGACCAGAGGAACTCATCAAAACATTTCGCACACAATTAAATCCGCGGATCGCCGTAAGTGTTGACATGATTTCTACCGGCACTGATATAAAACCGCTTGAGTGTTTGGTCTTTATGCGGGCAGTCCGATCCAGCGGCTATTTTGAGCAGATGGTTGGGCGCGGCGTGCGCGTCATCAGTCCTGACGATCTGAAAACCGTCACCGGCGATGCGACTACAAAAACGCATTTTTTCATCGTTGATGCCGTCGGTGTCTGTGAATCCGTAAAAATTGACTCACAATCACGCCCCGGTGAACCGCCTTCTACTGATCCAGATGAACAGGAAGAAAGAGATCCTAACCAACTAATTGACGATATTAGTGAAGATCACGTTCTTGATACTGGATTTGAGCCCCAAAGTTTCACACAAGTGGCTGCAGTCATTCACGCCTTTAAACAGTTTATCGATGAAAATATAGATGAATTGATAGCGTTACAAATTTTGTGTAAACGTCCAGAGGTACAAGGGACATTGAACGAAAACAATTTGAAGGAACTGGAAGAAGCATTGCAGCAACATTCAAGGAGTCTGAGTCGCGAGTCATTATGGTTGGCTTACAAAAACCGGTCTCCAGAGAGTGTTCAAGGAAATATGGAACAACCTACAGACCTCATATCGCTGGTGCGATTTGCTATGGGGTACAATCTTTTCCTGGAGCCGTTTAGTGCAACTGTCAACCGAAATTTTGAAGAATGGTTAGATGATAAAGATTTTAACTCAGAGCAACATAAATGGCTTGAAATGATACGTGACCATATTGCCACCTCACTTGATATTCGGATGTCCGATTTTGAGTATACCCCGTTCGCGGAACTTGGGAATGGTGCGAAAGTCTACGAACTCTTTGGAGATGATTTAGACGACATCCTAAAAGATCTCACAGAAAAATTGGTATCTTAGCATCACTTTTGTAGGAGCGACCTCTGGTTGCGATTTGGAGATATTCAATTGTCTGAATCGCGGATTACGCGGATTTTTTGTGTTTGGGTATCCCAAAATCGAAAGGTAATTTAGTGGGTTTTCGAGAGAATCGAATGCGTCTGGGTAGCGACTTAAAGCGGCTTGCATCTCAAGTCAACTTTGTGTTAAACTTTATAACGAATTTCCACCAAAGGTATTGTAATCTGTGCCAATTTCAAAACACGCCAGAAAGGGATTCGTAAATGCCAACGCCAAAAGAAGTTTTTGATAATCCTCTACAATATCTTGATTTCCTACAGTCTGCTAATTTTGAAGGGCAGTATTTTGAACGAAAAGAGGTCCGCATTGATACCAGCAATCAAATTAACACACTGAAGGACAAGATCAAACAGTGCATTTCTGCTTTCGCGAATAGCAACAGAGCAGGTGGTCTATTAATACTCGGCATCGCGGATGATGGCACCATTAAAGGCACACAGCATGTTGATGAACAGACACTCAATGGGATCCTGCAAGTGGCACGAGATTTAAGTAACCACGCAACACAATTAGAAGAAGTCATACTGCCGAATTCAGATAAAAAAAAATTACATCTTCTTTACACCCCGTGGACACCAAATGGGATTTGTGAAACCTTCGCAGATTCTCCGAAAGCATGGAAAAGGTTTGGGGCACAGTGTTTGCTCCTACGACGAATTGACGAGGAACAATTGAGACGGGATAAAGGAATCATTGACTTTGAAAAATCTCCCTGCTGTTCCTACAATCCCGACGAACTTGATAAAGAGGTGGTTGACGAGTTCAAACGTGAATTCCTCGCGGTAAGAGGTGCCCAATACGAATATAGCACAGAGGCGTTTCTCTTGAACATAGATGCTATTAGGCAAATAGAGGGTGAAAAGTGCGTTTTCACCAATGCCGGTTACCTCTTTTTTGCTTCAAATCCACGTAAAGAGTTTCCAAGTGCACATGTTCGAGTTTTACGTTTTGAAGTTGACGTTGAGGCATCAGGTGCGCGTGGTGCAACGACCTTTGATAAAGAGTTCGATGGAGCACTTCCAAACATTATCCGTAAACTACGAACCTTTTTCAGAGATTCTGCCCTTTTTCGGACGATGATAAGACGGAGTGCTAACGGTGGATTCATTGAAGACCCTGAATATCCACTCTTGGCGGTTGATGAGGCAGTCTTAAACGCTGTTATTCATAGAGATTATGGGGCCAACGCTGCGATTCATTGCATTGCGTATCGGAATGGTTTGGTGGTAGAAAATCCGGGCGGTATCCCTCAGGAAGTCCCACGACACTTTAGTCTGGCGGATACAGTCCTGAGTTCGGTGCTGCGAAATCATAAGATTGTTGAATGGATGCGCTTTATGAAAGATGAACGTGGTGAACCTCTGGTACGTGCTTTAAGTGAAGGCACAAGAAAAATGCGTCAAGAAATGGAAAACCTCGGTCTACCAGCACCGGATTATGAAACAACTCAAAATACCGCCGTCACACTTTATAATCACTTTGAGGAGCGATTGGCACCACACGCCGCTTACACCTCTACATCCAAGCCTGAAACACCGCCTGAACAGGGCAGCGTAAAAAAGGCACTGCGTTCCATCGGCGAACGTCTCGCTAAAATCGAATAAAAGGAAACAGATGAGCAAAATGAATCAAAAGGATTTGCCACTGAATTGGCGGATCGTAAGATTTGGGGAGGTGGCAACATTTACCAAAAAGCCAAAAGACTTGCGATATTCTGAGTATAACGAAGTCCCGTTTGTGCCGATGAAATTGATTCCAATTGCCACATTATTTTTTACGGAATTTATACTCAAGTCAACCGATGAACTCAGTAGCGGAACTTATTTTGAACCCGGGGATATCCTTCTCGCTAAAATCACACCGTCTTTTGAAAATGGTAAACAGAGTATAATTGAAGATTTGCCAACGCCATTTGGTGTTGCAACAACTGAGGTAATTCCGATTCGTGAAGTTGAAGAGGTTAGTGATAAATTCTATCTTTTCTATTATTTGTTACTTCCTGATATCCGTGCTTTGCTTACATCACGCATGAAAGGAACAACCGGAAGACTAAGATTAGGGACAGAAGCCCTTGCTAACTTAGAAATCCCACTGCCGCCGCTGGCAGAGCAACGCCGTATCGTAGCCAAGTTAGAGGTGCTGTTTACACAATTAGATACAGCAGTTGATAGTCTCAAAGAAGCACAAGTGCAGTTGGAACGGTATCGTAGATCAATCCTCAAAGCTGCTTTTGAAGGAAAATTGACAACGGAATGGCGCGAAGGATATTCCGGCGCACTTGAACCGATGTCGGTTTCAGAAGATTCTACTCCCAACAGTTTATCTGAGCTACCTAATGGTTGGATGTGCACGACATTAGCAAATTGTGCAGATATTTTAGATAATCAACGAGTCCCAATAAATGCAAAAGAACGGGAAACGAGGATAAACGGTAAACTTGAGCCAGAACTCTATCCATACTATGGTGCAACTGGACAAGTTGGCTGGATTGACGATTACTTATTTGATGAAGAACTCGTTTTATTAGGGGAAGATGGTGCTCCTTTTCTGGACGTTTTAAAAGACACGGCATATCTTGTTAAAGGCAAAAGTTGGGTAAACAACCATGCTCACGTCTTGAGAGCAGAAAGGGGTGTTACGTCAAATCAATTTTTATGTCATTATCTAAACACATTCGACTACCACGGTTACTTAACAGGAACAACAAGGTTAAAACTCAATCAGTCAACAATGCGAAAAATACCTGTTCCGCTTCCATCCCTTCCTGAGCAGAAACAGATTGTCTTTGAAATTGAGGCTCACCTTTCAGTCACCGGTGAAATTGAAGCGACCCTTGATGCTGAACTTAAACGCGCGGAACGTTTGCGGCAGTCTATTCTCAAGCAAGCGTTTTCTGGTAAACTTGTGCCACAAGACCCGAATGATGAACCGGCAAGTGTCCTATTGGAGAAAATTCGAGACGAGAAAGGACATCAGCAACCGAAGCGAAAAAAGACTATACCAAAATCACAAACAACTTCTTCGGCAGAACAAATGTCGCTTCCACTCGACTAAGGAACTATTATTAACCCAGCTTGCCACCTGTTTATACACATAGCACTCCGCTGGAGTGCAAGAGTTGAATACACCATTTTCTATAGACATTTTACCCCTCTGGGGTGGGGAAGTGTCTGAAAAACTGTGTTGAAACGCTCAAAATCTGTTAGTAGCAACTTGGATTATTATTATGACGCAAGATGAAATACAAAACAACACGGATGAATCCGAGGAAACGCAGGAGACTGATCCGCTTCTTGCCTTAGCCGGAACATTGCAATGGGACATAGATGAAATAAAAACGCGACTCCGTACCTATAAGCGACCAGAGATACGTGTGGTTGAAGGTGCATACAAAGACCATCCGGATCCGCTCATTGCTTTAGCGGGGACGTTGGAATGTGATGCGACTGACATCGGTGAACGCCACGATGACTATATTGCAGCCGCTTTGTTGGCAGAATTATGCGGAGATGAGGATGAATAACACGAGGTGAGTTGTAGCGAAATGGTATTGAATCTAATAAAGCATCATGCTAAAATATGAAATAACCCTCAAATTTTGATAGGTGATACACTATGAAAACCTTACAAGATAACTTTGATCCGCTCTTGCTGCCAGCAGACAGGTCGCTATTGAGGAAACATATCCAACGCGAACTGGATGAAATCCGCGAGGAAGTCGAGGAAACCTGTAAAGTGGATAGCGACGTTAGGCCTGTCCCACAACAAGCTTATGACGAAACCTCCACTTTGCTGAAGCGAATATCTCCTGCTATTCCAATGCCGGACCTGATGTGGTTGGAAGATGGCGGGATTGGGTTAGAATGGAGATCCGGTGATGGTATTATTACGATGAGCCTATATGGCGACGATCATGTTAACTTCGTTGTCGTTTTAGATGATCAGCATGAGATTGCGGGGACTTGTCCGTTATCAGATCCGCTTTTACTCCCTAATTTTCTAACAATATTACCTGAGCTTTTCCAACGAAGGACATGATGTGGACGATATTTTACAAGACGAAATTCTCACCCGCTTTATTTTTTCTTCCAGACACTTCACTCGTAGAAACGAGACAATAAAATTTGGTGCATTTATGCCGCCTTACGCCAGTAAAGATCCACCTTTATATAGCCCAGATATTTCTGTTTACCGTTTATCAGGGCTCTCAGATAACGAAAAATGGACGATTGGTCGGGAATATGTCCAAACAGAGGGTAGATCCATAAAAGCAAGAGCCGATCTTCCGGTGCGAGAAGTTTACAGGAATAAGCTAAAGGTTATATCAGATACGCAACCTCATGAAAGACATGCCAACATAACACCGTTTCCTTCTGATAGATTAGCATGTCAGAGGTTGGCGACTAAACTTGCGCGTGCCAGTAAATTAGTCATTCCACCCGAAGATGTCTAACTTCAAACCAAAATCATACCACACGTGCCCAATGTGCCTTTTAGTCCATTCATCCTTGAGGTAAATTCATGCCTAACGAATCCGCAACGATTGTCCAAAAACTCTGGAATTTCTGTAACGTTCTCCGAGATGATGGCGTCAGTTACGGCGATTACGTCGAACAACTCACCTATCTGCTATTTCTTAAACTTGCTGACGAACAGACGAAACCGCCTTTGAACAAACCTGCAACAATTCCCGCAGGTTTGGATTGGGAGAGTTTACTCAACGCAAGTGGTGCCGAGTTGGAGACCCAGTATATCAAAATCCTGCGAGAACTAAGTAATGAACAAGGCTTACTCGGTGTGATATTCCAGAAGTCGCAAAACCGCATTCAGACCCCCGCGAGTCTTCAACGCCTGATTCATCTCATCAACGACGAAAATTGGAGCGGGATGACTGCTGACATCAAAGGGACGATCTACGAAGGACTTCTACAGAAAAACGCCGAAGATACGAAAAGCGGTGCAGGTCAGTATTTCACACCACGTCCCCTTATTAAGGCGATGGTGACCGTGATGCGTCCCGAACCGATGCAAACTATCTGTGATCCGGCGTGCGGGACGGGTGGTTTTTTTCTTGCTGCACACGACTACATTTCCGAAAATTATAGCAGTGGAATGGATCGCGAACAGAAGGATTTCCTTAGATTTAACACCTTCGCTGGCACAGACATCGTTGATAACGTTGTACGCCTCTGTGTGATGAATCTCTATCTACACGGTATCGGTGGAACGGAAAGTCCAATTACAACTGACGATAGCCTCATGAGTGATACAAGTGATCGCTATGACATAGTGCTTACCAATCCGCCATTCGGGAATAGGAGTAGCATTACAATCATTACCAATGGCGGTAAACGCAGCAATACATCACTTACTTATGAACGCGACGATTTCTGGGCAACCACTTCAAATAAACAGTTCAATTTCCTCCAACACATTAAGACGATTCTGAAAACAGATGGGCGCGCCGCTGTCGTTCTGCCAGATAATGTCCTCTTTGAACGCGGCGCAGGCGAAACGATCCGTCAGCAACTGCTCAAACAATTTGATGTCCACACCCTCTTGCGATTACCAACCGGTATCTTCTACGCCCAAGGTGTCAAGGCAAACGTGCTCTTTTTTGATAAGAAACCGGCGCGCGAAGAACCGTGGACACAAAAACTTTGGATTTACGACCTACGGACAAATAAAAACTTCACACTCAAAACAAACCCACTGACAGATACCGATCTGCGAGATTTTATAACTGTCTACAATCCAGATAACCGCGACGCGCGGACTGAGACCGAGCGATTTCGTGCTTTCAGTTATGAAGAACTTATCGAACGCGAGCATGTCAACCTTGACATCTTCTGGCTCAAAGATGGGTCGTCTGAGGATGCCGCAGACCTTCCCGCTCCAAATGTATTAGTGGCAGAAATCACTGAGAATTTAGAGGCTGCATTAGCACAATTTCAGAACATCCAAGCAGAATTAGACAGTAACGATTAAATGAAGACACATATTCTTGAAAACTTACTCGGTTGTGAAATAGAAGATACACTTGCGGCGATTTCTGCTGATACCGCTGAGCTTGAAATTTTTCTCTCCACACTTTCACCAGATACCCTTGAACACCATCTCACACCCCAATGGGTCGTGCTTGCTGCGGGTAAAGGGACACGGATTGATCCCACCGGACGCTTGAGCAAAACGCTGGACATCACCTTCGGGGAGCAGAACACACTCCAACACTCGCGACGCTATCTGCCCGGCAACCGTCCGGATATTGTTGTTATCAACCCACAGATGGCATCGCGGATCGAGAAAAGCGCATCTGCGGAACGGCTGCTGGGTCCGAACACTATCCAATGTATTCAGGAAGAGATGAACGGTACGGGTGGTGCGTTGCGAGCAGCATTGCCCGCACTCCAAGACTCCGATGCTGAATGGATCGGTGTGGCGTTCGGTGACGAACCGTTTTTACAACGTGAGATTTTCGCACAGACACTACTCTCCCATTTTCTGTCTGGTGCGGATGTTACGCTCTGCGGGAAAATTCCCGAAACAGTCGTGGATAAGGGCGGACTTTTCTTTGATGCTGAAGGAAAACTCACGGGAACCAAAGAGTGGTACGATATGACGGAAGCAGAACAACAGGAGATGTGGGATCGCTTGCGCCGCGGTGAAGCATACACGAACACAGGTATTACACTCATTCGGAAAAGCGCGTTGTTAGATCGGATACATCGGTTGGGACCGCATGCAAATCGGAACGACGAACTCCATCACGTTGATCTGATCCGCCACTGTTATGAAGACGGGTTGAAAACAAATGCCTTCATCTATCGCGGTGACGTGTTGTCTGGGGTTAACCGCTGGTCGAATGTTCTATCAGGTGAAGCGGCACTGTTTGCTCAGGTACGGGAATCCCTCGCACGAAAAGGCGTTCGCGTCGATCCTAATGCACAAATAACATTGGCAGGTGATGATGTTGAGATGGGTACGGCGTGCTATCTCATCGGTAGGGTACATCTCGGTGAAAAGGTGCGGATCGGAGATTATTGTAGGCTCGAAAATGTTACGCTGCTTGGGGCAACAACGGTAGGCGATGGCATCGGATTGCAAGATGTCTCCGCGAACGATACGATATTTGAATCGAATCCGATCCCAGAAACATTGTCTGAACCCGTCCGTGGACTTGCGACAGGTAGCACAATTAAAAATTCCACATTCGATGCAGCGAGCGTGGGCAGTGGTGTTCAACTTTCAGCGATTGTTGCGCGCGGAACAGTGATCCCATCTGGTATCACTTTGACGCATCAAACGTTCGGTGTTCCACCCGCAGAAGCACCGCCTGCAGTACCGAAGTCGCTTTTTAATCAGATCGTGCCACCGGAATACAGTCCTGGCGTTTTTACTTTTGGAGAGAAAAAGGAACTGCCCGATTGGGAAAACCTCCGTCAACATGTTCAAACACACAGTGCTGCAGAACTCATCCCGCGTGCGACGAGCGATCCCGACTTACAACAGGTTGTGTGTGATGCTGTCCAAACACTCTTGGATCTACGACGCGCAAATTCTGATTATCTGATTGAAGCCCTCACGCCTGAAGAGTTGTGGGGAAGTATCTTTGAGATGGTAGGTCTCCATACTGGCAATCCAAACCCTTACCGCAGTGATAAACTCAAGGCGCGACAGACTGCGCTCGACCTACTCTCGGATTTTTGGGAAGACAGCTGGCAGACGCGTTTGAAGTTAGTCGTCGCTGGGAATATTATTGATTACAGCAGCGCGCGGGTCGTAAATAAACTCAACGCGAACCCTGAGTACTTTTCTGAGGCACTGCGGGCAGCAGTCGAAATACCTTTCGCTATTGATTGTTATGAACAGTTTTATGAAAAAGTCATTGATGGCGCGCCGCAGCAGATTCTCTGGCTCGCTGATAACGACGGAGAAGTGATTTTTGATATTGCCTTCGTTCAGGAACTTGTTCAATACGGGCACCAAATCATTGTGGTTGGAAAAGTGGATAATGCCAGCAATGATGTAACGCTTGCCGATCTACACGAAATAACGGGTTACCCACAATTTCAAGAACTCCGGGAAGCGATTCGGGACGGTGTTGTTCAGCTGATTTCGTCAGGTGCGAAAACGATTGGCACCAACCTCTATCAGGCAACACCGGAATTTGTGAATGCGCTGTTGGAAACTGACCTCGTTATTTCAAAGGGACAGGGAAATTTCTATACCACGCCGGGTTGGGCAAAGGATACCTTTTATCTATTGCTTTCAAAGGGTTTAACAGCGGAACAGAGTACGGGTGTTGTCGCGGATCGAAGTCTGCCGATTGATGGGATGATTTTGGCTTACCTTCCGGGTGGAACAAAACGGGTTGCGCCGCTCAACGACCTGTGTTTATCGTAGCAGTAATTTTTAATCAGTAGCAGGTGTACCAACTTTTGAAATCGTGTATTCCCGCTTGCCTGAAGCAGCAAGCGGAATATCCTCTACAAATTTTACTGTGACAACGACCTCCTCACCGAGTGCCTTCTGGATACATTGAACGAGGGAACGACGCGTTGCCTCTGTCCATTGTCTATTAACAACTACTTTTAAGACACAATGCTTAAGGGTCTCTTGGATTATCTGGAACTGGTTCACGCCTTTGACCCCGTAGAATTGTCGTGTGAAATAGCCGCCATGTATCAATGTCCCCATTCTCGTCCGGAAAGTTGCCGTAGTACGTCCAAGCAGTTCAGCCAAAATAGGTAAACTATTACCACAGGGGCATACTTCGTCCGAGAGCATACCGATATCTCCAATCCGATACCGAATAAACGGCATAGCATAATTATTGAGCTGCGTGATCAGAATCTCTCCGGGTTCGCTGTAGGGGTCGGGACTGTCTATTTCAAGGTAGATATCCCGACAGTTAATATGCATCCTGCCTTCTGCACATTCCATTCCGATTAAACCGACTTCCCGGCCACCATAGCGATTATAGACTTTTGCTTTGAAAACAATCTCGGCTAAGGCACGGTAATGTGGGTGCAACATTTCAGCGGAAGCTATAATACCTTTTAAATTCCATTGTGGGATCAATCCGTTTTCAGAAAGAAACGTAGCAAATTGGTAAAGTGATGAAGGATAAGCGAGGATGGTCTGTGGCGGTGCTTCCTCCATCTGCTCAAAAATTTCTAACATTGCTGTGTCTGTGAGGTGAAACCCGTTGAGCCACTGTTGATTCCGCCAGAAGTTGCCGAGCCGGTGTTTCCAGTGTCCATCGTTTTCCAAATCTACGGGAGCACCCCAGATCACCAATTGCGGTTGTCCGAAATTCCAGCCTGCCCATCGATCGAAATAGTAGACGCTCAGGTTTCGTTGATTCCAATAGTTTCTATCTTGATAGAAGGTAAGCGGTGTCCCCGTTGAACCGCCGGTAGCGTTCTCAATCCGCTGCGCCTCAGTGAAGGCGGTAGAACAGAGCGCGTCCAATTGTTCACGAATGTGCTTCTTCTCAAGTGGTGGGATTTCCGCTATATTAGGTGTCTCTGTCTTTAATAATTCACGGTAATAAGGTGTTGTCTGGTAGGCGTGCCGGAGGAGTTCTTCTAAACGTTCTGCCTGATATGCTTCAATAGTCTCGCGTGGTGCCTCTAACAGCACAGCGACGCGTGAGAGTTTGAAATGGTAGTGCACACCTTTACGATAAGTATTATAGGCGTGCCATCCTGCCTTTGAAATTAACGTTTTAACAGAGCGATGAATAGGCATGGCTTATAATTGCTGTGGAATATGTCCAAAATTGTATCGCGCTCAATTTCTGAGTGTGTCCACATTTGGTGAATACCCGGGTGGAAACTGGTCGCTCACAGAACGCCCATCTTGGAAAAGTTGCCCGGCATCTGGGTTCTCAGGTTCAAAAGGTGGCGGGAAGTCGCGCCATGTATTCTCGTCAAGCGGGAGTTCATACCCATCGTCTCGGAACCATTCAATCAAACGTTTTCGGTAAGCGTTTAGGATTCGACTATATCCGGGATTACCGGCGAGACTCCGTTCCTCAAGTCTACCTTGCACACGCCTGAAGAGCCACTCCTGCCGATCAGCAGCAGAGTAGATGTACTTGTATTCGTCTGTCAGGAGCATATAAAGTCCTGTCTCTTCCTGTCCCAACTGACCGATGATGGCATCGCGTTGTATATTTCCGGTGGCAATATCTGCGAGATCAACGCCGCTTCGATCTACCTGTGATGATAATCCTGCTGCACCGAGACTTGTCGGTAGTACATCAACAAGACTGGTTGGTATATCGCATTGCGCGTTCGCTTGAAAACGTTCAGGGTAGCGGACAAGCAGTGGAATCCGAGCGGCAGCATCAAGAAACGAGCGTTTGCCGTAGCAGTCATAGTCGCCGAGCAGCTCGCCATGGTCGGAAGTGTAAAGGATTAAGGTGTTGTCTAATTCGCCTTCCGATTCAAGATAGTCAAGGATCCGACCTACCTGATAATCAATGAAGGAGATGGCTGCGTAGTAAGCGGCGCGCATCGTCCGAAGGAGATTCATATCGCGTCCTTGATCGCGGTATTTATAACGATTTTGGTGTCGGTTCCAATAGGTATGCAGGTGCTCATAATCTGATGGCAAGAACGGCAGTGGCATCTCGACTGTCCGATAGAGCCTATTCCAAGGCACAGGCGATTCAAAGGGAGGATGGGGCTTAATAAAGCTGCTCCAACATAAAAAGGGACGATCGGCATCGCGCTGTGAGAAGAATTCGAGCGTTTTATCGCTTACCCACTGCGTATGGTGTAGCCGCGCGGGGAGTTGTGAAGGTTGTGGGATGTAATAATATTCACTCCGCTCACCATGGGGTGCTACAACATGATCATAACCGTTCTCGATCAGAGAAGCCGTGAAATCGTCAGGGCCGGGTCCTTCCTCGGAATAGTCGCGCGTCTCAAACCCCCACATTTTTCGGCTTTGCGGTGTGAAATGCATCTTGCCGATACCGTGCGTCTGATAGCCTGCTTCATTGAGCAGCTCCATCACTGAAACGCGATCTTGGGGCATTGCGGAATTGCTCGTGCATTCTGTCTGATGTGGCCACTGCCCGAGCAGAAAACTACAACGCGATGCTACACATACAGGGGAGGGGCAGTAGGCTGAGGTAAAACTTGTTCCCTCTCGCACAAGTCGATCTAAACCCGGTGTCTGAATCATCGGGTTCCCAAGGGCACCGATGGTGTCAAAACGTTGCTGATCCGTCATAAGAAAAAGAATATTCGGTTGTTTCGTCATGAAGGGTTCCGGTCCTTTGAAAGAAGTAGTGCTGTTAGCGGATAGATTGCAGACAATATATCAGATTTTCAGACGGAGTGCAACTAAAAATTATCAATCTTCCGACTAACCGTCCTTCTGTCCTTCATTTCCTATTGACATTTGACCGGATATATGATAGTATTTCACTGGCGGGTGTGATGTAATCTCACATGTGAGGATTTTCCGATCTGAAAGCGATTTTGTATTTTTGAAGGAGCGACAATATGGCATCTACGGACTTCAAATCAATTAGACAAGTTCAAGAAGCTTTCAATATTAAATATACAGAAGCGAATTATCTTCAGTACGAGGACGTTGAACCTTCCAAAGCGTTTTTAGAGGAATTTGAATTCAGTCAGCGTCACATCAACGTATTTTCATCAGAAGCCGCCCGCTGTGAAAATATAATCTATCCGATCCTGAGAGATGTTTACAAAAACTATGTGGACTGGCTTTCCTTATGGAGCCACGAATCGATTTCTTATGACGCGGAGTTGAACGGAACTCCTGATTATCTTGTGTCAACAAAATCTGCTTTGGGCAAAACAGTCCCCGGAACACCTATTCTCGTCGTTGTAGAAGCAAAACGGAACGACTTTGTAACAGGCTGGGGACAGTGTTTAGCCGAACTGGTTGCCGTTCAAAAAATCAACAATGACAACTTAAAACGGGTTTACGGCATCGTAACTGATGGGACACTATGGCAATTCGGAAAATTGGTTGAAGACCTGTTTACGTTGAGTGAAACGGCACTTACGATAAGTGAATTAAAAAAGGTTTTCGGTGCGATCGGGTATCTGATGCGCGACAGTTTACCTGAAGTTTAATAGATCACACAACAAATCATGATGTAACAGATGCAAAAATGGTATGAAAACAAAAAACTCCTGAATATCTTCATTGTGGCAATGTGTATCAGTTTCATTGCTTATTATTTTTTTCAATGGAGATGGGGCCTGCCTTTAACGCTGTGTCTCGGTACAGCGATCATGGTGAGAGGCATTGTGAAAATTACGATGCAGATGCGAAATAGAAAAAAACGTGAAGAGAAATAGCAGTCAGCAAAGAGACACACGGTATATTATACCTCTCTTTTCAGAAGCACACGCAGCTTGAAACGAAGTGGAAAGCAGATATACGGAGAGGAACACGAACACCCCAAAACCCGCTAACCGAACCGCATATTATAACTCGCTTTTCAAAAATACATGCAGCTTGAAACGAAGTGGAAAGCGGATATACGGAAAGGAACACGAACACCTCAAACCCAGCCAACCGAACCGCAAGGAAATTTAAAAGAATGAAAAGACGAACGTTCATAAAACTGAGTGCGATTAGTGCCGCAGGAATGGTTTTACCGCTCCAACTCGAAGCACAAACAGAAGTAAAATCGTTGCTGAAGCCAAGGACTTTTGTGACCCCTAACGCCGATTTCTATATTTTACAGATTGGCGACCCTAAAGTGCTCGACGCGGCAACGTGGCGGATGGGAATCACCGGTTTAATCGAGAACCGGATACCGCCCCTCCGGCTTGAAGATATTGTTGCAATGGAGTCTGTCGAAGCGACGCGTACCCTGAAATGTATCGGGGACCCGATTGGCACGGAGCAGATGAGCAATGCACACTGGAAAGGCATTCGACTTCGTGATCTGCTTGAGCAAGTTGGTCCCAAACCCGAAGTGAAAGTCGTTGTATTCCGTTGTGCAGACCGTTACCATACAGCGATTCCGCTGGAAGACGCGATGCGTGAAGATACGCTTCTCGCCTACGAGATGAACGGTGTTCCGCTCCCGACTGCGCACGGCTTCCCCATCCGACTGCTGAATCCCGGTCACTACGGCACGAAAAACCCGAAATGGATCGTGAACATCCACTTGGCAAAAGCACATGAAAGTTATTGGGAGAAACGGGGTTGGGATCCAATTGCGAATGTGAAACTCGGTACAATGATTGGAACTCCGAGTGAGGGTGAGGAAATCATTGGTGGCAAGGTTTATACGGTAAGTGGTGCGGCTTTTGATGCGGGACACCACGGTGGTATCAAGAAGGTAGAAGTCAGCATCGATTACGGGCAAACATGGCAAGAGGCAGAAATATGGGCGAAGGATACGCCACTTGCATGGGTGCTCTGGAAATGGGATTGGCAGGTACCAGAAGAAGCAAATCCGGTCGAAATTTATGCGAGAGCCACTGCGAATAGCGGTATCACACAAGACGAAATCGGTCTTGAAGTGGAACCGGTTAGTGCGATACCTTATCACATGATTGATGCAGCAATTGTAATGCCATAATATCAGGTGCGGAACGACAAAATATGCGCCAACTTTTGTCCAGTAAATTTTGGCTATCAAGTGCCGCCAAAATACGCCAATTTTCGACCGTTTATCTTCCCGTCCTGCTACTTGATCTCGCTTATAGCAGCATCTTAACCAACACCTCCTTCTATACGAGTTACCTCGGACTCTCCTCAACCTTTTTAGGCGTGCTGATGGCGGTCACGACTGCTTTCTTCGCTGTGCTTGCGATTCCGTTTGGACGCCTCTCGGATCGGATAGATCGGCGATATGCGCTTTATGCTGCGTGTCTGGTGCTGGGTGCGGTTAGCATGGGGCTCCCGCGCTGTCGAAATAGCATGCACCTCATGCTAATATTTCCCGGTATCGGCATCAGTATGGCACTCTTCTGGCCCGCCTACGAGGCATGGCTCGCTGAACGCGAAGGCGGCGGTAAACTTATCCAGCGGGTTATGCTTTTCAACTTATTCTGGAGTACCGGTATCACCTTAGGTCCGGCATTCTCAAGCTACCTATATGGCGATGCAAATCCATTTAAACCGTTCTATCTCGCGGGTGTCATGGTCATACTGACTTTAGGCACAATTATAGCAAACAGTTGGCAAACCTCCGGTGTGCTAAAAACCGATTCCGCCTCCGAAGTCAATGAAGAATCTATCGAAACGCTCTATCCACCGCAACCTGTACGAACAAGTTACCTCAACATAGCACGATGTGCGAACTTTACCTCATGGTTCACGTTGGGCGTGTTGCGCCGTCTGGCACCGAAACTCACAAAGGAGATGGGGATGGTTCCGTCAACATTCGGTAACCTGATGCTCACACTTGGCGGCATGCAGACGATGGCGTTCCTCATCCTTGGGAGCGGCTACTCGACACGATGGCACTACCGTTTTGCTCCGATGTTAATAGTGCAGTTGTTGGCAGCCCTCAGTTTCTTTGGCATATGGCGACTCCAACATACGCTTCTTTGGACTTTGGCATTCGGGGTCGTTGGTGTGTCAGCGGCTTTCACCTATTTCAGTAGTCTCTATTATGGGTTGGACAGGCATGTAGACAAAGGCAATAAAAGCGGGTGGCACGAGGCTATCTTGGGGCTGGGTATTTTGTTAGGTCCACTTTTAGGAGGTATCTTAGCGGATTCACGATTCGGCACACAGAGTCCGTATCTACTCTGTGCAGGCGCGACCGTCATCGCTATTTTGGTGGAGATCTTTATTGTGTCTAAGATGCCGAAACCTTCAGGGGGTTCGCCTTGATATAGTCCTCATCAGGAACGACACCGAGCCCAGCCTTGTCCGGCACTGTCACGACGTGGTCATGTATCTCGACACCACGCACCGCCATCGTTTCCAAAAAAGCGGGGGCATTGAGCTCAGCGGGGAGTACGAGATCCAAAGTTGCAAAGAGGTGGACGCTGGCGATGAACCCGATACCGGCTTCCGTCAAACCACTGCCGAGGAGTTCGATTGAATTGGCTTCGGCGACATGCGTGCTTTTGAGGCACTCCGCTAAACCTCCAGATTTACAGACCTTCAAAACGACAGCATCCGCACACGCTAATCGCACAACCTTCGCTAAATCAAAATAGGTAAAACACCCTTCATCAATAGCAATCGGGATTTGTGCGTCCTCCCGAACGCGCTTCATGCCGAACCAGTCTTGGCTGGCTACGGGTTGTTCCATACAGTAGATTTTTCGGATGTCTTCGACGCGCTTCAGTAATTCCAGGGCATTAGTGGGCGTATAAGACTGATTGGCATCGATCCAGAGTTGGGCATCAGGCATCGCTTCATGGACTGCGCGCAGGCGCTCCTCATCTGCTGCCGGATTGCCCGCAACTTTTACCTTGAAACAGGAACAGGGTGCCAAGGCTTTCGCCTTCAACCCCATTATCTCCGGTGTATCAATACTCAAGGCATAGGCGAGGGGGAGCGTGTCGTGACGTTTCCCGCCGAAAAGGGTGTGTAGCGGAACATCAAGAATGTGTCCACGTAGATCGTGCAAAGCGATGTCTACTGCAGCTTTGGCGAAAGGGTGTCCGTTGCTGACAGCGGGCTTTAATGCGTTATAGATAGCATCGTGGATGGCGTTGTGATTCAGTGGGTCTTGTCCGAGAAGTAGCGGCGCGATGTGATGCTGAATCGTGGTCGTGATAGATTCGGTCGTCTCGTAACTCCACGACGGGAGTGCGCGTTGTTCACCCCAACCGACATAGCCGTCGTCCGTTGTGATTTTGACGAAAACATGGTCGCCTGCGGCTCCCGTGTCCCCGACGAAACCGGTGCCGATATTAAAAACATCCTTCATCCCAACAGCAGTCGGATAAACGTCTACGTGTGCTATTTTACGCATGTCTGAATAGGATACCCCATTGTTGTTATTCTAAAGAGTAGGAAACTTCCTCTGCATTTTAGCACAAAGTCCCAAATCAATCAAAAGAATTTCCCAGAAATTACTTCTATTGGGTTCATTTATTTCTCTGGACCGACCATAAATGTTAATTGAGCGATTTTCTACGACATTTTTGACAGGTCTCTGTAGATGCCGCCCCTATGGGGCTAAAGAATTGGGACAAACGCGTTTCTACAGAGATGCCGTCGCTACGCGACTGAAGAGGTTTCTGATTCATGCAAGGTTTTTGTGTAAAACCCGGTTCGGTTTTGCGGCGTACACGCCCAAATTTTGCCCATACGCGGCAAAATTTGTCTTTGCTTTACATTTGCGACGTGCATTCGTAACCGAACAGGCTCCTACGCGGAAACCTTGAAGGTTCCAAAAACCTCTTGAATCCCGTAGGGATGGTATCTTTGTAGAAAAACGCCACCTCGCAAATCTAAGCCCCGTAGGGGCGGCATCTACAGAGACAGTCCCCGAAATACCGCGAAAATCGCTAAATTGACACCTATGGTGCGTTTAGAAACACGCACCTACCGGGTTTGGTCACTCAAAAACGGCATAAAAATGGAAAACTAAATAACTCTGATGCCTCTGACAATTTCCGTTGACATCTTCGGAGTTATCTACTATAGTAACAAGGATTTTAGCTGCTATTGTTATAAGGAAAACATGCAATGCTATTTGTTATATTTGTGATTGTCACACCTATCGCCATCTGGTTGATTTTGCATCTCATGTCTCGGCAGAAAGAGGATGAAGAGACCGATGACACCAAAGAATTGATAGAACTTTGTGCGATCTGCCAAGAAGAGTTTCCGATGAACCAGTTGCTTGAAAAAGAGGTTGGTGGATACGGTCGGGTCTACTGTTTCTGTGGACAATGTATTGAAAACCTCTATCAGGAACACCAGAACACAACAAACATCAAAACAGGAGAATGAACTATATGTATGATTTAGTCACATTTGGCGAAGCGATGATACGTCTGACTTCACCAGAGTTTATGCGTCTTGAGAATGCGACATCGCTGTCTATCACTGCAGGCGGTGCAGAGATGAACGTCGCCGTCAATGCCGCGCAACTCGGATTGCGGACAGCGTGGGTATCACGGCTCGTGGATAACTGGTCGGGCCGCTATATCCGCAACAAGGGGCGCGAACTCGGCGTGGACATGTCCAATATCGTCTGGGTGGACTTCGACGGTGTCGGCTTTGAACGAAACGGGTTTTATCACCTCGAAATGGGCGCGGGACCGCGTGCGAGCAGTGTTACTTACGACCGTGGGTACTCCGCAATTTCCAAAGTGCAACTCGGTGAGATTGATTGGGCATCTATTTTTAGTGGGGCGCGGTGGTTCCATCTGAGTGGTATTACACCGGCGTTGTCGGAATCTGCGGCTGCAGTCTCGGCAGAGGCACTTCAAGCAGCACGTGCGGCGGGTCTCAAAACCAGTTATGACCTGAACTTCCGCTCCAAATTGTGGAGTGCCGAAGAAGCACAAGCAGCGAACCGACCAATGATGGAGCACGTCTCCGTCCTCATCGGTAACGAGGAAGACTTTGAGAAATCGCTCGGTTTCGCGGCAGAAGGGGCAACCGAATCCTATAGCAAACTCGAACCGGAGAGTTATAAGGCAGTTGCCCAGCGCGTCAAAGACACTTTTCCGAACATCGAGATGATCGGCACGACCTTACGTGATGCCAAAACCGGTTGGCTCAACGATTGGCGGACACTCCTGTTTGATGGTGAAGAATTCTATCTCTCACGTATTTATGAGGACTTAGAACTGGTTGACCGTGTTGGCGGTGGTGATAGTTTCTCGTCAGGATTAATTTATAGTCTCTTGAACGGAAAATCGCCGCAAGCGGCAGTGGATTTCGCAGGCGGGTACTCCGCTTTAGCGCATACGTTCCCCGGTGACTTCAACTGGGCAACGGCAGAAGAGGCAGAGAAGGCGATGCAGGCAGGCGGTGTCCGCATTAGTCGCTAAGCAGATAAAACTATGGAAACCAAGATTTTTCTTTCTCCTATTTTTGAGAACAGTGAATTTGATACTGCGGAACGCCGAGCCGCTTTGGCAGATTTAGAGCAATTCGGCGAGTTAAGTATCCACCCGCGTGAACTGACGGATGCCCACGCGGACGGTGTTATCGGTGTGATCGCAAGCTCGGTGCCCTTTCACGAAAGTTTCTACCAAGCGGCGACATCGCTCCGAATCATTGCCCGTTGGGGTGTCGGCTATGAAACTGTCAACGTCGATTTGGCGACCGAGTATGGTGTCATTGTCACGATTGCTCCTGAACACATGGTGACCGTCGCTGAATATGCGATTGCACAGTGGTTTGCGACACTGAAGCGGGTTTACACGCTCAATAAAGCCTCCCACAGTGGAGATTTCGGACTTATCAAGACGCATGAAGTGATGGGTTCGACACTCGGCTTGTACGGCTTTGGTCGGATTGGTCAAGAGGTTGCGCGCCGTGCACGTCCGCTGCTTGGTGAGGAAGGGCGGCTTTTGGTTTACGATGTCCGTCCAGACATCGCTGAACTCGCAGCGGAATTTGGTGCAGAGGCTGTTGATACACCGATGACGCTTTTTGAAGAGAGCGACACTGTATCGCTACATCTATCAGGTGCGGATACTGTTGTCGGGTATGAAGAATTCTGCGCGATGAAACCGCATGCATCTCTCATCAATCCGTCGCGTGGGAACCTCGTTGACGATGCAGCAGCGAACCGCGCCGTCAGTGAAAACCGACTCTGGTATTATGTCGTAGATGATCCGGTGAACGGACCGCGGGCGATCCATAAAGACCATCCGCGCATCATCTCTACGAATCACAACGCTGGTATGACTGTTGAATCCGGTATCCGGTTGGATCTTCGGACGATTGGACAGGTTACAGATGCGATTCAAGGGCGTGCACCGGCATACATTCTGAATCCAGAGGTGTTGGAGCATCCAAGGGTTAAGGCATTTTGCAAAGACACTTCACAACCGCTTAAACTGTGACTTTAGTTTTGTCAGGATTCAACACCTCGAAAAATCGGTGTCTCATGCCGTTAGATACAACTTTATTTGTCATGAGGAGATAGAGTATGTCGTTCAATATGCTGATGCTTATGTGTGTAATCACCGCACCACCGGAGCCAGAGGCGAACGAGTTGCCCGGTACTCCAATCTTGCTCGCGCACCGTGGTTTGGTGCAGCACGCGCCTGAGAACACTCTACCGAGTTTTGCTGCTGCTATTGCGTTGGGTTTGTCAATCGAGTTGGACGTCTACCAGACACGCGACGAGCATCTTGTCGTCATTCACGATAAGACTGTAGACAGGACAACCAACGGCACCGGCGAAGTGGCCGAAATGACGTTGGCAGAAATCCGCAAACTGGATGCCGGCAGTTGGTTCGATCCGCGTTTTACTGGCGAGAAGGTGCCAACATTAGAAGAAGTGTTCAAACGCATTCGCGAACGTCAACGAACGCCGGTGACCATCGCACTGAATATGAAAATCATCTCGCCGGGGATTGAAGAGAATATCGTGCGGCTCGTCGAAAAGTACGAACTGTTCGATCAACTCTTCGCCTTCGGCCAGTCCAGCGCTTCGAGTCGTCGCTTCAAACAAGCTAACCCGAAGCTGCGGACGACGGTGTATCTAAACGATAGTCAAGCCGATCAGTTCTCCGAAGCCCTACATAATCCGATCGCTGACTGCCTGTGGGTGCGGTTTATTCCGAGTGCGGAAGCGATGGAACAGGCGCGTCAACTCGGTAAGCAGGTTTGGCTCGCCTTGCACATCGGCGAGCATCGACCGGATATCTGGGACGCAGCCCGCGCGAATAAAATAGACGGTATTTGCACGGATTGGCCGCTGGTGTGCAGCCGACATTGGCGACTCGGTGCAGAGCCTAAAGGTGATTAGGCGTACCTATTCTTTCTCAAGAAGAAAAAGGAATTCTCGGTTCGGTTTTGCGGCTGCGTTTATCCATTCATGCGTCCAACGCATACCTGCCATGACGTTTTTCTTATAGTCGAGTTCAAGGACAGCAAGCAGTTCTCCGTTGTCTTGCATGACTTCATTCAGTTGCTGGGCAGTTGCGCGCCCACCGGAACTGTAGGAGAGCAGAATCCAACGCGCTTGCGTCTCCCGGATTAACTTTGCGATGGCTTCAACGGCGATGAAATGCCCGTCATCGTTGCGGCGGAATTCCTCAAATATAGAGGCGGCGAGCGGATCTGATGTATCCTCTCGCCGTTTTGCTTTGCCGAAAAGGGTGGGTTTATCGAAAAGGATAACGCTTTTCCAGAGATGGTAGTAGGCGGCGTACCTAACACGGGAGGCAGGCATCTTCTCGTTGTTTGAGCCGTAGGGCGGATCAAAATAAGCGAGGTCTACAGAAACGCTTGGCACGAGTTCAAAGATGTCGCTTTGGTAGACTTGATGGTCTCCTTCTGACGTAAAAACTTGGGGGACTTCAAGCACTAAGGCTTTATAAGAACGCGGTGCCCATTCTTTGAGATATGCCGAAAAGTGTCCGAGACTGTTGTCAACGCGGTCAAGTGCAAGAATTAGGCTTGTGAGCGCGACGGCTTTATCGACTGGATCAAGACTCAAGTGCTCGATCTCCTGACGTATTGCATCCAGTTTACGCGTGTTGTGGAGCTGCCAAGGCTTTTTGAGTCCGTCCGCTTGGACTGCGTTGCCCGCGTTGGCGTGTCCGCCGTAGTGTTCTGTGAACCATCCGTCAACAGGCGGTACGGCGTTGAGGTGATCAGTGAGCGGTTGATATGAGTCTCTCGGTTTCGTGTTGAGGAGGTAGCAGGTGCCGAAGACTTTTGACCACGGGGCAGCATCGTTGCAGATGACGGTATAACCGAGTTTTGCGAGTGCTTGTGAGACGCGGGTGGTGCCTGCGAAGCCGTCAAGGATTGTTTTGGCGTTGACTTTTTTGACGAGTTCGATGACTTGTGGGATGAGTTTTAGTTTGGACCCGATGTATTTGATGCCTTGTGTGGGAGGCGAATGAAACGAAAGAAAGGATTGTTGCATGGTTTGAGTCAGCGGTATGCCTCGTCTGAATCGCGGATTGACGCGGATTTCACAGATTTCGCGGATTTTTGTATATTCAAAGGTTGAGTATAGCGTTGGGTTTCAACTACGTTTCAGCCCAACCTACGCGCTAAGTTGACCATTATCTTAACTTATTCACCATCTGTTGTCACCTTGTCCTTTTCAGGATCATACAACCGATATTTCCCTCGATCTATTCGCCAATATCTATCTCTGGTAGTAGAATAACTATTATATCGTGAAGGATTGTTGACACAACCCGCTCCTATCTCTGCCCCTAAGTTTGCCATATTAAAATCAGGGTATTTATTTAAGATCACTGCTTTAATATCTTTGATTGCAAACGTCTTGTTTGCATCTTCATCTGTAAATTCCTGTACTGCTTCCCATACTACCTGATTTACGGGTATATCGCCTGACCATCGAGAAGTTTGCTGCTGCCGCGTCTTAGGCGTGATGATCTCTTCATCTCCAACTTTAGTTTCTGTACTAACGATCTCGTCTCCGGATTCAGTCTCGAACTTTGAAACCGCCATACAACTGATATCCATTTTGTATGAAGTTCGGAGGAATCGACAAACATTTGCCACCCGCGGATGTATTTCTTCTGCAACTACGAACAAACGCAACTTCTGATTAAGCGGCGGGAGTTCATCGGTTTCAGGCATATCAAACGCCTCCCTGAAGGCATTAGGAAAAGTTTTGCCTCTGAATTCATCGCGTTTTTCAAAATAGGAATCAGCAATTTCATGAATCTGTTCCAATGGAAGTTCATTTGCCCATGCAGCATACTCAAGTAGTTGCGCTACTACCTCCCGTGGAGTTCTTCCTCGTTTGAATTCAACGATAACGAGATTACCTTCAACATCAACACCAAGCAAATCAGGAAAGATAGTTCCTTCCTCATTCTGTGCACTCGGTTGCCTGTCAATCCACAGAACAAGTTCGCCTTGGATAACTGCCCACGGACTGTTTTCGAGCCAAGTTTCCAGATGCTGTTCAAGTCCAACATCCGTCTCTTGTGCAATGATGAGTTTATTTTCTTCTAATCTAAAAATAGGCATTGTTTTCCCTTAAAACCTACTCAAAAAGCTGAGCGACTGGGCATGAAAATCCTTTAACGACATCTTCGCCTGTTAATGTATCCTCATAGTTTAGCACAGTGAAATCGGTTTCGGAGCGGTAGACCATTACGGTTTTCGCGACCGGTTCAATCACCCACACAAGACGTGTGCCTGATCTCAAATAGGCTAACGCTTTTTCGGTAATATCGTAGTGTTTGTCTGATGGCGAGACGACTTCAACCGCTAAATCCGGCGGGACAGGTGATGCCTGCTCTCTATTTTCGGGTAATCGGTCGGTCGAAACAAACGCAACATCTGGTTTCACCGCCCGGTCATCCAATTGAAAAATCGTGCCTGCGGTATAGGAACGTCCCAACTGATGTTCAAAAACATGCGTACTCAAATGGAGGCTAACGTTGCTACTGATTTCGCCATGTTTCATTGAGGTAGGTGGCATCGGGACTAATTCTCCTTTTACATATTCATATCCCTCTAAGTCGTTTTCGAGAAACTCCTCCAGCGTCATCGTAGCGGGTGCCGGTATTTCTTGAATGGACTCATGGGCTGTTTGTGAATTATGCATCAGTTGCCTCCTCTCAATTGGGTATTATGGTGGACCGCGTAATTATTTATACATTCTTGCTCAAATCCGAACCCCCCTAACCCCCCTTATCAGGGGGGAACTTGGAATGTTGGCTCAAGTTCCAACCCCCCTAACCCCCCTTATCAGGGAACTTGGAATTCACTATAAGTGTTTACGTATGGCGAATTGCGTCAATGGGTGTCATTTTGGCGGCTTGGCTAGCGGGGTAGTAACCGAAGAAGATGCCTACGGCTGCGCCCGCACCGACGGAGATTAACACGGCTTCCGGTGTAATCACAGCGGGCCAGGACAATTCTTCAAAGAATCTGCTCACTATCCAAGCAAAACCGCTCCCAGCCACAGCACCTAACGTGATACCGAGTAGGCTCCCGATCAGACATAACAACACAGATTCCGTCAGAAACTGGATACGGATGTCAAGGCTTTTGGCACCGACGGCTTTTCGGAGTCCGATCTCCGGTATCCGTTCTGTTACGGAAACGAGCATAATGTTCAGAATCCCGATACCGGCGACAATCAAGGAGACGGATGCGATGACAACCAAAACAGACTCAATAATAAAAATCATTCGCTTTCCGCTTTCAATTCCCTTCTTTGCGTTCCATGTCCTGAAAAAAGTGTCGTCGCCGCCGTGGTTGCGCATGATAACGGTTTTAACTTCCTTGAGAGCCTGATCAACGACATCAATGCTTTTGGCACGCGCCATAACAGCACCGACGCGGTTGCGTCCACCGAAACGGGTTTGTGCGGTTGTGATCGGGACGAAAATCATATTGTCATCGCTTCTGCCGCGTTCTAATCCGTCGCCGCGGCTCTCCATGATGCCGATAATGGTAAAACGTCTGTTGTTGATACCGACCTCTTTACCAATCGGATTCTGCCCTTTAAACTGTTCTTTCCAGACTTTGGCACCGATCACACAGACTTTATTCCAGAAATCCATATCGGTATCGGCGAGAAATCTACCGTATTCCGTTTGCCATCTACGGACGGCTTGGTATTCGTTAGTTGTTGCGCGCATGTAGGTTTGGCGATGCTTTCCTTCGACTTCAAAATTGATGAAATGACTTCTTTCGACAGTAGCCACCTCAACAGAAGGACAATCCGTCAGAATATCGTGCAAATCTCGCATCTCAAGGAAATGGGGGCTGGTATTGCGCTGCCAGCGGTTGTTTTTTCGGATATATCCGGGTCGATAAACGCCGAACATGCTGGGACCACCGATATTCTCGAATTCTGCCATCATAAGTTTTTCGGCACCCGCGCCAAAAGACATCATCGCGATGACCCCGGCAATACCGATGGTAATGCCTAAAAGCGTGAGAACCGTGCGGAGTTTACTCCCGCGAAGGATAGAAAACGCTGAGATAAGATTCTCCAACACGTGCATGCTTAGCTTCCTTATGACTTTTATGTATGACGGATGGCATCAATGGGTGTCAATTTGGCGGCTTGACTGGCGGGATAATAGCCGAAGAAGATACCTACGGCTGCACCGGCAGCGACAGAAATGAGTATGGCTTCCGGGGTAATCACTGAGGGCCATGACAGTTCATCTAAAAACCTTCCGACTATCCAAGCAAAGCCTTTTCCAGCGATCGCACCGAAAGCGATACCGAGCAGGCTGCCCATCAGACATAAAAGGACGGATTCTGTGAGGAACTGCATTCGGATGTTAAAACTCTTTGCACCAACGGCTTTTCGGAGCCCGATTTCTGGTATTCGCTCTGTCACAGACACGAGCATAATGTTCAGAATCCCGATACCGGCAACAATCAAGGAGACAGACGCAATGACGACCAACACAGTCTCTATGATGAGGATCATTCTTTTCGCATTTGCGATACCCTGTTTTGCCGACCATGTTCGGAAAAAGGTATCGTCACCTCCATGATTGCGCATAATAATGGTCTTCACCTCTTTGAGTGCCTGGTCGACGTGAAACGGACTTTTTGCACGCACCATGATATGCCCAACGTGATCGTGTCCCCAGAACCGTTTTTGTGCGGTTGTAATCGGAATGAAAAGCATATTGTCATCACTTTTTCCACGTTCTAACCCGTCACCTCGGCTCTCCATAACCCCGATAACAGTAAAACGTTTGTTGTTCCCGAAGTTATTGATGACGACTTCCTTACCGATGGGATCCTGTCCTTTAAACTGCTCTTTCCAGATTTTTGAACCGATGACACAGACTTTCGTCCATGCGTCCATATCGGTATCGGCGAGGAATCTACCATATTCCGTCTGCCATTCACGAACGGCTTGGTATTCGTTGGTTGTTGCGCGAAGATAGGTGGGTTGGAATTTTCCGTCAATACCGAGATTGATATAGTAGCTACCTTCGACAGTAGCAACTTCAACGGAGGGGCATTCCGCGAGGACATCGCGGAGGTCTTCCATTTCAAGGTGATGTGGGCTGGTGTTGCGTTGCCAGCGTCCATTTTTTCGGATATGCCCGGGTCGGTAAACGCCGAACATACTCGGGCCGCCGATCTTCTCAAATTCTGCCATAATCAGTTTTTCGGCACCTGCCCCAAAGGACATCATCGCAATGATACCCGCAATCCCAATGGTAATGCCTAAAAGCGTGAGAATTGTGCGCATTTTGCTGGCGCGAAGGACGGAAAATGCTGAGATAAGATTTTCGAGAAGTTTCATGTCTATTTTTTTCCGCGGTTTAGAGGTCGTCATCGTTTAGAGCTAAGCCAGAAAATCGGGGTTACAAACCGCGTCTACAAGAGAAAGGAACCTCTAATGCTAAAAAGTTTACACACCGAGACGGGACAACTTTTGATTGCACGAATTCTCAAAGTGTGCTAAACTCTTAATAAATACAGGGAGAATTTATGAACCTTGCCTTTCCTTCAGTGTTAAAAGTATATCACAACACGTTTAACAGTTGCAAATTTTTTAACATAGGAGCGGATACCTGTGCAGACAGATTCTTTTAACACGGGAAACTTGCAAGTTCCGGACGGTGGCAGCCTACTTCCCTGGCGAGGCACACAAGAATCGGCAGCGCACAGGGCGGCGTTAAAACAGTCTTCGCGACGAGGTAATCAGGCATGGATTGTACTACCATCGGTTTTATTGCAGACGCGATACCAGTTGAACGCTACGGACTTGTCCTTCGGCGATACAGCAACAACTGCAACAATCCAAGCATCACTTCGGCAGTCCCTCCTGTCGCATGAAACAGACTTCAATCAATACTACTTAATTGCGCAACCGCATGCAGAGGCACCGTGCTATAACATCAGCAACTATGTTCAGCAGTGTGTGAACGGAGATATTACGATTGCAGAACGGCTTCGCGGACGAACTGTTATCAATCTGTTTCAGACGGAAACAGCGAGTGAGGATCTATTAAATGGGCGTGGCGTTTCACAGTTCACAACAGGATTTCTGAAAGGCTATTTAGAAACCTATGGCACGCAGGACCACGCTGGTTTTGCCTGTGAACTCCCGAAGTTTCTATCTTTAGCGAGCGTTTTAGGGGCTGGTACAGGGACATCATCAGTCCCGTGGAGTCCCACGTTATTGGAGACAACAGAAGAAACACTGACAACCTATCTGCCTTTGGTGTTTCATGAAACTTACAATTCAGCAGCAGTCAGAAACACATTTTGGAAGGCACTGACGCAGCGATTCGCGTCCTGTTTCCTTGGCGGTGTCCGCGATTTCTGCCGTCAAGAAGGACTACGGTTTGCCTTAAGCCTCCCGGCGAGTGCAAAGATGTTGGAGTTTGAGTTAGGTGCTATGCTGGCAGCAGTAGACTGCCCGATCCTAAATGTCACCGAAATAGATACAGCCAAGCGATTCGCCGTTGCGAAATGGATCTGTAGCGACACACAATATGCCGGTATTGCTCGAAAAAAGGATCATGCGACAGATAAAGACATCCCAATATCGCGGGACCTTGAAGATGCGAGTCTCGGTTTCAACTTGTGGATACGCGGAAATCGTGCCTCTGGGAACACAACGCAAGTGCTATCCCAACTGCTATCAATAGGTCATCCAAAGAAACCGCTTCTGATGGTAGCGCCGACGCAGAGTCTCTGGACAAAACCCGATGAGAAATCGTGGAGTGGTGTAACAAAAGCGTGGGGCTGGTTATGCCAAAGTGTGTGGGAGTTGGGTTATGACTTCAGAATTGTCTCGGAACATGAACTGCATTCATCAGAAGTTATAGATGCCGCGAGTGCGAAAAAACATGGCAGCAAGCGTGGAGGGCTTTGTTTTCCTAACAGTCAAGCAGCCACAACAGATATTTATAGCGTTGTCCTGCTTCCGAGTTGCATATCGCTTCAAGAAGATACTGTCAAGCGTCTGAAGGCATTCACGAAAGCAAAAGGTAGGCTGATCGCAGATGAACCTACACCGTATCTGCTGAATGGTCGGATCGGACTGGAGCCGTATCCGCTTGAACATCTCATTTACGGACGGCGTGTAACTATCCTCCGTGGCCCGTCTGAAGAGAAGTTGGTAAAACTCGAAAAATGGCTCCGAAAATGGCTGTCCTGTATCGTTTCGGTGTATATAAAACCAGACAACGAAACGACGGATACCGTTCAAGTGCTCCATAGGGAATCGGAAGCATCCGAACTTTTTTATTTGCGCAACACAAGCAGTGCGTCGATGGATACTTTGATCGAACTACGACGGAAGGCATCGCGTGTTTCGGAGTTTAATCTGTTCAACGCAGGAAAAGAAAATGTTAAATTTTGGCATGCTGACGGAAAGACGTATCTAAATAGTGCATTCACGCCAAAACAGGGACGACTTTTTGTAGTATCATAAAAAATCGGGCATCGAAGTAAGGCACGTATCAGAAAGGAGCAACCATGACAGGTGGCGATATTTTTGTTGAATGTTTGAAAGCACAAGGCGTTAAAGATATTTTTGGGCTACCGGGTAACCACCTGGATACCGTTTACGAAGCACTCTATAACAACCAAGACCATATCCAGCACTACGTCACACGGCATGAAGGCGGCACGGCGTTTATGGCAGATGGCTATGCGCGCGCTACCGGCGATGTTGGGGTTTGTATGACTGTACCGGGTCCCGGTTCAAATAATGCTTCTGTTGGTATCGGTGAGGCGAATACGGCATCCTCACCGGTGCTTTGGATTACCGGACAGAACCCGTCCTACTTGGCATCGCGGGATCCAAAGAAAAGTTTCCACGGATTAGATCAGCGAGCGGCTTTCACACCGATGACGAAGCATCTGGAAATTGTGCATCGGGTAGACCAGATACCGGGTGCCGTTAATCGGAGTTTCAGTGCACTGCGTTCAGGGAGGCCCGGTCCTGTGCTGATTGAACTGGCGAAAGATGCGCTGGATGCAGAAGCCGACTTGCCAATCCCATCTTACAATAACGGTATTCAGACAACAGCAAGTCCAGAAGACGTAGATGCTGCGCTGGCACTGTTGCAGACCTCGGAACGTCCGCTGATTATCGCAGGTGGTGGTATCAATCATACGCGCGCGACTGCGGAGGTCCTCGCGTTTGCGGAGCTGCTGGACGCGCCGATCGTGATGACGGGTTTTGGAAAAGGTTCGGTGCCGGAAGACTCGCCGTATTCCATCGGTATCTTCCGAGACGGCGTTGCCCAAGCAGCGATGAACGCATCCGACCTCATCGTTGCTGTCGGTACCCGATTTAACTATCGTGATACCGGTAACTGGAGCCTCAAGATTCCGCAACCATTGTTACACATTGAAGCCGACCCCGAGGAGATTCATAAGGAATATCCGGCGACTGTTGGTATCGGTGCGAATCCGAAATTGGTTTTGCGCCAGTTGAACACCGCGCTGCGTGACGAGAAACGGACAGGCGGTTGGGGTGAAGGTCTACACGAATTGCGCCGACGGTTTACGGAAATTGAACATCCACAAATTCTCAAGGAGATGCGTGATGTGATGCCGCGTGATGCGATTTTGTCGGTTGACGTTAACATCACTGGCTACGGTGCGCTGGCACATTTCCCCTGTTATCATCCGGGAAGTTATATCTTTTCCGGTGTCTCTGTAGCAATGGGGATCGGATTGACGGGTGCTATCGGCGCGCAGGTCGCTTACCCGGAGCGAAAAGTCGTTGCGTTGAGCGGGGACGGTGGTTTCTTAATGACGTGTCCAGACCTCGCAACCGCGGTGATGTATAATCTCCCTGTTGTGACGCTCGTGATGAACGACAATCAGTACACCTCCATTGAGCGTGGGCAGCTGCGTCGGTTCGGTAAACGGATCGGTGTCGAATTGGTGAACCCAGACTTTGTGCAATTCGCTGAGTCGTTTGGCGCAGTTGGATTACGGGTTGAAGATCCAAACGATTTTAAGCCGATGTTTGAAAAGGCACTCGCCTTGGATAAACCGGTTCTTCTTGAAGTTGTTAAGTAATCCCATCAAGGACTGCCGCTCTCAAATAATCCTAATCCACTTATACAACAGACAGGGAATTTTCAGATGAAGCGAAAGAAACGACAGTACGACAGTGAAGATGTTATGTTTGAACAGATGCGGATAGATTACCAGCGAACGCGCCTGCGTTTACTCCAATCGCCTATGCTGCACGCCGCTGCAGGAATGCCATCAGAAGATTTTAGAGGCATATCTGATCTGATCGCTGATAGCCAAGAAGAGCCTGAGCATTACGACACGAATTTGCCGTTCTGGTTTTCTGAGCCTGCTGACACCAAACAACTCTTGGAATATCAAGAACGCTATCCGCATGTCTTTGAGGATTGTCAGGGAAAAGGGGGAGTGTTCATACCGGGTTACCCTCGATGGCAATTGTCTTGGCTCGGTCGGGCATTTTTCAAGGAGTACCCATATCAGGTTGATGTGACGTTGGAGACTGGGAAACTGCAAACAATTCTGGATTGTACTTTCTACGCACAAACCAACGGTATGCCTATCTTTATCTTTGGAATGCTGACATGCGAGGTCGTAAAACATAATACCTTCAATGCCTTTGAGTACTTTGTTTTCGGGATAGAAGAAGATTCACGCACAGACTTTGACTTTGAGGGTCTCGATATACCATTGGATCAACCAATCCAATTAGATACGGGTAAAGAAGTTAGTGATGGGAAAAAGTACCCTGTTTCTTTCCCTATAGAGATATCCAACAGGTTCTATGAACCGTACGGCGAATTGGAGATTGAGAATGCTCTTTTCGGATGTGAGGGCACAATCTCGTCTCGTTAATATCTACTCGACATTTGTATAATAAAGGAGTTTTAGATGAAAAAAAAGATCGGTGTTTTAACAGGGGGTGGCGATACGAGCGCGCTCAACGCTACCCTGAAAGGTATCGCGCTGAAAGCCGAAGAGCTCGGTTTTGAATTGGTAGGATTTATGGAAGGTTGGCGCGGTGTCCTGAAAGGTGGACGCTACTTTACGCTGACACCTGACCTGATCGATGAAAATAGAGGGGGCACGCTTCTAAAGAGTTCACGCACGAACCTGATTAAAGATAATAAGTTAGATGAGGCAGTAGAGAATCTTAAAAAACTGGATATTAGTGGACTCATCCCGATTGGCGGTGATGACACTTTGACAGTCGGAACAGCACTGTCCGATCAGTTCACGACTACGTTCGTCACCAAAACGATTGATAACGATGTCGGTGTCAATCCACCAGAAGGGGATGCCGTTGACTACTCCAAGATGGTGAATTATTTTTGTCCAGGTTTCCCTTCATCCGCAAATAGCGTTATCAACTACGTTCGAGACTTACGGACGACAACGTATTCGCACGATCGGGTTATCGTTGTGGAAGCGATGGGAAGAGATGCTGGCTGGCTGACGTTATCTGCTGCCTATGGACAAGCGGATCTTATCGTTGTGCCAGAGGTGCCGTATCAACCGGATAAACTCGCCGAAGCGATTCGCGAGAAACATGCTGAACAAGGTAACGTTATTGTTGTTGTCTCGGAAGGCATTCGGAATGACGCTGGAGAACTGATGATTAGTTCCGAGGCAGAACTCGACGCTTTCGGACATACGAAACCCGGTGGATGCTCAGAGATTATCGTTGAAGCGATGAAGAAACGGCTGCCTGAGATTTCGAGTTCGGCGTTCCGGGCATTGATACTCGGTTATCTCCAGAGATGCGGTAGCCCGATACCCTTGGATAGAGACATCGCTATGAAGGCGGGTGCTATGGCGGTGCAAGCACTCTCAGACGGGATGTTCAACGGTGTTGCGACTATTACGCGGACGGATGCGGGTATTGAACCGACGCTGTTGCCGTTAGAACAGGTCTTAAAGCGGGACGCTACTGGCCATGTTATCCGAAGAAGCCTGGACCTGCGGTTCTACGATGCCGAACGGTATCAGATGTCGCCAGCGGGTGCGGGATATTTCCGTCCGCTGTTCGGTGACCTGCCGCGTCCGGATCGGTCTCTGGATGATCGTTTGATTGAGATCGGTGAGATTGGATAGTCATCGGCGTGTTTTAGTATAGGGAGGCGCGGTTTGAAACCGCGCCTTTAATTTTCGGTATAAATGCTTTTGCCTTCACCGTAGTAAGAATCGTAGATGTGCTGATAGACCGCCTCAGATTTCTGATTAAACAGTTCCAGCGTGTAAGGTTGGGGCAGTTCATCATCAAGTATATTTTCAACAGCAAGTCTGACTTGTGCACGTGTTTGTGTATGTTTCCGCCAATCCAAGCCCAATTTTTCTCGTTTGAGTGTCTCAAGCATTTCCCTCACAGCATTTTTAACTTCATCCCGTTGTGGAGCAGTTAAATGAGGTTCGCAATGAGGCTCGCGTTGTGTGAGAAGGTCAAACACTGCTAATTCTTCTTCGGAGAGGTTTTCAGTCCTGGCGCGTTGGTCTTCTTCGTTGAGATCATTAACGAAATCAAAAAGTCTCTGAAAATAGTCCGAAACCCCAATCGTACCCGCATTGTATTCCGCGATCATCTCCTCAAATTTCTCCTGATAGTTCATACGGTTTCTGTTGAGCCGAATCATTGCGGTGAGCTTGCTGTTGATTGCGCCTCTAAGTTTCTCCGCTTCGACGCGTTTGTGCTGTGTATTGAATCGCTCGCTTAACTGCTCAAAATCAATCTGACTTAGGTCTATTGGCTCCGTATCGTATCCCTCCGCCGGTATCTGAATGCGATAGCCTTCAGGTGCGATTGACCGATCCAGCACCGCCTCAACCTCTGTCATTACATCGGAGATGTCAGTCGGTGGTGCCAAATTTCTGATTTTCTGCGCGATGATATGGATAAGTTGACAGATTTTGGTAAATGCATGCGCATCGGGATCGGGCAGGATCGCTTTGTATAATTTACTGACGTTCGTTGCGAGTTGTAGGTATCCTTTTTTCGTTTCATCGTTAATCAGGATACGTTCCATTGCGTCATTGATTTGGGCGATGTTTTGGAATGCGTCGTCCGTTTGGGCTGTATTTAAGTCAACACCGAGGCCTCGGCAGAATTCGGTGATTTCGGCGATCGCCGCTCGGAGTTTTTCAATTAGTTCTGATTTATCCGCAATCGGTTTCTGGTTTCCTTCCAGATCCGCACCCGTAGCATAAATCGCCAACGCTTTTTCCAGATCGCGGAAAACGCCAATGTAGTCAACAATTAAGCCGTTATTTTTTTCACCGAAGACGCGATTCGCTCTGGCAATGGTCTGCATCAAAGTGTGGTTTCGCTGCGGTTTGTCAAGATAGATTGTGGAACAGGAGGGAACATCGAAACCGGTTATCCACATCGCACAGACGAAAACAATTCGGAAGGGGTCATCGGGGTCTTTGAATTTGGTGTCTAAATCCTCTGTGTTCATACGGGCGCGGTGCGGCGTGATGTCTACGCCTTTCTGCCTGAGTTCATTGATTTCGTTTTGTCCCGGGGAAACGACGACTGCCATATCAGTCTCTTCCATGTAGCGAATTCTCTCTTGCAAATAGCCCCTTTCACTCCCGTGTCGTGTGACTACTTCGGATCTTAGTTGTTCAATTAAACGCTGCCAATATTTCTGCACTTTGTCGAACATTTTAACAGCAGTCGCTTTGTCGATTGAGATAACCATGGCTTTCCCTTGATAGCCTCTCCCTATAAAGTGGGAGACGATATCTTTAGCGATGGTCTCCAACCGATCATCTCGTGTGATGAGGTGATACTCTCTGGCGAATTCGTGTTCAAGCTTCGCCTCTTGCGCCTCATCGAGTTCGGCATCCTCAAGGATCTGTTCGATGTCTTCGTTGAAAGCTTCGTTTATCAGTTGTAGCGTCGGTACGCGGTTCTCATAGTAGAGTGGCACGGTGGCGCGATCCACAATAGATTGGTTAAAATCATAAATACTGACATAATCCCCGAAGACCGTTTTTGTTTTTTCTTCGCCAGCCATGAGCGGTGTACCCGTAAATGCGATGAATGCGGCGTTAGGGAGCGCGGTACGCATGTTCAAGGCGAGTGTATCGTATTGGCTCCGATGCGCTTCATCTGTGATGACGACGATGTCTGACCGCTCTGAGAGCACTGGATGTCTTTCGCCGCCTTGTGTCTGGAACTTGTGGATGAGCGTGAAGATATAGCGATGGTCTTCACCAAGGAGGCGGCGAAGATGTTTTATATCTTCTGCGTGAACTTCTTGCTGTGTCAAGACCCCGCTTGTACTGGCGAAAGTCTTGTAGGTTTGGTTATCCAATTCCTTGCGATCGGTTACGACAACAAATGTCCAATTTCCCGGCACTTTTCTAAGTACTTTCTGGGCAAAAAAGAGCATTGAGATGCTTTTCCCGCTACCCTGTGTATGCCAAAAAACACCGAGTTTGCCTTGGTTATCTTCAATCTGTTTCAGGGATTCGATCGTGTTGTTGACACCGAGGTATTGATGGTTCTTAGCGAGGATTTTGATTAATCCCCCTTGTGCTTCCATAAACAGGATAAAATTCTCGACGACATCGAGCAATCTTTCGGGTGTGCAAAGGGCATGCAGGATTGTCTCTAAGGAGGTTTGAGGGGTTTCGTCTTCGCTGTGAATGCGTTTCCATTCGGCGAAGTGTTCCCAATCGGCAGTGAGGCTCCCGGCTTTACTTTCCGTGCCGTTAGAGAGTAAAATAAAAGCGTTATACCAAAAGAGGTGTGGGATGGTGTCTTTGTAGTCTCGGAGGTTGTCGTTATAGGCAGCGTGGAGATGGACATCAATCCGCTTAAACTCCATCAGGACTACAGGGATTCCGTTAACGAAACAGACTATATCTGGACGTTTTGTATACATCTCACCGGTAATCCAGAATTGGGATGCGGCGAAGAAATCGTTGTGCTCTGGGTGTTCCCAGTCGATGACTCGCAGCACTTCAACGGTCTCGTCTGCGCTGTCTGGATCAGTGAGGGTGACCTTCACGCCGTCTTTCAGGAGGGTATAAATCTCGCGATTGGCTTCAATAGCACTCATGACTGCGCGGGATTGGGTGAGTTCTTCGATTGCCTTGGCGATAGTATCACTGGTTGCGGTAGGGTTGAGGCGTTTTAGTGAGGTTTCCAGTCGGGCAGTTAGGACGACTTCGGATTTGGTTTGCCGACCGAGTGGACTCTTTTCCGTCTGTTCAAATTCGCTGTAGCAGTTTAGCGTCTCCCATCCGATTTCTTTAAGTAGGTTGATGGCAGGTTGTTCTATGAGTTGGTCTTCGCTGTATGGGTTCTGCATGGCTATCTACTGACCAGAGTTCTCAGGCTCGTTCACGCCTCACCTCTGCCAGTGCTTCCTCAAAATGACGTATCACTTCCTCCTCTGGCGTATCAGCAAACACATCGTGAAAGTATGCGAGGGTTTTATCCCACTCCTCCCGAAACCGTTTGCGCTCACTTTCAACTTCGGTGCGGAAGTGCGAAACGATGTGCTGCCACTCTGTTGATATGGAGTCCCTACATTCTTGAATATCCGGCAAGAAAAAGATTTTATTAGAAAAATCGCTGTTTTTGACGACACGTCTGATTTGCGCGACAAGCGATTTTGATTCTGATTGTCCTTGTTGGTCGGAGTCAACGATGAAGATAATATAGTCGTCTTGGTTAAGGTAGTACTGGATCGCCTTCCTAAAACTTCCCTCTAAAAGTGTCCCTTTTCTATGACACTTGCGAAGCGTCCTTCTTCCAGCTGTTCGGATAGCAATATCCCCAAGCTGCCTGAATCTCAGAAATTCGTCTTCCAAGAATTTGACTGCTTCAGCATCGCAGTCCGATTGCAAATTCCAAACTCTCACGCTTATCATAATTACTATTCATTTGAATTGCGCTAACACATTTCCTAACTCGCGGAGGGAATTATTACGCCGCAATGTCTCTGTGTCAATGACTACGTATTTAGCCAGATCAGGTGAAATCCTTTCATGGTAGCGTTCACGGTTAATGTTCTTTTGCGGTATGCTCGGATTGAGAGCTCGCAGAACCTGTTCAGAAAAATCCTCCAAGTACTCTTTGGACCCATTGCCTCCGGCTTGTGTTTCGACAATGTGTTCCGTATTACCGCTCTGATAACGTCTAAGCAATCGGACGAAGGACTGGTTCGTTAATACTTTATCACGGCAATTGTTTCTATACTGTGCGCGGCGAGTAGCGAAATAACAGAAAATACCGAGACAATCAATTAACAACCACGCCTCAAGTTCATGAATAGCCGGAGCAAAAAATACTCTGCCATTAAAACTGCGGTCTCTAACAATTCGTTCAATTTGATTAATAAATGAATTCGGTTCCCGCCGCCGCTGATGAAGCGATATTGGACTATCACTGTCAATGACGAAAATAACATATTCACCTTGATCTAAGAAATTCTGAACGGCCTTTCTCAATTTGTCGTTTAAAGTTCCACGGATTCTACGGCTATTCAGAAACCTCCGGTTTTCAACTGTTTGAATAGATATATCGCTGAGCTGCAGATGCCTCACCAACTTGTTCGCTAAACACCTGGCTGCTTTGGCATCATTGTCAGATTCCAAAGCCCAGATTCTTATCGTTGGCATATAGGTTCATCCTCCATCAGATCTTGCAGAAGTCCACTATCAAAAATTGCACTGCCAACCCCGAAATCTACAATC
>JAJEDN010000124.1 GCA_022821495.1 Candidatus Poribacteria bacterium
AAATGGCGGTGGCATCATTTTCTGCCAAGTTCAAGCGAAAAACAAACTCACAGAATATTAGCACCGATTTTCAACCCGATACGACACTGCCTTTCGACAAGGCAGCATAAACTTTACAATATCGTCCAAACTTTAGTATAATGATAAATTTACAATAATGCGAGCTGTATTATCGCATCTCTGCGGCCGTCCCGACAATAATAGACTTTCGCTTAAAACGTCCGAATCAATGGTGCATCAGGCAGTTTTTGATTTGAATGGCGTGTGTCTCTGTTTTCGTCTGAACTAACTTTTTCCCAATTTGAAATCGGTGCGTTAGCGTGTGTTTGAAGGGACGGTTTGTATAACAGGAATGACATAACTCCGAATATGCACGCCAGCGAGGGTTTCTGTTTCTACGCGAGGTTCCGGTTTTTGTCGGTGATCGAATACAACGTAATAGCCTTCTGTTACGACTTCCAACTTGAGATAGGCCGCCAGTTGCTGCTTGCCTGCTTGATAAGACCTATCGCCTTCCCAAATCTTTGTTTCAACGATGTATTTTCGCTGATTGTATAGGAGGAGAAGATCCATCCTACCGCGGCCCGTTTGGACTTCAAGGAACATGTCAGCACCGACAATCCGGGCAAAGGTGTCCAAATAGGCGTAAAGCAGATGCTGTCCAACGTATTCTTGCGGCGTGTCTGGGACTTGGAGGATCCTGAATCCTGCGCGTGCGATGAAATCCTGAAAGTTATCTAAGAGTTGTGCTATCTCCAACTGCCCGGTAGTGGAAAGGTAATCCGTAAAGTCTATATCTTCGGGAAGATATACCGATTCAAGTCCGTTAATTGTAGGTTTGAACGTCTGAAGGATCCGGTGTTGATAGATAGGATTAACGATCTCACACATTCGATCATTGCCCCTCTTAATGACACCATAGGTGACAAGTGCATTGATATGTGGATCGTCTGGGTTGAAAACTAAACCACTATCATAAGCCGTGATTCTCATAAGAATTTTTTCAAAGCGTTGATCCTTACGCACATTGGTTAGGAGATGATCGATGTTGGTGTTACCTTCCTCAAGGAGCTGCCGATGCGCTGCTGTGAAATGATCTATGGTAATCGGTTCGGTTTTCGGAATATCGAGTTCTGTTGTCAGAATTTGCGCGGCTCGGTTGATGAGAAATGGTTGTCCAGCGGTCTGTTTGTGGAGCATCTGAATGACTTCAGGCGCGAAAGGTTGTCCAACTTCATCCGTGTACTGGGCAAAGAGTTCACCAACCTGTTCGAGCGTAAAGTTTGGCACGATGAACTCATCTTGGATATTAAACGGTGAGATAGTGTCATCATAGTTTAGCTGCCTGATGTTCTTAACGCCGACGATGCCGACGCTGTGTGGACAGTGAAATTCTTCCGAGAGATAGATATAACGGAGTGCGTACAGAAAATCGCTCACAATCGCTTGTGGGATACCATCAAACTCGTCAATGAAGAGGATAACCCTATGCGCCCCTAATAGTTTACCCAATTGTTCAAAGAACGTCGTCATTGAAAAGTGATCGGTCAGGTGTGTGTTTTCCAAGAATTGTGTGAGTACTTCAGGCAGGACAGTGCCACGTTTTTGGAAAACGAATTGGATTTGCCTGCGAATCATATAGGCAAGCTGCGTGTAAAAAGCAGTAGGTGCGGCGTTGCGCTGGATCTGGAAATCGAGTTGAATGGGAAAATAAGATGGGTCTTCAGTTGTCAGCGTGGCGAGCGCAGCGCGAAGGAAAGTCGTCTTGCCGGTTTGTCGGGGTGCGAAGATGACGATGTATTTTCCATCTTTGATGCGTTCGATGAAATCAGCGGTCTCCTGAACACGCGTAACGACGTAGTTATCGCGAGGATTGACAGGTCCCTGTGTCCCAAAAGTTCTCATGATTTCTCGTCCTTGTAGAGGCATTTGTCTCTTTATATAAGGACCCAAACGTCCTTTGAAACTTGGAGAACAACAACCTCTTTCAATGCTGGCGAGGATGTTAAAATGGAGAGGGCAATTATGGGTCTATTGTGTTGCTGGTGCAATTTAAAGCCGCACCAGCAGTGGACATTGTTACGAAGTGTGGAAAATTAATCCATTTCCACGCCGGACATCTGTTCTAACGCCAACATCAGAGCCTGTGTGCCTAACCTACCGTGTCCTTGTGCTTGTACCGCCGTGTAGAGCTGATGCACTAACGCTAGTCCCGGTAGACTCAGATTCATCTTGCGCGCCTCATCCAAAGCGATGCTCATGTCTTTGATGAAATGCTCTACGAAGAAGCCGGGATCGAAGTTCCGTTGTAGCACGCGCGGCGCGAGGTTATCCAAGGACCAGCAGGCAGCCGCGCCGCCACTAATTGATGACAGCATCGTCTCCAAATCCAGACCGGCTTTGTGTCCGTAGATTAACCCTTCGCAGACCCCGATCATTGTGCCAGAAATCGTAATCTGATTGCACATTTTAGTGTGTTGTCCCGCGCCTGCGCCACCTTGGTGAACGATATTTTTCCCCATCGCTTCAAAGAGCGGCATCACGGTTTGCACTGCATCTTCGTCACCACCGACCATAATGGAAAGGCGTGCTTCTTTTGCCCCGACATCGCCACCTGAGACGGGTGCGTCTACCGATGCGACATCTTGCGCTTGCGCGGCTGCGTAAATCTCTTGTGCAAGAGAGGGTTCTGTTGTCGTCATATCGACGATGATGCTTCCGTGTTTCGCGCCCTTTAAGATGCCGTTATCGCCGAGATAGACTTCGCGCACATCGGGTGGAAATCCGACAATTGTAAAAACGATATCCGAAGCCGCTGCGACTGCACTGGGTGAGTCTGCCCATTCCGCGCCTGCTTCCAAGAGTGGATCTGCCTTCGCTTTTGTACGGTTATAGACGGTCATTGCATATCCCAAATCCATCAGATGTTGGCACATCCAGCGTCCCATCACACCTGTGCCGATCCAACCGAGTTTCGTCGTTGTAGGTTCAATTTTCATAATGTTCCTTTCTTGTACCCATTTTATCCATTAAATTTCGGATGAAACGGGATAGATCTTACAACATAGTATCTTTGGCTACGTCCTTTTTGTTGCTTCTAAAATCTTTGGTGACTTGTAAACTGCTTATAATACCGCCAACAACGACGGCACAGTAGATACTAAAGAATCGTGTCAGTAATACGAAGAGGGGTATTAATTTTTTGGCAATCAAATTCTCCATGAGTCCGACGGTTACAACCTCTGCGACCCCGCTTGCGCCTGGGCTTGGTGCGAACAGTACAACAAAATTGAGTACCAACCCCGTAACACAGAGTTCCCAGAGTGTTGTATCGCCATTGAGTGCTTGTACGACTATGTAGCTGCCGACGATTCGTGCGCCCATAAAACCACAAGTCAGGGGTATGCTCAACGCGCACGTCCATTTATGGTTGCGGAAGAACATCGTCGCAAACGTTTTATGTTCAGTCGTCAGTTGTTCCACTTTTAATGTGGCGCGTTCAAGAATAGGTGCGAGGCGAGCGAATCTTCGTTGTGCCGCATTGCAGAGCCAGTGAAAGAGACGGAAGACGATTTCTGGCTTGAAAAGCAGCAAGATGAACGATACGAACACCAGACCGAACATCAGAAAACTGAATAGATTTACCCATGTAATTCCTTTCGGTAGGAAAGGTGGATCCAACCAGAGAATCGCGCCTGCACAGAGGATAAGGCTGACGAGTGTTGCGAGAAAGCAGATGATACCTGATGTTATTGCCCCTGATAGCGGGACACCTGCGCGTGCGTAGATGTAGAGATGACCGACGCCACCCGTCTGGAAAGGGGTGATGGCTGAAACACAGAGGGTCGCTAAATTCGCACGGAGGCTGTCCCGGAACCGAATTGCCGGCATCACCTTCCGAATAAAGATATGGAACCGAAGTGCTCCGAACAGCCAATCAACAAACATACATAGGCAAGCACCGAGGAGCATCTCAATCTGCATCTCTCGAAAAACTTGCTTTAGGTCTTGACTACCACTCCATAAAAAACTAAGGAATAACCCTGCGAATGTGCACACTATGAAAAGGAGTGTGCCACGAACCACGTTTTCGCGGTTCAAGAATTCCTGCATTGCCAGTGAAATCTCCTTTGTTGGGAATTAACTTGTTCTCGACTCAGCAACGAGTGTCAACGTTAAACTAATATCCATTGGCATTGCCGAGTGTGTCAATGCCCCAACAGAGATGAAATCTACACCGGTAGCTGCCACAGTTTGTACGCTGTCAAGTGTAATCCCACCAGAGGCTTCTGTTATTGCTCGGTCTCCTATCTCTTGAACAACGCGTTGCATGATGCCGGGGGGCATATTGTCGAGGAGTAAAATATCCGCCCCAACGCTCAGTGCTTCATCAACCTGTTCAACGGTTTCGACTTCAACCTCAATTTTTGCTGTGTGTGGGACAACTCGTCGTGCCTGTTGGACAGCGTTGGTGATACCGTCCGCTGCGACGATGTGGTTATCCTTGATGAGTACACCGTCGTAAAGACCGAAGCGGTGGTTTTGCGCGCCACCAATGCGCACAGCGTATTTTTGAACGGCTCGCCATCCGGCTGCAGTTTTCCGAGTGTCCACGATTTTAGTATCATAACCAGCCACCGCTGCGACAAATTGTGCGGTGAGCGTTGCTATCCCGGAGAGGCGTTGCAAAAAGTTTAGTGCCGTCCGCTCGCCGATCAGGATACTTTTGGCATTCCCTTGTACTTCGGCGATGGGTGTGCTTACGCTTACAGTGTCACCATCGTTGACAAGTCTGCGAAATGTCAATGTCGAATCCAGTTTCTCAAACACTCGCTCGGCTACCGGTAGTCCTGCGACAATACCCTCACTCTTCGCAAGGAGCGTCCCTACCCCCTTTTGTGTAGATGGGACTGTCGCGTCTGTTGTGATATCGCCGATACCGATGTCCTCTTCAAAGGCGAGTTCGATTAAGGAGTCTAATGAACGTAGGTTCAACATATTTTATAAGTTATAAGTTATAAGTTATAAGTTAAGAGGCGTGCTGTGGCAAAAGGTTATAAATTAAGAAGTTATAGGTTAAGAGATTTTTTCTTAACTTACCACTTATAACTCTCCTGCCACAAGGGGTTAACTCTCACTGTAAGGAGAACCAACTGACAACTGATAACTGACAACTATAGCACTAATACCGTTCCAGGTAGGGTGTTAGGAACTTCTTCGCGTCTTCCGTGACATCCCACGCGTTGGGCCAGAAACAGAGATCGATAGAGAACCAATCGCCATCGTAACCTGTTTCGTCCATGATGACAGGGATAATTGCGTCGAAGTCCAGCACGCCGTCTCCGAAGGGAGCATGTGTGCTTGTTTCATCGCCATGGAGCGTGTTATCGGAATCGATGAGGTGGAAATGTCCGATTTCGCCTTTCAGCTGCCGTGCGAGATCAATGACACCGTTATCGCCGAGCGTCTCCTTTTCGCCGCGCTGTCGGGAACCAACCACCGCGCACATCTGCGCGTGGCATGTATCAAACATCACTTTGAAATTCGGATGATCGACAGCCTTTGGCATGTTAATAATGTCGCTGGGTTTGTTGAACATGAATCCGGGTTCAAATTCCCAGAGCATTAATACGCCGTGATCTTCAGCGACTTGGGCGCAGCGTCTCCAGACGGAAACGATCCGATCCCATGCTTTCTCCCACTCAACCCCCGGAATTCCCTCTTCGGGATCGTTTACTGTATCTACTCGGATAGCAGGCGATCCAAGATCTAAGGCGAGTTGGAGGTTTTCTTTGAACAGTTTAAAGTACTTATCGTCCTCTTGTGCCTCATCTGTGGCAGGACCTGGATGGGACCAGAAGTCTGCGGCTAAGCCAGAGACTTCTAAGCCGTAATAGGAAATTAAACCTTTAACGGCATCCCGATCGCTTTTCATCGGATAGTCGTTAATATCGATATGCGGTTTGAATGCCCCGATTTCAACGCCGTCAAATTCCAGTTCGCTGAGACGCTTGACGACATCATCAAACGGGACAGGGTTATCTTCATAAGGACCAAATGCGTAAGCCCAACTTCCAATTGACAATTTTTTTGCCATGTTTTCTCCTTTTTAATTTTACCTTGCGGAGTGATGACACAGGTTAGTGCTTGATGTGCTACTCTCTGAAGTTGAAGAAACACCCAAGCAAAACCACCCTCCATTTTACGACGGATTCGCCCATAAGCGATCTGCTGCATTACGGACTACGGGTTTTGTGCTATAGCGTAATTACGATACACCCTTAACCAAGGTCTGAACTGCTGTTTCGAGTTCAAGGGTTATCTGCTCGACCGTTTCTCTTTTCTCTGCTTTGTAGGTATCGTAGCATTCTCGGAGATTTTTGGGTTCACCGACGCGAATTGATGCGACCCGCGGTCCCCGCATTTTTGCTGTACCAAACACTTCTCTTTCGAGACGGATGATGACCTCAAGGAACCGTTCGGGTGAAGGTGCTTCGGCGACATATCCGTCTGAAATTGATATAAAGTTGATTAACCGCTCCAGGTCCGGATAAAATCGTTGGAATTTCTGGAGTAGTTCCTCATGTATTTTCTGTTCGTATTCTGTCATCTGCTCAACGTCTCTATAGACTTCAGCATCGACTAAGTTTTTCAACGTACGCACCCTTGTGAGTACATCGGCTTCGGAGCGGATGCCCATGATCTTTTCAGCATGGGACAAGATTTGCTCTTTTAATTTTTCGATGTGCACATTGAGTGGCACGGTTTCGTCCACTTTGTACTGATACTCGGCTGCGAGCGTTTTGAATATCGCTACACCGATACGTCGCAACCGTTCGTAGCGTTCAATCGGCGTTCTCTCAGCAGGCGGTAGAATGTGTGTCTCTAATTCTGTGAGGGCGGTATCAATGTCGTCCCACATGTCTTGTGGATAATGATATTTGATCCCGATAGGGACAACATAGAGCGGTTTGTCGATTTCAGCTTTCGCCATGTCGTCCAAAGCCCAGAAACAGAGTTGTATAATCCCCCTCTCAAACCGCATGACGGTATCATTTTGCCGTGAAATTTCGCCCTCAGCGAAGATGACAAGCGGCGAGTTGCCTTCACATAGGAGTTCCCGCGTCGTACGGAAAGCGTTTCGGTCTGCGGTGCCACGGACGATTGAGTATGCACCGAACCGCTGCAGCAGGAAACTGCGTAAGCCGCCGAATTTCCCTTTGTCAAAGCTTTCCCGTGCAGTCATGTAGTAGTACTGCTGAGAGAGCTGCTTGGACAGGAGGAACGTGACGGCAGGATCCGCGCGCGCGGCGTGGTTCGGTGCCAGCACAGTCGGGTGTCCGTCCGTCATTTTTAAGCGGGCAATGGACGCTGTATCAACATCTAAGGTTAACCCCTTCAAAAACAAGCGATTAATGAGTGGTATGAAAGCTTGCGCCGCTCGAATCGCAGTTGTATTCGGTTTAGGGGGTTTAAAGTCTAACATTGCGTACTACCATTTGCGTCGCACAGCAAGTTATTGCGGCATACGGCGTATGCCTACTACTTTAAAGACTTGGTGGATAGCAACAGATGATTTCCATCGGTGCGTCGCCAGTGCTAACAATGTCGTAACCAGATAGGCATCGTGGAATGAAGACGGATTTGCCGCGTTTAAGCGGAACATCGTCAAAATTACCACGCAGTACGCCTTCACCGCCTAAAGTTACAAGGGCATAAAAGCCTTGATCTGCAGGCATATTAAGCGTCGAACTCACTGTCAGACGCGAGCATCCGAAGAATTTCGAGGCTTCCGCTGGCACGATTCGGTCTTCACGATTATCGCCTTCTCCGCGGACGAGTTCTGGCGTGCGCCGGATGTAGTTATTGAGGTAGTCCAATTCGAGTTTGTCGAATTCGGCGGCATCTACAGCGAGATCCCATCCGAGACCGAGGTGTCCGTCATCTCTTTCAAACGGGAAACCTTCCCATTCGGCGAGGATGTTCCAGTCGGTGGGTTCCTGCGGTTCGAGGACACAAAGCCCTGTACCGAGCGAATGGACGATCGGTGTGCGTAAGAAATAGACTTCCCCGACTTTCGGTTCGACGACGTGCATGAGGCTTCGTAGTGTGGGTACATCTTGCGCTTCCATCAGGCGGCGGAATTCTGCTTTGTCTATTGCTTCTTTCCAACCTATCCACGCTTTCGCACCGGGACGCGTGCCGATTAAGATCCACGCCTCGTTTTTGCCGAAGGGGGAATTGAGGTGTTTTTGTGAGAAATCGGGGTTCGGATGCCAATGGATCGGGATATGCGCGCCTTCACCAACATCAAAAATCTTGAGAAGCACGCCTAATTCGGTACCGTATTTATCAACGTGTGCACTACCGAGTGTCTCTTCAGGGAATGCGTCGAGCAGTGCTTTCAGGAGTACAATCTCGCCGCTTGGGAGTTCGATGCGGCTTAAGCCTTTATCGGGTGGATTTTCTCTGCCGGGTGTAATTGCTCGGTTTGTGGAGAAGATCCATTCTTCGGAGTAATAATCATCTTTGGGGTCATCTTCACCCATAAACTCGGCACGGAGTTTCCCACCGTTATAGAAGTGTAGGTAGGTGTTCGGTGCTAAGCCGATGGGTGCGTCTAACATTGACTGTAGTTCGTTCTGTGATGCCATGTTGTTGTCCTTTCTCTGTCTTTAAGAACTAAGGGTATTATTTCTGGGTTCCCTTGTTTGTAGTAAGTTTATCATTTTACAAAGTATTTTGTCAAGTCAATTTTTGGAGTGTCTTAGGGCATTCATGGTTTCACCTATTGGTAGGCGCGGTTTGGAACTGCGCCGAATCTTAATCTCAAACCTCGCCTATCCTAAAACTGCTCTTGAGTTCCGTAGGAACGGCATATTTATAGAAAGCGTTGAAAAGAAGAATTTAGCCCTATAAGGGCGGCGTGTTTATAGTTTCTGGAGGTAGTTTGGAAGGATAAATTTGGTGCCGCGTTAGCATTCGTTTTTTACAAAATCCACGACTCTATGTGGTCGGCAATAATTTCAATATCTGTTATAGTACCATCCGCGATCTTAAAACCGAGTTCAATAATTGAATCATCAATATTGAGACGACGGGAGTAACCGTTCAATTCTAAAAACCGGAGTGCACATGTTAAGCCAATACGCTTATTCCCGTCGAAAAATATATGGCCTGTAATGATGTGATGCGCATACACCGCAGCTTTTTGAAATAAAGTCGGATATAGTTCTGTATCGCCAAATTTTGCCCGAACTGCTTCGACTAAATAGTGTAACCGATCTTCATTCAAGAATTGGTAGTCTCCGACATGTCCCTCGGCAACCTCCAGAATTTCCACAATTGTCAAATATCTCATAAGTTACCGAGGGTTTTCCATGCGCGATCATAGTCTCGTAGTATTTCATCTATAGCTGTAGTGTTGTTTATTCCGATGTCGCTGGCAGTCTTCATATCCGATTTCGCTTTTTCCTCTTCTCCGAGGTATAACCATGCCCTGCTGCGACGGTAATAGGCATCAGCGTTATGGGGGTCGATTTTTATAGCTTTGGTATAATCTGCGATGGCACGCTTATAATCTTCTTTCATACGGTAGACAAAACCGCGATTGTAATATGCTTCAGCATAATCGGGTTTGAGTTCAATCGCTTTGGTGTAGTTTTCAATTGCTTTGTCAAGTTCGTCATTTTTGCTGTGAGCCAGCCCTTGATTGTAGTAGGTGTTGGCACACTTTTGATTGTGTTCTTTTCTCATTTCCCTTTCTCCAATGCAAACTTCTTAGTGGATTTGGCCTTGTGTTTGTCTGAATGCAGGTCGCAATGAAAAATAATAACACATTCGGCGGACAGATGTCAACCGAATGTGTGGATCTGATCAGAGCCATTCAATTTTAAGAAATTATTGGGTTTCACGTCTTTATTCTTAAGGATTCGGTGCGGTTAGGAAACAGTGAAGAAACACCCTACCGGGCCTGGGGGTGAGGATTTGAGCGAAAAATGGACAATTGAATGACCTTGTACGGTAAATCTGAAAAACTTGCACTCTTAAGACATTTTGATGTATCATAAGAGTATAAGGTGAAGGTAGAAGGGGTAACCGAAAAATGGCGAAATTGAGGGATAAAATACAAAATAGATCACGGCGTTTGAAGGTGTGGTTTTTGCTTGCGTTGGTTGTTTCGTTTTGTGTGTCGGGGCAAGCGAATGAACATGTTCCTGATGTTGAGACTGTTGTGAAAAAGATTGATCAGCTCTATCGGAGTGAGACGAGTCATGCTGATATGGAGATGCACATTGTCACGCCGCATTGGGAACGCACGCTTGCGATGACGGTCTGGTCAAAGGGGATGGATAAGACGTTTATCAGGATTACCGCGCCGAAGAAGGAACAAGGGGTCGCGACACTCCGCATCGGGAACGAGATGTGGAACTATCTGCCGAAGACGAACAAGACGATGAAGATTCCGCCGTCGATGATGATGGGGTCGTGGATGGGTTCCGATTTCACGAATGACGATTTGGTTCGGGAGTCGTCGATGCTGGAGGATTACACCTATCAGTACGTTACACCTGAAGACGCGTCTCCTGACCATCTCTATGTCCAACTTGTGCCGAAAGAGGACTCTCCAATCGTTTGGGGGCGGATTGTTGCAGCGATGCAATCCAGCGATTATACGCCGGTGTGGCAGCGGTTCTATGACGAAAAGGGGAACCTGATGCGGGTTATGAATTTCAAAGAAATTAAAACCTTTGGTGACAAAGTGCTTCCCGCTGTGATAGAAATAGTGCCTCAAAACAAAGAGGGACACAAAACGATCGTTCGATGGATGAAGGCTACGTTTGATTCGGACGTTGATGATAAGATTTTCACGCGCCGAAATCTCCAGAGAAGGAGATAGGTTGAACGGCGCGCGGCGTGTGCCTACTATTATGATACTTAAGATTGCGTTTCGTAACATCTTCCGTCAGAAACGGCGGACAATTCTCACCGCACTCGCAATGATCGTCGGTTTTACGCTCCTGTCGCTAACCATCGGTTTGTCTGATGGTGCGTATGGCGGTGTTATTGAGATGTTCACTCGAAATCGTACCGGGCATATCCAGGTGCACCGCGAAGGATATCTTGATAAGCCGTCGCTTTATAAAACGATTGATAACCCGTCTGTCGTGGGTTCGGCGATTCAGAACACACCAGGCGTTGAAGCGTGGACACAGCGAGTATACGGCGCAGGGTTGGGTTCAGTTGGTGAGAAAAGTACGGGTGTCCAGATCATTGGCGTTGATGTCGCGCAGGAGATCCAAGCCACTCGATTTGATAACAAAGTGATTAAAGGCGATATATTAGCAGAAATCGCTTCGCATGAAGCAGTTATTGGAAAAGGTTTGGCAAGGATTCTTTCGGCAGAGGTTGGTAGTGAGATTGTGATTTTTTCGCAAGGTGCCGATGGTTCACTTGCGAATGACGTGTATAAGATCGTTGGGATCGTAGAGAGTGGGGACGACATAACGGATAGAACGGGGTGCTATTTACACATTGAAGATGCTCAGGAGTTGTTTGTGCTTGAGGGACGCGCCCATGAAATCGTTGTGATTGTTTCAAATATCAATCGAGTGGATAAAGTCACAAGCGAAATTGAAGCGAACCTCAGCGATTCAACGCTTGATGTCGCGCCGTGGCAGGTGATCGCTAAATCCTTTTATCGCGCGATGAAAACCGATCAACAGGGGGATGCGATTTCCCGCTGGGTGATTATGCTGATTGTGGCTATTGGCGTTCTGAATACGGTGCTGATGTCGGTGCTGGAGCGGACACGTGAATACGGTGTGTTGAAGGCGGTTGGTACAAAGCCGGGGCAAATCTTCTGGCTCGTAATTTGCGAAGTGGTGATTATAGCACTCGTCAGCATCTGTGTTGGCGCGCTTCTTGGCGTCTTAGCCAATTATTTGCTGTCCATATACGGTATCACATATCCCGAGGAAATTACCTTCGGCGGCATGAAACTCAAGACGCTGTATGCTGAAGTCAACGTCCGAAGCCTCTATATTCCTGCTATCACTGTTATGCTATCAGCGGCTGTTGTCAGTTTGTATCCTGCGATAAAAGCAGCTCGGATCATGCCAGCAAAGGCAATGCGGACACATTAGTATGGCTTTCAACCGTCAGCAATCAGTAAAGAGGTATTAGGTATATCAAATCCTTTTTTCAAAAGCGCGCGTAGCTTGGAACGAAGTGGAAAGCGGATCTACGGGAGAGCACCCTCAACCTTCAGATTACCTAATCGAACCGCAAGGAAACTTAGAAATAGGTATATCACAATCTTTTTTGAACAGCGCGCGTAGCTTGGAACGAAGTGGAAAGCGGATCTACAGGAGAGCACACTCAACCTTCAGATTACCTAATCGAACCGCAAGGAAAGTTAAAAAGTTGATTTTAATTAAACTGATATTTATCAAAGTTATCAAGGAGGCAGTAATAATCAAGAGATAGCAGGTATAGCAAGGTGAAAATGCGATGGTTTTGAAAAGATTGCTTGATTTTTAGCGCATGAAATGGCATTCTAATGATTCAAAAAACCACC
>JAJEDN010000011.1 GCA_022821495.1 Candidatus Poribacteria bacterium
TGCACCTACACTTTCACCCGTAGCGGGCAGAACTTCTTTAGACACATCATCTGTCACGACATAAAGCCAATAAGTGCCAACAGCATCGCGAAGGATTTGGATATAACGGACGTTCCCGTTCCAATCGCGATGCTGGTGAAAAGAAAACCAACGTTTATTGAACTTCAAGGATTCCGAGGCGTCGTCCCATTCTTTAAAAGAAATGCGGACACGTCCTTCTTCAAGTTTGTAGCCGGATTGAAACTTCGCAGAACGATAACGGTCTTTGCGCTTAAACTTTGGACGCCCGACATCAGGGAAATCAAAAAAGCGTTCCCAAGCAATATGCAGTCGGATAATCACCGCGTCAAGCGTGTCGCGTGGTATCCACGCCCAATGTTGATGGGTGCCTTCGAGCAACTTCGTCAAGTGCGGTTGCAGCCGATACCGCCCCGCATATTTACCATAGATGCGGTAATAGCGGTTTTCCAACTTCAGAAAGTGGTTGTGGACATCAGACAAGTCGTCAAGCATATTGCCGAGACGCTTATTTTTCGGATGTTCGCGTATCTGATATTTATACGTTCTGCGTGTAAACTTTCGTTTTTTCATTATGGACATCAAGTATCAAGCTTTTAACCCCTTCCCAGTAGGTAGGCAGACACGTTACCAAGTGGTAACGCTGGAAATGTCTGCCAACTTGATACTATCATTATACAACATTCTAACAGTAATGTCAAGAAAAAAGGAGACGGGCATTCCTCCCAACGCTAAAGCATTGGGTCTCCTGCCCGAAGATTAGATGAAAACGTACACACAAAACCTGCTATCTTGTCTCGCAATAATACTGACGAGTTGTCTACTCCTCAGTGCGTGCGCCGAAAAACAGTTAGAAGAACTTATTGAACAACAAGAAGAAACCGAGACCGGAACTACAGAAGAACCTACTAAACCTGAAGAACCGGTAGCTGCTCTTCCTGGATTACCGGACGATGTGGCAGGATATACACAGTGGTTAAAATTAAATGCTGAACCCATTCCTCCTGTCCCGGGTGGCGATCCGCACAACGGTACAAAAAACGTATATGTCAACAAAACACTGGAAGATATCGCGCCAAACGGCGAACAACAGTTTCCATATCCTGACGGAAGTATTGTTGTAAAAGAAGCATACCGTCCAGATAAAGACTTTGTTGGACTTATCGCAATTATGCGGAAAAAAGCGGGGGTGGATCCTGATCACAATGATTGGGAGTTCATCGAATATGTCCGAAACGCATCAGATGCCGAGTTCCGCGTCATCGCCCAAGATGGTGTATGTTGGGGATGCCACGCCCAAGTTGAAGATATTGATTACGTCTTCACAGAACTTGATTAGGACGCTTGCTGGCGAGATTCAAAACCTCGCCAGCCTTGCTTAAGACAATCGAATTTTACTGTAAAACGAGGAGACTCTTTTGGACACACATTACAATAACTACGTGAAGCGGATCTGCTACACTACCGAACGACTAAAATACTTGGAGGTATTTAATATCACACTATCGTTCCTACGACTTGTGTTTATAGTAGGTATCGCACTCAGTCTTTTTTTACCGATGGGTGCAGAGGCGCGCCCTGAGTTTGCAACAGAACTCGACAAAGAATGTAGTTTTTGTCATCTTGACCCGGCAGGGGGTGGACCCCGAAACCGTATCGGCGAAATTTTTGAAGAGAATTATTTTGAATTCCCCGAAGACTTTGACATGGAAGCCGTGACCGAAGAAGCCAAAGAGGTCGTCAAACAACTCACAACCTCACTTGATTTCCAGACTGCATTCATCAAAACAACACATGTTGACGAAAAGCAAAATGCTATAGCCAACTGCAGTTCATGCCACTCGTCGGTTGATAGATTCCTGCTCATGCAAGCAGAAGTAACGTTCAACGCACAAGCCTCAGAACACATTAGGCTTACCCTTTCTAACAATGTTGGAACAACGATGAATGCCTTTGCAACGGTAGATGCTATTCCCAAACATCTCTACGTCAAAGTTGGACAATTCCGTCTACCTTTCGCTATTAAACAGAAGGACCATAACATACTCGTACGCGAAGGTTATGGACTCGGTTCCAACAAACGGGATGTCGGTGTTGAACTCGGTGGAAGTGCGGGTAAAGTTTTCTACAATGCAGCGGTCTTTAACGCCGCCAACGCAACAGCGAAAGGCGGACTCGGCACACTCGGCGCACAACTCGGACCGGTTCGTGCCGGTATCTCTGGCATCTTTGAAAAACCGGGCGAAGACTGGGAACGCCTCATTGGTGCATTTCTCACTGCCTCTTATGCCGGGCTGAGTGTTGAAGGCGAATTCAATTTCGGAAACAGTGGAGAGATAGCCTCTTTCGCATCAGATGCTATTGATTCAAAGGGATATTATGTCGGTGCTAAATATCGCGTTCTGCCACAACTTACGCTCTCAGGTCGCTACGGGTTGTTCGATCCGGATCGGACAGTTAAGGGGGACGCAAGCCAGCGTGTGACCCTCAGTGCCCAATACAACTTCATGGAAAACGGCGCGATCTCACTGTTCTATTGGGCAAATCTTGCAAATGCTGACCGTGGTGAGGATGACACCATCAGCGAAAAAGGCACCCTACGTCAACTCCAAGGCACCGACCAGATTATTTTGATGTCACGATTCTGGTTTTGAAGGTCGTAAGTGTGCGCAAGTTTCAAAAATAGAACACACTTTGGCTTGAAAATCGCGCCAAAAGTGCTTATCAATAGGGACGGATCTCTATATCCGTCCCTATGTGTTTATATTTACACATAACCTCACCTATAGACACTCTCTTATCTTCTCCTGATAAGCCTTAAAACTACGTCCAATATGGTTTCCGCCCTTAAACACATAATATAACAACAGTCAAAAACATTGGCATAAAAATTGCTTAATCTATCCAGTATCTTTTTCTGTTTATACTCGTTAAATATGGCGAATCAGGAAAACAATGTTGGAAGACAAGAAATTTTTCTATAAACAGTCCTTCAGTCGTCGAAAATAAGGAATCCATAAAGACAAAATATTTAAAATATAGGAGGCACTTCTCATGGTGTTTTCCAAACTCTCTAAAAATTCTTCGGCGGAGCCTGAAAATCGAAATTTGTTACTGAAAAGCTTAATCGGGGTCATAGGGTTAATGACGCTACTTCTTGGTGCCTGCATCATCTATATTATGCAGGAAAACGCCCGCGCCAAGACGCGCTATAGCGTTAATACTTTCGCGCCACAAGGGGAAGTCCCACAATGGACAGATTTTTCGATTACCTTTTCAGAGGCAATCATTGATAAATCGCGCGTCGGGACAGAGGTTCCAGCGGAAGCTCTGCGGTTTACACCCGCTGTTCAGGGCACCGCGCGTTGGGTAGCCCCCGACCGAATAGGTCTCTTTTTAGATGCCCCTTTGGCACCCTCCGCACGATACATGGTCGAACTCACATCTGAACTCAACCCGACCGAAGCATTTCTACTCACTGGACAAAAAGAATTTAAATTTGCCACCGAACCCTTTAAAGTGCAGCAGGCACGTATGGAATTCAGCACTGACGACACGCGTGAATATGCAACAGGCATCGGAACAATAGCATTCAATTATCCAGTAACTACCGCCGATTTAAAGGCACATCTCTCTATTGAACTTGATGATGGCACAGAAATCCCCTATCAGATTGAAACCAACACAGCGACCGCGCGGACAGTAGAATTCAAGACCAAACGGATAAAACGCGGCAAAGCAGACCGAAAAATAAAAGTCAAAATCGAAAAAGGATTTAAGTGCACAGGTGGGCAAATCGGGCTTGAGAAAGCAAGTATTACACCGGTAATACTCCGTGGTAGAGGGACACTCGGCGTAACATATTCAGACGTTTGGGAAAGCGATAGGACCCCCTATATTTCCGTCAGATTTAGTGCACCGGTACTCAGCGATGCTGTTGAACCCTATTTAGAACTCACACCAGCAGTAGACTACCAAGTAATATCCGATTACCGGAATATTGAAATCCACGGTAATTTTAAGCGGCGTACCACCTATACACTAAAGATTCGGCGCGGTTTGACGGCTCGAAACGATGCCGTTTTAAAACAAGACTATATGACGAAGCTCATGATTCCAGACCTTCAACCGCAGCTTCGGTTTCTTGGTGCAGGCTTCTTTCTTTCGAGAAAAGGGCACTTAAACCTCGGACTCGCAACGATCAATGTCAAACGTGTAAAACTGGAAATTGAGAAAGTTTTTGCGAACAATCTTATTTATGTTTCAAAATTAGATAGATGGAGTCGTTGGAGCAGGAATTTAGGGAAACCCATTCATTCGGAAGTGCTTGATGTACCGCCACAGTTGAACGAAGAGGTAACGACCCCTATTTCGTTAGAAGATTACCTCGCAGACGAACATGTGGGTATTTTCAAGGTCGTTGCCCGAAATGCAGATAGAGAGTGGAATAGCGCGCATCAATGGGTGCTCGTTACGGATTTGGGAATCAGTGCTAAACGCATTGGAGATAAGTTGTACGTTTGGGTGAAATCCATTGCTACCGGCGCACCCGTACCAGCCGCCCGCGTCAAACTCATCAGCGATAATAACCAGACACTGCTCAGCGGCACAACCAACTGGGCAGGATTTGTAGAGTTCACTGAGGTCGCAGAGAAAACTGAAGACTTCATACCCTTTATGGTTACTGCCGCGAAACGTGATGACCTCGCCTTCATTCAATTAGATCGGCACGAAATAGCGATGGCAGACTTCGATATCGCGGGACCTGCCTACTTACAAAAAGGTTATGAAGCGTTTCTATACACAAGTAGGGGCGTTTATCGACCTGGCGAGACTGTTCAACTCGCTGGCATCGTCCGCGGCGCGAAACAAGCAATACCTGAACCGCTCCCGACCCACATTGAAGTCCTCGCCCCAGATGGTAGAATTATACGAGAATTAAGGCAACAGACAAACAAAAACGGTGCCTGTGACGTGAAGATCCCGATCCCTGATTACGCATTGACAGGCAATTACATTGCCAAGATGAAAATTGCCGATCGGGTCGTTGGAGGTGTCCAATTTCAGGTCGAGGAATTCATGCCAGACCGGATGAAAGTCGCTGTCACAGTCGATAAAGCCTCATATAAACTTGGCGAAACACTCGACCTTGAAGTGAAAGCGACGAATTTATTTGGACCACCAGCCGTAGGACGGAAGGTTCAAGCTTCATGTCAACTGATAGCAGTTCCGTTTGTCGTTTCTGAAGACAATTTACCACCAGATACGGACCCGACACAGTGGCGTTCTTTTGTCTTTGGAAACACCAGAAAATTTGAAAGTCAACGCATTGAATTGGGAGAAGCTCAAACCGACACAGCGGGTAAAGCACTCTACCAATTTACGGTGCCTGCAACTCTGAAAGCACCCTCTCTGCTTAACGGTATTCTGACAGCAACCGTCAGCGAAATTGGTGGAAGAGCCGTCACTACTTCACACCGAGTTGTTATTTATCCGTACTCACATTATGTCGGGATCCGGCGAGCCACGACTGGATCGGTTAAAATTAACCAACCGCTCCGATTCGACTATGTAGCGGTTGACGATGCAATGGCAACGGCACCCGGGAGAGCCTTAAAATTGAGCCTCCATAAAGTCCATTGGAACACCATACTTCGGCAGAACTCGGCAGGACGTTACGAATATGTCTCCGAAGCACAAACGACAGCGGTAAAAACATACGACCTAACCTCGGCAGAAACAGCCCAGACAGTAACACTAACGCCTTCAGACTACGGTGAATACAGGGTTCGCCTTGAGGACGTAGAATCAACAGCGACAGCAGAAATATCATTTTACGTGAGTGGATGGCGAAACACTCCTGTTTCTATGGAACATCCTACTCGGTTAGACCTAACCCTTGACAAACCTGTTTATCGTCCCGGAGAAACGGCAAAATTAAATATTAAGGCACCCTTTTCCGGCACACTCCTACTCACCGTCGAACGGGATCGGGTGCTCAGTCATCGCACGATAGCGATGAAGAAAAACACTGCTACCATATCCATCCCTGTGCGAGATAGTTATAAACCGAATGTATATCTCTCAGGAACACTGACTCGAGCAGTACCAATGGATACAGCATCACAGATAGACAACAAATCCCTTCTCCCGGCTCGAGCGTTTGGTGTGGTGCCTTTGAAAATCGATGCGACACGTAGACGACTCTCAATTGAGATGTCACTCACGCAAACTAATGACACTGGTACGACTGAAAAGATTTCACTTCTTTCTCAGACCCAGCCTAATGAGGCAGTCATCCGTCCAAACAACGAGGTGAGTATTGCGTTTGAAGTTCACGGCAGACGTTCTTGGCAGAAATATGATGTCTGTATCGCAGCCGTTGACGAAGGCATTCTCACACTAACCGATTTTAAAACGCCTAACCCGCACGACTTTTTCTACCAACAGCGCGGGTTAAAGACACGTTCCTTCGATTTGTACAGTGGGATTTTACCTGAAATAGCAGATATCACTGATAACTCAAGTACAGGCGGTGATGCCGGTGCCGCGCGTAGATTGGGAAGGAAGCGGCTTAATACGAGCAGTATCAGGCGTGTAAAACCGGTTTCACTTTGGTCAGGATTTGTGCGAACCGATGGAAACGGGCGCGGTACTGTCCAATTTAAGATCCCACAATTCAACGGGAAATTGAGGCTGATGGCAGTCGCTTTCGCAGGGGCAGACTACGGTGCTTCGGAAGCTTACCTGACCGTCCGTGAACCTATTGTCTTAACACCAACGTTCCCGAGATTCCTCGCCGGCGGCGATCAAATCCGTGTCCCTGTTACTCTTTTCAACGGGACCGGTGAGAATGCAGAATTCACCGTCAAATTGCAAGCAGCGGGGGACGTGCAACTATTGTCAGCCAGTGATACGCATACCCCTGAAACGGCACCTGAAAACGGTTCAGAAAAACTGCCACACCCGCCAACAGCACCTCCGTTACATGAATTAAGTATAGAGAAAGGCGTTGACGCAGGCACAGAGGCACAAGTCTTTTTCGACATTCGTATCCAAGACGCGATCGGAGAAGTCAATTTCAATCTATCCGCAGAAGGTAACGCTGAAACGACCCAGATAGACGTGCAGTTGCCACTACGCTCTGTTGCGCCACCCGTTACACAAACAGGGTATGGTGTAGTACGCGCTGGCGAACCCGTCGATTTCATTTTTCCTTCAAATCTAATAGCGAATTCGTCCGAGTTTAGCCTTACATTATCATCGTTCCCAAATATCGCATTTGCGAACAGTATCCGCTACCTGCTCCGGTATCCACATGGGTGTCTGGAACAGACAACAAGCAGGGTTTTCCCTCTCCTCTATTTCAGCGACTTGGCGCGAAGTGTCGAACCGATGCTGGCAGCAGAAGATTCAGTGGATTACTATGTTACAGCGGGTATCACGAAACTTGAAAGTATGTTGATGCCGAGTCATCAGTTTTCATACTGGCCCGGGGGTACTTATGTTAATCCCTGGAGCAGTATCTATGCCTCCCATTTCCTCGTTGAGGCACGAAAAGCAGGATACGAGGTTGCAGACCGGGTGTATGACGCAATGTTAAAAGGGTTGAGGGCCCGTGCAAAATTTTCACCCGACATGGAAGAAAGTAATAATAATGCTAAAAAGGTCAAACGGGAGATTGCACTTGCAACCTACGCCTCTTATGTCTTAGCTGCCGCCGGACAACCGGATCGCGGCACAATGCACTACCTAAAAAACAGAGGCGCGAGTAGTCTTAGCGATTACAGTCATTTTCAACTTGCCGGGGCATTCGCACTCAGCGGTGAATTGGAGACTGCCCTCTCAATGCTACCTGTATCCATATCTCCGAGTTTTAATGGTAAAGGCACAGAAAATTGGGAGACCGGTGGAACATTCAATTCGCCTGTCCGAACCCAAGCCATTATGTTAGATGTACTTGCCGAAGTTAACGAAAATCATCCATCAATCCCGATGCTCGTCAAGAATTTAAGTGACGCAGCATCCGACGGCAGCCGATGGCGCACGACCCAAGACAACGCATTCGCGTTCCTCGCACTCGGTAAAATTATGAAAAAACAGACAGATACGGATTATACCGGCACCCTCAAAATCAACGGTGAACACTTCGCTGATTTCGATGCCGCTGAGACGCGTTACACCGATGAAGCATGGGACGGCACGCGTGTGCAGCTTACGCTTGAAGGTGAAGGGAGTTGCTACTATTACTGGAGCGCGTTCGGTATCCAACGCGATTCGTTCATTGAGGAGTATGAGCGCGAAATACAGGTGCAGCGTCGATACTTTAACAAAGATGGTGAAAGTCTCACGGGTACGTTTGTACATGGCGACTTAATCGTCGCAGAGATCACAGTCAAAGCACTTACCGCCAATCTGGAAAATGTCGTGGTCGTTGACATGCTACCGACAGGCTTTGAGATTGAGAACCCACGGTTGGAATCCCGAGCAGGCATCCCATGGTTGAAAGCACAAGGTTTCAAACCCGATTATCTTGACATTCGTGATGATCGTCTCATCTTCTTCGGTACGTTCCCACGCCAACGCGAACGTAAGTTCTATTACGCACTAAGAGCGGTTACACAAGGCGAATTTACCTTGCCACCTATCGCGGCAGAAGCGATGTATGATCCGACAAAATCTGCTGTAGCCGGTAGTATGGATATTAAAGTGGTTGCTGAGTAATTTTTTATTTTCCCTTGCGATTCGGTCAAGTCCATTGGATGGAGGCTTTAAGTGTTTGACTTTATCAGAAACCGCTTTGTTGACGGTTTCCGACTGCCGATAATTTTTGATAAAAAAAAGACGTTTTGGCTGCTACCCCCACTTTTCATCATTGCCTTCTTCATCATCGCGAACTGGTGTTTCCCGCTGCCCAAAGAACGTCTCCATCCACCACCGTCTCGGATCGTCTTAGACCGAAACGGAGAATGGCTCCGCGCGTTTTTGGCTGATGACGGTATGTGGCGACTGTCAGAAAACACCAATACAGTCTCCCCTTTACTACACCAAGCGATGCTTACAACTGAGGATAAATGGTTCTACTATCACTGCGGAATCAATCCAATTTCTATCGCGACTGCTTTCTATGATAACATCAAAGCAGGGGAGGTCGTGCGGGGCGGTTCGACCATTACCATGCAGCTTGCCCGACTGATGGAACCAAAAGCACGGAACGTTCCAAACAAACTTATTGAAGTTTTCCGCGCATTCCAACTTGAACTGACATATTCTAAATCTGAGATTTTAAACTTTTACTTTAACATGCTTCCCTACGGCGGAAATATCGTCGGGACAGCAGCAGCATCCCGGCTCTACTTCAACAAACCGCAGCATACTATTAGTCTCGGCGAAGCATCACTCCTCGCTGCTATTCCGAACTCACCTGAACATTTACGTCCAGACAAATTTCCAGAAAATGCGAGAGAGGCACGCACAAAAGTTCTGGACAAGCTTCTGGCGCATAGAGAGATTTCTGAACAACAATGGCAGGAAGCATTGCAAGAACCTATTCCGACAAAACGCTATCCACTCCCATTTAATGCCCCACATCTCTCACGCATGTTGGTTAAGGGAAACCGATCAGATACTACAACCGATGGTAGGATATACACGACAATAGACGCAAAGGTTCAGGAAACTGCGGTGCATATTCTGCGTGAATATCTGAGTGCAGCCGCTGCGGGAATTGCGAGTCATCGCTTGCAATCCCATAGCGCGAGTACAGGCGCGATCGTCGTCATGGATACGCAGCGTCGCCATGTTTTGGCAATGGTGGGTTCTCACGATTTTTTCGATCAGGAAGCATCAGGACAGGTAAACGGTGCACTCGCACCACGTTCCCCCGGTTCTACCCTCAAGCCTTTCGTTTACGCACTTGCAATGGAACAAGGCTTGATTACGCCAGAAACATTGCTCTTTGATGTTCCGGTTACATACAGCGGATACGAGCCGGTGAACTACGATGGCATATACAACGGTTATGTAACTGCCCGTCAGGCACTCGCACGCTCTCTCAATGTCCCCGCTGTGAACCTTAATGCTCGCCTGAAAGACATTACACTGCCCGCTTTCCTCAAACAGGCAGGTATCACCACACTTACACCTACCCGAAAGTACGGGCTATCTATGGTGCTCGGTGGATGCGAAGTGAACCTGCTTGAACTCACAACACTTTACACAGGATTGGCAAACACTGGAGAATTCGCATCTTATCAAATAGTTGTCAGCGATCAGCAATCAGCAGTCAGCAGTCAGCATCAATCAGAAAACCTTTTTGCTGAAAACCGAAGGCTGAAGACTGAAGGCTCTTTACAGCGTTTATTCCGAGAAGAGACAAGTTTCATCATAACTGAGATGCTAACAAATTCGCAGCTGCCTACGAATACCGTCAAAAACCCAGAAGCCTTTGAAAGCACTATGAACCTCCCGAAAATTGCTTGGAAAACCGGCACCTCCTACGGACACCGAGATGCGTGGTGTATCGGATATTCACCGAAATTAACAATCGGTATCTGGCTCGGTAATTTTGATGGAAAAGGTTCGCCAATGCTCAGCGGGGCAGACGCAGCAACGCCTATTCTCTTCGCGCTCTTCAGCGCGCTTACTGGACAAGACACGCATCGCTGGTTTACGAAACCTGAACACCTGAAAACACGAGAGGTCTGTGCACTCACGGGTGCCGTCCCGTCGCCACACTGTCCTGCCCGTAAAAGCGACGTGTATATCCCTGGCATCTCGTCTGTTGCTATCTGTGCAGTTCACAAACGCATCTATATTGATGAAGTCACGGGTTACAGTCTTTGCTCTCACTGTCGGAATATTCCGACGGTTCATTTAAATCACCTCGCGGTTAAATCAAGTGAGGTATTACCTCAAGCACCTTTCTTAAGTACGTCCGCCATTCCATTACGGACTACAGTTCTTGAAAAGAAAAGAGATATAACTTGGAACGACGTGGAAAGCGGATCTACGGAGCTGAACGTGAAAACCGCCAATGAACTTCACCGAACCGCAAAAAAATTTAAGATATTTGAAGAGTGGCCCGCCGAGGCGGCGACTTGGTTGGCAAAAAATGGGTTTGCTGTGCCAGTACTTCCTGAGCATAATCCACTGTGTACGGGTGCAATTGCAGGAACTGCCCCGGTTATCTTATCTCCTACAGAAGACACTGTCTACTACATACGGGATGGCGTTCCGTTAGCACAGCAAAAAATACAATTGTCCGCCTCAACTTCTAATCGGACACAGCAACTTTTTTGGTTTCTGGATGGTGAGTTGATTTTCAAAGGGAATGCAGAGGAACAATATTGGCTCACACCTGTCAAAGGGGAACACGTGATCACCTGTGTGGATGCGGAGGGACGATCAGTGAGCCGCCCACTCCACATTTCAGGGTTTTAGTTTTCAGTACGATTTTTTTCTGCGAAAAAAATCTTTCAGTTGTCAGTTGTCAGTTAAAGAGAGATATGATAGTATCAAAACCTCTTATAACTAATAACTGAAAACTATTGCATGGCTGACTTAAGTTTACCCCAAGTCGTCGTTAATTTTCCGGTCGCATTCACGGCGAGGGCTTTTTCCATATTGGCTACGACTTCCTCCTCTGTGAGTGCGACACTCCAAATTTTAAATTCATCTATGACACCATTGAAGAAATTGCCGTTGCCTTGACTCGCAGCGATGCACATACCTTCGGTCCCGAAATCCATACGTGCATCTCCACCAGCATCCGCTTCGGCATCAAGTTCTCCGTTAATATACATCCATGTCGTCTGTTTGCTCTGTGACCCGACAAAGTAGTACCATTCCGGTTCAAACGCATCATAATTCGTGACAGCCTGTAATTCTACACCTTGCGTCGCAAAGTAGAATCCGAACAATACGCCACCACGGTTGAACGTAATATGCGGGCGACCGCCACCATTCAAGCGATATAGCAGATCAATACGGTTACCGCCTTCAATTTTCTCGTCCGGCTTGAACCAAAATTCAATCGTCATTTCCTTGGGTTGATCAATCTTGAGTGGGTCGAAGTTAACACTCCCATTGTTAAAATGGAGTGCTTGCCCGACGACACCCTCTACCCATTTCGCGTTTTTGATTTCGCCTGTGAAACTGTTGGGTCCGATGTCGTCTGCCGTATTTCCCTTCCCTTCATCGAAAGGGACGTAGAGAAGTAAATCTTTGTCTGGATCCGCTGCGTGCGCGAGCATACAACTCATCAAAAACACTGCAACTGCGAAAAAACAGATAAATTGTTTCATCTCTATTTTGTGTGAGGCACCTTGAAATATACTGCTATGCATACTTTCAGGGACAACTCCCACGCTTCCTCCAATTTTTTAATAGTTTTCAGTTCTCGGTTATCAGTTAAAAACAGATATTGTCTAACCCTGATCTGTCTTACGTCTACTTACGCTTCAATTCAGCCCACGTAATCGCTAATTTGTCAACGGGTTCAACGGCTGTCGGTGGAATACCTTCACCATTAATTTCAACATATTCATAAAGAACGGTTGAATCTCTACCACCTAAGCCTGGACGACCTTTATCGTAGGTTTTATCCTGATTTTCAACCATCAGTTTCCCATCAATGTAGGTTCTGAGGGTCTCCCCTTCCGTTTCAAAAACGATAGTATAGGCATCGCCACCTTTGGTGTCCTTTGAATCAGGCCGTTCCGGACGGGGGCCACCGGTAATCTCATTTGCGGCACCACCGCTAAACATAAATAGCGAAGTCGTATGGGAGTTATAACTGATTTCCAAGAAATAGAAATCCACTGCGGGTTCCTGGACCCGTGCGAACAGGTGGAAATAGGGGCCGACGAGTTTTCGGGCTTTGACTTCCATCCGGTAATCGCTCCAGTTATCCTCGCCGAAATAGATACCCGAATTCTGTCCACCAGCAACGGTGAGTTCAAGCATCCCGTCTTTGACCTTCGCTGTCGCCTGCGGTCCGAGTTCCCAATCCGCAATCTCCTTCTCGCTATCAAACTCGTAACGAATCGCTACTGCTGGCTGTATCACTAATATGAAAGCGAAACAGACACATGTTATATAGAGGCACTGAAGGTTTAGTTTCTTCATAAGATCTCTCCTTATAGGTGTTTTAAACACGAAATTTTTCGCTCGGCTTTCTTACGAGTTTTCACGGCAAGTTTTGGGAACCCAGCAACTGCTCTAAAGTCCTATTATTTTATACAATAGTGTTTAACTTGTCAATCTTCTTCTTATCCGCCCCGGATTGCAGCGATGGTCAAACAACCCCAACCGACAATAAACGCCAAACCACCGATGGGTGTAATTGCACCGAGCCATCGGATGCCCGTAAGGCTCAACACGTAAAGGCTTCCCGAAAAGATTAGGATGCCAATGAAAAAACACCATCCAGACGCAGCCGTAAGTTGGTTCTGCCATTGGGATACCGCCCACGCTGCAGCAATCAGTCCGAGACTGTGGTACATCTGATACCGCACTGCTACCTCAAACGTCTCCAGCATCTCCGATGAGACTTTTGACTTAAGTGTATGTGCTCCAAACGCTCCAAAAACAACCCCAAGCAGGCTTAAACCCGAACCGAGTGCGAAGAAAAGATTTTGCATGGATACCTCCTTTTTAATTGGCAGTCAGCCATCGGTAGTCAGCAACCAGCGATAGTTGATATGCTGTGCTTTTTAAGTTTCTATTGTGATTCATGAACTGCTTCATTATAACTTAAATCCGACATTCGATGTCAGATGTTTTTGCGGAAAAATGACACTGAAATAAATATTTCCTTGACATTTTTGTTTCATCGTGTTAAGATGTAATTTCAACGGCATAGCTCGCTCTATTCCGTAGTGGTTAACAGTAAAAGGAGAAATTTTTGGACGTATGAAACAATACAGAACCGATGAGATCCGGAACATCGCAATTATTGCGCATTCAGGAGCAGGCAAGACATCACTCGTTGAAGCGATGCTTTACAACGGTGGTGCAATTGAGCGTATGGGCGCTGTTGATAGTGGAACTTCCGCAGCTGACTATGCCGCTGACGAGATAGAACGCAAAACCACCCTCAATTGTTCAGTCTGTATCGCAGAATGGGAAGGACACAAACTAAATCTGATTGATACCCCGGGCGCAGAAGATTTTTATGGGGACCTCTACAGCGTACTCCGAGTTGTCGACGCAGTTGTCGTTGTCGTTGATGCAACAACGGGTGTCGAAGGTGGCACCGAAAAAGTATGGGAGGTCGCGGACACATACGGACTCCCGCGTCTCATCTTTATCAATAAGATGGACAAAGAGAACGCCAGTTTTGAAAACGCGCTCGCAAGCATAGAAGAAATTTTAGAAACACGGGCTGTCCCTGTCCAACTCCCAATCGGAAAAGAGGATAATTTTTCAGGCGTTGTTGACGTCATACAGATGGCGGCGTATCTACAACCTGATGGCAACAAGCGCGCAGCGAAAGCGGAAATTCCAGCAGAATTGGAAGCACAGGCTGAAGAAGCCCGCGAAGCACTCGTCGAAGTCGCAGCAGAAAGCGACGATGAACTCATTGAGAAGTTTTTTGAAGGCGAACTCACTGAAGAAGAAATTCAGAACGGTTTGCAACTCGGTATTTCTGAGAACCAGTTTGCCCCTGTACTCTGTGGTGCGGCACTGAACAATACCGGCATCCAGCAATTGATGGATATACTCGTGAGCGGGTGTCCATCTCCGGTAGATGTCGGAACGGTGAAAAGTGCCGAGAATGAAGAGGAGACCCGCGAACCGTCACCAGAGGCACCTATGTCCGCCGTCGTTTTCAAAACGATCGCCGACCCATTTGCTGGGCAATTGAGCTTCTTCCGCGTCTATTCTGGCACGTTGCAAGGGGATTCCCAAGTTAGCAATTCAACGCGTGGCGAAACTGAACGTCTCGGCAAAACAACATTCATGAACGGCAAGAATCCGATTAGCACGCCACAAGTTGAAGCAGGCGATATCGGGGCACTCACCAAACTTGCAGTGACCCAAACGGGTGACACCCTCTGCGACAGAGATGCATCCATCCAACTCGCAGGTATCGAATTCCCGAACTCGGTGCTATCTTACGCGATCCGTCCAACACGTGAGGGGGATGATGAAAAATTGATGACATCGCTCACACGCATGTCTGAAGAGGATCCGGTATTTAGAATTGAACGGAACGAAATCACAAAACAATTACTCGTCTCAGGGCTTGGCGACCTGCACATCACCGTCAATCGCGAACGGATGGCAGATAAATTCGGTGTCGAAACGGATGTTGAACCACCGAAAGTGCCCTACCGAGAAACGATTCGTCGAAGTGTCCGGGATATCCAAGGTAGACACAAACGTCAGTCCGGTGGCAGAGGTCAGTTCGGTGATGTTACGATTAATCTCTCCCCGTTGCAACGTGGCGAGGGTTTTGAGTTTCTTAACAACATTGTTGGTGGCGCGATCCCGCGCAACTACATCCCCGCTGTTGAAAAAGGTATCCGCGAGCGGATGGATAGAGGCTTACTCGCGGGTTTCCCTGTTGTTGATATCCAAATCGACCTTTTTGACGGTAAATATCACCCTGTCGATTCTTCAGATATGGCGTTCCAGATCGCGGGTTCTATCGCTTTTGCTGCCGCTGCCGAACAAGCCGATGCATGTCTACTTGAACCCGTCATGAATGTCACAATCACGGTGCCAGAACAGTTTATGGGGAACATCATCGGTGACTTGAACGGACGGCGCGGACAAGTGATGGGTGTCGAACAAATGGGGAAAAAGCAAGCAATTCAGGCAAATATTCCGCTTTCGGAGATGCTCCGGTATTCGATCGACCTCAAGTCAATGACGAGTGCCCGCGGCAACTTCACGATGGAATTCTCGCACTACGACATCACACCTGATGATGTCGCGCAGAAGGTTATCGCTGCGTCAAAAACAGAAGAAGAAGAGTAGACTTAGCGTAAGTCTATGAAAACGTGCTAAAGAAAGTACGCAACATAAAGAAAACATAAACCCGCTGCTGATTTGTATTCGCAGCGGGTTTATGTTTAAAAGATTAGGAAATCCAATATTCACGTTTAACTATCCAAATGGAAGATAGCCATCTTTAATTCGGTCATCTCTTCTATGGCGTACTTCGGACCTTCTTTACCCATACCGCTCTCTTTGACACCACCATACGGCATTAAGTCCGCACGCCACTGTGTACCCCAGTTCACCATCAGATTGCCAGATTCGACCTCACGGACGAACTTCATCGCCCAATCAACGTTCTGCGTGAAGATTGCGGCACTCAGTCCGTAGTTGGTATCGTTGGCGAGTGCGATTGCCTCGTCAATGTCATTGACACGCGTCACACCGACAGCCGGTCCAAACACCTCATCGCAGGAGATTTTCATTTCAGGCTTAACATTGGCAAGGATAGCGGGTGAAACAAACTGGTCATGTTTCTCGCCACCGGTGAGGAGGTCCGCGCCGTCCGAGACAGCTTCCTGAATCCATTCGGCAACACGGGTAGCATCGCCTTCTCGAATCATGGGTCCCATCCGGGTCCCTTCTGCGAGTGGGTCACCGGTACTGATTTGAGCGACTTCTGCTTGGAACGCATCCAAGAAATCACCATAGATTTTCTCGTGTGCGATGACGCGCTGCGTTGAGATACAGACCTGTCCTGCATTGGAATAACCGGACGCTGCCGCTGCACGGGCAACCTTTTCAGGATCGGCATCGGGCATAACGATGAGCGGTGAATTTGATCCGAGTTCCATTGTAACGCGCTTCAATCCAGCGACCCGACAGATATGTTCACCGACATCACGACTCCCGGTAAAGGTAATCTTCCGAACACGCCGATCCGCACAGAGTGTGTCCCCGATTTCGCCGCCGGGTCCCGTTACACACTGAATCGCTTCAGGCGGCGTGCCTGCTTCCAAAAAGAGTTCGACGAGTTTCAGTGCGGAGAGCGGTGTATCCGTCGCAGGTTTGATGATAATTGCGTTACCACCAGCGATTGCGGGACCGGCTTTGTGACAGACAAGGTGCAGCGGAAAATTGAAAGGACTAATACCAGCGACAATACCGCACGGCATACGCACCGTAAAGCCGAGTCTGTTTTTGACACCGGGCGCGCCTTCAAGCGGAATCGTTTCGCCTGTTAACCGTTTCGCTTCCTCAGCTGAGAGCGCGATAATCTCGGAAGCACGTGTAGCTTCAATCGTTGCCTCAGCAAGAATTTTCCCTTCCTCACGGGTAATAACCTCGGCGAGTTCACCTGCCCGCGCCACCATCAAATCCGCCACTTTCCGCAAGATCTCATAGCGTTCATAGCCGGTCAACCCCGCCATGATTTTTGCGCCGCGTTCTGCCGTTTGAATAGCGGTTTCAACGTCGTTTGCATCCCCTCTGGGCACGGTATCAACAACCGAACCGTCGAAGGGACTCAGGACATCAATTTTGTCGGATTTATCAATCCATTCTCCACCTACGTGCATTTGCATAATGCTTTTTCTCCATTTCTGATTTTTTAGTTATTCCCTAACGGGTTCGGTCAATAGGGTTTAGACCTATAGTGCACCTCGGCGTAACCCGCACTGCGCCTGCTTCGCAGCGAGAATGCAGTGCTGCTATCTTTGGCTCAGCCGGATGTCCATCTTTTGGACAAAATACTAATTTTTAACTTTGAGTAAAGCCCAAGTTGTTGTCGCCTTTCCTGCTGCATCCACGGCAGCATAGCCAGCCAATCCGCTATCCATGACATCGTTGAGTTCGTCTTTAGAGAGTGCCTTAGTGAAGAACCCAACTTCGTCAAAAAGTCCTGTTGCAGCAACATTACCCGGTCGCGCGCCGATCCAGATGGGTGACTCACTTGTATCCAGCGTCCCCCCGCTTGGTTTCTCGCCATCTACTTTTCCATCAATGTACATCTGAACGTTTTTGCCGTCATAGATTTTAGCGATGTGATGCCATTTACCATCAGCAATGATAGTTTTACCGTCAATACGTCCGACGTTTCCCTTGACATGCCACATAAAAACCGGATAATCGTCAGTGTGAATCCATATATCAAGGTGGCGCACCTCTTCGGGTTCGGGCCAGACATCCCCGTTCCGCCAGACAACATATTGCCACGAAGCGTTTTCCAACTTCACCCATGCGACAAACGAGTACGGATCAGAATTGAAAACGTCGTCATGATCAACCCGAACGTAACTATCACCTTTTCCGGGGAATTTCAATGCGCCGCCGAACTTGCCATCTTTTACCCATTCAAGGCTACCCTTAATTTCGCCATCGTGTCCACTGACGATATCCTTGACGGTTTTCCCTTTATTATCCTCAAAGAGCCAAGCACTCGCCAAACCGAGTTTCGCAGCGTAGACATTAACACCAAACCCCATCATGAACATTAGCAGCCCCAAACGAACGATGAAAGCCTGCATTTGACAAACAGAAATTACGCTTTTCATCCTACTTCTCCTTAGACGCGGCAATTGTCAAGTGCGTCCTCATTCAATTCAACCCCTAATCCGGGTTTATCTGGTACGGTTGCATACCCATCAACAAGCGGGATCGTTGACGGTGTGACAAGATCAAAGGCACGTAAGGCGTTAAGCGTAATCGCTGGCATGGTAGCATTCGGCATTACCGCCGCAAGATGCATGACATAAGCAGTTGTAATACCAAGCCCGACAATCTGTATCCACACGGGAAGATGTGCAGCGTTTGAGACAGTCGCCTCCCTGACGGCATTGGCAGCCCGTGAGTCGGGATAAGCAATAATAAACGAGTCGTTCATCTTTGCCCGAATCGCTTCAACGGGATCCGGGTTCCCAAAGTGAATTGTTATCGGCACCTCAGTGTGCTTTTTGATTTCCTGATAGCCTGCGATATCCGCCTGTGGAATCGGCGTTTCAAACGATTCTATATTGTGATCTTGCAGGTGGCGTATAACTTCAAGCGTCCGGTCCGGGGTCTCAAACGAGTCATTCGCGTCAACGCGGAGCTGATAATCATCGGGTACCACAGAGGCGATTGCCTCAACCTGCTCAAGCACCTCAAACCAGGGACGTGCCTTAATTTTCTGGAGCCGGTAACCGAGCGCGTAAGCGTGCTTCGCTTCAGCCGCCCACTCCTCTGGTGTCATGTCAATAGACCAATAACCGAACGACGTTTTGTCGTGAACCTTCTCCCCTAATAACTGATGTACGGGTACACCGAGTGCTTTCCCCATGATGTCGTAAAAAGCTTGCTGAAGGGGTGTCGGTGCCCAACCGTTCATAAACTCAAACGGGTTCCTACCGATATACTGCTGAACGACCTCCTCCGAGTGGTGTGCGCCGTCGCCGATTCCGACGAGTCCAACATCCGTATGGACTTTGTAGACGTGGTCAATCTGATAAAGATTGCGACGCGTCATAAGTTCGTAAATACCTTCATGATACGGTACTCTCACTTTGATAACGTCAATATGGGTAATCTTCATAATCGCACCCCGTATCTCGTAGTCGAGTTTTTTCAGCACTCTTTGTTTGACTTATTCATCCCGTCGGATCCAACTGACAACATCCTCAGCCTCACCTGTCCCGCCTTCAACACCATCACTTCCGAACGAGATAAGATCGTACCCATACTGGTCATGTACACCGGGACGGATATAGATATAAGGGTTTCCCCACGGATCTTCCGTTATTGGGATCTGGATGTAAGGTACTAACCAATTGATAGGTATTGGTGGTGCTTCAGGTTTCTCCCAGAGCGCTTTCAATCCCTGTTCAGTTGACGGATAATCACCATTATCTTTCGCGTATCTATCAAGCGCGATGCCGAGGGTTTCAATGTCTGCATCGGCTTGCGCCTGTAGTGCGCGTCCGGCTTGTCCGAGTAGCCGAGGCGCGAAAATCACAGCGGCAATAACCCCCAAGACGATAACGACAACTAAAATTTGTATTGATGTTAATCCTGCTTGTTTAGAATCTATTGGTCTCACATTTTCCTCCGCAATCCGCGCATGTACGCCTAACCTGACATAACAAGTTACCAGCAGTCAGTCTAAAGAGATTCGTGGCATTCATAGCTGCCGATAACTGAAAACTCTCACTGCGAGGCAGACCGACAACCACCTTAAGTGTATCATATCCAAAGAATTGTGTCAACTTTTTCAGCCAAAATTCTCTTGACAGACTTTACGGCGCGCCGTATAATAATTTCCCAGATTGACATGAAGCGAGACGAGGTTAGAATCTCGCCTGCAAAACGAATACAGTGGAGGTGTCACGGATGGCGGACATAACAGCAAGTTTTGACTTGCAAGCTGCGTCAAAAAGGGTTTGCATCGTTGGAACAATGGACACGAAAGGCATAGAATTCTCATTCATCAAAACACAGATAGAATCAACCGGAGTCTCAACGTGTGTTATTAATACAGGTATCTTGGGAGAACCGCAATTAACACCAGACATTTCTGCGGATGAAGTCGCACAAGCCGGAGGTTCATCTCTACAAGCATTACGAGACGAAGGTGACCGAGGGAATAGCGTTACCATCATGGCACAGGGTGCCGCAACGCTTGTTGCCGAAAAACACGCCGCAGGCGAAATTGACGGGATTATCTCACTCGGCGGCTCAGCAGGCACGACCATCGGGACGACAGCGATGCAGGCAGTCCCTGTCGGCGTTCCAAAAATCATGGTGTCCACACTGGCATCTGGTGATACCAGTCCTTATGTACAGTCGAAAGATATTTGTATGATGTATTCGGTCGTAGACATCGCTGGCATCAACCGATTATCCCGACAGATTCTCGCCAATGCTGCTGGGGCAATCGTCGGGATGGTGAACGCGGAAGCTCCGGCAGATGCGGAAGCAGACAAGCCTTTAATCGCAGCGACAATGTTCGGTGTAACAACGCCATGCGTCACAAAAGCCAGAGAACTCCTTGAAGATGCCGGCTATGAAGTGCTCGTGTTTCATGCAACTGGCACCGGTGGACAAGCGATGGAAGACTTAGTGAAAGGCGGGTTCCTCGCTGGGGTGTTAGATGTTACGACAACTGAACTCGCTGACGAATTGGTAGGCGGAATTTTGAGTGCCGGTCCCGATCGGTTGGAAGCCGCAGGACAATCCGGACTGCCGCAAGTTGTCGCGCCCGGCGCATTGGATATGGTGAACTTCGGTCCCCCGGACACCGTGCCAGAGAAGTTTAGCGACCGACTGTTCTATCAACACAATCCGACAGTAACTTTGATGCGGACGACCGCTGAAGAAACCGCTGAACTCGGACGCATCATGGCACGTAAACTCAGTGAAGCCCAGGGCCCCACTACGGTCATCATTCCGACACAAGGCATATCGGCGATTGATAAAACCGACCAACCTTTTGATTCACCCGAGGCGCGAGCTGCATGGAGTGAGAATCTGAAAGCACATATCGGCGACAACGTAACAGTTATTGAGATGGACGCTCACATCAATGACGACGAATTTGCGGCAAAACTCGCAGAAACCCTGTTAGCAAACATACAATAAAGAGGCAATAGATGGGACAAACTTACAAAACACTGACTGAATCAGATGTTAACCATTTCATTAAGAAAGGGCACATTGTCCTGAAGGATTGCTTTCCACGAGAATTGGCAGAAGAGTGGCGATCATTCGCTTTCAAGCGACTTGGTTATGATCCAGATGATCCGACGACTTGGAAAGAACCGCGCATTCACATGCCATCTATGAATAGGGTGCTGATTGAGGATGTTGCACCGCGAGCATGGCACGCTATTTGTGATCTGCTCGGCGGTGAAGACAGGATTATCAATCCGTGGGGGACCAATTCAAAACCGGGTTGGAGTGATGGCTTTATTATTAACTTTGCATTAGGCGCGGACACGCCTTGGCAACCACCTTCTCCAGAGGTGAGCGGTTGGCATAAGGACGGCGATTTCTTTCGCCACTTTCTTGATAGTCCGGAACAGGGATTGCTGACCATCGTCGTCTGGTCGGATATTCTTCCACAAAGTGGTGGGACGTTTGTGGCGTGCGATTCTGTCCAACATGTCGCCCAGTGGTTATATGAACACCCAGAAGGGTTGTTACCGAGTAGTGGTTTTGGGAAACTTATTGGAAAGTGCAAGGACTTTGTAGAAATCACCGGAAACGCGGGAGATGTTGTACTGCTGCACCCGTTTATCTTGCATGCGGCTTCGCAGAACCCCTCCGGTCGCGCCCGTTTTATCACGAATCCACCTGTCGGTCTCGCGGAACCGATGAATTTCAATCGTGAAAACCCAGACGATTTCTCGCCAGTGGAATTAGCGGTATTAAATGGGCTGGGAAAAGACCGCTTGAATTTCAAGCCGACAGCACCGCGGGAACGCTTAGTTCCAGAGCGCGTCAAGCGTCAAAAGAAGATGATGGAGGAGCAGAAGAAGCGCCTCGCAACAGAGAATAAGCGAGGTTAGAACCTTTGCCAAATAAGATAAGTACAAATGCCGCCCCTACGGGGCTTGGTTCTCGTCAGAGACACGTTTCTACATAGATGCCGTCCCTCCGGGACTAAATAGCAATTGGTTAAGATGTGATGGCTCTCTTAAAATCCGGTGCGGTTGGGAAACCGCACCTACCGGACCTTGGGATCAAGCGGTTGCAAACCGTATCTACCGGATTGGGGTGCGGCGACTTTACTCAAACTGGATGCGGCTTTGACTGCACGCCTTGCCTTTGCCACGCATAATATCCGTCTGATGCCATGTATCAACAGCATGATAGGTAGTGTCGCTTTCACCGAGACGTTGCTGCAGCTCAGACCTTGTAAACCAGTCGTAGTCGCCATTTGTGAGTTTATCCAAGTCGAGGTTCTCATCGGAAAAACCGTAGATTCGGCAGATACCCTCCCTTTCCTCAATATCTTCAATGTAGGACATCCACGGTACCTCTAAATCGAGTTGTGTTTTAGTAAGTTCTTGCAGGGAACCGATCCGTGCGCCGACATCCCAACCAACGAGTTTCTCCTCTTCCCAACCTTCACCACCCGGCAATTTCCACTCCTCGCCACGATGCAGTAAAAACTTTGATTCCTGACTTGATGTATCCTCGATGAGAAGACGTGTCGTCGTAATCGGTTTGTCAAAACAGACGGGTATCAGGCGTTTGCCGTCATCGCTTAAAGCATCTAAAGCAGCGGGGTTGTAAGGATAATATCCGGCTGCAGGCGGTGCATTCACTGCACAATACTTATTGAAAATACCGCATCGGTCTTCAGTCGTGGTTCCTGCAGGTGCTTTGTGCCAAACATGCTCGTTAACAACAAGTAAGTCGCCCGCCTTAAGTTCGGGATCAATGAACGGTGCCAATTGTTCGGCATCCGGACGGTTGAGATCCAAGATGTGCGCGTCTGGGTCAATCACCCGCGCCAATTTATGGGACTTGGGGGACACGAGAAAGGGACCATACTCAGCATCGAAATTGGTCAGCGGGATAATAGCAAATACCCAATTCATCGACGAACCAACAGGTCGCCAGCGTTTGTAGTCGCAATGCGCCCCAGCACCTTTATCACCGGATGTTCGGAGATATGCGACATAGGCAGTCAAATAGGCAGGTTGCCCCAACACAGACTCCACAGCACCAACAACCGTCGGATGTTCAGCAATAGCAGTGAGTCCGGGGGCAGCGAGCCGATTGCCACTGACCGTGTATTTTGCCGGTTGCGGATACTTAAGCGTTGATGGATACGCATCGCGTTTCACTTCTTGTTGGACGGTCCGCCGTAGGTCATCCGCTTCTTTCGGGGATAAAACATTACGCACGATTATATAACCGTCCGCATGGTAGTCTGCGATTTGCTGTGCAGTGAGAGATGGTATTATTGTCGTAGTCATAACTGAAACTCCTTTTGAAGAATAATAGCACAATTCACAGGACATTTTGAAGTGAAACAAATTACTTCACTTTAATGACAACGAGCGTTACATCATCTGCTTGCGGCTCTCCCTCCGCCCATAACGTGCTCACTTTGAAAATACGGTCGATAATTGTTTTCGGGGATTGATCCGCCACCTCTTCAAACGCTGCTTTTGTTCTTGGATAGTCTAACATTTCATTTTCAGAGTTTAACATCTCTGGCAATCCATCACTCATCAGCAAGACCGTATCACCGCTCTGGAGTTGATATGACGCTTCTTGTCGCTCAGCTCCGATGAACCCACCCAACGGCATCCCTTCAAGGAGTATCTCCTCAACAAGGTCTTCGTCTGCTCGATAGATGAGGGCAGGTGGCATCCCGGCAGCTGCAAGTGTCAATCTGTTGTCGTCGAATGTTGCGAGCGTCATCGCCATGTACAACCGTTTTAGATTCATGCTCTTAATACCTTGCGAGATCCGTTCAAGCGTTTCTAAGTTGCTGGCATCCGGTGCCGATGTTTTGAAAAGGCTCTTGACAGCGGAAACGACAAGTCCGGCATTCGTGCCGTGTCCTGTTGCGTCTCCAATTGCGAGGGTGAGCTGCCCATCCGCAGCAAGGTTATAGTCATAATAGTCGCCGCCGACTTCTGTCGCCGGTCGCATCTCAAAGGCGATATCAAGATTAGGCAATTGCGGCGCGGCTTGCGGTAGCATTGACAGCTGAAGTTCACGCGCTTTTTCCAATTCCTCGGTTTTGCGGGTGTTCTCGACTTCCAAAAGCTGTCGCTCAAGTACTTCCGTTTCGAGCTTTCGGTGGGTCCGGGAAAAGTTGCGGGCGAGATACACGGACATCGAAAAAAGCGGCGCGAGGGTGATAGCGAGGGTGCTAAATTGCCAGTTTATGTTTATATTTTCTAATCCTGTATATGAAACGAAAAAAGCGAACACGGAGGGGAGGATAATAGGCATGAGCGAGCCAAGCCCAAAAATCCATGCGCCGTCTTTTTTCTTGAAGATTGCAACGATAATCACCCGTGCCATCTCCAAAAACGTGAGCATCGCAAACAGAAAGCAGCAGATAACGGCTAATCCGAGATTGATCGACGACGCAAAGACAACACCAGGCACCTCAATCGTTGAGTGCAACTCACCTTCACCGAAGAGCGGAAAGCCTGTCCTGAGGCTAAGCAGCCCAAAGCAGAGTATCAAAACCCAGCCAGCAAAAAAGAACCAAAACAGTTTAGGTAGCTTCGGATAAAAGATCGTGTAGAGAAATAGCATTCCCGACAAAAACATCAGCACATATACACACACAAGCAAGCGCATGAGATACAAAGTTTCTGTCACACTTGTTGCTACCAGGAAAAATTGGAAGATCAGAAAAACGAAAACCCCGATACTTCCTGCTGAAAGCGCGAAATAAAGATTTTCGCGCGCCCGTGGGTAAAAGAAAAATAGCAACAGATGCTGCAGCATCATGAAAATCAGAATCGCTGTCCATGCCATCTGCAAAGTAGTGCCGCTGCGAACGGTGTTGACCCGGCCTTTAATACCTGAACTCAAGGGACCGATCCCCAGCGCGAATCCGAGCACGGGTGTCAACTGATAGGAAGAGAAGTTGGAGTACCGAACGGCGATGAGATGATCCGTTTCGCCCGAAAACGAAATTACCTGCGGGTTTCGCTCCCAATAAGGTTCTTCCTCTTCTTTAGTGTTTCCGACCTTACCGAAGGTATAAATCAACTCACCATCCAGATAGATTTCAGAGGCACCCGCCTGATATAGCACCTGAAGTGCCAACGGTGTATGCCAGAGCTGTTCATCAGGGACAGAGAGATGAAGCCTGAACCAACCGATACCTTCCCAACCACTTCTCGGTATTTCATTTAGAGACAACTCTGTACTCTCGGTGGATTCCCACCCAGTATCGTCAAAAGCTGGATCTGCCCATTCTGGATCATCGCCTGGATGATATTTCCAATTCATGAGCAAAGCACCATCTTTCTCTATATCCTCCAAGGTCAGGACGCGTATACCGGTGACCGATACCGGTTCACTTTCTTGCGCGGGTGTTTGGAAGGCAAATCCAAATACTACTAAAATGAGATGGAGTATTAAAATTAACTTGTGCTTCATCTTAAAAACCGTAAGCTCCTACCTCTCACAGCAAGTTTTGGCTTGCAAGCTGCGCCAAAAGGGGATGTTCCAAAACGGACGCGACTTCTGTCCAAGCATCTTGGCTATTCTCACGTGAAAGGTCTGGGGTGAATCCGAAATCAAGATAGACTTTAACAGCCGCAATCCGTCGAGTTGACGTGCCGAGAAAACAGCGTTCGTGGGACGCTTTGAGGCGCGCCATCGCTACAGACATCATCGGTTTGGAAAGTCCACGTCCCTGATAATTAGGGTGGACCGCTACCCAGTGGATCTGTCCCCACGTTTTGCCATCTATATTTGGTTGCCACCATGCGGTGATTGTCCCAATCTCTTCGCCTGTATCTGTGGTGAGGAAAAAACTCCGATCCTCCATCGCCAGAAGATCGCGTTTGAACTCACGGATAAAAAGTCCGTCGTCAATATCAATGTAGGGTTCCGCCGCTTTCTGAATCCGTGTCCAGATATGCCCTTCATTAGGACGGTAATTGCGGATGGCAAAACCTTCTGGAATCGCGAATTGTGGGATGTTCTCCATGTCCTCACGGATCATTCTGACACTGTAATTTTCCATTGTTGGTGTGGGTTCGTGGAAGATTAAGTTTTAAAAACCGATTTCTCATGTAAGTTAATATAGCAAATTTTGTATAAGCATGGCAAGGATATTTTGGAGAGTTGTTAGTAGGCGAGGTTAGAAATCTCGCCAGCAAACGAGGGAATAGATATAACAGAATCCGGTTGCTTTTTGTGGGCTCGTGTGGTATTATTTATTTATCATGGAAAAAACACCTGCCCTCATTCCAATTTACACAATCGGCTACGGCAGCCGATCCATAGCAGAACTCATTGAAGTACTACACCAGCATGAGATCGCCTATCTCATTGATGTCCGCTCGGCTCCCTATTCACGCTATAAACCGGAGTTCTCCAAAGCACCGCTCGCGAACGAACTCGAACGACACGGGATTCGCTACGTGTTTATGGGAGATACCCTCGGTGGTAGACCTGACGACGAAACGTGTTACGTCAACGGGAAAGTTGACTACGAAAAGGTCAAAGCCACGGGGTTTTACCAGCACGGGATTGAACGTCTCCATACAGCCTTTATGCAACAACAATCTGTTGTTCTGATGTGTAGCGAGGGAAAACCGGAAGAATGCCACCGATGTAAACTGATCGGTGCAACGCTCACAACGCAAGACATACCCATTATTCACATCGACGAAAACGGCGAGCAAGTAACACAGGAAAAAGTCGTTGAGCGCCTGACAGGCGGGCAATTGTCGATGTTTGGCGAAGATACGTTCCACTCTCGGAAAAAATACTCTTAACCCAACCTACTATGAAGAAAATCAAAATTATCACTATCGGGGTCTACGGATTCGACGAAAACAGTTTTTTTCAGGCTCTATGTAAGACGGAGGTCGATACATTCTGCGATATCCGAAGCCGGCGCGGTGTCCGCGGTGCAATTTATGCATTCGCCAATAGCAAGCGGTTGCAAGCACGTCTTGCAGAATTGGGTATACGATACATCCATCGCAAAGATCTCGCACCAACACAAACTGTTCGAGAAAAACAGGCAGCAGCCGATAAAGCCACCAAAACCGCGAAACGCAAACGGACAGAACTTGGAGAAGCGTTTATTGATGCCTACCATACCGAATGTCTTGATGCGTTTGAACCCCAAAGTTTATTGGACACATTGGAACCAGATACACAAGTTGTAGCACTTTTTTGTGTGGAAACCGCACCCGAAGCGTGCCACCGCTCTTTAGTAGCAGATAAACTGGCGAAAACATTCAATCTGGAGGTCGAGGATATTTTACCGTGAGAGTCTTAATTGTTGCGAAAACCCGAATGGGAGGCGGCGCGTGCATCGGTGCGATTACAGAAAAGGGCGAAAGTGTCCGACTTATTCCCTTTAACGCTGACCCACACGACGGCGCGAACCGAGAATATGAGATCGGCGATATTTGGGAGATCAGTGGTGAGCCTGAAGTTTCATTGATCCCACCGCATAACGAAAACTTTGTCGTTCACCAGAAGCAGCGTCTTCACACCACAAGAAACCCGAAGGATTTAGTAAGTGCTATCGAACTTCTGATGCCACCGAAAATCGGACATCCACAAGAACTGTACGAAGGTTTATTGAAAACCACAGGTAGCGGTTCACTCTACGTCCCAGTGGGGGATGATGTACCACCCTACAGCACCACATTTTGGAGACCGGATCAACCGCTCAATCGTAATACAGAAGGAAGACGAATACGGTATCGCTATCCGACGCAAAACGGTGGTTGTACGCTCACTTTCGTCGGTTTTCAAGACTCACTTGAAACGATCCCTGCTGGCACGCTCCTACGTGTGTCACTGGCGCATCGTTGGCGACCAGAAGGTGCTCCTGACACCGAAGAACGGCACTACGCCCAACTCTCCGGATGGTTTCTCGAACCGGAAAAACAGGAAGAACGAAAACCGCTTGATGAAGAAAAACCACACCCGCTCCCAACATCTCCACAAAACTCCTTAGAGATTCTCCAAAAGGTCTTCGGACATACGGAGTTTCGCCTATTTCAGAAGGACATCATTGACCACATCCTCACGGGAAAAGATGCCCTGGTTGTCCTACCGACAGGCGGTGGAAAATCACTCTGTTATCAATTACCGGCACTCATGTTTGATGGAATGACGGTAGTTGTTTCACCTTTGATTTCGCTCATGCAGGATCAGGTGATGCAACTGCAAAACCGAGGCGTTCCTGCTGCTTTTCTCAACAGCACCCTCAGTTATTCAGAACAGGCAACTATAATGCAGCGCGTCAAACAAGGGAAAATAAAGCTGCTTTACCTTGCCCCTGAAACGCTCGTGCGACCTGAAATTCTTGTGATGCTTGATGAATCAAATGTCGCCTGTCTTGCGATTGATGAAGCACACTGCATTTCACAGTGGGGGCACGATTTTCGACCGGATTATCGAGAGTTGGTTGCTATTCGTGAACGCTTCCAAAATGCGGTTTGTGTTGCACTAACAGCTACCGCCACGCCGAGAGTTCAACAGGATATAAAAAAACAACTCAAGTTCGACGAAGGAAATGAGTTCATTGGTAGTTTTGATCGGAAAAATCTATTTATCGCTGTCGATCCGAAGGTTGAATTGCTGGAACAGACACTCGCGTTTCTTAATAAACATCGCGGTGAATCCGGCATTATCTATTGCCAAACGATAAAACAGGTTGAATCGCTCTGCCGTAATTTAAAGGCGAGAAGAATTTCTGTCCTCCCGTATCACGCGGACTTAGATAACGAAACCCGTAAGCAGAACCAAGAAACTTTCATTAAAGGGGACATCCAAGTGATAGTCGCCACAATCGCTTTCGGTATGGGGATTGACAAACCAGATGTCCGGTTCGTGCTGCACGCTGGATTACCAAAGGAACCTGAATCTTACTATCAAGAGATCGGTCGCAGCGGTCGCGATGGACTTCCAGCGGACTGTCTACTGCTATTCAGCTACGGGGATGTGGACACAATCCGTCACTTCATTGATCAAGGCGCGCCATCAGAACACAAAGACAGAACAGAACGATTAAAAATACTCGTTGATTGGGCAACATCATTGGAATGCCGTCGTAAAGGACTTTTAGCACATTTTGGCGAAAGGTACCAAAAGCAAGATTGTGGAACGTGCGATAACTGCTGTAAACTTGAAACTGAGCAAATTGACTTGACAGAACCCGCACAAAAATTTCTTTCCTGTATCGTTCGGACAAAGCAACTGTTCGGAGAAGTCTATATCATTGATATATTACGGGCATCAAAACGGAAAAATATTCTTGATAACGGGCACGACCAACTTTCCACGTATGGTATCGGTATGGAATATAGCAAGACGCAGTGGCGATATTTGACACACCAATTCCTCCAACAAGAACTATTAAAACGAGATACACAACATGGCAGTCTCCGTGTGACTCAGAAAGGTTGGGACGTGTTGAACGGAGGCGATCAGTTTTCGGGGGTTTCGGTAGAATCGGTACACCACGTCACATCTGAAGTGCTGACTGAATACGATCCTGTACTTTTCAAATTGCTCCAAACTGAACGAGATAAAATTGCTGATGCGGAAGGTGTAGACCCTAATGCGGTTTTCCATGATAAAGCACTGAAAGCGATGGCGGTCTATTTTCCGACATCTGAGGGATCATTCAGAGTGATGCCAAGTGTGGGACCTGCCAAAACCGAAAAATACGGCGACATCTTTTTACCAATCATTCGTGACCATTATGAGAAACATGGAGCGGATCTGGTAGAAAACAGAACTGAAGGATTGAATACTCAGGCACCAACATCCGAAGCACCGGACGCACACGCCCCGGAACTTTTCGAGCGACTTCGCACCAAGCGCAAAATGGTGGCAGACGAAGAAGAGGTTCCAGCGTTTGTTGTATTTTCGGATAGGACGCTACAGGAAATGGCAACTTATTTCCCACAAACCGAAGACGCATTCCTGCGAATTCACGGTGTTGGTCCCGTGAAAGTTGAAAAATATGCCGAGGATTTCTTATCAATCATTCGCGCGTATTGTGAGGAACATGGCATTGATTGAATTGCCTCTCTTATTTTTTTTCAGAAGAATGTAGTACCTTTGAAGGTGGTTCTTGCATCACAGGAATCACATAACTCCGAATTGCCAAATCCTCTATCGTCTCGGTCTCTACCTGTGGTTCTGGATCTTCTCGATGATCAAAGACAATGTAGCCCCCCGCCGTTACGCCTTCAGCCCGGAGATACGCCGCGAGTTGCCTTTTACCTGCTTGATAACGCCTCTCACCTCTCCATATTTTCGTTTCAATGATGTACTTCTGTTGGTTGTGGGTGACAATGATGTCCATTCTACCACGCCCGGTTTGTACTTCAATGTGCATAAAACCGCCAATGTCTTTCACAAACTGGTCAAGATACGCGAGCAAAAGATGTCTGCCAACCGATTCTTGCGGTGTATCAGGGACTTGCAAAATTTTGAACCCCGCGCGCGCAATGAAATCTCGGAAATTATCAAGCAACAGCCCCATATCAATTCGTCCTGTCGGTGTAAGGTAATCCAGAAAACCTGCATGAGAAGCTTCATGTAAGTATTCATCTTCCAAACCGTTCACGATTGGCTTGAATGCCTGTAGAATGCAATACAGATAAATTGGATTAACTATTTCGCACATACCATCGTCACCTCTAGCAATGACTCCGTACGTAGCAAGTTCACTGATAATGTCACTACGGAGGTTGAAATCAACCCCTTCATCTCGCGCCATAATCCGCATCAGCAAGTTTTCAAAACGTGGATCCCTTCGAATATTGGTAAGCAAGTGTGTGAAGTTAACATTATCTTCCTCAAGGAGTTGCGTGTGTGCTTTTGAAAAGTGCGCCATAGTAATCGGTTCACTTTTCGGAATATCCAATTCCTCGGTAAGAATCTGTGCGAATCGGTTGACCAGGACAGGTTGCCCGGCAGTCTGTTTATGGATAGATGCTATAACTTCTGGAACGAAAACTTGTCCGACTTCGTCCGTATATTGCCCAAGCAGTTCCTGTACTTGTTCGAGCGTAAAGTTAGGCAGATGGAACTCGTCTTGGATATTGAAAGGGGAGATAGATCGATCATAGTTGAGCTGGGCAATACTTTTGACACCGATGATGCCAATGCTGTGTGGGCACCGCGGCTTACCAGCAATATAGATATGGCGGAGCGTATGCAAAAAATCGCTCAGCGCAGCCTGCGGGATGCCATCAAACTCATCAATAATTAAGACGAATTTCTGGGGTGTTAGCAGCCGATCAAGGTGTCTGAAAAACCTTCTCATTGCATGTGGGTTCGTTAGTTGGGTATCCGCCAACAATTGGATTAAAGCCTCAGGAGGCGTACCGCCACGTCGCTGGAACAAGTGCTCAATTTCTTCACAAATATCATGGTAAAGGTTGTCATAAAAATCGGTAACAGAAGTGTTCTTATAGACATCAAAGTTCAGTTGAATTGGGAAATAGTCCGCAGTCTGTTCAGTGATAGAATCTGCTACAAGTACTGCTAAGGCATCTTGAAAGAAAGTCGTTTTGCCTGTTTGGCGGGGCGCGAAGAGCACAACATAGCGTCCCTCGCCAACGCGTTTGATGTAATCGGCGATCTCATCAGAACGTGAAACAACGTAGTGCTCCTGGGCGTTGACGGGACCTTGCGTCCAAAAACGTCTCATTTTTCCCTCCTCTCCGCGAAATGTATCAAGAAAATATTGTATTATATCTCGCTGATGAAATCAACAGGGAATCCAACTTTCAGTACCCAATAACCACAACCTGCTACACACCCCGAATTTTTTCTAACAGATGCGTAACAATATCCGGTGTCAAGTTTCGATCTATCCACTCAATGCGGGTGTCTTTACGGAACCACGTCAGTTGCCGTTTGGCAAAACGACGGGTGTTCTGTTTCAATTGTTCAACTGCTTCCAGATATGTACACTTCCCATCAAGATACGCGATTAACTCTTTATACCCAAAACTTCGGAGGGCGACGGTATCACGGGCATAGCCGGCTGCTAACAGAGATTCCACTTCGGCAATCAATCCGTTGGCAAGCATAACATCCACGCGTTGTTCAATTCGCTGATAGAGCAAGGCACGCGGCATCGTCAAGCAGAACGCGATAAACGGATAGCGTTGGTCCTCTTGCTGCCATTGCTGCTGGTGTTCGGACATAGGCGTGCCTGTCAATTCATAGACCTCCAAGGCACGGATGACGCGGACGACATTGTTTGGGTGAATCCGTTCCGCAGACGCTGGATCGCAAGCACGGAGCCGTTCGTGGAGGACATCGACCCCGTGTTGTGCGGCTTCCTGTTCAAACCGTTCACGGAGTAAGGGGTCTGCCCCCGGTCCCTCAAACAAGCCATCGACAACCGCTCGAAAGTAGAGACCTGCACCACCGACAAGCAGCACTCGCTTGCCTCTGCTTTGGATGTCAGAGATTGCCGTGTCTGCAAGGGATTGATAGTCAGCAACGGTGAAGGGTTCGGAAACGTCCACACAGTCAATCAGATGATGCGGTGCCGTCTGCCGTTCTTCAGGGGTAGGTTTGGCGGTGCCGATGTCCATCTGCCGGTAGACTTGTCGGGAATCGACGGAGACGATTTCGGCATTGAGGTGCTTTGCTAATTGAATGGCTATCTCTGTTTTGCCGACTGCTGTGGGACCGAGGAGGCAGAGGAGTCTTGCTTCCATTTATTGAATGTTATCGCTTTTATTCTGAAAAACCAGATTCAACCAATCTTGGAAACCAGCGTGTAAAGAAGACAACCGCTTTAGCATCTTGCCGGTGCGGTGCGAACAAGTATTTGCCTCTGCTTCTCTGTGAATAAGAGAGTGCATAGATACCAAAAGCATTGTAACCAACAGCAACAACGCCAAAGGCATTTCCACCAATAGCGATAATGCCAACCGCGTTTCCACCGATGGCAACAATCCCACAAGCGTTCATACCGAAAGCAAACACCCCAATTACATTTATACCTGCAACAATAATGCCGAAGAGAGGTATGCCCATTACATTCATACCTACGACAATAATGCCGAAGAGAGGTATGCCCATGGCGAACACGCTATAACTTATGGTTCTACCATCAAACATCGCGCCTGTGTCCATAAACAGGGAAACAAGCCACTGTGAAAACCCCCAATTGGGTATGATAATGCAAGTAGTAACGATAGTTACGAGGGAAATTAAAATTGCGTAAACAATACTCCACCTTACCAAATACGGTTTGAACGCCTTTCTGAAATTTTCGGGTGTAAGTGTAGTTTGCATTTTCAGAATCCCTATTCCTGGTTACTGTTCCATGGCGGTGTCACGGGCATCTACAATCCAACCGCCGCCGAGGACGTATTCACCATCGTAAAAGACGGTGGCTTGACCGGGGGTAATGGCGCGGCGCGGTTCGTCAAATTTTACGACTGCCTCGGTGTCACTGATAGGCGTGATGGTCGCGGGACCCCCATCATCACGGGATCGGATTTTGACGTGTGCGCGGATGGGTTCCGTTAATTTCTCAATCGCAATGAGATTGATGCGTTCAACGTGCATCGTGTCCTCAAAGAGGGCATCGGATTCGCCGACAACGACGGTATTCTCTGTTGCGTTGAGCTGCGTTACATAGAGCGGTTTACCGACTGCGATGCCCAACCCGCGCCGTTGCCCGACGGTATAAAACGGTACACCGTCATGCTTCCCGAGAACAGTGCCTTCCCGATCCACAATATCGCCGCTCTCAATTCTCTCAGGAACTCTGTCCTTGAGGAAACGTCTATAATTAGTATCAGCAACGAAGCAGAGTTCTTGGCTCTCAACCTTTTCAGCGGTGCGCAATTGATACTTTCGGGCGAGATCGCGGACTTCGGCTTTTGTGTATTCACCGAGTGGCATCATGGCACACTGTAATTGCTCCTGTGTGAGCGCGGCGAGGAAGTAGGATTGGTCCTTGCTGGTATTAAGTGCTGTGCGTAGTAGATAACGCCCCGTTTCCGGGTCTTGCTCAACGCGAGCATAATGTCCAGTAGCGATAGCATCGCACTCCAATGTTTTGGCAAGGTCGAGAAGTCTACCGAACTTGAGTTCTCGGTTGCACACCATACACGGACTCGGTGTTCTGCCGACGAGGTATTCTTCCACAAAGTAGTCGATAATCTGTTCCCGGAAAGCGTCCTCGTAATTCACACCGTAGAAAGGGATGCCGAGTTGCGTAGCGACGCGGCGCGCGTCCTCAATGCCTTCAAGGGAACAGCAGTTCGGACGCTCTGGATCTACTTCAACAGTATCAGGCGCGCCGAGGCGCATGGTGATGCCGGTGACATCATAACCTGCGTCAACCATCATGGCGGCAGTAACGGAACTATCTACGCCACCGCTCATTGCGACGAGAACTTTTTTCATAAGACACCCCGAACTAACCCGTTTTGACGATAATACTACTTGGCTTTGAGTTCGCCCCAAGTTATTGCCAGCTTATCGACGGCTTCAACCGCTAACGAATCACTTTCCATTACGGCTGCGATTTCGTCTTCGTCCAGTACACGGTCGTAAAGCCGCACTTCATCAATTTTTCCTTTGAAGAGGTACGTATGCACAGGACGTTCATTTCCGCCTGCACCTATGAGGAATTCCTCACTCGGATTAACATCAATATCAAAGTTCTCTTCGCCTATAAATTCACCATTCACGTAGAACTTATGATTACCATCAGCATAGGTACCAGCGAGGTGATCCCAGTCGCCGAGATTCACAGCTGGTCCTCGAACCGGTTTCCAATGATTCGCGCCGGCACCGATCCAAAACTCCCACGTATTGCCGGGTTCAGCATAGAAGATATAGCCGCGTTGCGGAAAGTCAGCTCGAGAAGAGACAACCGCACGATGGTTTGCACTCCCCGGTTCCACGTTTGCCCACGCACATATAGTGAAAACCTCTTGATTAAGATCCGCATGATACGGAACGTTCACTTCATCTTCAGCTTGATCAAATTCAAGTGCACCGCCGAAGTATCCATCAGCGATCCATTTGGGATCTCCCATCAGTTTGCCGTCATGTCCGTTACCACTTGAGTCCGTGGCAGTATCACCACCTTTTTCATTGAATGCCCAATAGGCGACTATTCCATCTGTAACATTTTGGGATAGCACCGGTTGCGCGGCAAGTCCAACGAAGAAGAATAAAGCAAAGGGAACAATTATAACTTTCATTTTTAACTCCCATTTGTTGATACTTAACCTTCATAAAACCGCCTTTATAGCGGTTATGAAAGTAGAATACAAGCATTAGAAACTTTATATCTCTTACACCAAGTTCAGGTTAAATTACTTTGTTTAGTCAATCCAAAAGTATAATAACACATTTCAAAAGCACACTTCAAATCAAAAAACTCTGAAGGGGTCGTTTACGCCCATCAGAGCCATTCAATTCTTCGTAGATTTTCTTGTGGAAGGGATTTGTAACCCTGAATTTATGGGGTAGCCGTGCGGTTTTTTAGTCTGATTAGGAGATCTGCCAATCTTCATTTCCGGCGTATCGGGCATCGTAAACGTCTTGATTGAGTTCTAAGCCGAGCCCAGGGGTATCTGGCACTGTGAACGTACCGCCGGCGAAATTGTAGCCTGATGTATCAATGACATCGCTGGTAAGGGTAGCGACTTCGCCGTAGAGGAAATGCGGAATCGTTTTTGCGAATTGGAGACTGAGGAAGAAGCCGAGTAGAGAACCCCAGTTATGCGGTGCGCACTGGACATCGTGTGCAGCTGCCATATCAGCGAGCCGCCGCCAACCGGTAACGCCTAACCCCTTCATATCGTGTTGGATCACATCAATTACACCCGCCTCAAAGAACGGGTCGTAGAATTCAAGCGGATCACGGGTACGCGTCTCGCCATCAGCAATAAGCGTTTTTAACCCTTTTTCTTCAATGAACGCTTTCAGGTTGCGATACAATTCAACATCTTCCTCAAACATCTCCTCAATCCAAAAAACATCACAATTGCGGGTTTCGTTGAGGAAGGTGATGACCTCGTCGTAGGTATACGCGTTGTTGGCATCAACGAGGATATTGAAGCCTGCTCCTGCGGTACTACGGGCAAGTTGGACGAGTTCTATATCCCGTTGTAACCCGGCTGTGCGTTCCATGAGATGGTTCCCACGTCCGATTTTCATCTTGCATGCGGTAAACCCATTAGCAAGGCTGCTCTTGACATCGTCTTCAATCCGCTTGAGACCTTCGGTTTTCGTCTCATAGAGAAGATCATTGAAGTAGATCGTACTATCATAAGCGGGCAGCCCGTTTGAAAAAAGATCGCTACCCATGAGTTGATACGCAGGTTTACCGAGTATTCTACCGATAGTATCCCAGAGCGCGTTTTCAAGTCCTCGGAATTCTTCAACAACCCCATCTTCAGGATTCAAGATTTCAAATGGGTTTCGGTTAAGTATGCCTTCGGCATCCTCAGCAGTCGTTACGCTCCAACTGCCAACCCCCCATCCGAGTGTCCCATCATTGGTATAGATACGGACAATACGCTCACGCCACTTCCCATTGGGATCAGGCTGTTTTATCTCTTTCGCGCCAGAGTTGCAACCGATCGCAGGTTGGTCGATTTCGATTGTAACCTGCTCAACTTTAGTAATCTTGATATCGGTTGGATAATTCTGCATAGCCGTTTAATCTCTTTCCGCTATCCGGTAGCGATTTGAATGTACATATCCTCTTACCACTACAGGAAAACCTGAAATTGACGAGCGTGTACCTCGGTTATCTATTCAAGTAGAAGGAGCAGTTGATTGAGTTCGTCTTTCACCATATCGTTGGTTTCGGTCTCCTCATAGAAAAGATAAAGTTTATGAGGCAAATTATCATACTGATCCGCTTCCTTAACCTGCTTAAGCACAGCAGATTTTTTAAGAAGCTGCACAATCCGGATTCTATCTTCATGGTTGACGACCTTTGGGTCTGTCAACAATTCGATCAAACGCCCAGCTAACCCATCAGCGAGTCCACTTTCGACGTAATTGTTCAAAGTATCAATAGCGGCTTGCTTGGTGTTGAGGCTTGAGCCATTGGTCAGAATCGCAACGAGACCGTCAACCGCATTTGCGTCAGGATATTTCTGTAGTGCCTTTGCAATGTCCATCCGAACGGTATCATCGGAGTCTTCAAGTGCGGTAATCAACTTCGCAGTTGGCGGTTTGTTGAGAGACATCATCGACTTCGCAGCAGCACGACGCACAACAGGGTTACTATCACCCAATGCCTCGACGATTTCGTCCTTGTATCCCTCGTTGCCGAGCATGTATAGTGCGGTGTCAATTTCCATCTTCAAGCCTTCATCGGTGATTGAATTCCGAAGCGTCTCTAATCCTGCGGTGGCGGATGTATCTCCAATCTCTCCAACGACGCGAATTAATTGTATCCTAATAGCGGACGGTGTCTGGCTATTACCAGCGACCTTTAAAATAGAATCAATACCTGGACTCCCGATCTGTCTCAAGATTTGAAAGAAGTCGCCGCGGACATCTCTATAGCGGTTTTTAACGAGGCTCTCCAAAACGAATGGCGCGGCTGGCGCACCCTTATCAACGAGAATTTGCATGGCATCCTTCTGTATCCTATGGCGTTCACCAAGGATTTGCAGGATTTTCTTCATTTCAAATTCGCCCAATTCACCAACGCGTCGGTCGCGTTCGGTTTGGTATCTCGCTTCTACCTTGTGAGTTTTCGCAGCACCCGTTGAAAGTGCGTTGCTATAGGCAATAAGCAGAAGTGCCCGCGGTTCAACTTTATTTGCCTCTTCTTGTTCAGCGCGTTCAAGGTGCTCAACGGCTTCGAGCGTGAGTCCGGCATCTAATAACTTACTCCTACCGACTTCAAGTTGGGTGATAACCTGCTCCTGACAACCCAAACTCACAACTCCTATAAGCAGTAATATCGTCAAAGTTTTTTTCATGTTCCGTTTATCTTTTCCTCCTGGAATCTCAATTAGACTTACCCGTCCATACTACTTGTTGTATCCATGTACCACGAACATAATGAAGGGCGCGCACCATTCAAGGGTAGAACCCACAAGCAGAGAAAAAAGAGCCAATATCGTATCTCTTAGTATGGCTTGGTAACATCAAAACTGGGCGAAGCCTGCAGGTTTTTCATATCGCCCCACATTGCAACCCACCGAACAATGGTTACAGATTCGGGCAAGTACTGATGTAAACAGTATTTTAAAATAAATACATTTTTCTGTCAACAATTTAAGGTGAAGCTCGCAAAACGATCCAATTTTCCTATCAAAGCACTGTTAATTCTGTTGTGGCAGCCAACTGCTGAATAACAAATCATGATGTCTTAATATAAAACGCACAGAAATCGAAAATTGAATGCCCCTTTGCAGAAAACCCCACAATACAAATATACCAACAACACACGTTGGACTACCGAAGTTCATCAAGGAGTCGCGCAAGTGATCCTTTGACAAGGTCCATCTGCTCTTTTTTATCGTGGTACTCATGCAGTTTGGACGCGAGATCATCAATCGTCTTTAGGGCTCTAATCTGTTTCTTAAACGGCTCTCTCCTGAGTAGCTGCACGAGATAATAACGGTTATCGGGGTCGCTAACTGTCCCACCAATGAGCAGCAGCGTGATACGTTTTGCTAAGCCCCTGGCGAGCTTATTCTGTCCATAAATGTCAAGTGTTTCAATTGCGGCTTGCTTTGGATCCTTGTTTAATTCACCAGTGAGGATGTTCACGAGTCCGTCAACAGCGGCGGCATCTCTATGAATTGCAAGTGCCTCCACGAGTGCTGCGACGACTTCGGAATCCTCGTCTTTGAGTCCAGCAATCAGTGTTTTGGGCGACACATTTTTGATATCCACCATCGCTTTTGCAGCAGCGCGACGCACTTTAACATCGCTATGACTTACACCAGCAATAATGTCTTTCTTATATGATTCCTCCCCAAGCTGATAGAGTGTCGTGTTAATCTCCATGATCAAACCCGGTTCCATGATGTCAGTTTGAAGGGTTTTTAATGCCTCTATCGCCTTGGCATCACCGATTTCAGCGAGCACTTGTACAAGTTTAGCTTTGATAACCGATGGGGTCGTCTCATCGGTCAGTCTGCCTAAAATAAGGTCAAGGCTCTCAGATCCCATATCAACTAACACCCATTGTGTAAAATCGGCATGAAGTGACGGGTATCTATTTTTTTCGAGACTGTCAAGAATTAAGACTGCGGCTTCAGTCCCCTTATCTACGAGTGCCTGTAACCCTGCTTTCCGTACCTGCGAAGGACGGTCATCAAGCACTTGCAGGATGCGTTTCATCTCAGCCTCTGTAAGTGCTTTAATCCGCTGCTCCCGCTGATTGCTGAATTTGGCTTCATCACCACCCCTATTGGCATCTCCGGTGAAAAGCCCATAAGAATAAGCAATAACGAGCAGCGCACGAGGTTCCAGCTTATTGGCTTCTTCTTGTTCCGCTTTTTCAAGATGTCCAACAGCTTCCAAGGCATTCCCGCTTTCAATTAATTTACTCCTGCCTACGGTTAAGTTGCTCGGACCCTTCTGTTTCGTTTCACACCCGAAACTCGCGAGCAGCAGGACAAGCAGTGGAATGATTACAATCTTTTTCATTGTGTTCTGTTTTCCTCCCGAAAATCGTTTTGTGGAAATGATTTTTTGAATATAGATCTTTATTTTGCGAATACACATTTGCGACTGCCTACCACCTTACATCGTGGCTTTGAAATATTCCACTATAACAATACCACATAATTTTGAAAAAGTCAAGTGTAGATTCTGCTTTCTCCAGCGGCAGTCAGTTCTTATATAGGCGGGAGCTCCAAATTTCGACTTCTTTTCTCATAGAAGCAGCAAAAAATCAAAAACCGACAAGATTTATCGGATAGAGTTGACTGCACCGCTGATTTGGATTATACTGAAATAACAAAGATTCAGGAACTCGCGTCTATAGGAAGGAACATTTTTTATGAAATTTTTTGGGTCGCTCTACCGCAATTGCCTATCTGGACTTCACCAACGAAAATCAGGCTGCTATGGAATCAAAATGGCAACGTTGTGGCACACACTCGGCGTGTTAATAATCATATCCGCGGTTTTGCCGCAGCATTCCACATACGCACAACTGATACCGCCAGAAGATGCACTCGGATTTCAGGTCGGTTCAGATTATCAAGTGGCAGGTTGGGAAACGCTTTCCGATTACATGCGTCATGTCGCAGCAAACTCGGATCGGGTGCTGATAGAAGAACTCGGAAAAACAACAGAGGGTAACGACCTCCTGATGATGCTGATCTCTGCACCCGAGAACTTAGAGAAACTTGCGCATTATCAGGAGATTCAAAGAGAAATTGCCTTGCCCACAAAACCTAATGCTGAACTGGACGCGCTTGTGCAAGAAGGTAAATCAGTCGTGCTGATTAATTGCAATCTCCATTCCACAGAGATCGCCTCCTCACAGATGTCAATGGAACTGGCACATCTATTCGCAACAGCCGAGACACTACAAATCAAAGATATCCTCGAAAATGTGATAATTCTGCTCATTCCTTCCGCAAACCCTGACGGGCTAAACATTGTAGTGGATTGGTACAACCGAACTGTCGGCACCCCGCACGAAGGATCGGAAATCCCGTGGTTGTATCATAAATATACAGGACACGATAACAATCGCGACTGGTTTATGTTGACCCAGATAGAAACGCAGTTGCTGACGCGAGTGCTTTATGAGAAGTGGTTTCCAGAAGTTGTCTACGACGTGCATGAGATGAGTTATCGCGGTCCGCGGTTTGTGATCCCTCCGTATTTTGAGCCGGTGAATCCAAATATTCCACCGCTCTTACAGCGGACGCTTTCGCTTATTGGTGCACAACTTGCCTTCGACCTGACGAGCGATGGGTTCACAGGTGTGCTTTCAAGCGCGGTCTACGATACATGGTGGCATGGCGGTTTTCGGACTGTGCCATATCGCCATAACATGGTAGGTATCTTGACGGAAGCGGCGCGTGTAGAAATCGCAACGCCAATTTTCCAACCGCATCACACCTTAAAAGGCTATCGGCGCGGGCTTGACAAATACGCGCTCCGCACCAACTTTCCTGAACCGTGGCCCGGGGGCTGGTGGCGATTGCGCAACATCATAGACTATGAGAAGGCAGCGGCACTCTCAATTCTCGATTTCGTCGCTGAGCATCGGGTAACGCTGAAAACAAACTTTTACAAAATGGGACTCGCGGCAATCGCAAAAGGAAAAGATGAACCCCCGCGTGCGTTTCTTATCCCGACTGAACAACGCGACATTCACACAACGCTCAAGATGCTGGACATCCTGAAACGCGGCGGCGTACAGATCCATCAGGCAAACGCGTCTTTTACTGCTGACGGTGTAGAATACCCCGCAGACACTTATGTCGTTTTAATGTCGCAACCGTTTCGGGCACATGCAAAGGATCTGCTTGAGGTACAACGCTACCCGGAGCGCCGCCCATCACCCGAATCACCGCCCGAACGACCTTACGACATCGCAGGTTGGACCCTGCCGTTACAGATGGGGGTAAGAACAGTCGCGGTTGTGCATCCGTTCGAGGCGGATTTAACGCAGCTGTTAAGGCTGCCAGCGGTGCGAGGAACGCTGGAGGGTGCACCTGAACCGACAAGTTACCTGTTCGAGAATCGAACAAACACTGAAGCACTTTTCCTCAACCATCTGTTCAATGCCAGATTCAGCGATAACAGTCCTAAATATAAACTTTATTGGGCGCGACGGGACGTAGAACTCGCAGGCAAAACGTTGTCTCCGGGGGCTATCTTGATTAAAACTGTGGAACCCCCACTCCATCAAATTGCGGCGTTGAATGCGCTTGCAACGGAATACGGTGTCCATATCCATGCCGATGCTTCTATTGACGAAGAAAATCTCAGTCGTATGTTCTCAAGTGTAGACGCGCCGCGTCTTGGTCTCTACAAACCGTGGACAGCGAATATGGACGAAGGGTGGACGCGCTGGGTTTTGGATACACACGGATTTAATTATAACAGCCTCACAAATGCAGAAATTCGAGCGGGGGATTTGGCAATGCGTTACGACGCAATAATTTTGCCAGACCTGGGTGCCTCTGGTATCCTTAATGGGCATTCAATAGGGAAATTACCGCCAGAATACACCGGTGGTATTGGGACTGAAGGGTTGGCAAATCTGAGGACGTTCGTGGAGGACGGTGGCACGCTTATTTGCTTGAATCGGGCAACTGAACTGCCTTTGAAATACTTTGGACTTGGTGAGAAGGGCATCGTCAATGTGGTGGAGAAAGCAAACCAACCGAACCAAGATGCGTTTTTCTGCCCCGGTTCATTACTCCGAGTTCGGATAGATACAAAACACCCAATCGGACACGGGTTAGACAGTGAGATGGCTATCTTTTTTAAATCGGGACCCGTATTTGCTGCCGAACGCGGTGGTGCGGACATTATAGCGACGTATCCTGAATTTAACCCGCTGATGAGCGGTTGGCTTGAGGGTGAAAAACGGATACGTCAGAAAGCTGCACTGTTAGAAGTTCAGTTAGGCGATGGACACGTTATTCTTTTTGGGTTTAAACCGCAACATCGCGGGCAATCTTATGGAACCTTTAAGCTGCTCTTCAATGCGATTTTTTACAGCGCGGTATCAGAAAATCGGTTTTAGTGAATTTTTCGCTTGCTAAGCCAAGGTCAGATAGACTAAAATTGTTTGATACAGAAACCGATGAATACCAACCTTGTTGACTTCAGAATGATAAAATAAGGAAGACAAAATGGCAGAAACACAACAAAATCAACCAAAACCTAAATTGCCATCAGCGCAACAGACACTCTTAACAGCTGAGGATCTGTGGAAACAACCCGATGATGGCTATCGATATGAATTGGTGAAAGGGGTCATACGTAGAATGCCACCCGCCGGATTTGAGCACGGGATTCGATCAGCTAAAATTGGAAGACATCTCGATGCGCACGTTGAAAAACATAAATTAGGCTATGTCTGTGGTGCCGAAACAGGATTTAAGATTGCCCAAAATCCAGATACTGTGCGTGCACCAGATGCTGCGTTTGTGCGTCAAGCCACAATTGATGAACGGGGTATTTCAAAGGGATATTGGGAAGGTGCTCCCAATCTCGCCGTTGAAGTCATTTTCCCAAGCGATACCTACACCGAGGTCGCTGAAAAAGTGGATGAATGGTTAAATGCGGGGTGCGCGATGGTGTGGGTCGTTAATCCACGCCGAGAAACCGTAGAAGTGTACCGGTCCCCTGAGGATATGAGCGTTCTGCATGGCGATGACATCCTTGATGGCGGCGATGTTATTGAAGGATTTCAGTGCAAGGTTCAAGAATTATTTGTATAGGTATCTTTTATGTTCACCACGAAGGACTAGACGCTCGTCAGTTGGTTCTGCTTTGATGAGGAAGCCCCAAAGCACTGCAGCGTGATTACCGTGCAGGCAGCTGATAAGTATGACGCACTCGCTTTTGGACAGGACGCGCCAGGTAAATGGTCCACCGTCAGCGATGATAACACCCGCACGCAAACAGCCGAACAACTCGCGCAAAATCCGGCACAAGAAATTGTACTCGGACAGTTCATGGCGATACGCTCGAATTGAATGTCACCATCAAACCTACCGAAGCGACGGACTACGGCGTAAAAGTGTTCTGTGACAAAGACAACCAGAACGGAATGAAAATCTTCTACTCAGCCGACGAGAAAACGATTTCGATCGGTGATGGCAATGCAGCGGAAAAACGCTATGGGAGTTCACAACCTTATGGCGTTGCACCGTTTGAGTTGAACGCTGGAGAGGATTTGAATTTACGGATATGCATCGACAGGGCACTTGTGGAAGTCTTCATCAATCATCGTCAGGCAGTCGTCCAGAGTCAACTGCACAAGCCGGAAGATGTTGGTATCTGCCTTTACAGTATCGGTGGGGACATCAAAGCAGACGTAACGGGTTGGAAGATGGCAGCGGCGAATCAATGGTAAGTTCGTCAAGTATGCCATCATTTTTCCAATTAGGGATATGCTAATTACCGTACCATTATTTAACCAAAACCTTAGGTGATAATATGGAAACTTTGAAAAATATCGGTTTGATTATTCTGACTGTGATATGTATAATTTTGTTGATTAAATATATATCCGACGCGCCTCCGAGTGAAAGAAAATGGTGACTGAAACCATAAGACAAGTCAAATCCTGACAGATCACTCAATATGCAGATATTGGTTTTCTTTTACTAAAAACACAACTTGATTTGCAAAATTTTCACGACCCATCAAGTCCGAAATTTTAACGGCTATTTGGTTAGCACGTCTTTCATGATCAATACTGTTGACAAATTCCAAAATATCTTTGCGAATTTCTTTTGCTGAAATATCAAGTGCTTTGTTAGCACCAAACGCTTGGACCATTTCTAACAATTCGGAATCTGATTTGCCCCCAAGCTCAGTATCACACTCATCCATAAAGCGCGCCGCTACCCGCCATGCAAGTGGTGACAAGGCTGCAGCTGTTTTCTCTTTACGGATTCTCTCTTTTCTTTCTCTCCAGAGTCTTTCCGCCATCATAATCCCAGACATTACATACCCTCCCGATTCTATTAAAAGTGTTGATAATAGTAGAAAGAGCGGAATCAAAGCACTTATGTTAAGCAGAGTGGATTGTAATGATTTCTTTTCGTCTATCCATAGCCAGTATGGGGCAATCATTACTGCCGCAATCCATATTGCTATGGGCATCCACTTTCTTATGATTTCTCTCGCGTTCCCGCTATCTTCTTTGGCCATTTGCTTAAGTGTTCACTTCTAACGGTTGTCGCAAAGTAGCATATCATAGCGTCTTCACTCACGTATTACTATACCACAAAAAGGACTAAAACCTCAAGTTAATCCGATCCGTTATTAGTTTCTTGTCTGTAAGCGTCTAACTTGCGGTGTAGGGTTCGCACCCCGATGTCAAGAATCTTTGCCGCTTCCGTTTTATTGCCACCGGCTTCCGCGAGGGTCTTTTGGATCGCTACCTGTTCAATTTCCGCCATCGTCATACCAACTCTACCGATAACCCCTTCCTCATCAAGCACTGGCATATATTCGTCCGATTCCTGCGAACCGTCTCGTTGTCCTACCGGTGCTGTGATCGGTAAAACGCCATCTTGCGCCCGATTTTCAAGGGCTCTGGCTATCGTCGATAACACTTCCAACGCTTTTCTGAGGACAGCCGCTGCGTCATCTGTGTCACTAATTTGCATCCAACTGGTATCCTCATCTGGAATTAGAAACGGCATCTCATTATTAGCAGTAGCAGCGGGTTCAAGCAACCGGATCGCTGAAAGGATAAGCCCCAGAATCGTCTTGTAAATGGCAAGGTTTTCTGTGGCGATTGCATTATTAGAGGTTCCGACAACCTGTAAAGCTCCGCTTGATTCATCAAGCAGATCTGTCTCGCCGGTGATTGCGTCAACAACTTGTGTCGGCGCGAGCTGCGTGCCAGAGGTTTGCACAGGGACTAAGGAAACTTGCTCAGATTCTGCATCTATCGGGAAATCTTTAAACTGCAGTTCCTCAGTGGTAGCTGAGATAATCGCCGTTTCTATAGCATTTCTGAGTTCACGAACGTTGCCGTACCAATCGGCATTCTGGAGATAATTGAGTGCCTCTGGCGTGATACCGGTAATGGGTTTACCGTGTTCCGCACTTAATTCGGAGACGAACGCAGAGACGAAGAGTGGGATATCCTCGCGTCGGTCGCGTAGTGGCGGGATCTGGATGCGAAAGAGGTTGAGGCGGTAGTAGAGATCCTGCCTAAACTTTTTCTGCCGAACCGATGCCGCAAGATCAACGTTCGTAGCGGCGATAATCCGGACATCGACTTTAATATTTCTCTCGCCACCGAGTCGAGTGAATTCCTGTGTCTCTAAGACCCGCAGAAATTTTACCTGCACTTCAGGCGACATTTCCGCGACTTCATCAAGGAACAATGTCCCGCCATTCGCCTGTTCAAAAACACCACGCCTTTGACGCGTAGCACCTGTAAAAGCACCCTTTTCATGTCCGAAGAGTTCGCTTTGAAGAAGGTCTTGGTAAAATGCCCCGCAGTTGACGGCTTTGAAAGGTTTATCTTTACGGGGACTACTTTCGTGGATCGCCTGTGCAATGACATCTTTCCCGACACCCGTTTCACCCGTAATGAGGACCGTCGCTTTCGTCGGTGCGACCTGTGCGACTTGGCGCAGCACGACCTGCATCGGTTCGGATTCACCGATAATACGCCGTGAATTATCGCTGATAACGGGGGTGGGGAGATCCATCTTTTCCTGTTTCCTCTTCGTAGGGGCTGGGTCACCCAGCCCCTACATTGCCAGCTGCTATATAATCCGCGATTCAGACAAATAACGGCATGCTCACACAGCGCGCCTACTACACAGGACAGGCGACTATACTCGTCCTACTATCAAGCTCACGTTTTGCTACTGGCTCTGTGCAATTTCAATTAACTTTTGGGGATCTTGTTTGACCTGCTCAAACACTTGGAAGCCGTCACGACATGCCGCCTCACATAACCGCCTTAACACAACCCCTTTTAAAGCCCAGTTTGTGGTACGTAGGCTTTTCTGCAAAGCACTTCCCGTTTCAACAACATGAAGGTTCGGTAAGTTTTCATTAACGACATGCTTGTGACTTTTCGCAAGCAAGAAAATTAACGTCGTCGCGCGTTCCACTTCAAAAACACGTTGCAGGGATTGAATATCGTCTTGCCGCAATAGCGAGAAAACAAGGTCGTAACTTTCAATCAAATCTACTGTCCGTTCAGGGACACCACTTCCATCGAATTCCAAAACTTCAAGTTCGTGAAGCGGTGCTGTATCAAAAGGGATGATAAGGTCTTTCTCGTTAACCGGACGCTTTTCCCCGTCAACCCGACAATAATACCACGGAAAGTACAGGTCGAGAGTCGTCTCACCGTATTGATCGTGTTCCCGAATTTGGTTTAACCCTTGCCGCAATTGTGTGTTCAAGGGCCCCGAAAACATCTCACCAGCGGGCATGCTGTAGTCGCGATCTTCACTATACCAACCTTCCGCATTGTAACCACATAACTCCTGTATCCGCGCCTCAAGACGCTCAGGTGAGGGGCAATCCTCAGCTTGGAGAGGGTTATCGGGTTTCTGCTTCTGCCCTGTTGTGTAAGGACTTAAGATCAATATTTTCATGTAATTGGATGGAAGGATGGAAGGTCGGAAGGGTGAGTGAACGATCCTTCCAGTCTTCCAATCTTCCTATTGATAGCCATTAAGCCGTTTGCTGTCCTCGATTCCAGAGATATAAAATCGGACTTGCGATGAAGACCGAGGAGTACGTGCCTATCAACACACCTACGATAAGTGCTAAGGCGAATGTGTTAATTTCCTCACCCGCACTGGAAAGAACGAAAATAACCACGACAACAAACAGGGTCGTCAGGGACGTGATGACCGTCCGGCTCAGCGACTGGTTGATGCTTCGGTTAATGACCGTAATGTAGTCGGTACCGCGTAAGGATTGTGAGTTCTCTCGAATCCGGTCAAACACCACGATTGTATCGTTGAGCGAATACCCAATAATCGTGAGGAATGCTGCCACAGTCGGTAGGTTAATCTCCTTTGATAAAACAGCAAAGATGCCTAAGGTAATCAACACATCGTGAACGAGCGCAGCGATCGCACCCACAGCAAAACGCGGCTCAAATCGCCAAGAGATGTAAACCAACAAAATGACAATCGACCAGAGTACCGACCAGAGCGCAGCCCATTTAAGATCGCGTCCGACACTCGGTCCGACTTCAGAGACATTGACCCCACCAGCGAGTGCTTGCCAGCCGTTGCCACCTTCAAGGAGAACATCTGTAAGAATTCTACCGACACTCGCTTGAATTTGGACAGTGGCATTCCCACTCAAGTCAATCCCGACGGGGTTCGCGAATGTCAAGTTAATTGCGCCACCTTCGGTACTGTCTTCCCGCGCGATAATCTCATTGCGTTGTTGCGAAGCCCCATCAATGAGTTGGACGGTTTCCCCGTCTCTCAATAGATGCGCTTTTTCGGCAGCCTGACTGACTTGAAGACTTGTAGCCGTTGCATCGCCCGGATCCGCCATAATAGGGATATTAATGAGTTGTTGCTGAAATTCGGGGCGATGTCCCAAAGCGATAGTGGCTTCGTTTTTGCCTTCATCTATTTGGATCTTAGCACGCTCGTAACCGATTTCAGTGAGTTTGGTTTGTAATTCAGACGCAGTGACAACCCTGTTAAACTTGGCTTGGATTTTAACACCACCGCGAAAATCTATTCCGAAGTTAGGTCCCTGATGGATTCCGAGGAAAACCAAGCCAATAACGATGAGCACCGCTGAACATATAAATCCGGTGCGATATTTACTGATAAAATCGAAGTTTGTATTCCTAAGTAGTTCCAATTTTCTTGCCTCGCAGTGAGAGTTACGGTTTCCTGTTGTTAAATACTGAGCTTTTGAACCTCTCGGTTTCCGATCGCTAATCCATAAATCTCGCGTGTAACGACGATTGCTGTGAACATACTCGCGAGGATACCGATGCCAAGCGTTACCGCAAATCCTTTAATCGGACCTGTGCCGAAATGATAGAGGACAAGTGCTGTAAAGAATGTCGTAAGGTTGGCATCCAAAATCGTTATAAACGCGCGCTGATAGCCACTGGAGATCGCCGCCCAAGCGACTTTACCGGTTCGTAACTCTTCCCGAATCCGTTCAAAGATAAGAACATTCGCATCAACAGCCATCCCGATTGTGAGAACGAGTCCAGCGATCCCCGGAAGCGTCAATGCCGCTCCGAAGCCTGCTAAAGCACCGAGAATAATCAGCATATTAAAAACGAGCGCGACAATGGCAATCATACCGGAGAGACGGTAGTAAATTATCATGAAAACCAAGACGACACCTAACCCAATAAGTGCAGCAAGAATGCCATTATCAATAGATTCTTGTCCGAGGGTGGGACCGACGGTCCGTTCTTCGGCGATCTGGACACCCACCGGAAACGCACCGGCTTTGAGTATATTGGAAAGGTAACTCGCTTCCTCATAGGTGAAGTTCCCTTGAATAATAGCGTTTCCGATGATTTGGTCTTGGATGACGGGTGCAGATTGCACGTTCCCATCAAGCAGAATCGCCAAATGTTCACCGACATGATCGCCTGTAACCTGCGCGAATTTACGCCTGCCTGCACCATCAAAACTTAGAGAGACAACAATGTCGAAAGTCGTCCTGCCTGTAGTCGGAAAGGCATCGGTAATCCGATCACCCGTTAAGAGTACCGGACTTTCCAAGACATACCAACTCCCGGTCTCGTGATCCTTGCGGATTTCACTATCTTCGGGAATATTATCTGGTGGCGGTGTATTGGCAGTGCCGCTCCAGAAATTGCCACCAGCCGGCGATTTCTTGACGAGTTTAAATTCGAGCCTGCCCATCTCCCGAACGATCTGTAAGGGTTTTGAAGAGTCTTCGGCACCCGGAAGCTCGACGATAATTCTGGGATGATTTGCCTCGCGTCGGATAGAAGGTTCTGAAACGCCAAACGCATCCACGCGATTTCGTAAAACAATCAGGACTTGCTCAATCGCCTGTTCACTATATTTCTCGATGCCGTCTTGGCTGAGTCTCAACTGATATACGGATTGTGTCTCTGTTTCTGTATTGACCTGTACATCTTCAAAAAATTCGATTTCGTTGAGAAGTCGCTCCGCTTTTTCGAGATACTCCGCCCTTTGATTCGCGTCGGATCGGAATCGCGATGGAATCCCAACAAATACATCGAGTGCGTCTTGTCCTGCTACCTGTTTAACCTCACGGCATAAAACTTCGTCCGCACGAAGTTGCTCAGGGATAGAGAGCGCGTGTTGGCGGAAAAGTTCCGCCTTGGAAGCTTCTAAATCCACTTCAAGTACAAGGTGGACACCACCTTTGAGATCCAATCCCAACTTTAATCGATTATCGGGTATAAGTCGTCTGAGAACGACAGGGAGGCTTCCGTATAAGTGCAAATTGTCGAGGGTTGCGCGTGGATTTTCACGCGCTGTCTCTGAGATGAGCCGAACATAAAATTCGCGTGTTTCAGTGGTCCCAAATTCATAATCAACGGTTTCCGCAAACCCGAGTTTTCCTAAATGGACTTTGAAGACATCTTTTAATTCACTGGTCGCATCTTGGAAACTGATTCCTTCCGGGTATTCCACCTCTGCGAGGTTCACCTTTAAATCGTTGTCTTCGGTGACTTCAAAAGACGGAAGTTTTTCCTGCATCCAAAGCGGTAGATTCCCATATAACGGATTGTAAAAACTATCCGGGGTCGGGATGAGGTATATCACTGAAAACAGAAAAACCCCGACGATTAAAACTATTTTCCAGATACTGAATCTGTACATTAATCACGTACTCCTACACATTAGAATGGTTACCAAATTACCGGTTGTCAGAAGAACAGCCATCGATTTCCATCAGCCGTTAGGAGTCAGTAAAGAAGGCTTTAGGTTCACCAACGCCTTTTACTACTTGCCGACAGCCAATAGTTTCGGATAGCCATCCTTAACAACCATTTTAACGCGCCTGAGAGGAATCGAACCCCCAACACGTGGTTTAGGAAACCACTGCTCTATCCATTGAGCTACAGGCGCATATAGTATAGCCTAGTATTTAATGAGTGAAAAAATATCGTAGTTCGGAATCCTCTCCCTACCGTTGAGTTCGAGTAACTCAATCAAAACAGCGATGCCAACGATCTGTCCTTCCAGTTTTTCAATAAGCTCAACTGATGCAGAAAGCGTCCCACCAGTTGCTAAAACATCATCACATATTAGCACTCTGCTGTGTTTTGGGAACGCATCTTGATGAATTGCGACGACATCATAACCGTATTCAAGATCGTACGTGGCTTCGTGTGTATGATACGGTAATTTACCGCGTTTTCGGATCGGGACAAAGCCAACGCCAAGTCGATAAGCAAGCGCAGCACCGAAAATGAAGCCGCGCGCTTCAGTTCCCGTAACAACATCAATCGCTTCAAGTTTATAACGGAGTGCGAATTCATCAATTACCCTATGAAAGGCAGTCGGGTTTCCTAAAAGGGGTGTAATGTCTTTAAATGAAACCCCCGATTTCGGATAATCAGGTACATCTCGAATAAACCGCGAAAAATCTTGCATTACGCTCCTACTCCTCCTGATGTGGATGTATCATAATCTTCATTCCCTTCCGAGATTCCATCGCTTCAAACGCTTTGTTAATTTCAATAAGTGGAAAATGATGTGTAATGAGCGGTTTCACACGGACTAAACCTTTTTCAAGCAGACGCACCGCTAATTCATGGTGCCGCGGCACACAACCGTGTGAACCTGTCACAAAGCACTCCTTATAGTGAATAACATTTGAAAGAACACTCATAGGGCGCATAGTCTTCGGTAAGCCGCCGAATAGATTGACATAGCCCCGGTGTGCTACCATTTCAACAGCCTGTTCGTGCGCTTCAACAGATCCGCACGTTGTAACAATAATATCGGGTCCCTCGCCATCTGTTTCTTCCTTACACCTCTCAATTACGTCTTCCTCTTCAGAAGCGATATAAGCATCCGCTTCATAGAACTTTGCGATCTCCATCCGGAGTTTGCTCCGTTGTACACCGATGACTTTCGTGGCACCCATAACCCGGGCGAGATCAATCATCATACACCCAATGGGACCGAGTCCAATGATAACAACGCTCTTACCGAGCGACATATTGACGAGTTCAAGCCCATTAATAGCACACGCAAGGGGTTCGGCGAGGGCAGCTTCATCAAAACTGAGTGACGCGTCGAATGGGGTAACGGGTCCCTCCTCCAAAACGAGGCGCGGAAGTTTCATGTATTGAGCGAAAGCGCCCGGAATTTGGTAACCGATAGCGTAGTTGATGCCACAGTTGTTTCCGAGACCATCTCGACACCAACGGCACTCCCCACAAGGGACATCGGCACCGATTGACACTCGATCACCTTCTTTAACGCGCGTTACGTTTTTGCCAGTCTTAACGATGACACCAGAATTTTCATGACCAATAATAGTGGGGGGTTTAACTCTTGGGTTACCGTGATGGAGGATACGAACATCAGAACCACATATACTGACAGCTTCAACGCGCATTAAAGCGGCATCATCATCGATTTCGGGTTCGGGTACTTCTTGCACACTCAAATTGTCCAGACTTTCAAGTATAGCCGCTTTCATATTTTTTATAGTTATCAGTCGTCAGTTACCAGTCGTCAGTTTAAAGATGTTTGTGGCAGGTAAACTGGATGCAACCGCCACAGAAGTTAACTGAAAACTGATAACCGATAACTGACTACTATTCCTCCGATGGATGAATTAAGACTTTTGCGTAAAATTCACTTTTGTCTCGCATCTTATGCAACATATTAGAACTCTCTGCTAATGAAACCTTATGTGTGATGAGAGGCGTGAGTGTTAACATACCAGAAGCCATAGCTTGAAGTACAGTCTGCCAATCGTCGTCGTTGCCTGCAGCACTATAATCAGAATTCCACGTTCCGAAAATGCTCACTTCACGTCGCATTAATTGCGATATAAGCACCGAAGGTAGGGTTACATCTGCATCTGGATTACCAAGTAAAACAACACGCCCATCGCGTCCAACGCTCTCAAGCGCATTGAGGTAAGTCGCAGGAACCCCAGCAGCCTCAATACAGACATGCGCGCCTTTTCCATCAGTAGACGCATTCACGACTTCAACCGGTTTTTCAGTCGTAGTGTTAAACACTTCGTCAAAGCCAAGTTGCCTCGCTAATTCCAGTTTCTCATCAACAATATCAAAGAGAAATACCCTCGCCGCACCCATTATTCTCGTCCACTGTGCTGTCATCAACCCGATGGGACCTGCCCCAAAAATAGCAACTGTTTTTCCAGCAAGCGATGTCTGGGCACGACGGGCTGCGTGTAAGGCAACTGCAGCGGGTTCTGTCATTGACGCTTCTTCGAGTGTCACGCCTTGCGGAACATGGATCAAATTCTCTTTCGGTGCCACGATATATTCAGCAAAGGCACCATCGCTTCGGGAACCGAGATAATCATAGTCGTAGCATTGAACATACTTCCCCTGTTCACACGCCGAACAAGCCCCACACCAGAGCAGCGGAAATACGACGACAGGGTCACCTGGCGTAAAACCGTCAACGCCTGGACCGCATGCCTCAACAATACCAGCAAATTCGTGTCCGCAAACTGTGGGGAAACTATAAGTACCTTTGACGAAAATTCTCGGAATATCGGAACCGCAGACACCGCAAAACCCGATTCGGACGCGCACGTTCCCTTCAGCGAGATGCGGCACCGGAATCTGCTCTAACCGTAAATCTCCAACCCCATGAAGGACAAGTGCTTCCATTATTTTTAACTATGCCTAGCCCCGTTGCACACTGCTGTAGTCATAAACCCTATGCCCTTTGACAAACTTGGCTCGCCAGAGCCAATTGATGTAAACTTTTTAATCATGGCGTATTTTATCGCTGATAGATCTTTCTGTGAGTCCGAGCGTAATCGCCTGCTGAATCTGTTGAACGTTCTCAAGCCGTGATCCGGATTTTTGGAAAACGCTACTTGTCCCTCCGACCAAGATATCCGCGCCTGCAGACACCATCTTTGGGATATTTTCAAAACTCACGTTGCCATCCACTTCAATCGGCAAATCGACTGCGTGTTTATGCAAAAAAGCACGACACTCCGCAATTTTTCGGAGGGTCGCCGGAACTACCTTTTGTCCCGCGAATCCAGGGTTCACCGTCATCACCAGCACGAAATCAAGCCGATCCATAACATAATCCAATGCGGAGAGCGGGGTTGCGGGGTTGAGTGCTGCGCCTGCCTTGATGCCGTGCGCTTGAATGAGAGATAACGTTCTATCAAGATGCGTCGCCGATTCAACGTGAACGGCTATCTGTTGGACACCTATCTCTGCGACCGCGTCAACAAAAAAATCGTTATTTTCCACCATGAGGTGAATATCAAAATCACAGTCTGTTTTTGGGCGTAATTGTTCAATAAGCGCAAGCCCGATCGGCATATTCGGGACGAAATGTGCGTCCATCAAATCGAAATGGAGCATATTAATTCCAGCAGCCTCTAATTCCTGAACATCGGTTTCTAAGTTGCATAAATCCGCGCACATCACAGATGGCGCGATGTGAATGTGTGGCTCTGAAGATGCTGTATTTGGCGTAGACAAGATAGCACTTCCGTAGTATCAAAATTCCCGCGCTTATTCTAACATAAAACCTTTAATAGTATAGCATAAAACCACGAATTTGTCAAATTTTTACACGGGTGGGTCAGGAACGCGACAACACCTCACGGATTCGTGAATCAAGGTCTGTGGGAGGGTCAAAAGGGATGTCAATCGGGCGGTGAGAGATCGCACTCGCATAGATGCCCAAAACGGCGTTGAACTGGTGCAATGCGAGTTTTAGATGCGTTTCGACTGGATTGGCATCGTCTTCAATCCAATCGAACATCGCCTCCGTCAGACGTGCTTGCGCAAGGTCGTTATTTTCCCGCCACTCATCAGGTGTCGTCTGGTGGATTTTGGTGCCTGTTTTGGAAAAGATTTCCCAGCCGCCGAACTCTTCAAAAAGGACATGACCCCTTTCGCAATAGGCAGCAACGCGACAGTGCTTATAGATAGCATCGTCGTCCACAGCGCGTGGCGACGTAAAACCGGTGTTCCAAAACCCATGGACACCGTTTTCAAAGACCACTTGGCACGATGATGTATCCGGAGCAGGATAGGTACTCTCCAGCGACTCGGCACCACTAATAGTGCCAAAGACCCGAACAATAGGCGAATCGTCATTTAATGACATTGCCCAATCGATGATATGTGTGCCTTGGGCAGAAAGGTTCATACCACATGAAAAATCTAAAAGACGAATTTCGCCCAACATACCGCCCTGAACTGCCGTGCGGCAATTGATGAGTCCCGGATGCCAGCGGTATTGTTTCCCTATACCAAATTTTGTAGCAGTTCGCTTTTCTAATTCGCACAGCAAACGCCAGTCTTCAACGCCACAAGCAATCGGCTTCTCAACGATACACGCTGGCACACCAAATTCTGATACCAGCGGCATGAGCTCTCGCCATTGATCCGGCATCGTGACGAGGTGAACAAGATCGGGTTCCTCTGTTCGGAGCATCGCCTCGACATCCGCGTACCCCTTAATCCCGAAAGTCTCAGCGAATTTTTCGCGGCGGGCAGCATTTGATTGGTTCGCACACGCAACTAACTCGCCTCGCGAAACTTGTTGATAAGCATTTGCATGACCGTACGCTCTACCCCCACACCCGATGATCGCGCTCCGATACTTTGACATCATTTGGATACCCTCAATTGATTTCAGATATTAACACACTTAATCTAAAGATTCGGGGTTTTAGACATAAAGCAACTTCGGATAATATACACTATTCTATCTCAGTGTCCCGAAGATGTCAAAAGAAAAACGTGTGCAACTTTGCGAAAAATCTGCTAAAATAGAGATAGGCATCCAATCACCAAAAAAGTACGGAGGATAACGAAGATGAAAAGACTAACTGTTTCAATGCTCCTTATGAGCATTTTTTGTTTCTTTTCGATCCGCAATGCCAGTGCTGATGCGATAGGCGTATGGCTATTTGATGAAGGAGATGGCAAAACCGTTAAAGACTTATCTGGAAATGGACATCACGGTGAAATTGTTGGCGAAGTGGCATGGGCTGACGGGAAATTTGAAACCGCGCTTGAATTCGATGGTGGGCACGTAAGCGTGCCGCATGAGGATATCATGAATCTCAGGCAGTGGACAATGACGGCGTGGATAAAAGTCCCGAAGATCGTCGATCCATATCAAGTTATTCTGGGTAAAGAGGCATGGCCGGATCGAAACTACACAATGTGGATTCGCCCCGGTGTCATGACTTTTGGATTTACGCTCCCCGGCGGTGCACAAGACCTGCAAGTAGGCAGCAAAGAGGTCACTGATGGGAAGTGGCACTTCGTTGCGGGTGTGTATGACGAGAAAAATCTCATTCCTTATGTTGATGGCGAACCATTTAATCCACGCGGTGCCGCCGGTAAACCGGCTACGAACAACGCGCCATTTATAATAGGGGCACAGGGGCCTAATGGGGATAACGGACCGTTAAGAGGCATCATTGATGAGGTCGCTGTCTACAATACGGCATTAGACGAAGATGAGATCGCTGACGTAATGGAGGGTCTCTCAAAACAATTTCAACCTGTAGAAGCAACAGGGAAACTCACAGTAACATGGGGATATCTCAAAAATAGTCACTGATAATTCATACATCTATAAACTACACCTGCCATCGAAAAATATTTATGTTACAAATAGAACTTGCGCAGCCCCATTGCAGGCGGTGTTTCAAACACTGCCTGGAGTGCGGAATACATCCATTATCATGAAAAAAATGCGTAAGTCCGACAAAGTCTTGTAAACATAAAGTCCCATTGTCTCGTTTCTACTCAAGATTCCGCATCACGGAAAATGTACGGTGCTGATAAAACACGGGTTTCACTCAGGAGTTTTAACCCCTAAAGAATCAGAATCAGAATCAACGGTATGAATGCCTTATGGGCATTCCCCGCCCCTTATCAGGGGGACTTTAAAGCAATAACAATAGAGAATACACGTGCAGAAAAATCCATTATCTAAACTTGCAGCTCACCACTTTTTAAGATGCCTGGGGCTGCTTTATAAAATTGGGCTTATCCTGATTATTGTCCTTTCCACAACGTCTGACATTGCTGTAAGTCGTATTGCTGAAGAAAACGACCAACCGCAAGCAGAAACCACAACACCGAGTGATAGCGTTCCGGCTCCTGAGTCTAACGAACCCGAAACACCAGCGGAAGAAAGAAATGACAGTGGGTTTGGGTTGTTTAACCGTAACCCTTTCGATACTGACAGTACCCCAAAGCATTTCATCTGGCAAGATGAACAGGAACAACCGAAGGTAGACGAAGAAAGTAGACACATACAACCCTACCTTGACAGCCTCCGTAGATGGCGAACCCCACCCGAATTGACAGATCTCAGCAAACTCTATGACTGGAAGCCGAAACCGAAACGTGATGAAAAAGGTATCGCCCTCCCGATGGACTCTAATTTACGGATAACTGGCTTACAATCCGTAACCGTAGAGGCGAACAAAACACATTATTTCGGCAGCGGGGACCTGAACCGATACGGCGGATACGGATACGGCGGTGGATACGGGGGCTACTCATCTGGACTTGACCTCGGACTCACCTCATCTTATGGTTACGAGGGGTTCGGTCATAGTGGCGGCGGTTTTGATGATATGGGCTATGGCGGTGGATACGGGAGCAGCTACGGCAGCGGATATGGGAGTAGTTACGGTAGCGGATATGGTGGATATAGTGGATATGGCAGCCGAGGCGTCCCGCGCGCGACAGGCTTCAATCTACGTCAGATACAGCAATTTGGGCTGCACGGGCGCGTCGGACAACGCACGCATATCGCCGTAGATTATAGTGCTGGCGGCAGCAGTTTTGGTGGCGGCGGCTATGGTGGCAGTTACGGCGGGGGTTATGGTGGTGGATACGGTCTTGGAGGCGCGAAGGAACAGAAAATTAAAATCTGGTACGAAGGTAAACCGGAGAGCATTATAAAAACGCTCTCATTTGGAGACATCACACTCAACTTGCCGAACACCCGCTTCCTGAATATCAATCGGAATTTGTTCGGGCTTGAAGGTGTCTTTGAATGGAAAAATACACGACTTACGGCTTTTGGCTCGCGAAGCAAAGGGATACGCGAGGTGCGGACTTTCCGTGGACAATCGCGACGTGCTGGCGGTTATGGATATGGACCGCCTGGAAAGCAGATCCCTGATGCCAACTACGTCAAAAATCGATACTACCACATCCACAAAGGCGAAGACGGTTTACTACACGAGGCATACCTTCCTATTAAACCAAGAAGCGAAGAAATCTACATCGACGATGGTGTTGTAGGAAATAACCAAGGCGGTAAACGAACAAGCCAAGGTTACTTCAACTTACAATTCGCAGGACAAGACTATAACATCGACTACGAGACGGGTGAAATAGAATTTCTCACCCCGATTTCTGCAAACTACACTATCGTCGTCGCCTATGAATATAGTGGCAGTGGTGGCGGCATTGTCGGTAAACCCGGCAGCGTCTTCGTTGATGAAAATGGAGATGGAACAATTGATGAAGAAGGCGAAGAAATAGGTTACATAGTCCTCAAGGAAAAAGGGTTTCGCGGCACGGAGGCGACACACGTCTACCACCTCGGCAGTCGAAATATTAACCCGCGCGATTTTCAACTCACAATCCGCCGCCAGGGACAGAGCGAAGCCTTCCAGACAAGTGAAGGTCTCGTCCCTTATATCGAAATCTTCGGCTTGGATCAGAACGGTGATGGCAACGTCGATGCACAGTTCATAGACTACGATAGAGGGCTGCTGCGTTTTCCGACAACAAATCCTTTTCAAATCACAGATCCGAACCACCCATATTACACCTACCGCGATTCGCTTAACAACAACGCTATCTACCTTGAAGGCACCTTTTCAAATGCCCAAATCTATACGATGATAGCCGACTATACATATCAATCAGAAACATATAACGTCGGTCTGTTCGTAATCCCAAATAGTGAGAAAGTTCGCCTGAACGGACAACTCCTAACCCGTGATACTGACTATATGATGCTTTATGAAGTCGGCACTATCAGATTTTTCAGGCAACTCGATGAATTCGATGAGATCGTTGTCGAATTTGAAAAAACGCCTTTTGGTGGTTCATCACAACAAGCCGTGATGGGGGTCTGGTTAGAGTACACGCACAAGCCAAAACCTAAATCAGAAAAAGAACAGAGCCTTGAAGATAGATTCAATCGTCTCGGTGGTATCCAGTCAATGGATTCAGGCACTATTGATGGGGGGACAACCGATCCATTCAGTGGTGGATTACAAGGCAGGCGAGGGAGTTTCGGGGGCGGTTTAGGCAGGAGCAGTTTGGGTGGCGGCTTAGGTGGCGGTGGTTTAGGTGGCTACGGCGGTGGCTATAGCAGCTTCGGCAGTTTCGGTGGTAGGTCCCGGAGGGGCGCGAGTTATTATGGCGGCTATGGCGGTTCGATGAATTATTTTAATCCGTTGTTCCAAAAAGGGTTTATGCTTTCAACCGGCTATATCCTGAATACCGGGCAGAAACCGGCGGAGATACCAGATGTCAACGGTGTCCCGAACCGTCTGCAAGCCTTCAATATAAACACGAGTTTTGGAAGAGCGTTTAACGTCGCTGGCATCTTTAACCTGTTACCATTTATTAACATGAGAAACCTCCCACTCTCGCTTGATTTCAGCGGAGAAGCGGCTTATTCACACAATAATCCTAATAGCATCGGTGTCGCACTTATTGATAGCATGGAAGGCGCGAAGGAATCGACAACAGTGCCAACGTTAAAATACAACTGGAAACCGAGTAGTCTGCCGTATATAGTCGAAGATACGCCTGCAACTGAAGGGAACACTTACAACGTTATACCGACCGATGAGAATAGAGCCATCTTTAAAGTTGTGCTGAAAGACAAAAACGAATCGGAAGCTGTTGGAAACTTTATGCGAAACCGAGATGTCCCGGCATCTACGATTCAACCGCTCTCCCTTTCCACTGAAGAACGTCTCATTATGGAACTCGGTTATGATTTTACAGATGTAGTGGCAGAATGGGGCGGCTTCTCAAACGGTATCTCAGCCGCGGGTGTCGACTATTCGGAACGTAGTTTCGTTGATATCTGGATGCGCGTTCAAGGCGACGACAACGTGACACTACACCTGAACCTCGGCGTAGTGAATGAAGACACTGATGCCGATCAACGCCTCGATAGCGAAGATCTCCCAAACACGCTAACAGACACAAATGGAGATAATAATATTGATGCCCTTGATTTGGATCTGGAAAATCTCTCAGATGCGGATCGCTACCGAGGGAACGGTGCGCTTGACACCGGTGAGGATACCGGGTGGACTTACGACGCTCCGCTCGAAAAGACATCCATCGGTGCTGGAAACCAAGTTTTGGATAGCGAAGACCTTAACGGCGATGGCGTGCTTGACAATATAGATGCCTATTTTGAAATATCAATCCCGCTGAACGAAATCCCAAATGAGTGGATTAAAAGCAAAAATACCAACGGTTGGATGTTCCTGAGTATCCCGCTCTCCAAATTTACACCAGCCGGTTCTCGGGTGCCGAGTCTGGTTTTCGTGCAACACTTCCGATTCTGGTTAAGCAAAAACGCCCCGGGTAGCGCAAAAGGCACACTACAGTGGGCATCCATCGAAATCGTTGGAAATAAATGGCAACAAGGCATAATAACGCGCCAAGCACTTCAATCAACACCAGAAGCAGGACTTACCGGTGAAACGCTATCAACAAGCACAATTGTCGAAGATACAATCGAAAAGTTTATTGTTGGTACAAAGGATAACTTCAGTTACGACGCGTATCAGAGCGCGTATCTCGATATCGAAGATAACGAACTCTTCAAAAAACTACATCCCTTCACAGCAACCTCACTCGGTTTTCAAACACAACAGCAACGCGAGCAAACGCTTAGCCTTGAATACTACCTCTTTCCGGGGTCTTACGGCGTTACCTCCAAACAACTTAAAGGTTTAACGCAAAGCGATGGGCAAGATTTCAGTAAACACGACACATTGCGATTTTGGCTCTACGGCGACAAAAGCAATACAACTTTCGTTTTGCAACTCGCACCGACCGTCCGCACTGGTTACCGTAGCTCGTTTTATAGCTCAGACCCGTTTGTTAGTCAGACAGAGGAAGAAGATATTAACGTTTTCGAGAATCTGACGGACTATTATGAATACACCGTTCCAATTGATTTTGACGGCTGGAAGTTAATTGAAATCGATTTACGTGATTTGCGTCGAAATACCTACCCGGATGTAGACACCAGCACCCCGTCTTTGGCAGCCAGTCAAGAGCAGGTTGTAGGAACCGAAAGTGTCACGCAACCGTTAGACGCTGACAGCGATAGTCCTGATGGGCATCCTGACGGCTTCACAATTAGGGGCAAAAACAGTACACGACTCTCTATTAAAAACATTGGGGGTATCCTACTCGGCATCCGTAATGACACCGAACAAGAAATCAGCGGCGACATCTGGATAAATGAAATTCATCTCGGGGATCCGCTCGTCCGCGCCGGTTGGGCGCGCCGCGGGAACATGTCAATGTCCCTCGGCAGTATTGTTAAACTACGTGGCGGTTACGCAAGTCAAGATAAAGACTTTGAAAGTGGTGCCGGTGAGATTGGCAGACAACGCCTCTCTTCACGGGGGTATAGTACCACAAATAATGACTTCAATATCGATGCTGATGTCACCATCTTTCCATGGTTACCGATCCGATACGGTATCCGACAACAAGACACCGAAACCGAGAGCCTTCGCGGCAGTTACAGCAGTTTCCAAAGCGGAAAAAGTGAAATCGTCACCCGAGACTTCTCTGTTCAATTCAACCGAAACCCGTATCCTAACCTCGGTTTTGCATACAACTACCAAGACTTTTGGAATGAGCGTCAAGGCACACAAATTAGCCACCTTTACACCGGCAGCTTCCGATACGAACTCGGTTCAAAACTCGGTCTTAACGCCCAATATCGCCACGAAGATGTGCTTGCAAAACCTGAAACCGCAACAGATACCACATCAGCATCAACATCTTATTACGGTTACGGCTATGGAAGAAATCAGGACGAGAAGACGGATAGCGGCACGATAACACTCAACATTAGTCCGACAAGTATTTTTAGTCTGAATCCGAGTTACGATGTGCGTCGGACGCTTGAAAGACGAGAAGACCCAAGCTCTAACTCGCGCACCTTGGCAAGCGATCCTCAGCCCGAATCAGAAACACAGGAAGCAGCGAAACCGGACTTTTCAATTGCGGAACGCGAACATCGGCTTTCCTTTACACCACGCCTAAATCGGGACTTGATTGGGATGCGACCTACAGTGACAAGCCGTATGAGTTTCCGTGAAAATTGGTTCAGGGAACAAAAAAATGCTTCGCTGAATGGCAATGTCAGTCTTGGCATGAACTTCCGCGTCCAAAAGTGGTTCGGATGGTTATTGAACACCGAGAAACCGCCCGAAACCCAAACTCCGACAGATGGGTCCCCAAATGGTACACCACCGTCTTTAGAAATAGAAGACCCCGCAGAATCCGGACAAAGCAACGAAGCCACAAAAATAGTTGAACAACTCCGAGAAAACGGCATCGACGAGACGCAAATCCAAGAATTTGAAGAAAACCGTGGCGATTGGATCGAACGCGATAAAGGAGCGGTTGATAACGGTGCAGCACAAGCGAAGACAACACCCGCAACTCAGGAAGGTATCTTGCATAGAACTCTCAAAAGTTTCACGATTAGCACCAACGCTAACTTCACTGCCACCGAATCGTACCGGCAGCTTGAATCCGGATTGTCCGCATTAGATATCTGGTCGCTTGCGGAAGATGCAAAGGAACGGTCAAATTCCCGGCGCAGTAATCGCTACTCCGTCCGAGGCTCGGTAGATCCGTGGCGTTGGGCATCGTTAGGGACAAATTTCAGCACATCCGAAAGTTTCCGGAAAAGCTTAGGTAGTACGTACACATCGAATGCAGAATCCTACGAAGCCGACTTAAAACTGAGGGCGCAAGAAACCACCAGTTTTCAACTTCGCTATAGCTTCACAAAACGGGACAATGCAACGCTGGAAACAACGCTCAGCGATAGTACAGCACACACACCATCACTCAGTTGGTTATACACCTGGGGTAAAGAGACGAAGACAGCATTGGGTATACGCACAACATTCCGAGATCAACAACGGAGCGGGATAGAGAGCAAGGCTGTGATTATCACCCCAAACTTTAGTATTGATTACCGTTATCACACAGAAAATGGTATACGGTTTCCATTTTTCGGTAGAATCCCACTCAAACACGACTTGGAACTCACGAACACACTCTCTTGGGCGATCCGCAGGGAAAATTTCGGCGCGAACCGTGAGGAACGTTCTGAGCGTTACGAGACGACGTTACGCGTCGGTTACAAAATCAGTACCCACATCACAGCAAATTTCCATCTCGGTCTCAGCTACCACCACGACAGAGTCGAAGAAGGCAGAGACTTCCTATCAGTCGCAAGCGCACTCACCATCCGCGGCGAAATCCAGTAAGCACACAGACTGATCAAAATAACCGCCAGCAAGTTGTTAGTTAAGACCAATAATAGAAATAGGTATCTGTTCCGATGAACTGTCCTCGTGGTATCGTGCCTACACTCTGGATGCGAACCCAGAAGGCAACACATAGAATCGCACAGAGGAGAACCGATTTGAGTAGCGTTGAGCGGTTGAACATTGTCGCGAGAGATTATTCCTCATCCTCGGTGGAAACGGAATTTTGATCATGAGCATCGGTAGCAGCTCCCTCTGATTTTGGTGTTTCTTTTGGTGGAATGACGGCTTTCCCGCCAGGGAGGCGCCAATCATTTATAATTCGAGTGCCATCTGGCAGCGTTCTGACGTTGTAGTAGCCACTGGGCCCCCGGTGATAATAATGTGAAGTGCCCCCTGCGTACCTCAATACAGGTGTATCAGCGGGAAACCCCAAGGTTTCATGTCGTTTTTTGGTGTCTTTCAAGGTTTTCAATATCACCTCTGTCGGTGGATAAGGATAGAGGTAAAGGTCTGCGGAATAATATGCTATTGCCTCATCAACAGTGAGCGAAGTCCCGCTATGCAACTTTTGATAATATCTTATGTAGGTGCGGACTTCTGGAATATCCCCATACTTCTTGATGAGGGGATTGTGCGGACTCGGATTATTGGGGTCATCCGTGAGAGGGTTAACGAGAACAAAAGGTTCTTTTGTGCTTTGGGCAGGCGCGTTGATGCTTCTCGCGCTGCAGCCGGATAGCACGGTGATGAGTACAAAAAATCCGAATAAAGTGTTGAAAATTTTCATGGCTTTACCTCGTCGCTCGGTGGCGACACACGGACGACGCATCTACAAAAATATTATGACAACAATAGGAAACGTGCCTGAGAATAGCACGCTCCAGCGTTATTGTCAAACGAAAAAAGTCGCATCGAGAGAGACCGTGCTTGTTGAAGCAGTCTGCAATGCAACACCAAAAGCCAGCGACGCGATGCTTCGTGTAAGACGAAGGCAGCGAACAGGCATGAAAGGTCTTTACAACAGTTTAAAAAAATTACACCACATACCACAAAAGATGTCAAATTTTAAACCCCTCTTGCGAAAGAAACAGTTGGAAAGAAAACCAATTTATGATATATTGGTTTTCAGTCTTCAGTAATCAGCGACCAGTTAAGAGACTTCTGTTAAACAAATACCTCTTTTAACTGAAAACCGATAACCGATAACTGCTATAACTACAAAAATGCAACTTGGAACGAAGTGGAAAGCGGTAAAAACGGCAATGACGCTAAAACTTCAAACGATACGAACCGAACCACAAGGAAAATTTAAATAAGGAAATATGAGAGGGAATAATACAGACACACCGCGCCCAGAATATCCGCGTCCAGATTTCCAACGCGGGACATCTGAAGGCATCGACTGGATTTGCCTTAACGGTACATGGGAATTCGCATTCGATCCAGACAATATCGGCGAGCAAAACAAGTGGTACGCACCAGAACCGACTGACAATTCTCCATGGACAATACAGATACAGGTCCCTTACCCTTGGGAAAGTCTTGCAGCATGGGGCGAAGAAGCACAAGCAAGCAATGAAAATTACCTAAGCAAAAACGCCTATCTCAACCCTGAAGAGGTTACCTGCGGCGGCTTAGACCGCGAAGGCAACTACCGCGGCGAACCGAGGCATACAATCGGATGGTACCGCAAAGTCGTCTCAATCCCAGAAAATTGGGGTGACCGCGTTATTCTGAATTTTGGTGCCGTTGACTGGGAAGCAACAGTCTGGGTAAACGGAAACCAAATAGGGACGCATGAAAACGGGTACCTACCATTTGAACTTGACATCACAGACACACTTACACCGGGAGAATCCACGGTCATCGTTGTTCGCGCTTATGACGCCCAGGACCACGGCGAACAACTTGCTGGCAAACAAATCGGTTGGTATGTCCGCACCAGTGGTATCTGGCAAACGGTTTATCTCGAACCGAGAAACGCGACACATATCGCGCAGTGCCACATCACACCCGACATTGATAACGCTACCGCTACGTTTTCTGCTAACATAGATGGAGACGTAGAAAACACCGAGTTGTCTTTGCGTTGGACTTGCGACGAACTCAGCGGCACTGTTGAAGTTTCTGGTAACGAGACACAATGGACAGTTAGTATTCCGCCTGAGCAACTCCGTCTGTGGGACGTAGACACCCCGAACCTCTATGACGTTACGCTTGAATTGGTGGCAGAGGATACTGTCATTGACAGAATCTTCACATATTTTGGGATGCGGAAAGTTTCCATTGAACAGGCTCCCGGTGGAGATTACCAATATATCTACCTTAACAACCGTCCGATCTACCTGCTCGGTGCGCTCAATCAGTCGTTTAACCCGGAAAGTGTGTACACATTTCTAACAGACGAGGCGATCCGCAGAGATATTGAACGTGCGAAGGAATTTGGATTCAACTTCCTCCGTCTCCACATCAAAGTCGATGAACCACGTCTCTATTATTGGGCTGATAAGTTAGGGATGCTCTTCATGTGCGATATTCCAAACTTTGGCACTTATACAGAAAAAGCACAGACACACTTTGAGGAAACCCTCCGTGGGAACATTGATCGAGATTACAATCACCCATCAATCATTTCTTGGTGCAATTTTAACGAAACTTGGGGACTCGGTGGGAACGAATACAAGGAGATGGCAGATCGACAGGAATGGGTCCGTGAAATGTATCACCTCGCTAAATCGTTAGACACAACCCGCCTGATTGAAGACAATTCGCCATGTCTATACGACCATGTAGAAACGGACATTAATTCATGGCATTTCTATATTAATGACTACGACCACGCGAAAGAACATATCGCGAACGTTGTGGCAGAGACATACCCGGGTTCAGCATTCAACTATGCCGGAGGCAATGTCCAAAGCGATGCCCCACTCATCAACAGCGAATACGGCGGTATCTCTGCAGGTGCAGGCGACAAGGACATCTCATGGTGCTTCAAATACCTGACGAATGAACTCCGACTCCACCCGAAAATTTGTGGATACGTCTACACTGAGTTACAAGACATCGAGTGGGAACACAACGGTTTCATGAACTACGATAGGTCGGTAAAAGAATTCGGATACGATTACTTGAACATCAACACCCTTGACTTTATCGCCATTGATTATCCGCCCGGAAGCGTGGTTGCCCCAGGTGATGAGATAAAAGCGGATATCTATGCAAGCCACTTCTCACACAAAACGATCACAGACGCCACGCTCCACTGGCAGCTGGATACAATGTCAGCAACCGGACATATCACGCGTGGACACGCGTCCGGGAACGTCAAGATCCCATTTCCGCAGTATCAGGTACAAAATGTGCATCAACTTCGACTCGTTGCGCCTGATGTTCATCAGGCTGTTGGCACGCTTCATGTCTGGGTAACAGATCACTCCGAGACTGTTGTCGCCCGTAACTTCATCAATTTTGAACACTTCACTGAAACACCTGTCGAATTCCGAACTGATTCAGGAACAATTCGTCTCAACTATACCCCGGGTAGCGCAGATGAATCCTCTTGGGACGAACCGACAAACGACGAGCAGCTTTTCTCTGCAGTCGGGAGTGGTTATGTCGAATATGAAATATCGTTACCAGAAGCACTCAACGCAGCAGATGTTTCAGAACTGGAGCTTGTTTTTGAGGCATCCAGTGCTTATGGCGGGGCGCGTCAAACCGAACCAGAGAAGTATCCATCTGATGTGACGATCTCAGTTAATGACGTTGAAAGTGACACTATTCGCATTCCCGATTGTCCAGCGGATGCCCGCGGTGTGCTCTCTTATATCCACGGACAACCCGGCATCTACGGCTACCTTCAGAATATCAAGATAGACCCATCACTTGTCTTAAATGGTAAGACAAATACATTAAGAGTCCGCTATGAAGTGAAATCGGATGCTGAGGCGAAAGGCGGGTTCGCACTTTATGGTGCACGTATGGGGAGATACCCCACTGGACCGCATCTGCTCATTCGTCGGAAATAGTTATCGGTTATCGGCTTTCAGTTTTCGGTTAGATTAGCAAAAACACCTAACCAAACCGCAAGGAAAATTTAAAAATGGCAAGTCCCGAATTTGTATTCACACGTCATCCTAATTTAGAGGTTTCTTGGCCCTATGTGCATGAACAGATGGTAAAGCGGTTAGAGGAACTCGGTGTAACACTTGTTCTCAACACCAGCAGTCGAGATCCTATTCACGAACAGGTCGACTTAAGCGAAACCATCGGTATATCCCACTTCGGTGGAAACCTGACCGAAGCCTGTATCGCAGCAGCCCCAAAACTCAAAGTGTTCGGCGCAATGACAGACAATTCCGGGCACGGTATTCCATACCAAGCACTCCAAGCACGCGGCATCCCTGTTATTGAATCGACACGCGCATGGTCGCAATCCGTGGCAGAATGTGCTTTTGGTCTCGCGCTGTCTTCGTTGAGACGGACAGCACAGTGGCATCTGCGGATGGCACAGCGTGAAAAACTCTGGGATTGGGAGAACCCGATGTGGGGTTCGCTAAACGCCCGTGAAAGCGGCGCGCCCCTCGATAAACTTCCGGCAGCACATCAGTTCTGTGATGATCCAGATTTTGTTAACGGCGATCTTGGCACGAAAAACATTGGGGTTATCGGTCTCGGACAGATTGGCGGAAAAATCGCAAAATGGTGTCGAGTTTTTGGCGCAACGGTAGTAGGTTTTGATCCGTACGTACCGGACGAACGCCTTCAAGAATGGGATGTGCAGCGTGCCGATATGGACACACTTGCTGATAGCTCTGACATCGTGTTCGTGGCTGTCCCGCCGACCCCATCGGCGCGTCATCTACTCAACAGGGAACGAGTCTATCACCTCAAGAAAGGCAGCTTGGTTGTCGTGATTACACGCGCCCATGCGGTCGATATGGAAGCACTGCGAGAACGGATTGCGAAGGACGAACTCGCAGGCGCATTCGACGTTTATGACATCGAACCCGTCCCTATCGATGATGAACTCCGCAATCGGGATAACGTTGTCCACACACCGCACATCGCCGGGAGAACAGAAGATTCCAACTTACGGGTAGCGGATATGACTGTTGATGATTTCGTGCGCGTGTTAAAGGGTGAACCCCCGCTCGGCGCATTGACTCCCAAAGCAGTTGAGGTCCGAACCTCACCCAATCCAAGCCAGTAACGGGAAATAGTTTTCAGCGAAGAAGTAACCAGTAACCAGTGAAGAATGCCTCGCAGTGAGAGTTTTACTCGCAACTGGTTACTGAAAACTGAAAGGTTTTTCGCAGAAAAACCGTACTGATAACTATAAAAAAAATGTCATCTGAAACATTAAAAAACCTTATTCGTCCAGATATTGCGGACATGGCACCTTATACGCCTATCGTGCCGTTTGACGTGCTTAGCCAACGCCTCGGTATTCCTGCTGAGGACATCATTAAACTTGATGCAAACGAGAATCCTTACGGTCCCTCGCCCCGGGTCTATCAAGCATTGGCAGACGAAACCTATTATCATATATATCCAGATCCGGACAGTACATTACTCCGTCAAGCACTCAGCCAATATACAGGTATTGATGCGACGCACATCGTTGCTGGACACGGCGCAGATGAACTGATCGACCTTTTAATTCGGCTATTCGTCGCGCCTGGTGATGCAGTCATCAATTGCCCACCTACCTTTGGTATGTACCGTTTCGACACCGAACTTAACAGCGGAAAAGTAATTGATATTGAGCGAAAAGAGGATTTTTCGTTAGATACTCAAAAGAGTGTTGACACTGTTACCAGTCGCAGTAACATCAAGATCCTTTTTGTTACGAGTCCAAACAATCCTGATGGTGGGATGCTTGATGATGCTTGCCTTCGGCGGCTGCTTCAGCTGCCGCTAATTGTTGTGTTGGATGAAGCTTATATCGAATTCGCCCACCCCGCAGGTGCGGTTTCCCAACCGCACCCTATAGGCCGCGCAGACTGGGTTTTAGAACACGAAAATCTGATTGTACTTCGGACATTCAGCAAATGGGCAGGACTTGCAGGATTGCGAGTCGGTTATGGAATTTTCCCGCATTGGATCCTTTCACATCTGTTGAAGATTAAGCAACCGTACAATGTAAATCTCGCTGGTGCCACAGCGGCATTAGCTTCACTGTCAGACGTGTGTCAATTGCAAGAAAATGTAGAAAAAATTGTAGAGGAACGTGGAAGGCTTTATCAGGCACTGCAGGCGTTTGACTTCTTAGAGCCGTATCCGAGTAACGCGAATTTTATTCTCGCACGGGTTATCAATAGGAGTGCGGCAGCGTTAAAAACGATGTTAGCTGAACGCGGAATTCTGATTCGATATTTTGACACACCGCGCCTGCACAACCATGTTCGGATCAGCGTTGGCACCCCATCACAAACATCTGCCCTCTTAGAGACGCTATCAACGCTATAGGAAAGGTTTTAACACTTCCTCTACCGATCGAGTATCTGGGAACCAGCCAACAATCTTTTGTAATACTTCATCCAAAAGAACATCGGGGCAAGATGCACCAGCAGTCAACACGATATCGGTAGGTGTTTTTTTCGGATCCGTCAACAGCCAATTCTCTGTCGTCTGTACCTCTTTTGTCTCTAACGCAAGATGGCGAATACGGGTTGGACTTAAGAGTTCGTCTGCATCTCGGATAAAATAGGTCGGAAGGTGTTGTTGACAGAGTTCCACAAGATGGCTCGTATTAGAAGAATTATAGCCACCGACGACAACTGCAATATCACCACCATCGGCAATCAGTGCAAGTGTTGCATCTTGATTTTCCTTCGTCGCATAACAGAGCGTGTCTCTTGTATCAGCAAAATGTGAAGACATCTCTACTTCACCGTACACGGTTCTAATAGTATCCTGCAGCAAATTGGCAATGGCTTCAGTCTCGGTCGCAAGCATTGTTGTCTGGTTGACAACACCGATGCGCTTCAAATGAACAGCAGGATCGAAACCAGGAGAGAAACGATCTTCAAACTTTTTGAAGAAGTATTCAGTATCTGCCTCGCCAGAGATAACTTTTGCTAAATCTCGTGCTTCCTCAAGGTCCCGAACGACTACAACAGGTGCGCTTGCCCGTGCGTGTGAAAAGGTTGCCCGAGTTTCTTCGTGGTAACGCTTCCCGTGGATAACTACAGTGTAATCCTGCTTGCCGATTTCTTCACTCCGTCGCCAAACTTTCTCAACGAACGGGCAGGTCGTATTATACGCAGTAAGGGTAACACCGCGTGCCTTGAGGGCTTTCTCTATCTCAAGAGTCGTCCCGAAAGCAGGAACAATAACAACATCGTTTGGCATCAAAATGTCAAAGGGCAGCAGCGGTGTGCCAGCAGTATCCATTAAGAACTGGACACCGCGTTGTCTTAAATTTTCGTTGACTCGTGGATTATGAATAATCTCAGACAACAAAAAAATGCGCTTATTGGGGTTTTCTTCGAGTGCCTGATAAGCGATTTCAATAGCGTTTTCGACCCCGTAGCAGAAGCCGAAATGGCGAGCAATCTTAAACCGGATGGATCCGAAATCCAACAAAGTTGGTGCCAAATCTCGCTTTCGGGCATCAGTATCTCGGCGCGCTTGTTTAACTACAGAAATAATAGGACTGTGATAGAAGTGAGGCAAGTTAAAAGTTCGAGGCATTCGCTTTCCTCGTCCGATTGACACAAGAAATAAAAGGCAGTTTAAGACCCAGCTAAATAACGTTTTTTCTCAAGACCTGCGGATTGATATTATTTTTCGTCCGTTTGCTTCATTTTAACGTCTAACGTAACAAAACCAGAGACAAGCACTTGATGACTGTAAGCCTCTTCTTGATCAAAAAGCCTTAGGCACTTAAAACTTTGCGCCCTTTGGCACGGCGGCGAGCAATAGTTTGTCTGCCATGCCTTGTAGACATCCGTTTACGGAAACCTAATTTATTTTTCCGTTTCCGTCGATGTGGTTGATATGTGCGTTTCATGAATCTACCCTCTTTTCTATCTCAATGTTAGGTAAGTACAGGATAATCGGTATCCTTTTGTAACAAGTTGTACCTTTACAAGTAAATAGTCCGTTCACCTTAAAATGATACGCTATTTTTTGAGATTTGTCAAATTTTTTGAAGCTCGTACATTTTCGTCGCTGAGAAAAAAATAACTTGCTAAAATTTCGGTTTTAGTTCAAAATATTTTCAAGGAATGCGTATCACGAATAATATGATTTGGAGAAGTTAATATTTTTTCACAAAAATGTTGACTTTTCTATCAGAAGATGATACGATTTTTATTATAAACGTTCTTCCGTGAAATCCCCATGCTTTAGCTTGCGGGATGTAGACGGCGAAAAACTTGATAGAAAAATAACCTAAACCTTTTTGAAAATAAATCGTCTAAATAAGTCGTGTTCGGCATAGGTTGTGATTGATGTGTTGTCGGAACGTTCGTCAATTGAGACAATCACGTAAAAGCCACGCACGCCTCTATATTGACAAAGCCTCTTTTGGTATCCGTTGCATGTATAGGGTAGCAGGTGTAAAAACCGCACCCGTTGAAAAATCACATGTCACATAAGATCAGGCACTTCGGTGCATAGCTGGCTTGGCAGCTATTGTGGAGCGATACTAAGACGGTGGACTCTTTGAGAAAACCGCAGTCGCTACGAAGCACAAGCCCCAACCTTTAGGTTGTGGGTACCTTGACGGAATCAAGAAGCCTAAGCTTGAGAGCCGATGTTAAAGCTAAAGGCATACGCGCAATCTCGGTTAGGATATACCCTCATGCGGCAAACCCCGAACGAAATCTGGTCAGAAATACTCAAAAACCTCAACGATACAGCACAGCAGGATGTCTATCTTCACCAAGCTGTTCCACTTTCGGTCACAGCGGATGCCTTGAACATAGCTGTACCTTCTGCGTACACACGTGCACGGATCGAAGAGCGGTTCTATGCTGATATCCAGCGGGTTCTGGCAACGTTAATCGGCGCACAATGTGCACTCATTCTTACGATAGATAACTCTATGGCCCTCAGCAACGAGGAATCCAATGAAACAAAAACCGAAGATAACCCAGATCGATCGTTAACTAACGATACACCAACTCCATTACAACAAAGTCAGACAGGTTTGAATCCCAACTATCAGTTTGATACTTTCGTTGTGGATACACCCAATCGAATCTGTCACGCAACGGCTTTAGCTGTTTCAGAAAATCCCGGACGTGACTATAACCCCCTCTTTATCTATGGTGGTGTCGGATTAGGAAAAACCCACCTCTTGCATGCAATCGGTAATAGACTCTCTGCCGCCCAGCCCGATAAGAAAGTCCTGTACGTCACATCTGAGACTTTCATGAATGAATACGTTGAGTCTATTGTTAACCGCGGATCGGCGCAAGGATTCCGCACAAAATATCGAACCGCTGATATGCTCCTGATTGATGATATACAGTTTTTGCAACGCAAAGAAGGCACGCAGGAGGAATTCTTTAACACCTTTAACGATCTCCACATGAATTCAAACCAAATAGTCATGACCAGTGATCGGACACCAAATAACCTCGAAAACCTTGAAGTCCGCCTCCGATCCCGATTTCAATCAGGTATGGTTGCTGAAATCGGCATGCCACAGTACGAAATGCGGATCGCTATCCTCCGCCAAAAATGCTTAGACCACGGGTATGATCTTCCTGATGATGTACTCAGTTATATCGCTGAAGTCGTTGAAACCAACATCCGAGAACTCGAAGGCACGCTTACACGGTTGATCGCACAAGCTACTATACTCAAGGAAGAGTTAAGTTTGGACCTCGCACGAGAAGTACTGAATGATGTCGGTACACCTTCACCAATTCAACATCGAAGATCCGCTACATCAAAGGCGATACAGACTGTTGTTGCTGACTATTTCGGCATTGATGTAACAGATCTCGTGTCCCAGAAAAGGACAAAGGAATTGGTACAACCGCGCCAAATCGCTATGTATATGTGCCGGGAATTGACACAAATGTCGTACGCAAATATCGCACAGGCTTTTAATAGAGAAAATCATACGACTGTCATCCATGCTTGCAAACAGATAGAAAGTATGGTAGATGGAGACGAAGATGAGCAGCAAACAATTACGTTCCTACTCGATCAATTCCGTTAGCCGAATACAGCGTTTTTTCCTCTAAAATGTCTTTTAAATTCTGTTGATAACCTGTGCATAACTATGTTAAAACACTGTTGATAACTTGTTGATAACTTGTTGATAACTTGTCTGTTTTTCGCCTATCATGCAATTTTGTTGATAACCTGTTGATAACTCAATAATTTATCAACAAGTTATCAACAGGGTACTTGTCAATAGTGGCAAGTGTTTAAGCGAGTTATCCACTTATCCACAGCCCCTACTACTACTACTAAGGTACTATATATATTTATATAGATAATTAGTACAATTAATAGGGCAGTGGATAAGTGAGAAAAATTAGTTGTCAAATAACACCCACTCAAGGAAAATTTTCACCCTCAAAACAGATGTTGTTGGATCATATCGTTTTACGAAATTTTCGTAACTATACCGATTGCGAAATAAACTTCACTAAGCCTGTTATCCTAATTATCGGTGGAAATGCACAGGGGAAGACCAGTTTGCTTGAAGCAATCTATTTTCTCTGCACCGCAGAATCTCATCGTGCGACTCATGATGCTGAATTGATTCGGCATCATGAGTCAGGATTCTATTTAAAAGGGATACTGAGAAATGGTAGCGATGATGTGACATCTCTTGAGGCAACCAAGCGAGTACGCGGGCAGTTTAAGTTAAAGAAAAATGGAGTGCTCCAGACAAAACGTTCTGAATGGATAGGACAATTTAACGCCGTACTTTTTTCACCGGAGTCACTAACACTGGTCAAGGGAAGCCCTTCCGAACGGAGAAGGTTTTTAGATCTTTTGATTTCACAGATCGACACTGAATACTTAAAAAGTTTGCAAGAATATAATTTTGTTCTCAAACAACGGAATGAGTTGCTGAAGCAAATTCGTGCAACTTTAGCAAATCCAGCACAGTTAGACGCTTGGGATAAACTCTTACTCATGCACGGTACTGCAGTTATCATAAAGCGGTTGGAAATTTTTCATCAATTAAGAAATCACGCAATCCAAAATCACCATAAACTCACCGGTGGTAGTGAGAACATTGCGTTAACGTATCGTTCGGCATCTGTGCCGGACGATACGTTAACGCACAATATCGAAAATAGTAATTTGGAGAACTTTTCCACAAATATATTAACCGACCCCGCGCTTGTATCGCAAAAGACCACTTGTGAAGATAAGGTGATAAAGTATTTTGGTGTGTCATTAAACGGTTCACGCGAAGCAGATTTGCAAAGAGGCACAACTTTAGTTGGTCCCCACCGAGATGACTTTCTCATTGAGTTAGAAAACGAACCTCAACCGAGTCCTCCTCATAATTACCACGATGATCGTGCCTCGGATCCGTTAGGGCATGAAACAGAGACATTTCGAGAGGTCGCACGCTCTTATGGATCACAGGGTCAACAACGAACTATTGCATTAGCACTCAAGTTAGCAGAATTAGAGTTAATTCGGCATCTGACGGGCAGGAACCCTATAGTTTTATTAGATGACGTTACCTCAGAGTTAGATGACAATCGGATAGGCTACCTGTTAGAAGTTCTTCAGGATTTAAGTGCCCAAACTTTCATCACTGCCACGGATGCTGAGCCACTTGTAAACCATTTAAACCAACCGAGCGTGTTGAAGGTTGAAAATGCCCAGATAAGTTCCACCACTGAAACTATCGAAAACTCCTGAGCACACGCATGAGGGTAAAATGCAGAAAACTCAAAATTCACGCGACCTTCTCAATGAATACACACGCACTCGTGACCTTGAGCCCAAGATGCTTGAGCAGAAAGTATTCGCCATTTGGAAAGAACGATTTGGCGTACCCTTTGGTAAAAAAACAGTGCCAGTATCCTTTTCGGATGGTGTTTTAAAAATCTATACCGAATATCCGACCCATAAGAGCGAATTGTCATACCTAACACCGGGCATTATAACTCACCTAAACGCCGAATTAGGAGAGACTGTTCTTACAGATTTGCGGGTAGAGTTACGCTCAATCCAGGAAGCGACTCCCCATCCACATCACACAAAGCACGACCCCACTAATTCACAAACGCCAAACACGCCTCGCACCGATCCAACCCCCGAAGAATTAGACCAAGTTGAACAGACAGTCACTGGTGTGACAGATACTGAACTCAGAACTTCCTTGCGTCAATTGTTCATTACACAAAGTAAAGAAAAGCCTTGACAAAATTTTTAAAATAAGGTATCCTATTTTAAGTAGTTGCGTCGGTGGCTGCAATGCCGATTCCGCTTTGCAGTACTAACTTTTAAAAACAGGTAGAATCCCATCTCAACAGTGGGAATTAATAAGGGGGATCTTGATTAAATATGGCAAAAAAAGAACAAACATACACGGCAAGCGATATACAAATACTTGAGGGGCTTGAAGCTGTTAGAAAGCGTCCGAGCATGTACATCGGCAGTACCGGTCCCGCTGGATTACATCACCTTGTTACGGAGTTAGTCGACAACTGCATAGATGAGATCGGTGCAGGCTATGGCACACAAATTGACGTGCAACTCCATACTGATGGTAGCGTTACCGTTGCCGATGATGGTCGTGGTATACCCGTTGACATGCACGCAACAGCCGGTGTATCTGCCTTGGAAGTGGTTATGACGACGCTACACGCTGGTGGTAAATTCGATGGACGGGACCAAGTTGGATACCAAACCGCTGGAGGGCTACACGGTGTCGGTGCTTCTTGCGTCAACGCGCTTTCTGAATGGCTCCACGTTCAAGTCAAACAAAATGGTGCTACTTATGAACAACGCTACGCACGCGGTATCCCGCAAACATCTGTAGAGGAAATTGGTGTTAGCAAAAAAACCGGAACCCGCACGACATTCATGCCTGATGCCGAAATATTTGACACGCTCGATTTTTCACACGATGTCCTTCGCGACCGACTGAGAGAACTTGCCTTCCTTAACAAAGGTGTACGCATTCAATTTCACGATGAACGCGATGAAGACAATTCTGAGCCGGTTATTTTTCAGTACGACGGCGGTATCGCCACCTTTGTCACCTACTACAATCAAAACAAAGAGGTACTCCATCCGGAACCTATCTACATGGAAGGTGTCCAGTCAGAGGTATCAATAGAAATTGCCTTTCAGTTCAACACGAGTTACTCAGAAAATATAAGTTCTTACGCTAACAACATCCGCACAGCAGAAGGGGGTTTTCATGAGAGCGGTTTCAAAAGTGCCCTCACCCGTGCTTTCAAAAGTTACGCGACTGCCAATGATCTGCTACGGAGTGCCAAGGTAGATCTTACGGGTGAAGATATTCGTGAAGGAATGACTGCCGTTATTAGCGTCAAAGTTCCGGACCCGCAATTCGAGGGACAAACAAAATCTAAACTTGGAAATACTGAAGTTGAAGGTATTGTTCAGAGTTTTGTCGGTTCACATCTCAAGATACTTCTCGAAGAAACTCCAAGTGTTTCCAAACGTATTATCCAAAAAGCCGTTGATGCGGCGCGCGCACGCGAAGCCGCTCGCAGCGCACGTGAAATGATTCGTCGTAAAAGCGTTTTAGACTCCGCTTCAATGCCCGGAAAACTTGCTGACTGTTCTGAACGCGACCCTTCCCGAACTGAAATTTTTCTTGTAGAGGGTGACTCCGCTGGTGGAACCGCTAAACAGGGACGAAACCGAGAAAATCAAGCGGTTCTCCCTCTCAGAGGTAAGGGCATTAATGTAGACAAAACTCGACTCGACAAAATACTCAAAAACGCCCAAGTTATTGACATTGTAACCGCATTGGGAACAGGTATCGGTGCCGAAGAATTCAGTCTTGAAAAACTCCGATATTCCAAAATCATCATTATGGCTGATGCAGATGTCGACGGCGCGCACATACGAACACTTCTTTTAACTTTCTTTTTCCGCCAGATGCCAGAACTCATTGCCTCTGGTCATCTCTACATCGCTCAACCGCCACTCTACCAAGTCAAAAAAGGTAGGAGTTCACAATACCTTCAGGACGATGAGCAGTTTGAAGACTATCTCCTTACACTCGCTCTGGACACTGTGCAGATAACGAATGGCCGACGCGGGACACCTTATACGGCATCTGAGTACCGTACAATTTCTAATGCTGTCCGCAGAATTCAAATGCTCCTTGATCAAATCAAGCGGAGCGGTGCAACTTCCTCACAGTTTTCTAACATTGATCCATCTATGCAAACCGAAGCAAGCGAGACCAATGGGGACGATACGTCCGATGACATAGATAAATTGCTCGCTATGCTTGAAATTTCCGCACCGCATAGAAGCGAACCTACAGGAGTAGATGCCCAAGAAAATTCTGAGCAGCTCGAGGCGAGTGCTGAACAACTTGAGCAACTATCGACCACTACTAACACCCAGACACTGCTTTTTGATAACCCACCACCAGTAGCGGATCTTGAAAGTATCGTCGATCCAACGCCGAGGACTTGGCATCATGAACTGCGGCAGGAACTTGAGAAACTCGCTGAATTCCATATTCAAGGCGAGGATTTCTTACCATCAGAAGCATCAGAAGATACAGACGACACAAGCGAACCGGAAAGCCAAAAGTTGTTTACCGTTCAATCCGAAGATGGTAACGTTCACCATACAAAAGATGTCGTTTCACTTGTGAAGCATCTCCTTGCAATGGAACACAGAGGCCTTAATATCACCCGGTACAAGGGGTTAGCTGAAATGGATGCCGAACAATTACGCGACACAACTATGCGTCCCGATGAGCGTATTTTGCTTAGGGTAACGCTCGAAGATGCTGTTGAAGCTGACCGTATTTTTACACTTCTTATGGGCGACACCGTTGAACCGCGACGCGAATTCATAGAACGCTACGGCACTCAGGTAAATATTGATCTGTACGGTGCCTAAAGGAGGATATTACAGAGTGTTGCTTGTCGGTTCCAAATAATTTATTCATAGAACGGACTTATCCGATCGAAAACACTGCGCCCTTCAACAGAAGCGAGCATAGCAACGCGACTTAATTAATTTATATGGAAAATATCGAAAACATCCAAGAAAGTAACATAGAAAATGAACTAAAAACATCATATCTCGCCTACGCGATGAGTGTTAACACCAATCGCGCGATACCCGATGTCCGGGACGGTCTCAAACCCGGCACACGTCGGATTATTTATGCTATGGGAGAGATAAACCTCACCTCGAACCGCCCTTATGACAAATGTGCTGCTGTCGTTGGGGAGGTGATGAAAAATTATCATCCACACGGTGATGGACCAATTTATGGAACGCTTGTCGGTTTAGCGCAGCCGTTTAACATGCGGTATCCACTCATAGACCCGCAAGGAAACTTTGGTAGCATTGATGATGACCCGCCTGGGGCGATGCGTTATACAGAGTGCCGACTTGCTACTATTACTGCGGAGATGCTCACTGATATTGAAAAGCAGGTCGTTGATTTCCAACCGAACTACAAGGATTCTCTCAAAGAACCGACTGTTCTCCCTGGACTCTTACCGAATTTGCTCATCAACGGCACAACAGGTATTGGTGTCGGCTATCTCACTCGGATACCGCCACATAACTTAAATGAAATTATTGATGCCCTACTCTACAAACTTTCAGATCCAGATGCTACCTCGGAAATGTTGATGGAACACATCCAAGGCCCTGATTTTCCAACTGCAGGAATGATCGTTGGTACCAGTGGTATCAAGAATATGTACACCACCGGCAGAGGGAGCATGACTGTCCGGGCTAAAGCGATCATAGAACGAATTACTACGGCTGGCAAATCGGAAGTTGAGCAGGAACAGATCGTCATAACTGAAATCCCGTTTCAGGTAAAGAAAAATCAGCTGCTTGAACGGATGTTTCAATTAGTTGTTAACAAAACCATCAATGGAATTAGAGACATCCGGGACGAGTCGGATCAAGATATCCGAATCGTCATAATCCTTAAGCGCGGCGAAATTGCACAAGTTATCCTAAATCAGTTGTATAAGCATACACAGATGCAGACGAATTTCAGCGCGAACCTGCTTTGTCTTGTGGATGGGCTGCCAAAGGTTCTAACGCTTGAGGAGATTCTGCACTACTATCTTGAGCATCGAAGAGACGTGGTTCGCCGCCGGACACAATTTGAACTCGCTCGCGCTGAACGTAGAAGCCATATCCTTGAAGGGTACTTACTGGCACTGCAAAACCTTGAGGCGGTTATAGAACTTGTCCAAACCGCTGAGTCACCGCAGGCTGCAGAGCAAGAACTCCGAGAGACATATCAACTCAGCGACGTACAAGCAAGAGAAATTCTCACAATGACGCTCCGCCAGTTAACAGGACTCGAACGCCAACGTATTCACGATGAATATACGGAACTGTTGGATCAAATCGCTGAATTTCGGGCAATCCTCGCCAGCGAAACGTTGATAACGGATATTATCCGGACGGAACTTGAAACGCTTAGGGAGAAATACGGTGATGAACGCCGGACAGAAATCACCGGTGAGATCAAAGAATTTGAAGTCGAAGATCTTATTGCTGATGAAGAGATGGTGGTTACATTATCCCACGCTGGCTACATCAAACGACTGCGTATGGATACTTATCGGAAGCAGCACCGCGGCGGGGTTGGGATTAAAGGGGCTACGCCAAAGAGTGACGACTTTTTGGAACACATCTTCGTTGCCACCGCCCATCAGAACATTTTATTCTTCACAGATATGGGCAAGTGTTATACGCTGAAAGTACACCAAATTCCTGAAGCCCGCCGCCAATCGGCTGGGCGCGCAGTCGTTAACCTGCTCCGATTGGCGCAAGGTGAAAACATCACCGCTTACGTTACGGTCCGTCCTAAAAATAGTAGCGAAGAGACCAAAGGCACTGATACTGACGAAGCTCTCGACAACGAATTTGTTTTCATGGCAACGCAGCAAGGCATTGTCAAAAAGACAGCACTTTCCAGTTTTGCAAACACTTTGTCAAGCGGCATTATTGCTGTTAACCTTGATGATGGTGATAAACTGATTGGGGCGCAAGTAACAGAAGGTAATTCTGATGTCATTCTCGTTACTCACAAAGGAACGGCTATTCGGTTCAGCGAAAAGGATGTCAGATCGCTTGGACGGAACACGCGCGGGGTACGTGGTATAGCACTTGGTGCTGACGACTTTGTGGCGCAAATGGTTATTGTTAATGGTGAACTATCTGAAGAAGACAATACACAAGAAGATGATACTTTATTGATTGTCACGGAAAATGGGTATGGTAAGCGCACATCTGTTTCTGCCTACCGTCCCCAAAACCGCGGCGGGAAAGGTCTGATTGCTATCGGAAAGTCTGCCCGAAACGGTGCAGTCGTTGCCGCAAAACGTGTTGCAGACACTGATGAACTCGTTCTTATTAGTTCAAACGGGTATGTTACTCGAACGGCGGTTGGCGACATTCGACGTATCGGACGAAATACCCAAGGCGTGCGTATCATGACCCTCCAACCCGACGAAAAACTTGTTGATGCCGCTAAAATTGAACTTTCATCCTCTTTACTTGAAGATAACTAAGGTGCTTAGCACCCAATGGAAAAACAAATGAAATATCTTAGCATACTCACGACTATTGTCTTAATCACGGTCTGTCTCACTTTGGGTGCCAATTTACAGGCACAAACCGCAGAGACCCCTGAATTGCTATCACTTACTGATGTTGATACTGGATTAAACGCTGATATGACACGTGCAGCCGAGATCTATACCAATCTGATGTGGGCTACCTATTGCAAAACGGACAAACGAAAACTCCACAAGAGTAAAACCGCCTATGATGCATTGATTACAGAATTAAATGCTGATGAGGCCTCTGCCTTTGTTGAGAACGAATTCTTATCAGCACAAGGGGTGAGTTTTATTTACGCCGAGCGTGCGGTGCTGCGCTTTTCTAAATTGCAGGATATTAACGGCGCAGAAGAAGACGCGGAAAAAGCCATTCAATTCAATCCTGAAAATGTGAACGCAACATGGATCCTCGCGAAAATACTAACAACTCGGTTCATTTCTCAGGTGGAACGCGACAGAAATAGCAAAAGGGCTGTAGACTTAAAAGAAAGAATGTTTGCTACGCTAAAGCGTGTGGTTGAATTGAACGCTGACCATGATGAAGCACAGTTTTATCTCGGTAGCATGGCGCGTGATTTTGATGAACCTGAACTTGCTATCAAGGCTTTCAAGGCACTCACCCGTATTATTCCCTACGACCCCCGGTACCATACAGAACTTGCCAAACTTTATGAAAGGCAAAATCGGCTTGATGAAGCCTTACAGTCTTATGAAAGGGTCGTAACAATCCAGCCCCAACAGATGAACACACGTAATCATCTTGGTCAACTTTACCTTCAGACTGGCGACTATCCTGCGGCAATTAAAACATTTCTCACTGTTCTGGCATCAATTGAAGGTTCCCCAAATCGGATCCCAACTGAAATTGAGGCGCATCATGGGATTAGCCTCGCATATCAGGCGCAGAATAACTTTGAAAAAGCCGAACATCACATCACACGCGCGGTAGCCTTATTAGAGACGCGCGCCCTTTCAATGCGAGGTGGGACGCGTAGCAATCGTTCGCGAAGAGCTGAGCGCATCGCTTTAGCCGAAAGCATCCAAGATGCCCGCTATACTCTCGCACAAATTTACCTTAGATTCAACAGACCTCAAAAGGCAATAGATGCCTTTGCAAAGATTTTGGCTATTGATGCCAACTATGTGCCAGCACTCACGGGGATTGGGATTGCTTACCAGATGATAGACGATCTGCCGCAAGCGGAGACCTATCTACGTAAGGCGATAGATCTATCTGCAAATGGTGAATTACCTGATGCATATAATGCATTAGGTTACCTCTATGCCGAGCAAGGGATTAAATTGGACGAAGCAGCAGCACTTGTTCGCCGGGCACTTAAAAGTGTACCCACGTCTGGTGCATACTTGGATAGTTTAGGGCTTATTTATTTTAAGCAAGGCAAACTTGATGCTGCTATAGAAAATTTGGAGCAAGCACTTAAGTATATGCCTGATACCCCTGAAATCCTTTTGCATCTTGCTGATGCATACTTTGAAAAAGGGTTAGAAGATAAAGCTCTGGAGACTTTAGAGGCTGCCGTACGACTTGAACCCGATAATGCTGAACTTCGTCAAAAACTTGATACCATCAGAGCTGGCAGATAATTTCCAAAGGTTAAACCCGTCCGGAATGCTACAACTTTAGCAGTGGGTAGTCGAAAAGATGAAAAACATAACAGTGCTTTCCACCCTCGTGCTACTGCTTTTAGGAACATCGTATCAGAGTTCGGCATATCTTTGCGGTACACCGCACTTGTCAGGCACGAATCGACCTTTGCACGGGGCAAACACAATCCACCCGTCACCACCCGAAGTTCTGACACCTCCCGCGCTACCGACTGCTCCCGCGCTACCGATGGGTATGGAACGCACCTTTTTCGCACCTGACTTCAGGAGTATGCAACAATACACTGTCTCCTCTGTGTTGCGTGGTATCGGTAGTTTCTGTTATATTTTTGTTGAAGAGTCTGAGTGGAATACACGTGTTACCACCGAAACGGTACAATCAATAGTGCGTGCTTTTGACACTGCTACACCCGCGAACCCACGGCTTGGAATTTATCCTACATTGGTAGATGCGTTTGGAGCACCGCCGGATATTGATGGAAACGGTAAGGTCATTTTACTCTTGCTCAATATTCGGGATACAAGTCCAGCAGACCGGTATACTGCAGGTTTTTTCAATCCTGCAGATCAGAATCGAGGCGTACTCAGGAACCCAGGATTCCGCCGATTTCCGATTCGTAGTAACGAAGCGGACATGTTGTATGTAGATACACAACCGCTTAACCCAAATAGTGAACTGGCGCATAATGTTATAGCACATGAACTCCTACATCTCATCCACTGGCGACATGATCCTCATGAAGCGACCTGGGTTGATGAAGGGTGTGCCGGATACGCATCATTTCTCTGTGGCTATCCAGTGCAGGAACATGTCGCTGCATTTGAAAAAAAGCCTTCTGTTTCACTTATAACATGGTCCGAAACGGAAGCAGATTCACTGCCACACTATGGTGCGACTTTCCTCTGGATGCTCTATCTTCATGAACAGCACGGTGGCGTAGAAACAGTAACTGAAATTGTCCGGAATCGTGGCACATCGCTTACGGGTATCGCAGATGCGCTCGCGTCAAAAGGTGTTACGCAAAAAATCCCGGATATCTTTATCAACTGGAAATTGGCAAACTATTTATCTGATTATCGTGCCGTTAAACTTTCGCTGATGCCTTACCGTTGGTACCGTTCTTACCCAAGCGGCACTCAAAACGGAAAACTCAGCAATTTTTCAGCGGACTATATCGGATTTGAGAACGCTGGCGGGTTGACGCTCGGATTTTCAAGTGATGCATCTGCAAGCAGTGCCGCTCATACAATCGAATTTCATAACACCGGTGATGTCCGCGTACAGACGCTAAAGCTGGCTGGTGGTAATTCCGGTTCTGTCGTATTGTCGAATACCGTCACAGCGGCAATTTTGGTGCCGAGTTTGCAAACAGAAACGATCAATGCCGATACACACAGCACTAATTATCAATATAGTGCTATACGGGGCGCACATATTACTATTGATTCTACTGCTCTCCCAAATCCGGTGCACCCACGATACTGGGACATCATTGCCAGATCAAGTGAATCTCTCGTTGGGTTAACGCCTACTATAACCTTGGTGATCTTTGATAACGCGACTGAACGTCCCTATAGGGAAGCGCAAGCGATGTTTCAAGTTGCACAAGATTCGCAGGGCAGTTTCCTATATCGGTTCTCATTTCTTCTTGAACCAGAGATAGCTCCTGAATCAATCACATATCAGATTTCTCTTGATTCGAGAATTGTTGACACAGGTTCGCTAACCGAGTAATATTATAAAAACGCAGCGAGTCGCATCAGGCTCTTATAACAGGGCAGACTTGATAAACTTGTTGCCTCAGTCAGTGCGAACTCGGTTTCCAATGAAAAACAATTTAATTTCGATTTTCTTCTCTTCAGTTAGGAACTTCAAAAAGGGGAAAACATGCAACCTACACTTTATGCAGGAACAATTGGACAAAGTGTCTGGCACAGTACCGATAATGGAGACACTTGGCGCAGAGTTAGTAACGGACTCTTTCCGGAGGCAGATATTCGTGCCATAACTGTCAATCCGAGTGACTCAGACACCCTCTATGCCGGTACCGAAAATGGTATCTTCCGAACAAACAATGCGGCTGAATCGTGGCACCACCTTCCAAGCCCTTTGGATGGAAAGGAAGTTTGGTCCATTGCGATTGATCCAAAAACACCGGATACGGTTTATGCTGGCACGTGTCCTTCTGCGCTTTTCAAATCTACTGATGCCGGTGATAATTGGAAGCAACTTGATGTTGATTTAGCACAAGAGTGCGAAGGTATTCCAATTATCCCACGTGTCACAACCTTTGTGATTGATCCCGAAGATTCACAGATTCTCTATGCTGGCATTGAAATTGACGGGATGCGTCTTAGCACTGACGGCGGTGAAACATGGACAGAACGCAGTGAGGGACTCAGCAGCTTGGATATTCACGGGCTCTGTGTGGTCCCCGGTTCCCCAAAAACTATCATCGCAGCGACGAACAACGATGTTTGTGTAACAACAGATATGGGACAGCAGTGGACACCCTTGAACGTTAAAGCACATTATCCATGGCCCTATTGCCGTGCAGCGTTCTTTCTAAACGGAGATTCAGGCAGAGTGTTCATCGGTGCCGGGAATGGTCCGCCGGGGGATCAGGGCGGAATCTTCTCAACGCGTGATGCTGGAAAAACATGGGACCGCGCCGATATTGGTAGAACTGCGAATAGCACCATCTGGACCTTCGCCCATAATCCAAATGTTGACAACTTCTTAATCGCTTGCAGTGTGAGTGGACAACTTTACCGGAGTACAGATGCCGGCGATGCGTGGACCAAACTTTCACATGAATTTGGGGAAGTTCGCGCTTTAGCTATCGGATAGTACTTGACTTATTTTTGCAATTTGTGGTATGCTGTTGGTAATTCGGCTTCCAATATACGCTAACACGGTTCACAACGCTGATTATAGTTAAAACCAACTGCGGGCAGCCCATACGTTAGGAAGCCTAAGCCTTTTTGGTCTCAGATTCAGTTACTTATTTCCTCACGAGAGTGACGGAAGATTTTTAGAAGCATGTAATGTTAGAACTGGTGTCAATTTTCGGTTTCTCAATGGCAGAAAATTTGACTCTTAAGTTACGCCCAAAACATAGGAGGCACACTTCAGTGATACGTTTCTTTTCAACTCTATTCATACCACTTCTCTGCATTGCGATTGCGGGTTGCATTAATACCTCTGGTGAGGTTGACATTGACACGCCGCCACCACTTAATGAAGCAAAGCGCGTTGCAGTTACCTCATTCTATGCTGAAGCTAATTCGGCAGATGAGGTAGGCAAGTTAGGTGGAAGAATCAGCGTAAACCTCGCAACTCGATTGGAACTCATATTCAAAGAGACAGAGTGGGTTTACGACATTTCAAATAAGGTGAAACCGATCGACGATAAACTCACAGAATTAGGGTTAACGTTGACGCAGGTATATGAAGACTATGCCTTGGCAGCAAAACTTGGACAGGCACTCGGCGTGGATATGGTTATCGTCGGCATGGTTGAGAAACCGAATTTAACTCGGCAAGATTTCAACCAACATCTTATGAAACAAGGCAGACAGGGTGGGATTTCCGGTACATCTACTTATATTCGCACGCGCCTAACCGCTATTGGTCGTACCCGAGTTAAAGTGATTGATGTAAACTCAGCAGAGATTATTTTCAATAATCGCATCCGATCATACCTCAAGTATTGGTACGCCTACCAGACACAAATGAGCGAACAGCAGATCTTTAAGACTGAGGTAGAAAGATTTGCCGATTTAGGGAAATATCTCCCGCTCAGGATCGCTTATAAGCTCCATCCAACGGGTTTTAAGTTGGAAGAAGAAGAGCAAATTCTGCTTAAACCGGATATTGTGTTAAAAGGGACAGGCGGTGTTGTTGAATTTAATTAACGCGTATAGGGCAACCTATAATTGAGCCAGTTATATCAAAGCAGTAGGCGCGGTTACAGACCGCGCCTATTTTGTGAGCAGGCGAGATTCACGAAGTAATTTTCAAGTTGATGCGTGTACGCTTCACCATACTTCAAAAGATCGCAGGAAACATCATATAGTTCAGAGGGCGCGAGTTCTTGGTACGGGTTAACGATGTTTTCGTAATAGTCTAATGCCTTTATGAAAAAATCCAACGTCTTTTTATCTATAGCGTTGTTTTGATAGAGTGTAAGAAAACTGTGGTGCTTTTGCTGCTGCGGTGTCTGCTCTTTAAATTCTATGATAACATTATTGATATCCACAGCGCGTTGGATAATCATAAGGAAACAACTTTTTACATAGGAATGCGTGATTCGGTCACCCTTAACGTATGCTTCTTGGCTATCCGGTAGACCATTTTGTAATTGCTCAAAGCATTCGTTCATGGATTCCAACTTCGATTTCACTGGGTTGAATCGGCGGGATGCTGCTTTCTTCGGAGTTTTCTTGTTCTTTTTTCCCATAGTAGATTCCTTTCCTTGGTTGATTTTCGTCTTTTTGGTTTTCTCTTATTTTTTTAGACGTTAATAAGTCTAAAAGGTTGTAATTCACTTCTTTTTGTTACTTCCGACAAAAATAATTTTTTGAAGAAAAGTGAGGGTGCTTGCAACAAATATAGTAGTGTTAAATTGCGGGTCCCTTCAAAAAAATCGGATCGAAAGACCCTGCCTCATAGAAAGTAGTCACTCGAAAACCGAAAGTAAATATCCTCTCGCCAGTCTTTAAACTTGGCATAACCTTTCCAAATATGCTAAAATTGGGAGGATGCACATAAAATTCGTGGGTAAAAGTGAGGTAAACGGTGGAAGCAATTATCAGAACAGGTGATGGCGGACCGGAAGTACTGCAATTAGGCGAAGTACCGCCGCCACAACCGACAGAAACACAACTTTTGGTGGATGTCTATGCCACTGCCTTAAATCGAGCCGATACGATCCAACGGCGTGGTGGATACCCACCGCCGTCCGGTGAATCTGAGATACTCGGTTTAGAAATTGCTGGCACCGTTTCAGCAATGGGGAGTGCTGTTGAAGGTGTAACAACAGGCGACCGCGTCTTTGGACTCGTTGGTGGTGGCGGTTACGCAGCACAAGCTGTCATTGATTACCGTATGGCGATGCCTATACCCGATGAATGGAGTTTTGAGCAGGCTGCAGCTGTCCCCGAAGTATTTTTTACGGCAAACGAAAATATTTTCACTTTAGGAGAACTATCAACTGGCGAAACGATTCTAATTCATGCCGGCGGGAGTGGTGTCGGAAGTGCTGGTGTCCAAATCTCTCATCAGGCAGGGGCAAAGGTCTTTGTTACTGCCGGAACCTCGGAAAAGATTGAGAGATGCAAAGCACTCGGAGCCGTAGAAGGTATCAACTACAAAACAACCGATTTCACTACTGAAGTTAAACGTTTGACAGATGGAGCGGGGGTTGATGTCGTTTTGGACTTCATCGGTGCTCCCTATCTTGAACGGAACCTCTCCATACTCAAAACACAAGGACGGCTCTTACAAGTCGGATTAATCGGCGGTTCAACCACAGAAATTAATCTCGGAGCAGTCATGCGCAATCGGCTCAAGATTATTGGATCAGTCATGCGCCCACAGTCTATTGAGGAAAAAATTGCTATCACCCAGCGTTTTAGTGAGCGATGGTTCCCGGAATTAAAACGTGGCACGCTTCAACCGGTAATTGACACCGTTTTTCCATTAGCAGAAGCGCGACAAGCGCATGAATATATGGAAGCGAACCGTAATTTCGGTAAAATCCTTTTGAAAGTCAGATAAGAAAATAAAGAAACTATATCTTATAGAATGCCTATAAATTAATACACAAAATTGTCGCTGTCAAAACTACAACACCGCTTTTCAGGTTTGGATAGTGGTTCTTGTGATAACTGACACCCCTTAAAAAATGAAACTATTCTCAAAACAGACGATAGAAAAGTACAAACCGGGACGCATGAAATTGAGTCTTAGCATTATGCTAAGCATCTTTGTCCTTGTCTTTTTCATAGCGGCTTTCGGTGCTTTTGCACAAGTTACACAAGTTACATCAACCGAAGGCATCACGCTTCAGTTCACCCTACCTGAACTTACTTTCTCTAAAGTCACCCTAGACAATGTCCGTTACCAAGATGTGCAGTACGCCGACTGTCGCTTCACTAATGAACCCGGTAATCCGAAAGTGCCAGTCACGCGCATTATGTTAGGTATACCGGCGACAGCAGTAATAGAAGCAGTTAATGTTTCGGCTGCTCCCGCCGAGACACGTGCTGGTGTACGCCTCACGCCTGTCTCAATTTTCGATGTGCACGAAAACGACTCACAACATTCAGCGACGCAACGCTGGACGGAAAGTGGAAGCGCGTATCAACCAAATGCAGGAAACTTTTCATATCCGGGGTTACCGCTCGCACGCGTCGTGCGTGAAGGCTATATTCGCAGCCAACGTGTTATCGCATTGGCATTGTATCCTGTACAGTATTTCCCCAAAAATCGCCAGTTGCGTTTTTATTCACGATTCACAGTGAATATCCGTTTTTCTTATGGCAGTCAGCAGCCAGCAGTGGGCAGTCCGTCAAAATCGGCGAGCGGCAGTGAAATGACGCTCAACAGCCACATACCGGTAACTGAATCAGATGCCTTTGAACGCGCCCTCTCACATCAACTCCTTAACGCTGAGCAGGCCGCTCATTTCCGTGTACCCCGTCCTCTCATGCCTGCAGCGCCGATGCTTTCTTCCAACATTGGCAGTGTTACACGTTTTAAATTGTTCGTCAGAGAAACAGGTATCTATGCCTTGACAGCAGAATCCCTCGCGCGCGACTGGGGGGTAGAACTCATCGGAACAAATCCGGCAAGACTTCGTATAACACAAGGAAATAGAGATGTCCCTATCTACATCAGCGGTGCAGAGGATAGAAGTTTCGATCCGATGGACACTATATTTTTTCTTGGACATAAGCCGAGAAATCCGTATAGTCGTTGGAATGTCTATTGGCTCACAGTTGATAACAGCGGTCGCATCCTAACACGGGTACCGCAGGTTACTGCCAGTCCGACGGATCCAACGGCAACGCAAGTCCCAACTTTCCGATCTAAGGTGAACTTTGAAGAGGATTACCTAACAAATAATCTTGAATTTATCTATAGCGATGATAAACATAAGTGGTTTGAGGAAAATGATTTCTGGTACTGGGATGGTGTCAAAAATGGTGGTGATGCCGCCGAAATGCGGCTCGAATTTCCGTTGTATGATGTCGCGAAAAGTTTCGACTCGCCACATATCTCTGTTGACTTACAGGGCGGCACACCGGTGCCACATCAAATCTTAGTCTCCGTCAACGGTGTACGGATTGAAGTAGCCGAGTGGGAGCATCAGGATACGCTCACTGTTGAAAGGTATTTGCGCACTTGGGATACACTCAAGGACAACACGCGCGGAGAACTCAATGTTTTGTCTCTCGCACGTGTTGACGATAATTTTGACGAGGATACCACCCGATATCCCTATCATGTCTATCTCAATCGTTTTTCTGTCGAGTATACCCGCCTCTTCCGGGTTGTCGGTGACGAATTGTGGTTCAGATCACCTATTGAAGATGATTCTCCGGGTACGCAGCCCCCAGGCGGACGAAAACTCCAGTACAAAATTGAAGCATTTCGCGATCCGGGTGTTCATATCTTTGAAACGGATGGCACATACCTCACGGCTCGGATGCAGGGGGTTACTATAGAGTCCGATCTAAGACGGACGGGTGTGTATAACGCGCTTTTTCAGGTGCTTGATACCCGGCGCACACAGTTTATTGCAGTCTCCGATACTGCATTACGGCAGCCTGAACGTATTGAAATCGTTGAACCTTCTGATTTAGCGATGGCAACACACGGTGCCGATTATCTGATTGTGACGCATCCTAAATTCCTATCTTCAGCACAAAGATTAGCTGAATGGCGTACAACGTCTAAGGGCGGCGGATATCGAGCGAAGGTTGTAACGACTGATGATATCTACAACACTTATGGGGATGGCAGCGTGACCCCGAAAGCAATCAAAGCTTTTCTGACACACGCATATCAATCTTGGACACCCCCCGCACCGACTTACGTTGTCCTCTTCGGCGATGGCACTTTCGATTTTCGCGGTATTGATACCGAAATTCACGCTGAACCGCCGGAACTTGATGGTTATATTCCGACACACTACATCCGAACCGATTCCTTCGGACGAACCGCATCAGACCATTGGTATGCTACCGTATCGGGACATGATGAATTCACCGATTTCTATATTGGCAGGCTCAGCGTTGAAACTGTCAATCAGGCTGATGCTATTGTTAACAAGATATTGGCTTATGAGCAGTCCCCGCCGAATGGGAACTGGCGAAGAAAAATTATCTCTGTCGCTGATGATGAAGTCAGCAACTCCGGGGATTTTATCTTCAAGAAAAGTCTTGATGAGATAGCAAAGGACCACACTCGGTTAGGCTACGAAACCGTTGAAATTTTCCTTGAGGATATCACTGACGAAGTTGAGGCAAAACCTGAAGATTACCCAGGGGTCTTTCCACAACGCGTCGCTAAAGATAGAATCATTGAAGCGCTCGGAGAAGGAGCTGTACTCGCCCAATATGCAGGACACGGGGGTAGAGTCGTCTGGGCGCACGAAATCATCTTTGACAACACATCTGTTGACCAGGTTGAGGAGACGAACAAGATTCCTTTTATGCTTGTTCTGAGTTGTTACAACGGGTATTTTGATAAACCTGGCGAACCGAGTATGGCAGAAAAATTGCTGCGTAAGGAGAAAGGGGGCATTATCGGCATGCTGAGTGCCACGCGTCTCACTTACGGCAGGGGAAACGATGCGCTCAATCGTATCATCTTTGATATGCTCTTCAAACGCAATATCCGACAACTCGGACCTTTGAGTTTTGATTCAAAAGTCGAGCTTCTGATGACAGAGGGCACAGGTCAAATTGATGTGATGATGGAGTATACGCTTTTTGGGGATCCCGCTTTACAGATCGCTATTGCTAATCGCGAAATTCAGCCCACTGTTGAAACAAAGACGGTTGCTCCAGGAGATACACTCCGAATGGCACCGGGACACATCCAGACCGCTACTTACGACCCTGTCAGTCGGACGAAACGGTTTACTAAAGAATCTGATTTTGACGGAACGCTTACTGTCAAAGCACTGTTCCCTGGCAGGACTGCTGTTTCTCAAGGTGTCGCCGGTCCTGTTGAATACTACACCGGCGATGTGGTTTTGACAAAAACGCTTACTGTGCGCCGAGGCGCGTATCCCGCTGTGAGTTTCACTGTCCCACAAAACATTGCAAGTGGTGATGCACATGTTGAGTACTATGCGCAAAGCGACGCAACTGTTGCTGTTGGGGGCGACGGTTTTACCGTCAATGTCCCGAAAATTCTTGATATCCACCCTGAATTAGTCGGAGACGACAAATTTCAGATCTCTGTTCAAATTTCTGACGAAAAAAATCAATCGCTTCTTGTGATTATGGAGTGGCGCAATTTAGAAACTCGCCAATGGGAGACAGTACGCCTCGTTCCGGGGACCCCACCTACGACTACGGAAGGAAACAGCAAAGATGGATGGTGGACAACACCTGAACCCCTCAACGCACCTACAAATGGTTCCGCTATACGATATGAAATTACGGTTACGGATTCAGATGGCAATACAACTAAGAGTGATCGGCTTGAGTATTATCCTTACGTCTACCCGAACCTCTCCGTTGTGCGAGTGAAGAGAGAGGATATGATAGGGTACGGCTACAATCCGCAAACGAAACAGTGGTACTTATCCGCTGATGTTCAGGTAGAGGGTGGCGAGATACAAACACCTGTCAAGGTTTCTTTTTTTAGCGGTAACCCTGATACGGATGAAGATATGATTGTTGATAGCGATGTTGAATTTCTCGGGACGACTCAGATTCGACCTGAAGACTGGATACAACGCACACCGCTTGTAGGGGCTGGGTTACCCAGCCCCTACGAAGAGGCACCTTCACGAAAAGATGTTTATGAACCCGATCCATTGAATATTTTGCCGATTGCAACTGCCACTTTAAATCTGAAAAATCAGTTGCCTTTCGGTACACACGACATATTTGTCTATGTCGATGTAACAGAAACTGAAACGGAACAATTGGGTGATATTCTTGAAAATGAAGAAGATGATAATATCGCTCACCGTCGACTCTCTGTTGATATGGGTACCATCGGTGCTGCTGCAAGCCAGATTATCAGTTTGGACAGAAACTGCGTTGTTACGGCACCACCTGGTGCCCTGCAAGACACGGCAGTACTTTCAATTCGTTCGTTAGATGAACTGGCGTTCGGTGTTATAGGAAAAAGTGCCACTGGTCCGGCGACAACGCCTATAGTTACAAATACAATTACGGATATGTCCAGGCGCACTCTACTGCCGGGGCAGATCGTATACGGTTACGAAATAGCGCTCAGCCCTCAATTGTCTGGTGATAAAGCCCTCTTCTCAACTGAGAGTCAAGAATCAACAAACGATAACGCTGTTCAATTAGCGTCTCCTGTGGCAATTGATTTAAGTTTTGACTTTGGTGCTCTCAGATCACAACTCGCCGAAGAATTATTAGGGAGTTCGGAGGAAGTATCGGATGGATTGGATGTCACTGGAACCATTGATACGGCAGTTGTAACTCGCGCACGAGAAATGGGGATCTATAGGTTTAGTCCAACCCTCGGATATTGGACAAGGCTCCCCTCGCAGCAGCTCACCGATACTACAGGCGCGTTACAACAGCGTATGCATGCGACAAATATGAGCGACAAAAATGTTGGAGGCGGACGACTCAACGATGTGCGTATCCAGCCGGAAGACACACGAGCCGGAAAATACGTCCTCTTTTTTACAGGTCCCCGAACCTATCGTCTCTTTCTCGCGCCTTTCATAGGTGACTCACCGGAACTTGATAAGTTGGAAGTTATTTCATCGACAGAGCAACTCGCCAATTTCAGTATAGACGACTCGAACTTTACACACGGATTTTCTCTTAACATGGAACAGGATTTTGAGCAACCTTTCAAGTTCGGAGATGTCTGGGCATTCAACATAACTGCGATCACCCAACCACTGGAGACTGGTACAAACGTTGAAGACCCACTCCAACAAGAACTGAGTTGGTACGCTGCCGGATTCAGAGACACCAATCAAGGTGACGGTACCATTAGTTATATTGAGCTGCCACCAGACACGACTATGCCTGCGGATCGATGGATTATCTTCTTCGTAACTGACACCGAATTTCGGGTTGAAGGTGAGAAAACTGGGATCTTGCGTTCCCAAACTGATGGTACACCGCTTCACGGAACAATCGGGCAACCCTTCTTTCACGAACGCTACGGTTTGCGTTTTCAACTGACACAAGGGGAATATTCTTTTGCTCCGGGTGATAGATTGCGTTTTGAAACTCGACCTGTTGGTACCATTCGGGCGACAACGGACCGACTCGGACCGGTTACGCTCATGTACAGTGATGATACTGTGCCGCCAGACATCCAGCTCACTATTGGTAACCAGCAACACTTCGTGCCGGGTGATGCGATAGACCCTGAACCGCTCATCGGTGCGACCTTAACCGACCCAAGTGGGCTTGATTATCTCACTCGACCGCTGCTGTTAGAGCTCGGAAGCGTATCAGGCGAATACGAACCTATTGACCCAGAGATGTATCAATTAACACATAATCCGGGTTCAAATCAACTCGTTTTAACATATCCTTCTCCAGAACTTGAACCGCGGGAATACGAACTTCGACTCACAGCAAGTGATGTGCATGGAAATACCGACACAAAACGCATTACATTTCAGGTCCACGGCAACTTGCAGTTGCTATCGTTTCTGAACTATCCGAATCCGTTTTCGCGTAAAACCACGCTCACGTGTGAATTAACAGCACCTGCTGACTCGCTTGTTGTGAAAATTTATACGCTAAGTGGACGGCTAATTCGAGAGTTTTCTATCCCAGCGACACCCGGGTTCCTAATGGTGGAATGGGATGGTAGGGATGCTGATGGCGTTGAGGTTGCGAATGGTGTTTACTACGCTAAACTTCAAATCAAGCGAGAAGGTGAAAAAGACATTACTGAAATACTGAAAATGATGAGACTCCGTTGATAGTTTCAACCGATAACCAAAAACAATGAAACATAAATCAAAGTTTAAAAGTGTGCTGAAGTCTATAAAATGTGCTAAAGTTATTCAAAATCTTTTCCCTCACTCCGGGACTTTAGCGCACTTTAGATACCCTTGCAAACTTTTTGTCGTATCTATAATTACGTTGTGTCTTGCTATCCAATCTGTGGATGCGAAGTACACCGCGGACTTCCTGACACTTGGTGTTGGTGCTCGCGCCCTGGCTATGGGTGGCGCGGGGACAGCACTGAGTGACAACGCTTACGCGTCTTATTGGAATCCTGCGGGGTTGGGGCACCTCACGCGATACGAAGTTAGTTTCATGCATTCTACCCTCAATGGACAGGATGCTTATGACTATGTGAGTTACATCCATCCACTCAAAGATCGGGGCGCGATTAGTGTCAGCTGGTTACGTGTCGGCGTTGACGATATTCCTATCACCAGTCTACCGGTAGTCAGTCGTCCCGTGGGTGCGACGAATCGTCCAAAGGTCGTAGGGACTTTCAACAGTACGGATAATGCGTTCCTTCTCGCCTCTGGTTGGGCACTTCCTTCTTTCCGAGGTATTGATCTCCGGCTCGGCGGCACACTCAAACTTCTCTACATGAGCGGATACCAAACCACAAACGCCATTGGTGGCGGCGCGGACATCGGTTTTGTCGCTACCACAAATCCAGAAAAGCCGCATCGGCTGACACTCGGATTACAAGCAAGCGATGCTTTTCGGACGAAGCTCTATTGGAACACGCCACCCCCATCAGCAGACCTGACATCGCATACTGAAACGATACCACCACATCTCAAGATCGGCATCGCGACGACACACGCACTCCGTATCTTCCAAAGCACGCTCGTTTTTGCTTTGGATTCCTATATCAAAGATGGGGTTGAGTTACATGGGGGTACGGAATGGACACTTTTTGATTTACTCTCGTTGCGCGTCGGTTTTGACGAGCGTAAAGGCGTTGAGCGAATCCGACGTTTGACGGCGGGTGTCGGATTGAATCTTCAGTTTGTTACAGGTGCCGGAGCCGGATTAGACTACGCGTTTGCGAACCACCCTGCATTAGGCGGCAGCCACCGCATGTCTCTTAGGATTAGGTTTTAGGTAGTTGTCAGTTATCAGTACGCAGTCTGGTTTTTCGTTAATCAGAAACGATAGCATTTTTGAGTGCTTCCTCCCAATCCCACACGAGAATTGTGCCGTCCTGTCCTGTGCTAACGAGTGTTTTTCCATCCGGTGAAAATACCAACGTTTCCACAGTTTGCGTATGTCCGTTGAGTGTGGTCATTTTTTTACCCGTTGTCATATCGAGTAATTCGATTCTGCCATCTCTAAGTCCCGCGACGAGAACAGTGTCATTGGGTGAAAACACTAACGATTTGACACCGCGTGGAATACTTTTCAGTGGCGGCTGCTTGCTGCTACCCAACAAACGGATTTTTTGTTGGCTCCCGACAGCGAGCAGCGTGCCATCTGAAGAGTATGTGAGTGTTGTAATAATATCTTGATAGTTAACACGCATCTTATTCGGTTCTTTTTTTAGTTTCTCATCCATATTTTGTCCAGCGAGGAGCGGAGCTAACGCAACTCCAGTTTCTGCGTCCCACATCTGAACCTTTCCACCCACGGTGCCACTGACGAGTTTTTTCCCATCAGGCGAGAATACAAGAGCACTGGGTTGAGACATGTGGAGAAGCATCGCGCCTCGTGGAGGTATCAAGTCGCCACTCTCATTCGGATTGCGTTCATCTAAGAGAGATATGTCAAGGCTAGTGCCAGTTTCAGTATTCCATAGATGAATTTTACTTTGCCTCCCGAAAGCCACCGTTTTTCCATCAGGCGAAAAAGTTATGTCTGAGCTTGGATAAGCACCAGCGTTCGCTTTATGTAATGTTGCTAGCTCACGTCCTGTCGTCACATCCGTCAGCCGAACCAGATTGTCTGACATCCATATAGAGGGGGTTGTTACTGACCCCGTTTTGAGGAACGTAGGTGCTTTTACGTCGATACTGGCGAGCTGAGTTCCGTTGGGTGAAAACGCCAAAATCGGTAAGAAATCCCGATGTCCTGTCATCTGAAGATCGGTTTTTTGTGATGTTTCCAAATCCCAAAAGGTAATTATCCCATTAAAAGCGACACTCGCGAGCGTGGAACTATCTTTAATGAAAGACACCGCTTTAACCCACTCCGTGTGTTCTGTAATGTTGATGGGTAGCAAATCCCCCGTTTCTGTGTTCCAGAACCGAATGGTGCCATCAATGCTCCCACTTGCGAGCATTTTGCCATCCGGTGAAAACGATAGGGCAGCGATACCGCTTAGATGTCCGGTGAGCGTCATGATCAGTTCACCCGCGTCGGTATCCCACAAATGCACTGTCTTATCAGTGCTGCCGCTTGCGAGCATTTTGCCGTTTGGGGCGAATGCTAAAGTGCTTATCCATCCCTTGTGTTTTCGGAGGATAGTCAATTCGGTGTCGGTGTCAGTATCCCATAATCGCACCGTTTTATCCTTACTTCCGCTTGCGAGTCGCTTGCCATCCGGTGAAAATGCTAAGGCTATAACATGACGGCTTTTTCCTTCTAAAACCCTTATCTCCCTTTGTATAACAGGACTTTTCTTCATCTGTAAAGGGCGGAGATCCTTCATTTGGACCTTTTCCTTTTTTTCTGTTTCTACTGTTAGAGGCAGCGGTGGCAATGCTTGAACTTTCTCTATTTTCCTATGAGGGTAGATAATTTTTTACCTGTCTTTGTATCCCACAGTTCAATTTCCCCTTCCTGACCGCCAACCGCAAATTTGTCGTATGTAAGGGCGTATGCTTCAGGCATAGGTCTCGATTTTATCACTTCCCAAGATCGTTCCTTAATATTCTTTACACTTGTCTTACCAGTTTCAATATCTAACCTGTCAATTGAATCTCCCCAGTTTCCTAAAGTGATAAGCGTTTTCCCCTCTTCAGAGAATCGCAATACTGATGTCGAACCAGGACCATCAATCAGTGTTACTTTCTGACCGGTGGCGATCTCCCACAATTGGAATCCCTCATGAAACTTATATTTTCCACCGCTACTTGCAATGAATCGTCCATCCGGTGAAAATGCGATAGACTGACATATACCGGGGAACATGTCAATTTCTTTTCCAGTCTTTAGGTCATAAATCCATATACCGATATTACTTCCAACAGCGATTTGTGTGCCGTCCGGCGAAAACTGCAGTGCCGTAATTCCACCTTTTCCGAGGCGCGCCTTCGCCTCCTTCGGGAGATGCCATTGTGTATAATCTTCGACGACTGCGTCCGCGTGTGCTTCTGAAACAAGTGCGTGTGCGTCATTAGGTGATTGTTCGGATCTATTGCTTTTGCCCGGCGTGTTGGTGCTTCCTATCTGCGTCAGAACATCAGGCTTTGAAGTGCGATTCAGAACAAGTGGTGCGTCAATAAGTTCGATTGACATCTCCGATGCAGCATCAAGGCTATAGGGTTGCTGGAAACGGATTGCGTGTTGTTGATTCCCAATGCCCAACATTAGGAGTACCACGGCAACCGTCGAAGCGGCAATAGTCCACGGCGCGAAAGGCTTACCACCAGAGGGCGCGGCAGGTTTAATGCGGGCAATCTCTTGCATAATATTCTCGGTGAGATTGGGCGTGATTTTGAAGTTTTCTAAAGCTGCTCTAATCATCGGTTCCTCTTTTTTCAAACGCTGCTGTGCGCGGCGAAGGCGACTCTTAATCGTGTTTTTCGATACCCCTAAAAACGCGCCAATCTCTGTGCAGGTCATTTCGCCGAAGTAGTGCAGTGTCATGATGGTGCGCTCACTGTCTTGGAGTTTCGCCAGCAATTTCTTGACGACATCGCGTTGCGCTTCTGCGGTTGTGCGCTCGTTTTCCACAGCGACGAACGCTGAATACCTCTCTTTTTGTAATTGCTCATCGTCTGTGTCTTCCAATTGCTCCAGTGACTGCGTCCACACCCGCTTTTTCCGGAGCCAAGAACTACAGCGATTCGCTGCGATGACATACAGCCAACTGTCAAAACGCTGCGGCTCTTTGAGGGTCGCAAGTTTCTTGTATGCCTTCAGAAAAGTATCCTGTGTGATCTCCTCGGCGATATGGAAGTCGCCGATTTTCCGCCATGCGAGTGCGTGAACCTGCTTCTGGTATTTTTTCACAAGCACGGAAAATGCATCATCATCACCTGTAAGGACCAGTTGGATGAGGTCAACATCGTCGTTTTTCATCTAATCTTCGGGCATGAGACCCAATGCTTTAGCGTTGGGAGGAATGCCCGTCTCCTGTGTTTTTTCTTGACAAACGTCAAGCATTGTAGTATAATGATAGGATCACAGTGGCAGACATTACGAGCCTAACCGCAAGGTTACGTGTCGGTTTCCTACCCACTCGTAAGGGGTTAAAACTGTGAACTGTGAACCGCTATGAAAAAACGAAAATACACGCGCAGAGTATACAAATATCAGATACGCGAACATCCGAAAAATAAGCGTCTCGGCAATATGCTTGACGACTTGTGTGATGTCCATAACCACTTTCTGAAGTTGGAAAACCGCTATTACCGCATCTATGGTAAATATGCGGGGCGGTATCGGCTTCAACCGCACTTGACGAAGTTGCTCGAAGGCACCCATCAACATTGGGCGTGGATCCCGCGCGACACGCTTGACGCTGTGATTATCCGACTGCACATTGCTTGGGAACGCTTTTTTGATTTCCCTCATGTCGGGCGTCCAAAGTTCAAGCGCAAAGCCCGTTATCGTTCTGCGAAGTTTCAATCCGGCTACAAACTTGAAGAAGGACGTCTCCGCATTTCTTTTAAAGAATGGGACGACGCCTCGCAATCTTTGAAGTTCAATAAACGCTGGTTTTCGTTTCACCAGCATCGCGATTGGAACGGGAACGTCCGTTATATCCAAATCCTTCGCGATGCTGTTGGCACTTATTGGCTTTATGTCGTGACAGATGATGTGTCTAAAGAAGTTCTGCCCGCTACGGGTGAAAGTGTAGGTGCA
>JAJEDN010000070.1 GCA_022821495.1 Candidatus Poribacteria bacterium
ATGCAAAGTCAACCCCCTAAAAAATCAGAATCAGAATCAACGGTATGAATGCCTTATGGGCATTCACCGGGTATGAATGCGAATCAACGGTATGAATGCCTTATGGGCATTCACCGTATGGGCATTCACCGCCCCTTATCAGGGGGACTTTGAGAGAAAGCGCGTAAGTTCTTTATAATTTACACTGCTCCGTTCATTTTTCTTGCGACCCAGAAGACACCGAGCAAAAAGATAAGGAACCCTGCCCAGATCGGGTGTGCCCAGATCCGTGTGCGATGGACAGTCGGTGCGGGTTCTGGCAAGGCTGCGAGATACTCCAATAGACTCGGCACTTCAGAAATCGGTACCAGTTTGCCATCGGTAATTTTGGCAATTTCTTCCAATACATCGAAACGCGCCAAACGTCCCTGCTGCTCCCGATTTAGACCTTGTACGGATAGATCCGTTTGAACAGATGCCCCGGTTTCACTACTGCTCGCGACGAGACGATAGTTCCCTGGTTCTTTCGGTATAAACGAACCGACGAACAAGCCTGTCATATCCTCTGTGCCCGGTTCAAGTCGAATTGTCTGCGTTTTGCCCGATGGTGAAATCGCTTGTACAACAACCGACCCTCTGTCCAAGGGACCGCCGACGTTGTCAATAGCGTTGGCATGCAATGTCAGGACATCATCGACGTTTGGTCGGTCGGGGGAGTAGAACAATCGTATCAATTCGCTTTGTGCCATTTGTCGTCGATACGCCATCCACCGTGCGACTTGACTCCAGAAGCGATAATGATACTTATCTTCAACGCCTTGCCGCCAACGCCAAGCACTGTCTGTCCCCATAAATAAGACTTTACCGGTGCCGTACGTTTTGGTCACAATCAGTGGTACGCGTCCGGAGGCAGTCGCCACTTGGTCGTGAACTGCCAGCGTCTCGGTACCGACCTTGGCACGTTTAACACCGGTGTACCAGAAAAACCCAGGTAACTTTCGCCACACTTCGCCGTTGTCCAAGTCCGTATCTCCAAGACGCGTTAGTAAACTGCGCTGCCCGGACTCAGTGAGCGCGAAATACCCCTGCATACTTGAACCGACACCCTCCGGCGTTGCTGGATCTAAGACCACAGGATAGAGGTCGGCAAGGGGACCAGAGATTAACGAATTATGCGCGCCGTCGCGTCCCGGCATAAAGACGAGCCCTGACGCTTGGGCAGAGACTAATTTCCGTAATTCTCGCGTTTGTTCGACCGTCAATTGGTCTTCTTCTATACCGACATCACCGAGAAACACAACGTCATAACGACTCAGCTCCCGCGAGTCAGGAAACCGTTTAATATAAGTGCGACCACCGCCGACTTCGGGGAGTTCGGGGTGAAAAAGGAGACATGTTACTTCAACACCGGGATCTCGTTCGAGAGCGTTTCGGAGATAGCGATATTCCCATCTCGGATAAGATTCGATGACGAGGACCCTCAATTGTTCTTTACGTATTGATATGGGTGCGGAAATCTCATTGTTTTCAGGGATTAATTCCTCTGCATCCCGCTCGATACGCAGATTTAGTGTATAATCTCCGGTTGCCTGCCCCTCCGCACCGGGCATCCAGACGATATTCTCTTGCGCTTGACTCATAGCAGGCACACGGACAACTTTCGTAACCGTCGCTTTCTTATCAACACTAAGTGTAACACGGACATCCCGATCCTGACCCAAGGTGCTACGGACAACAAACGGGATGCGAAGTTGCTTGTTTGCGACACCATAAGTCGGTGCGTCCATCCTAACCAATTCGAGGTCAGGGAGTGGTACTTTGCTCCCGACCCCTATTGCGAAAACGGGAATCCCTTTCATCCGAAACCGTGTCGCTGCTTCCACTGGCGAGTTCCCGACATTCCAATCGCCGTCCGATAACAGGACCACGCCGCGAAGGTTCGCATGCGTGTCAAGCACATGCGAAAGTCCGGCGTTTAGATCTGTTGCCTCATCTGCTGGATCTAACTGTGAGGAGAACGGCTCAAACACTATATTGAGATCTGTTGCCTCTTGTCCGTTGCTATTATCGGATGGGGACCCGCCTTTCCAGACCTCCTCAGCCATCAGGGGTTGAATCGTCTCAGCGCGGCTCTTGCGCTCGCCGGAGACATCTTGCCTTTCAAAAACATCCCGCGTCTGCATACTCTTGGATTGATCCCAGAGTACGGCGAGTGTTGAACGCCGATCCGGGGGCTGCGTTTTCAACCATTCGGGCTGATTCAGGGTAACAACCACTAAGCAAACCAACACAAAACGGAGTAGTTCAAGCCACCCGGTTTGCATGCGATACCCGCTGCGGTGCCATGCTAACCAGCATAACACACCCGTCACAATCACAATAACCAGTCCTAAGACCGTGACAGAATTGTTTGAGAGGAACTCTAAACTTCCCTGTTGTTCTTGCATTCTCATATCTCCTCTTTTTGGCTATCGGTACGACTGACAGCCGACAGCCAACCACTATTCTGTCGTTCCCTCTGCAACTGCGAGATCGATTAAGGGGCTGCTTTCAGTTTTTCGGCTCGGCAAACTCAGCACCGCTTCCAGCATGAGTACCACTGCCATCGCAATGAGGAAAATACGCCAGAGTTCACTGGCTAAGGCGGATGTATCCCCGACATTAACATCAATTCTCCGGTACGACAATCCATCAAACAGTCCATCTACCGCCTCAAGAGATGCCGTCTTTGCATTGTCTTCAATCTGACTGCGATTTATAGCCGCCCAATACCCATCGTCTTGATAAACGCCAGCATGCAATCCACGTTGTGAGATGGAATTGTTCTCTGCCGGAGCCACGGGTTCCCATTGATTTCGGTCAGTGAGTACATCCATCCCGGCACTGCGTTGAGAGGCTACCACCAATGTCTGACTCCCTTCAGCCAATGCCCGCTGTAACATGACATAAAACACTATACCATCCCGTTCAAGCGAAGAAAACTGTGCTGTGGGCAGTGTGCTACAAAAATACGCTGCACCTTGATCGGTAGCCACACGTGTTAGTAGAGGTGCATCGTTGTCAAATCTTGCCAATAGTGTCCCTTGGCTCTCAAAGTCGCGATATTGGTAGGTACGTAGTTCACTCAACGGCAAAGCATCTCCACTCTCCGCGTGTGCCAGTAGATCCGCGTCGCCGCGCCACCATGAGATATCGCCTTTTGTATCGGACTCCTCACCGGTAGTAGATTGCCAGTCTCCCCAGCGTGCTGCAAAGAGTGGGTCGTCTGGACCCGTCGATGTCCGCAGCTTCGACGGAAAGAACATAGCGACGCGTCCGTTATTGACAAAATGCTGAACCTGCTCCGCCACCAACCCACTTGGTAGCGTTCCCTGCCAAATCAACAATCCAGTATTTTCCCAGTCGATTTCGGCGACTCGGTTCATAGGAATCACATCAACATAGTGTTGTATTCGGACATCCGTGGGAATAGCAAGCGCTCTACGGAACGTTTCACCCACCTTCGCGTCATCGCTGACAACGACTGCTTTTCGGACGGGCGGTTCAGAAAAGACAAAGAAAAACTGATTGTCCAAGGGGTTTGCATCACCCGGCAAACTCACCGATCCCCAACCCGAACTGAGTTTCGCATCAATAGGGATTCGGTGCCCTTTCAAAGAGGCACCCAGTGTGTCAAGCTCGACTTCAACCACGGATCGCACGTTGTTGACTTCAAATTCAATCGGTACGCGCCGCGCGATACTGCGTCCTTCCGCACCGGTAAGGGCTTCACCTTCGGTACGTACGATTACATCTAAGACGAGTTCCGCATCGTTGCCACGTTCCCACCGCTGTACGTTTTCTACCCGGACCGATAAGTTACTTGAAGGTGGATCTGCGTATGCCAGCAAGAAGAGATGCACACCTTCTAACTGAGCGAATTCCTCACGAGTTGCGTTCCATCGCCCACTATGGACATCCCAATCGTTCTCCTTCAAATCCGAACAGATCCAGATTTCAGCGCGCCCTGACTCATTAGCCTTGAGATACGCCAAAGCCGTTTCAAGCATCGCCGGAATATTCGCGCTGGTCGCACTGGGTTCGGTCATAGGTAGACTCAAGAGTGCTTTCGGTGAATCGACTTCCTGCAGCTGCCCACTCGCACTGTCAATTAGCAGCAAATGTGTCCCGTAATCGCCTTGCTCCAGCAATTGTGCGAGCCTTTTCAGAGCTGTAGACCTTTTTGACTCACCCGCCTGTAGGTCTTGTATCTCCATACTGGCAGAGCGATCAAGAAGAACCAGTGTGGCATCAGGTTTACTCAATCCGACGCTCCCTAACCAGCCACCTGACAGTGGACGGCTAATCGCGAAAATCAAAGCCGCTATAGCGAGGACACGCATTAATAAGATAAGAAGATGCCGAAGCCGTGCCATGCCTCTGCTCATACGCTTCGCACGCATCAGGAACATCATTGCTGCCCAAGGAACGGTGCGGTGCCGCTGCTGATTGATCAGATGGATAATGATCGGCAGCGCTATCAAAGGGAGTGCGATTAATGCTAAGGGTTGCAAAAAGCTCATTCTTAAGTCCTTTTAATTAGTTATCAGTTACCAGTTATTAGTTACCAGTTTTGAGTCTTTTTAATAAAGCGGTTAACATCTTTTCCACCTCAATTGTTGTATTAATCAGCGAGCGAGAAGAATGAGATACTCCGTTTCACTTGCTGAACCCATTGCTATCTGAAGGAAACGTGCGAAGTCAGCGGAACTCTTTCTCCCACAACCTTCAGCAATATTTGTCGGAATTGATGCACACGCGCGGCGGATTTGACTTGTAAGCCCATATATCTCTTCACGAGGAAATTGGGATGTTAACTCATACATCCTCAAAGTTAAATCATGAGATTTCGCCCAAACCTGTAACTTCTTGAAATCCTGCATACCGGTCCCTAAGTGGTTTTCAGTTGTCGGTAGTTAGTGGTTAGTACTAAAGACTAACTACTGAAAACTAATAACTAATAACTAATAACTACTCCTCACTTGTGTTTTTTGGGTGTCCGTCCCAATAAGAAGCGTGCCAAAACATCGCCGTAATCCTCATGGATGCAGATACGGTGGTAATCCACCTCGGTATCGCGAATGACCTCGTCCATACTTTCGAGGTACATTTCCATTGCGCGCCGGTACTGCGTACCGATGACAGTTGGGTCTGCGAGTATAGGTTCGCCGCCTTCCATGTCAACAAATCGCATCGGACGATCAAATTCAAATTCCAGTTCGTTCTGCTCCATAAGATGAAACACAGCGACATCGTGCTTACGGAATCGCAAGTGATCAAAACAATTCCGGACGATTCCCGGTTCAATGAATAGATCTGAAACGACAACAATCAGCGCTCTCTGCGGCACACGTTCAGCGGTTTCGTGTAAAACGTCAGCCAACCCGGTCTCACCGGATGCTTCCACGCTTCCTAATTCATCAAGGACGACACTTAGATGTGTTGCGCTCCGTTTCGGTGGGATTTCTATGTGAAATTCTTTACCTGCACAGTAGAGTCCAACAGCATCGCCTTGTAGCGCGGCTATATAGGCTAAGGTACCAGCCACGCGACGTGCGTAGTCGAGTTTGCTCATACCGTTATGTGCGAAATCCATCGAACCGCTGGTATCCACGACTAAACACATCCGTAGGTTCGTATCGGCTTCAAATTCCTTGATATAGTAACGATCATTACGCGCATAAGCACGCCAATCGAGTCGGCGTGTATCGTCGCCTGGAACGTACTTACGGTATTCCGCAAATTCAAGACTGGAACCGCGAATCGGACTCCGGTGTTTACCAGACACATTTCCGATCATCGGGAGTCGGGCGTGCAATTGGAGTGTGGAGAGACGTTCCAAGACCTTCTGGTTGAGGTAATCCCGTTTGAGTTGCAGTGCCATTTTTTTACCCCTGCTCCGACAACTCTTCAACGAGACGGTTGACGAGGTCTTGGCTGGTGATGTTCTCAGATTCCGCTGCGAACGATGTAATGACGCGATGTGCCAATACCGGATCCGCGACAGCGACGACATCTTCAAGTCGCGCCATGTAGCTGCCACTAAGAGCCGCACGTGCTTTCGCACCCAAGATCAAATACTGAACTGCGCGTGGACCGGCACCCCAAGCCACAAGTGGTTTTAGCCAATCAGGTGATGCGTCGTCTTTCGGGCGTGTGCTACGGACTAAATCAACGGCGAATTCATAGATATGCTCTGCCACGGGTACCCGACGCACAAGGTCTTGAAATGCGAGCACACGCTCGCCCATCAGGACGTGTTCAAGTGTTGGGAGCGCTGCACCGGTCGTGGTCCGGGCGATCTCTATTTCTTCAGACCGGGCGGGATAGTCTACCTCAATTCTGAACATGAAACGATCGAGTTGCGCTTCAGGTAGCGGGTATGTCCCCTCCTGCTCTATGGGGTTCTGGGTCGCCAGCACGAAGAAGGGTGGTGCCAGTTGGTATGTTCTGCCGATGACCGTGATTTTGTATTCCTGCATCGCCTCGAGCATCGCGGCTTGCGTTTTTGAAGGGGCACGGTTAATCTCGTCAGCAAGAATGAGGTTGGCGAACAGCGGACCTTTTACGAACTCGAACTCTCGCTTACCACCGGGGACTTCCTGAAGGATGTCGGTTCCGGTGATGTCCATCGGCATCAGGTCAGGTGTGAATTGGATTCGGCTGAACTCCAACGCCATCGTCTCGGCGAACCGGCTTACTAACAATGTTTTCGCTAAGCCCGGAACACCCATCAAGAGTGCGTGCCCTTGCGAAAACAGGCAGATCGCCAAGTGTTCAATAACCTGATCTTGACCGACGATGATTTTAGCAAGTGTCTGTTTTAATTGGGCGTAGACATCGCGTAGTTCGTCAATTGCAGCGACATCGTCAGCATGCATTGTGTCAGTGTTTGGTGTTGTTGTCATTAGATTTCCTTCCGTGTTATCAATGCGAAACTATGCGGTTAGGTGATATTGTCGTTAACGATACGCCGCCGATCAAAGATTACAAAGTGTGAAGAAACACCTCAGCAAAACGTTAATACCATCACAGCAAATTCCGTGCCATCTCAGCAATATCGCACCGTTCAAAAATGGCTGCACAAAATGGGGCATTCTTTATGTCTAACTTGCACAAAACGGGGCAAGATTTATCTAATCTTCGCTACAAGACCCAATCCTTTAGGTTTGGGATGTAGTCGCGTCCTTATATTTGAAGTTGAGTCGTTTCAAGATAGTATATTCGTTTTCTTTTGCTTGAAGGACGACTTGTTTGCTACTATTGATTTCACTGAGCGTTAGTTTCCCATTTTGGTGTCCTGATACGCGGAGAAGTCCGTGTTTGATATGTTTCACGAGTGCGTTCTTGACGGTGTTTAGACACCGCGTGCCACCATATCTATTGCGTTTTCTGCCTTTCGCTTCTTGTTCACGGTGCAGACACCTGCGTTTGATAGGGATCGGGGCTATACAGAATATATCCGTGTTATCCGGGATATACTTGCCACCGACGGCGTGATGGGCAAGACACCAAGAATCTACGCAATGCGCCTCAAAGGTCTCTGATCGTTTGTTAGACGACTTTTTGAGGCTAAACCTATCGCGTATCTCTTTAGTTTCGTAGCCTTGAAGGGTTAGCAGGTGCCAACGTTTTTCTATTTCTCTGTAAAACCACTGCTTACCCACTTCAAGCGGACTAAACGACTGATTCCATTTCTTCGCACGTTGTATCGTCCGCGCCTTAATATCTTCAACGCAGACGTGCGTGATTGGATAGAGTTTAGATAACCAGCTAAGAATACGGAGTTTCCAATCCCACCTCGCACGGGTGCCAGCAGGAATACGATCACGATTAGAAAGATTCTGCTTCTTCTGCTTGCGATTCGGACACTTCCGTGAACGACGACTTCTACGCAATTCACGACGCTTTTCAACTTTCTTACCGACTTTATCGTGTGCATCTGCTTGCACATTCAAGTAAGTATGAGATTCAGACTTTACTGTAAAGCCTTCCTTTTTGCTACCGGGGTCAACACCGACAACAATATCTTGCTTATGGTGGGTTGTATCATAGTTGAGTCTGATACAAAATATACCATTAGACCAATATGGTGTTGCTAAGCCTTTCTTAATCAGCATACCTGCTTTATTCGGACGCGTCGGCATTAACTTTTCACCTGTTTGACTCGTTACAGGAACAAACATAGTTTGTAATCTCCCTTTCGGGTTGTGTATTGCCCCATCCAGATCATATTGCCGGCATTGATATAGGACTTGGGGAGCATCCTAAATACCTCTACGCATCACCATAGAACAATACGATATTTTACTGTAGAAAACTGTTTAACTCGTGGAGTGGACGCT
>JAJEDN010000069.1 GCA_022821495.1 Candidatus Poribacteria bacterium
ATGCAAAGTCAACCCCCTAAAAAATCAGAATCAGAATCAACGGTATGAATGCCTTATGGGCATTCACCGGGTATGAATGCGAATCAACGGTATGAATGCCTTATGGGCATTCACCGTATGGGCATTCACCGCCCCTTATCAAGGGGACTTTAAGAGAAACTCTGTAAGTTCCATGAAGCGTTACTTTGCACCACGTTGCCGAAGTACCTCATATAGCAGGACACCCGCTGCAACCGAAACGTTGAGCGATTCAATGTTTCCTAACATCGGTAGATGCACGAGATAGTCGCATTTCTGTTTGACGAGCCGTCGGATGCCTTTCCCTTCACTGCCTAACACGAGACACAATGGGATGTTAAAATCTGCATCAGTGTACAGACATGGCGCGTCTTCAGTGGTACCAGCGACCCAGACACCAGCCTTTTTAAGCGCATCTACGGTCCGAGCAAGGTTTGTGACGCTAACAATAGGCACATAGGCAGACGCACCTGCTGACGCTTTATGAACAGCGGCAGTAATGCCTACAGCACTGTTCTTTGGAATGATAACGGCATCGGCGTTCGCAGCATCAGCAGTCCGAAGAATCGCCCCAAGATTTCTCGGATCTTGCACACCATCTAACATAACTAACAGTGCGTCGTGTTCACTACTCTGTATTTTCGCGAGTATTGACGACAAATCATTATAGCGTGGAGATCTAATAACAGCGATAACACCTTGGTGTGGAACGGAGGGTTGAAGCTTATCTAATTCGCGGCGCGTGCAGTATTTTATGGGGATGTTTGCCTGCTCCGCCATCGCGATAATTTGGCGGATACGCGAGTGTGTGTTACCTTCAACGATACAGACCGCTTCTACACCGTGAGGCGTATTCCGCAGGTGTTCTATAACGGGGTTTCTACCAACAATATATTCAGACATATTAAATATTAGGACTTACGCATTGCCTCTTAAAGTCCCCCTGATAAGGGGGATTTAGGGGGTTAAACTCTTAAAGTCCCCCTGATAAGGGGGATTTAGGGGGTTAAATACAACGAAATTGTGCGTAAGTCCTGAAACATAAAAAGGCGGATAAGGATATCCGCCTTTTGCGGCTAACCACCACGAACGAATTTAACATCCGGACCCCGCGGCGTGATTTTGATATCTGGGTCTGCCTCTTGGCATTGGACACAAGTAATATCGCCGACGTTTACGTTTTCCATCCGTGGCGCGAGTTTGCCTAACTTAAACACGAACCCTAAAATGTCGGCTGCAGGGATTTCCCCATCACAGGCACCGCAAGGGATCGCTTCCCCCGACTTGACTTTCGCTAAAAGTTCTGAAGCCTTCATAGTTTCCTTTCATTTCAAAGTAACGCAATTGCCTACAGGAAATAACGTTCCTTTTGTTTATCCGATTCGTATTCCTTGTACGCCTCTTGTGCGGAGTCCACTTCGGAGACCTCCGCAATAGGCACATCCCACCACGATTCGTAGCGCGGAACCCCTTCGTAGTAATCTACATCAATCTTCACGACGGTTGTGTGTTTCGCTTCGCGTGCTTCATGCAAGGCAGCTTTCAGACTTTGCAAGGTCGTTGCTTCAATTACCTTAGCCCCAAGACTCGCTGCATTTGCCGCAAGATCCACCGGTAAAAAATCACCCGAAAGTTCGCCGGTTTCTTCTTCACGGTAGCGGAAACGGGTAGCAAACCCCTGTGCCCCAGTCGCTCGAGATAACCCACCGATGCTACTATGCCCTTCATTATTGACGAGTACAATAATCAGTTTATAACCTTCCTGGATCGATGTAATAATTTCCTGTGCTAACATCAGATACGAACCATCGCCCACCATGACATAGACATCACGACTCGGATCTGCCATTTTGATGCCTAACCCACCAGCGATTTCATAGCCCATACAGGAATAACCATATTCTAAGTGGTACTGCTTCGGATTACGGGTTCGCCATAATTTGTGTAGGTCCCCCGGCAGGCTGCCTGCTGCACAAACGACAACATCTTCAGGACGCGAGAATTCATTAACCACGCCAATAACTTCGCTTTGGCTCGGCAAGGGAGCATGACCCAAATGATAAAGCCGATCTACCTCCGCTTCCCATTCGTCACGATATTTCTCAATCTGTGCAGCATAAGACGCATCAACACGATAGTCGCCCACCGCCGTAGCGAGTTCGGCAAGCGTGACACGCGCGTCCGCAACTAACGGTAGTGCGGCATGTTTATAGGCATCGAATTCAGCAACATTGATATTAATAAAACGGACATCTGGATTTTGGAAAGCAGTTTTGGAAGCAGTCGTGAAATCACTCAAGCGCGTGCCAATAGCAATAACCAAATCCGCCTCTCGCGCCGTGATATTCGCCCCAGGCGTACCCGTCGCGCCTATCGCGCCAAGATTCTGCGGATGATTATAGGGTAGCGACCCTTTACCGGCGAAGGTTTCACCGACAGGGATACCCGTCTGTTCTACAAATTCAGCGAGTTGCGCTGTCGCTTCGCTATAGATCACACCGCCACCAGCGATAATTAAGGGACGTTCACTCTCGCGAATCCATGCCGTTGCTTGATTCAACAGACCTTCATCTGCACGAGGACGCGATATAGTATAGACCCGTTTCTCAAAAAGTTGTGTCGGATAATCGTACGCCTCGGCTTGAACATCTTGAGGGAGCGCTAAAGTTACGGCACCCGTTTCCGACTGCGATGTCAGCACCCGCATCGCCTCTGGTAACGCTGTGATGATCTGTTCTGGACGGTTAATCCGGTCCCAGTAACGTGAAATCGGTTTGAAACAATCGTTCACGGAATAATCCTGTGAACTCGGAGATTCCAGCTGCTGTAAAACCGGAGCAACTAAACGGGTCGAAAAAATGTCGCCCGGTAACAAAAGGACAGGCAACCGGTTAATTGTAGCCCCTGCAGCACCGGTAATCATGTTTGTCGCCCCGGGTCCGATAGAGGTCGTGCAAGCAAAAGCACGCAAACGGTTGTTCATCTTGGCAAACGCAGCGGCGGTATGCACCATTGACTGTTCATTCCGGGTTTGGTAAAAACGAAAGGCATCGGCGTACTGGTGCAATGCTTGCCCAATCCCGGCAACATTTCCATGCCCAAAGATGCCGAACATCCCAGCGAAAAATTGAGCCTCGTTTCCGTCTCTTTCAACGTACTGTTGGCGAAGAAACTGAACGATGGCTTGTCCCATCGTAAGTTTTTGTGTTTTCATAAAAATTAACCTCCAGGTCCGGTAGGTTCGGTCTCCTAACCGAACCGGACTTATCCCAATAACAACGAATAATCACGTTACCATCCGCCGCGTTCCGCGACAAATTCATCAACTTCCGGCATTGTCGGCATAAAGTTAGCACAACCGTGTCGTGTTACAACAATAGCACCCGTTGCATTGCCAAGACGCGCAGATTTTTCCCAACCCCAACCGCTGAGGTTACCGTAAATAAAACCACTCGCGAAAGCGTCCCCAGCACCGAGGGTATTGTAAACTTCAACAGGGAAAGGTGCCGCGTGAATAACCTCACCACTCGCCAGATGAATGTCCGCGCCTTCAATACCGCGTTTCACTATTAATGCGGCTGGACCAGCACTTAAAAGCGTTCTAATCGCCGCTGCCATATCTCCCTGAATCTCAGGATTTGAGATTTGGGAGTGTTCAATTGTTAGTTGCGAAAGATCCGTAAGTGTCGCCGCTTTAATTTCCTCTTCCGTCCCAATAGCAATATCAATATAACGTAAGGCAGACCGAACAACGACACCGAATGCTCTCGGATCGTGCCACTGATCTGCCCGGAAATCAAGATCCAAAAAGACTCGATTCCCAACAGATCGCGCCTTCTCAGCGGCATAGAGCGTCGCGCTACGACTCGGTTCCTTGCTCAAGCCGGTGCCGGATATCAACACCGCTCGACTTTCAGCAATCGGTGCAGCGAGCACATCATCAATAGTGAGTTCAATATCGGCGCAGTTATCGCGGTAATAGATCAGCGGAAACCGATTTGGCGGTTCGATACCAAGCACCACAGCACTTGTTCGGTGATCGGGCTTGTGCGGAATAAACTGAGTCTCAACACCCTCATTCTTCAAAAACTTGAGTAAGAATTCCCCAACCGGATCTTTGCCGACAGCAGTCAGCAGTGCAGCTCGAAGCCCCAGCCGCTGGACACCCACACTAATATTGGTAGGACAACCGCCGACGAAGGCACCGAAACTTTTAATGTCGGGAAACGCGGCACCGATGTCATTTGCGTAAAGATCTATAGAACTCCGACCAATTGTGAGGATATCGTATCGTTTCATTTTGAATTCGCCGCGTTTGTGAATTTCTGACGCTCCTCAGCAAATTTACGCGTTAAAAGGAAAGCATCATTCCCACATGCAATGAGTTGAACACCTAAGTTCAACCACTGCTCACCGCTCTCAAAATCATTGACATAGCAACCCAAAGGGATATTGTGTCTCTGTGTATGTCTAATGATTTTTTTTATTGCTTCTAAAAGTTGAGGATGATCAAACTGACCAGAGATACCCATTGACGTAGATAGGTCGTATGGACCAATGAACACAACATCTAACTCACCAGTGCCGAGGATATCATCAAGGTTTTCGACAGCCTTGACGGTCTCAATCTGCCCGATAGTGAGGATTTCCGCATTTGCGTTGCGCACATATTCCCTGGTATCCAGTTTTGTGAAATCTCCGTAATCGGTGTGTCCAATTCCAAATGCGACCCCCCGGTCCCCTTCTGGCGCGTATTTTGTCCAGCTTTTAATTTTTTCAATATCTTCGTGAGATTCGACCCGGGGGATCATAACGCCCGTAGCACCCGCATCGAGCACCCGAGAAACAAAATGGCGTTCAAGTGCTGGTACCCGGACAATACAAGGGAGATTGGAGCCGCGCGCATTCCGAACTAACCGTCCAATGGTCTCTATAGAAAAGGAACTATGTTCCAAGTCTGCAATAATGAAGTCTGCACCGGCACTCGCGAGGAGTGTTGCAATCGCGGAGCCACCGAATTCAAGTACAAAAGTCCCGATAAGTGTCTCCCCGCGCTTTAAAGATATCTTCACGTAATATAGCCTCTAATCTGCAACCGGGATTTCTGATATTAATTTTTGTGCTTCACTCACCATCTTCGTCGGTTTAGACATTTTTTCACCGATTGCCAAGATTAACATGTAAAAGTCGTAAGCCGTTTGCAACTCGTTATTGAGATGCGCACTTTCAGCGGCGTTGAAATAGCAGACAGTCGCCATCCGGTGACATTCTTCGACGAGGGAGGCTATATCTACATAGCCGTGGTTGTAAGCAGCAAGGATATAGGATTTTCCTGCACTTTCCCATGAACGCTGGAGTTCAAATTGGCGTGCAAGGCGCGTATAGTAGACGGCACCCTTTTTGGCGTTCTTTCTGGCGAGACGATGCTTCTCTGCAACTGTGTACGCGAACCGGGCGCGCGTGTAACAGTTGGCAGTGAGTTCCAAATTGTCATCCTTAACAAAATAGCCAGCCTGTTTCTGGTAGAACTTACCTAATTTTATGTAGAGGGCAAGCCACTGCTGGGTACGCCCTTGTTGCTCATAAATCTGAATTTGTTGGAAGATGCGAAGTGCTTCGACTTCGTGTGGATATTGGATATCGCTGTGAACCTGATCAAGCAGGAATTCCGGGGAAGCTTCCTCAATGACGCGTCGATAACTGCTGGATACTTTAATCCGAGGCTGTATTGGCACTATACCCGTCGGTTCTTCAGGAACAGATTTTTGATGATCAAGCCAGGTGCGAAGATCCCTACTATCATCATTAGGCAATTTCTGAATGAGCGCGACAACTTCTTCCACTGTTGGATTCGCCGAGAGTGACACATTCATGGCACTTAGCTTATGAAACAGGCTATCCACAGCCTTGGTTAAGCCGTGATCATTGATACAAAGACGGCTTGCCTTGTGGAGTTCAGCAAGCACCTTCGAATAATCCCGGTCCTCCGCGTAGCGGGCAGCGAGCGTATAATGTCTCTCGACTTGCGTTAACTGTTTTTCGCGTTTGCCACTTTCCTCTTTCTGGCGGCGCTGAAAAAAGAGGTTTTGATTCATCCGTTCTGCATCCGCAAGCGGCAGGCGAAATATTTTTCGGTAGCGTTCAAGCGCTTCAGCCAATTTCGGGTTGCTGGAATTGACACTTGCGTCAATAAGTTCAGAGACCTGTTTAACATACTCGTCTTGGCGGATGCGATCCAACTCCTCGTACATCTCACCAGCACTTTGATGACGCTTCGAGAGCTGGCGATGGAGCGCCTTCTGGACAAAGTTGCGGAGGACTTCTGGACATCTGTCTATCTCTTCTATCTCTCCAGCAGCTTTCTTTTTATCTATCTCCTTATTTTCGCCCGAAAATGGGAACCGTCCGGTTACGGACTGATACAAAATGAGAGCGGTAGAGTAAAGGTCAGCACGATAATCATAAGATCCATAGTATTGTTCAGGCGCCATGTAGCGTCGCGTACCTGCCATAGTTTCAGCGAATTCTGTTGTCTCACCAAAGATACGGGCAATACTAAAGTCAGCAACCTTCGCCTCTTTTTCTGTCGTAAGCAATATATTTTGTGGTTTGATGTCTCGGTGCATGATCTTGTGATCATGTGCCTCCTTTAAGCCTCGACAGATATCTAAACCGATATTGAGCGTATCTATTAGCCCAAGTGCCCCCTCCTGCATAAGTTCATGAAGGCTTTTCCCTTCGACGTACTCCATGACTATCCACGCGACGTAATCATCCTCACCGGGTTCGACCGTAAGAATAGAGACTATATTTGGATGTCCCCAAATTTTTGACATCGCTTGAAATTCTGTTAGCAAGAACTTCATTCTGCTTGCAGGGTAGGCGGTTTTCGCTAAAGCTTTAATGGCAACGATTCGGTTCGTCATCTCCTCGCGGGCGCGAAAAACCGAGGAGAATCCTCCTGAGTTCAGAAATTCAAGCAATCTATATTTACCTAAGATTAATTGATCAATTTGCATAGCGGTATCTTACAAGCGAACAGTCTACAATTCTTGATAACAAGATTAACAAAACTGACACAAATTGTCAACACAAAAACGCATTTTCAGTGGGTTTAAGCCGAATTTACACCTGAACGGGCGCGTTGTACCTCCTCAACAAGCTTCTCAGCTCTTTCAGTGAGAAGTGCGAATTCACCCGCTTCAATCAACTGATTATTAACGAGCGCGCTGCCGACCCCCAAAGAAGTCGCACCCGCAGCAATAAACTCAGCAGCGTTTTCAGCATTGATACCCCCCGTTGGAACAAGAGGGATGTGCGGTAGCGGCGCTTTCACATCTTTTATATACGCAGCACCGACACCACTTGATGGAAACACCTTTACATAATCTGCCCCCATTTCCCAAGCCGCCAAAATCTCTGTTGGCGTAAAGGCACCGGGGATAACAACCTTGCCGTAGCGGTTACAGATTTCAATCACATCTGGTTTTGTAACCGGGCTGACGATGAACTCCGCGCCTGCCAACATTACAGCACGGGCTGTTTCTGCATCCAGCACCGATCCGGCACCCACAAGCACTGCATCACCATACACCGATGAAACATCACTAATTACCTGTAACGCGTTCGGCGTTGTCATTGTGACTTCAATCACATTAACGCCCCCAGTATGAATCGCTTCTGCCGCCTTAATCAATTCATTTGCGCTGTTCGCGCGAATGATAGCGACAATGCCACACGCTTCAATTCGCTGCATCTGTTCTAACTTTGTCATGAACTTCCTCAAAATAACTACTATTAAAGCCTTTACTTAGGCGATTGCGGCTAAAGGCACTCGGTTTTCAGAGAGCGCCTGAAAAAAGGGTCGTATTTTTCTTGCGCTTTTTCTCTAAATATGTTATAATTACTATAGTTTGGACAATTTTAACTTTTTTACAGACAAATAGCAGAAAAGAGGGTATCCTTTCATAATAAACCTGACATTTATTGAAAGGACATATCTAATGACCCCTCTTTCCCGCTTAGAAGACATGTTATCAGAA
>JAJEDN010000052.1 GCA_022821495.1 Candidatus Poribacteria bacterium
GTGGCATCATTTTCTGCCAAGTTCAAGCGAAAAACAAACTCACAGAATATTAGCACCGATTTTCAACCCGATACGACACTGCCTTTCGACAAGGCAGCATAAACTTTACAATATCGTCCAAACTTTAGTATAACTTATAACCATCTCATAAAAAAGGAGAACAAGATGAAAACGAAATTGACGCGACGAATCGTCGCATCTTTCTTGGCAATTACAGCTGTGCTACTGCTCTCAATTTTTTCGATTAATGCAGAGGACGCACACAAAAAGCATGGCGAGCCTCAACATGGCGAGCATGCAGCTGCTGATGACAAAGTCCGTTGTGCTGTTGATGGCATGATGATGAAGCCTGCAGCAATGGTCAAAGTCGAACAGGATGGAAAAGCCTACTATTTCTGTAACGACATGCAGGCGAAGATGTTCAAAATGACTCCAGATAAATTCCTCCAAACAGTTGCGTTGGGAAATTTGACATTTGACCTTAATGTGCTAACTGTAGATGCGTACAAGGGAATGATGTCTCATATGGGGATGGGAGGCATGATAAAAGTGGACGAGATTAAAGGAAAAACACACTATATTAGTGTGTATCCGACGCAAGATCACGCGGAGATTGCGTTAGGTGATGTTAAACTTGCCATTCAAGTTACCAATACTGAAGGGGAGACAAAGATGGCATTGCTGAAATACAGCAAAATGACGCACACCTACGCAGGATTTATTGTTATGCCAGAAGGGACAGAACATGAGGTTCGTGTTCGTGTAACAAGTCCAGCTGTCAAGATTTCGCTTTAGTGGGGCCATCGGCAGAATAGTTATCAGTCGTCAGTCGTCAGTTTTCAGTTAAAGAGAACTCTGATAGCAATCTTCTCCGCCTTAGGAATACGCCAGCGCGCGGTAAATTGTTACAGAGAAACCTCTTAACTGACGACTGATAACTGATAACTGACAACTATTAACAAGGAGACGATAAACAATGCGTGCAGTTAGTTTACTATACCCAATGGCATTGATTGTTATCGGAAGTGTGATAGTGCTAAATGCTTTGGTGCCAACGGCAGCACACGGGTTGACCGAAGAAGCCTCAACGCCAGAGCAAACTACCGATGTGACAACACTATTTGCGGAAACGCTTGAGTTGCCACGCCTCATTCAGGTTGCCGTCGAGCGGAGTCCGAAAGTTAGAGCTGCAAAAGCGCAGTGGCAGGCAACAGTTGAACAGTACCCGCAAGTAACAGCGTTGCCCGATCCGATGTTCATGTATGGTTACTACGTACGCAGCGTGGAAACACGGGTCGGACCTCAACGCCATCGGCTTAGTTTTTCGCAGTCGTTTCCGTATCCCGGGACCCTTGATGCAGCCGGTGAGGTCGTCAAAAAGGCGATTGAGATTGCGCGTGTGAAGCATGAACAGGTGATACGCGATCTCATTGTTGAATTGAAACTGAGTTACCACGAGTTGGCGTATCTCCAACGGGCGGTCGAGTTAACGCAACAAAATCACGAATTGGTCGCTTCTATTCTCACGATTGCCACGGCGCGCTATGCCGAAGGGAAAGCCACGCTCAATGATGTCCTGAAGGCACAAAGCCAGCTTGCACAGTTGGAATATGATCTCGTCCTGCTGGAAGAATTACAGCGCGTTGAACATGCGAACATCACCGGGATATTGTCTATTCCTTCAACAGCTGCGCTTGGGGCAACTATCCCTGTTACTTATGCACCGCTTAATCTGCCGTTAGCCGATGTCGAAAAACAGGCATTATCGAAACGGCAGGAGTTACGGATTGCCGAATTGAGCATCGAAAAAGCGACTGAAGGGATCGCACTGGCAGAACTCCGCACCAAACCGATGCTTAAGCTTGATTTAATGTCGATAGAGACTGGTGAAGCATTGATGCCGGATGCCGTTGGTAGTGGTAAGAATCCATTCACTATCGGTTTTGGTGTGACAATTCCGTGGTCAGGTCTGAAGAATAGTAGTAAAGTTCGGGAGGCTGAAAAAAATCGTGAGGTCGTCACAGCAAACAAGCACTCCCTTGAGGATGCAACGCGGGTTGCCCTCCGAAAAGTTTATTTTCGACTTGAAAACGCTCGACGGCTTGTCGAACTCTATGAAACTACGCTTATTCCACAAGCGGGTGCGGCAATTGAAGTTGCTGAGGCGTGGCATCAGGAAGGTCCCAAAAGCATTGCTGGGTTTCTTGAGACACAGAGTGTTTGGTTGAATTTTAATCTTGCCCGCCTGCGCGCGATTGCAGACTATCAACAGAATGTCGCTCGGCTGGAGCAGCTCGTTGGAGGAAAGATTGATGATTCACACATTGAGTAGTTTTCGGTCACAAGAGGGTTTTGTTAAACCGGATCCCTCTTTAACCCAAACGCTCAACTCGACTCCGATACAAGACAGCAAGGCACGAGTTGAGCGTTTGAACCGACGACTGAAAGAAAATCTGCGTGAGCAGATTTTCGTACTGACAACCCTTAAAATCAGTCTCATAATTCTCACTGTTTTGGTAGGTGGATGTGCGAATCGTCAACTGGAAACGTACCAAGAACTGCGTAACACTGAGGTACAACCACCTACGTATTACTATACGGAAATAGAGAAAAGTAGGGGCGAGGTTACCTCGCCCCTACAAAACGAACCGACTGTAGAACCAGACCCGTTTCTCAGCGAAATTGAAGAAAAGGTGTTGAAATACCAGAAACAGTGGCACGCGCGATTAGAAAGTGAAACACCGATACCAAATCTGTTTTACGATCTTTCAACAGATACTTTGGAAACCTATCGGCAGTTGGCAGCGTCGTCTGAAGAGGCAAGAACCCGACTTACGCAACCTATTGTGTTGGAACTTCTTATAGCACTCGGATACGAATGGAACCCAGGCTTGAAATCTGCTCGTGAAAAAATTCGAGCCGTGTTGGAGCAGTATCCGCAAGCTGCTTACTTAGAGAATGTGTTGCGTCAATATAACGCTTTCACAAAACAACTTGATACCAAAGTTGGACCGATGCACCATAAAGAGATGATGGCAATGAAATTCCCGTTCCCGGACACCTTAGCGTTGAAAGGGCAGATCATCACTGAAGATGTGCTAATTGCGCAAAAAGCGTTTGAAATCGCCCTACGAGATCTCGTAACCGAGATTAAATTGGCTTACTACGATTATCTCTTTGTTGTTGAGGCAGCTGGTATTAACGAAGAGAACCAAAAACTGCTGCAGCAGATGATTGCTATTGCCCAAACGAAGTTTCGGGTTGGACAGGGCAAATATTCAAACGTCATTATGGCACAGGTGGAATTATCGAAATTAGCAGAGGTAATTATTACGCTTGATCAACAACGCGAAACTATCATTGCGCGTCTTAATACGTTGTTGAACGCTTCTACGGATTTGCCGTTGGGGGCTCCTGTGCCAATTGAAGAGGAACGCGTTACACTTACTTTAGCGGACCTGTATGCGTTGGCGGTTGAGGAACGTCAGGAAATCCAAAAACAGAAATTGGCGATCAGTAAGATGCGTTTAATGGTGGAAATGGCAAAGCGAATGACGTACGCTGACCCGACCCTTGGCGCGAGTTACTTTGAAAATCGAGCGATGGCGGACTTAAAACACACACAAAAGATGCCGATGACCTTTTCCACACGACGGACATTGAATCCAGCAAATGCTGCCTGGTTCGGACACCGAAATTCGTATATCCACGAAATGGATGTAAAAATTGAAGCGATGGCGCGTAAAATTGAGGAACTTGAGAGCAATCTCCGCTTTGTTGTGAAAAAACATCATTTTGGGATGGAAACCGCGAACCGGAGTATTCGCCTCTATCGTCAGACCCTGCTTCCGCAAGCGCGGCAGGCGTTAGATGTTGCGAATACAGCCTATCAGGCAGCGCAAATTGATTTTTTGAGTTTTCTTGATGCACAACGTACTTTATTAAAATTGAAAATTGAGGAACAGCGGGCATTGCGCGATTATCGTCAACATCTGGCACAATTGGAACAGGCAGTTGGCGTGATATTGCCGAAACAACCACTGACCGAAGAGTAGCCTTTTCTTGCATAGGATTTAGGACTTACGCAAATTTAGCACGCGATGGTAGATTTTTTAGTTTTTAACCCCCTAAAGAATCAACGGTATGAATGCCTTATGGGCATTCACCGCCCCTTATCAGGGGACTTTATAGTAAAGTTTAGAATTAATTAGACACATCACATCAAAGCGATTCCGATCTGATTCCCCCTGATAAGGGGGGTTAGGGGGGTTAAAGTGTTCATTTATTTTCGGTACTATAAGAGGAAATGCGTAAGTCCTGTTAGACCTGTAAAACTACAACGCAAACAATACAAGGAATTTACAAAATGCCTAAAAAATTCTGCCGCCCAATTATACTGATAATTACCTTGCTTTTCATATTCGGTTGTGGTCAGCAAGAGAAATCTGAGCGTGAAAAACATGAAACAATGTCAGAGGATACGTCAAGCATGGATATGGATGAACACGCTGACCATGACCATGTACCAATGATGGCATCCTCGGATGATGCAAAAACGATTCGCTATTGGACGTGTGTTATGCACCCCACAGTTAAAATGCCGGAACCGGGCAGTTGTCCAGTTTGCAAAATGGATTTGATCCCTATTTACGAAGGTTCAGGGTTGGAACTAACTGAACAACAGAAGGCATTAATTCCAGTCCGTACTGAGCTTGTTGCTTTCCGCGAGGTTGCGCGTGAAATCCGAACCGTCGGTGTTCTGGATTATAACGAAACCCGGATGGCTTATGCTTCAACACGAATTTCTGGGTGGATTGAGGACTTGCACATTGATTTCACCGGTATCAAAGTGCGTGAGGGCGACGAACTCTTATCTATCTACAGTCCGGAGTTAGTCACAGCACAAGAAGAATACTTAACAGCACTTAAAAGTATTGAGGAACTTCAAAATACAGAATACGCGGAACTTCGTAAGTCGGTTGAGCGGACAGTTACCGCTGCAAAGTCTAAACTTGAATTGTCTGGATTAACCTTAAGCCAAATTGAAGGTATCCGCGACCGAGGCGAAGTTAGCACGACTTTACCCCTGTTTGCGCCGATAGCTGGTACTGTGGTTCACATGAACGTTGGACAGGGTCAACATGTGAACAAGGGTATGAATCTTTATCGTATTGCCGATCTTAGTAGTCTATGGATCATGGCAGACGTTTACGAGTATGAATTGCCTTGGATTTACATGGGGCAAGCGGTCGAAATTACTGCGCAATCGATGCCCGGACTAACTTTTCCCGGCAAAGTCACCTATATCTATCCGTTCTTTGACACGCAAACGCGAACCCAGAAGGTTCAGATAGAAGTTGCTAATCCGACGGGAAGGCTCCGTCCAGGAATGTATGTGACACTACAAATAAAACCGACACTTGCAGAAATCTATACCCATGGAGCCATCTCAAAAGACCCGTATGCGTGCCCAATGCACCCATGGGTTACGTCTGAACATCCCACTGAATGTGAGATATGTGGCATGGATTTAGAGCCAACACACCCTGAAACCGTTGCCTCTGAAGCAGAGGGGAAGTGGGCATGTCCAATGCATCCTGAAGAACAATCTGACGAATTTGGGGAATGCTCCATCTGTGGCATGGACCTTGTCGAAAAAGCGGGAGCATCTACTGAGGCAGCATCTGTGTGGACGTGTCCAATGCATCCCGAAGAGCAGTCTGATGAATTCGGAGAGTGTTCTATCTGTGGCATGGATCTCGTTGAAAAACAACCGGCAGCGCATTCTCACACCCACCAGCCGCTGACTTCGCCTGCAATCCTGGCAGATCAACCGCAGTTAATTTTTAAGTATGTATGCCCTGACCATCCAGATGCGTACGCGACGGTACCCGGACTGTGTCCACATGATGGAAAGCCGCTTCTGATGACCGGTGAGGTCTTAACTGTGCCCAAAAGTGCAGTCATTGACACCGGTCTACGGAAAATTGTCTTCGTGGATCGCGGCGAATCAGGTTATGAACAAGTTGAAGTTGAAGTGGGGCCGGAAGCTTGGGGAACGTTGGACGATTCCGAAACTAAACGCCGATACTATCCGATTGTTAGCGGGCTTACACCTGGTGATAGGGTCGTCACGCATGGTAACTTCCTGATAGATTCGCAAACACAATTAACAGGTTCCGCTTCAGGTGCTTACGGCGGGGCACTCGGCGGCGAAGAATCAGCAGCCCCTGTCCATCAACATTAACTCGAAAGATTTACTGAGTTTTGATTTGGGTTATTAGAAGAAAAAGCACTGCTGGTGGGGTTTGAAACCCTGCAGAAACACCCAAGCAAAAACCCAGCAAGGGGCTGCGTAAGTCCTATTAGCTTTGATTTGGGGTTATTAGAAGGAAAAGCATTCGCTGCTCAACTGCCCGGATTTAATAGGTGAAAAAATGATTAACCGAGTTATTGAAATTTGTATGAAAAACCGCCTGTTGGTATTAGTCATCTTTGTGTTTGTCACAATGACGGGTTGGTGGGCATTGAACCGGACACCCATTGATGCTATGCCGGACATCGGCGAAAACCAGGTGATTGTTTTTGCGGATTGGCCCGGACGCAGTCCGAGGGACATTGAAGATCAGGTTATCTATCCGTTAAGTATTACCATGCTTGGCATCCCGGATGTTAAAGATGTTCGTTCGACTTCAATGTTCAGCTTTGGCTACATTAACATTATTTTCAAAGATGATATTGATTTCTATTGGGCACGTACACGGGTGCTGGAACGTATGAACCTTGCCCAAAAGGACATGCCAGAGGGTGTTGTGCCAGTCCTTGGGCCTGATGCAACCGGTGTCGGACAGGTATTTTGGTATACGGTTGAGAACGGATACTATTGCCCGAAGCATCCAACGGAACGCTACGCCGAACCGGGTATCTGTCCGGAAGATGGGGAAAAACTTGTTGCCTCCAATTTAGAACTACATGAACTTCGGTCGCTCCAAGACTGGACGGTTCGTTACTATCTCGCCTCCGCTGATGGTGTTTCCGAAGTCGCTTCAGTCGGTGGATACGTCAAGCAGTATCAGATCGACATCGATCCGAACACGTTATTGGCTTATAATGTGCCGTTATCAGCGGTTTATAACGCGATCCGTGGGAGCAACCTTGATGTTGGTGCAAAGGTTATTGAGGAAGGCGGGATGGAGCTCCTGATTCGGGGCTTAGGTTTTATCAAAAACATTGAGGACATAGAAAACATCGTTGTTAAGGAACATAACGGTGTACCAATCTATGTCAAGAATCTTGGCACAGTCAGTGAAGGTCCCGACTTTCGGCGTGGTGCCTTGGACAAAGCTGGCGTCCCCGCAACTGGTGGTGTCGTGTTAATGCGCTATGGCGATAATCCACTGCGCGTGATTGAGAACGTCAAAGCGAAAATAGCGGAACTCACACCTGGACTGCCATCAGGCGTCCGAATTGTGCCGTTCTATGACCGGAGTCATCTTATTCATCGCGCAACAGATACACTGAAGGAAACGCTGACAGAAGAGATCATCGTCGCTGCAGTTGTTATCCTGCTTTTCTTAGGACAAGTTTCGAGTAGTCTGATAATAGCACTTGTCTTACCGATGGGGGTTTTGCTTGCGTTTGTAGGCATGCGGATTATTGGTTTACCCTCGAACATTATGTCAATGGGTGGTATTGCCATCGCGATTGGTGTCATGGTGGATGCTGGTATTGTAATGACAGAAAATATCGCGCGACATTTGCAGGATCCACACCCAGGCGAAAGCAAACTTCAGGTTGCAACTCGTGCAGCTAAAGAGGTAGGTCCGCCTATCTTCTTCGCAATGCTCATTGTCATCGTTGCCTTCATACCTGTTTTTTCCCTTACTGGTCAAGCGGGTAAACTCTTCAAACCGCTTGCCTATACAAAAACTTTCGCTATGCTTGGCGCAGCACTTCTCGCGATTAGCTTGGTGCCCGTTTTAGCGTCTATTCTACTCACGGACCCAACGCGGACCCGGACAGGTGCGATTTCCAAACGAATGTCGCAACTTCTGGCACTATTAGGCTGGCCCCTGAGAAAGTTAGCCGATGGGATTACGTGGTTACTCAGAACGATCTATCGCCCGATTATCCAGTTAGTTGTAAAGAATATTTGGATGAAACTCGCTGTTGTCGTTTTAGCCGCGCTGATTTTTGCTGCGAGCATACCACTGACCCCATTCTATAAGAATATCGGGCAAGAATTCATGCCGCCACTTAACGAAGGGGCACTGCTATTTATGCCAGTGCTGCTCCCTGGTGCCTCAATTACGCAGGCAAAAGATGTTATGGCAAAACAGGATTTGATTATGAATCGATTCCCAGAAGTCTCACTTGTGGTGGGAAAATTGGGGCGAGCATCAACAGCAACCGACCCTGCGCCAATTGGTATGTTTGAAACTATTGTCAATATGACTGATCCAGCGGAGTGGCCCCGACGCGCGATTAAACCCAATTCCACCAGAAAACTTGTGTCCGCTCTTGTTCAACGCTTAATACACGACGGACTTATAAGTGAGGCACATGCAAGCCATATCGGTGCTGCTTTTCTCGATGACCTTGTTGGAACGGCGATAGAACGATTTGATACCTTAGCGACAACATACCACAATTCCTATCTGTCAGTTGACGCGCGCGAGAAACTCTATCGTATCTGGTTATTACGAATCCTTTTAGAAGAACTCCTCGCCGAAGAGCGAACAGGCGAAATGCGGTTGGAACACGTCAGAGTTGGAGAATCTGAGACTGAAACCAAACTTCATCGGATTGCTGAGGAAATTGAACCTACTCTCAAACATAAAGCTTACTTCCGAACCAAGAACCGCAACGAACTCATCACTGAACTGACGGAGGCGACCCGAATGCCAGGTGTCTCGCCTATTATGACGCAGCCTATCCGTAATCGAGTTGATATGCTCGCAACGGGCATACAAACCCCGATCGGGATTAAGGTGTTCGGCAAAGACCTCGCGAAGATTGAAGATATTGCCGTGCGGATTGAGCAGGAACTCCTTAAACTTGAGGGCGCTCAGGGTCCCTATGCCGAACGTATTGGAAATAAGCCGTACCTCGAATTTCACATTAACAGGGAGGCGGCAGCACGCTACGGTATCCAAATCCGAACAGTGCAGCAAATCATTATGACAGCTATCGGTGGTATGAATTTAACCCACACCGTTGAGGGGCGCGAGCGATTTCCGATTCGTATCCGTTATATGAGAGAGTTGCGGGATAATATTGAAGCACTTAAGCGCGTCCTCGTGCCAGCACCAAAAGGACTCCATATTCCGCTTGAGCAACTCGTAAGAATCGAAAGACGCCCTGGTCCGGCGAAGATCGCCAGCGAAAATACGCTGCTCTTTTCCCGTGTCTTTTGTGATGTAGACGTTGATAAGATTGGGCTGGTTGACTTTGTCGCATTAGCCCAAAAGACGCTTGATGAAAAAATTAAGCCGACTTTACCGCAGGGCTATTTTTACGCTTTTAGTGGGCAATATGAAGCCGAACTGGAAGCCCGTGATCGATTAGCGATTGTCGTTCCAGTATGTATCGCTGTCATCTTTATATTGCTGTATCTCCAGTTCAAATCGCCTTCGGCGATGTTTTCGATTTTCCTTGCAATCCCGTTTGCGTTCATCGGCGGCATGTGGATGCAGTGGTTGATGCAATACGTACCGGAGGCACTCGGCGGCGGTTACGCCATTAAATACAGTACAGCGGTATGGGTGGGGTATATAGCCTTATTCGGGATAGCTGTTGAGGATGGGATCGTCTTAATTGAATATCTATTGGAGCGCGTCCGCGGCGGTGAACCTATTGACGAAGCCGTCATCAATGCCGGTTTATTGCGCGTCCGCCCCATCATTATGACCACAGCGACTACAGTCCTTGCATTATTGCCAATCATGTTAGCTGAGATCAGCACTACCACCGGGGCGGAATTGATGAAACCCATCGCGGTTCCCACCTTTGGGGGTATGGTCTCGGCAACGGTGGCTAACCTTATCTTGGCACCTGTATTATTTTCTCTCTTCTATCCTGTGGAACGCTGGATTCGCGAACGGTAGCAGAAATATATTTTGAGGCGAGACTGCAGATATAATATAGCAGTGATACCTATTTCCAGCGTCTGTCCCTGAGAAATCAAATTTGGAGGAATCATGAAACTTCTAACTACGTTCAGTATCTGTGTACTCGTGGGTCTTGTAGGCGTACCAACTGTCAGCACCGCCCTTGAACTTGAAAAATACTCAGATGTTGCAAAAGGTGGTACCGTAAGTGTCGGTCGCGGATTAGCAATTACGAATGATGAACTGGAAACCGCTCGCACCGAAGAATTCTCAATAGGATTTCAGTTAACACCCGCCCTCCGATTTTCAGTCCCGTTCGGTAAGTACGCCGTGGATACTCGCGGCGGGAACACCGACATTTTACCCTTCGGTATGTTGAATGTTGAGACTGTTGGGATGATGCTGACGCTGAGTGGACGTGGAAAATGGGCACCATTTATTGGACTCGGAACAAACTTCTACGATTTTGTTGAACAATTCGCTGCACCCGCGAATATCCAGAATACTTTTGGTGCGGAGGTGTCTACTGGGCTCAACGTAAGACTTATCGATAGTATCTTTGAAGTGGCACAGTTGCGCGGATCAGTCGGTTATCAGTTCAGTTTTTTAAGACCCTCGATTAGCGTGCCTACGAGCCCTGATGTTGAAACGTTATTGTTAAACCGCCATAGTATCACCTTTCGGTTGGAGGTTTTAGGGTTGTGAAAATCCTTGTAAAAATAAGGATTTTTGGTAAACTTATAAAAATCCTCAAAAAACAGATAAGGAGATTGTGGATGTTTTCCGAAATCTATCGCCGACCTCGAATAGGCATTTTGTTGGCACTCGCTTTTTTGATATTAAGCACGCCTCTGCTTAGCAGTGCTCGGGCCATAGAGTTGTCCGGTCAAAAACTGATGGCTATTTTTCCAACAGCAAGGAAATTTGTCGAGCGAGACGTTGTCCTAACTGCGGGACAGATAGTCTCTATTGAAAAGGAACTCGGTACTAAACTTCAATCAGAGGACCTGAAGCCGATTTTTTACATCCTACTTGATGACAAAAACGAGCCAATGGGTTTAGTCTTGGGGAGTAAGATCAAAGGACCGAATGGTGTTATTGAAGGTGCTGTCGGGTTGAATATGCGCGGAAAAGTCGTGAAAGTGGATATCTATGAACACAAGGAAACAGCGGCGATTGTAGGCACAGAATTTCTTAAACAGTTTGTCGGTATGGGCATAGATGACACCTTTAAGATTGGTGCAGATATTATTGCCGTTGAAGGACATGACGCTGCGTCAAACGCGGTTGCGCTGATGCCGAAAAAGACGTTGGTAATGAGTTATGCGCTCTTCCACAAACGCGAACCAAAATCCGAAATAGAAAAAGTGCCAGAACCGGAGCGTCCAGCGGAAGATATACCTGAAGATGAAGAGTTGCCCGAAGCCGAAGATCTCAAAGCACTCATGGCGTTAATGATAGATGACTATTTTGTTGTCGTTGACTATTTTGATGAAAAAGAGAATAAGGAAAAAGCCGTTGAAGCGTCGAAACGACTCGCTAAATATGCAAAGAACATTTCAAACTTCGAGCCACCGAAAAACGCTGATCAGACAGACGAGTATATCTACCTCCAAGACAAGTTTAGTGAAACGCTTCTTCAATTTGCTGAGAAACTTGAACAGGAAGGAATTTCTGATGGAACGCGCGAACAGTGGGACGCTATTGTTACTTTAATCGATCAAGCACACCTCCGGTTTAGCGAAGAGGAGATTGATTTGGATGCATATTAGTCGCGGATGTTATGCCCGACAAGGAGAACTACGGAACGTTTAATTTTACCGGAATCTGGGATGTGCAACCGCCGACAACGCTTGGCGGGTATTGGTACATTTTTTGATTGGAGACTGTATGACTTTTGTTAAGCGAGTTTTGGTTTGCAAGCTGCACCCAAAAATCTGGATATGTTGTTTGTGCGCGATGTGTGTGTTCGTAGGCACATTGCAGGCGGCAGCGCAGGTCCGTCCACCGCGGCGGAAACATAGAATATTGGTAGACCCGAGTGCAAAGAAGCAAGACACCCTTAAGGCGGATATAGGCGAAAGCCTCAAAGATATTGTGAAACGCGCAACCCGACACCCGCAAAACTCGAAGGTGGATGTCGTGTTCATTGTTGACGGTAACAAGCGGATGTTAGCATCTATCGCTATGCTTGAGAAGAAGCTTATTGATATGCTCGCCGTTATAGAGGCGAAAACGATGGACTATAGATTCGCACTCGTGGGGTTTCAATCGGTACACGGAGAACCGAATTATACGTTTCATCATTGGGCGTTTGACCATCTTAGTATTGAAAACGCCTTACGGGAGGTGCGCGCCGAATTCGACAATAGAGTTCAACCGGGGTATGGGCTTGATGCGATCGTAAAAGGTTTAAATGAGTTGGATTTTCGAGAAGGCGTTACAACACAATTTGTTGTGGTTAGCAACTCGCGGATGCGCACCACCTGGACAGAAGCGGATGCTAAGCGCAGAATTAGTGAGCAGATCGTCAACTTATGCCAGCAAAACAGTGTGCAGCTCAACTTTATCGGTACGAGTGAACAGATTCAAGCGGAACTTACCGAGCGAACGTCCGGCAAATGGTACCCAATTGATTCAAACCAACAGCGAATGGATGGTCAACGGATCCAGAGGGGCGATATAGTGGCGGATAAAGCGCTGCTTCGGGTAGATGGATTATTTAAGCGTATTGCCGAAAATCTTGTTTCCCATAGACCGGACAAAGTTGATATTGTGTTTGTCTTCGATTACAGTCTGAGCATGCAAACCAAAACGGAGCCTGCGTGTGATGGTTTGGATCAGATGGTAGCCGTGTTTACGGAAGCAGGATTGGATTATCGATTTGGGATGATTCGGTTTTGGGCGGCTGTCGGTGGTGGTGAAAGCACCATTGTCGTAACCAAGCCACCGCTGGAACCTGAGCAGGTGAAGTCGATGTTTCGGCTCCCAAAATCTGGTGATGAGCATCTACTGGATGCCGTTATTGAGGGCGTACCGAAACTCCGAACCTCCCCGGAGCGCGACCTCGTACTTATTATTGTCACGGACGAATCGACGAGCAGGCGTACTGAAAAAGGGTATACGGCAGGTAAAGCCATTTCGGTGTGCCGTGGCGCGCTGGCGAGAGTTTATGTCATCGGCGGCGTTACTTCTATGCAACAGAGTGGGTCTTTTGGAGATAACTTCCAGCGACAAGTCGCCCAACTTACCAAAGGCGAGCACTATATTATGCCGGGGGCATCTGTGGCCCTGACCACGACAGGTGGCCCTGACCAGCGACGATAGGGGGTCGTCTTTACTGTATCGTTACTTTACTTGCCGCTCTATAGCGAGTTCATCTGGCGTTTTGGCGTGTATCGCAATTAGAACGAAACAAGTGGACTGCAAATTAGCTGTCGGTTCTGTTAATTCCATCGGTGTGTTACTGACAAAGCTGCCGTCTTTTTGCCGTATACGCGTTAAATAGTCAATTGCAACGCGGCGCGTATTGAGTGGATCATTTCCAGCTGCAAGTGCCAGAACCGCGATCGCAGTGATTTCTGCATCACTGGGGCTATTTTTATATCTTCCGAACCCGCCATCTTTGTTCTGTAATTGCTTTAACCATGCGATTTGTGCATCAATATCGTAAACAGGTTCTAAACCTTGTATCACCCAAGATGTTAAGAAAACGTCGGATTGCATGCCGCGCTGCATTGCCCAACCGCCATCAAAATTGATGGCTTTTGCCAACCAATCTGCGCCTTTAGAGACAGGTTCAAAACTCTGTTTGAAACCGAGTCTCCTAAACCCAGCTAAAACAGCGGCAGTGTATAGAACATTGTCAGGACTTCGTTCCATCTTACCCCAACTACCGCTTCGGTTCTGAATTTTTTTCAACCAACGCAGCCCTTTAAAACGGACTTCAGGATCGGTCTCCGCTGCTGTTAAAGCGATAAGAGCAAAAACGGTGTGTGCGGTGTTATTGTTCCAACTGCCATCATCCGCTTGCGTATTTCGTAGATATGCTACACCCATTCGGATGACCTGTGAACCGGTACCCCACCCTGCATCAATCAACGCCCAGATCGCGAATGCGGTATTTTCTACATTACTCTCGTCACCGGGGACCAGGGGCCAACCGCCATCTCGGTTTTGGTATTGAACAATATAGGTCTTTGCCCCTTCTATTGTTTTGTAGAGCGGAGGTCCCTCTGTCACTCCAGTAGAAGTTGTGGGTGTTTGGGTATCAGCAATGGCATTTCCGCTAACCCCGATAACGAAGTTCAACAGGATATAACAACAGATTCCCATGAAAACGCGTTTGTGGTTTTTCATGCTAACGTCCTCCATTTGTGCTATTGTTAGCTTTAAAACACCTGAAGATTTGTGGAGTTACGCGCATTTTTCAAACGGAACTCTCTTCTAACAAGCGTATTGATTACCACACTACGATTGTGGCTCAATTACGACCTTGTAAACCCCTTCTTGTCCGAGCATATCAATGCCTTTTTCCAACTGGTGTAACGGTAGATGATGCGTTATCAATGCGTGCAACGGCGCGCGTGTCATCTGGAGAAAATCGAGGGCTGTCTGGAACTGGATTTGCGGGTATGCCCATACGCCGCAAACATCCAAATCTTTGTTACAAATTTGGTGGGGACGTACCTGAGTATCTCCAGAGTCTGTATAGTGTCCGACTTCGATAACTTTTCCGCCACGTCGCACCACGTCCAACGCTTCTGCGAAAACCATCGGTATCCCTGCACACTCAATGGCGATGTCTACACCGACACCGTTTGTAAGTTCCTGAATCTGTTCGACCCGTTCTTCAGGTGTTGTTGTTCCAACGTTAATAACAATATCCGCCCCCATCTGCTTTGCCATGTCCAATCGACTATCGACAAGATCAGTGGCGATGATAGTCCCGGCACCGCTATCCCGTAGCACAGCAACAACGAGCAGACCAATGGGACCGCATCCCAGCACTGCCACGCTGCTCCCAATGCTGTATCCATCGCCGACTTGTGGCAGTCCGGGAGCACAGGCGCGTTCAACAGCACGCGTCGCAACTGCTACGGGTTCTGTTAACACGCGAATCTCTTCTGGAACATCCTCCGGGATCTTGTAGACCCAAGAGTTCCCATGGATGTAGGTATACTCAGCGAATTCCCCATTCAGATACGGCGGTGTTTCGCTGTTGCTAAAGCCGTAGATCGTTCGCCCAGAACACAAAGTTGGACGACCTGGGACATGCAAACAGTAGTAGCATCTGCCACAGTTTTTTGAACCCGGTACCACTGTCACACGGTCGCCTTCTTTGATGGGACCGCCCATGACATTCATCACCTGATTCGCATTTTTGCCGATCTCAGCAACCGTACCAACGACTTCGTGTCCGGGAATGACCGGAAATTTGAGGGCAGTATGCCCAAGATACATGTGTTTATCGCTGCCACAGATACCGACGCGATCTATCTGTAACAGGAGTGCGTCATCTGCGGGTGTCGGTTTCTCAAATTCGCGGATTTCTATCTGCCCCGGTTGGAGCATCACTGCCGCTTGGACTTGCATAGTTAGAATTCCTTGTCTTATTTTTTATGTTTTTTTCATCTCGACCATAGTGGAATCAATACTTTTGTGAGTTGCGCAAGGCTCTCCAAATTGTGTGCTGGAAGGAAATAGTCGACATACGGCAACGCCGTGCGAATCCCTCGACAGATCGGCTGATAGCCGTCGCTGCCCAGCAAAGGGTTGAGCCAGATTAACCGATACGCGTGCCGATGTAACATTTCCATAGAACGCTGCAGCACGTCCACATCGCCTCGATCCCAACCGTCGCTAATAAGAATGACGACCGACCGATACGCTGATAGAGAAGGCGCGAACTGCCGATAGAATTCCAGTAGGCTTTCACCTATCTTTGTTCCGCCCGACCAGTCTGGTACGACATTCGCCACTTCGTTCAAACCTTCAGCCAATCCTTTCCGCTGGAGGAGTCCGGTAATGTTCGTGAGGTGTGTGCTGAAGACTGCGACTTCGATTTCTCTCAACTCCTGTTGCATACCGTAGATGAATTGGATCAGGAACTTCGCATAGCAATCCATAGAGCCGCTCACATCACAGAGGAGCAGAATCTTAGTTTTCTTAATTTTCTGCTGTTTCCGAACTAATTCGAGCGGTTCGCCACCGTGGGCGAGACTCTTTCGCCAGCTCCGCCGAAAGTCGATAGTTTTGCCTTTTTTGCCGACAACTTTTCGACGACTCAACTTTGTCGCCAACACGGCAGCCAGTTTCGCGACAATTTCCCGTGCCTTTTCCATATCCTCTGATGTAAACTCGCTGAAATCCTTCTGGGTAAGGACATCTTCCACGCTATAGGCGATTGGATCATCTTCCTCTCCTTCTGCCTCGTCTTCCTCTGTGTCAGTATCCAACCACTGCTCTATCATGTCCTGCTCGTCAGTAGCATCGGAGAGGTCTTGAAGGCTGGAGGGTTCGGGTGTTGCGTCGCCGGTGTCAACGGCTTGGAAGTCAGGGCGCGGGTATCGCCAAAACAGATTGAAAGCGAGGTCAAACGTCTTTATATCGGCTTCCTTGGTAATAAGATTCGTCCGTGCCGTATGATAAAACGCGTCCCGCTCGCCGATGTCAATCAGTTCAACACTTTTGCACCAACTCAGTTGGTTGGTTGTTGTGACGTTGATGTCCATCTGTCGGAGCAATCGGCAGAAGTCTGTGATTTGTTGGAGGAGTGTTTGATTAGTCATTGCAGCAATTTAATGTTTGTATTAACTTTGTTCGCCAGAATACCATACGTGCCCCTAAAACCCATTTGATACGCAGCCCGCTGCCCGATTCGTCCAAGATAAATCACAGCATCAGGATGCTTTGAAAGGAGACGATTCATAGCCACCGTACCGTGAGCGTCGATCTCATAATCCTCTGTTTGAATGTCAATCGCTAAGAATTTTCCGTTGTGGCCCGGCTCAATTTTGTTTTGCAGTTTTCGATATATTACCTTGCCTCGATCGGTGACAGTTCCGGAGGGATGGTCTGTAAGGACTGAAAGCCTAAAACCGAGTGGATTCGCGGTGGGACACCCAATTCGCGTGCAGTAAATCACGGGATTGGCGTGCTTTACACGGAGTCGCGAGGCAGCAATGAAGTCCTTATCATCAATTTCATAGTTCCCCGTATCAATATCAACTACCCAAAATTTTCCGTTATGCTGTGGCTCAACTTCGTTCCGTCGTTGCTGATATATGGCATTGCCGCGGGCAACGATGGTTTCAGGGGTGTAATCTGAATATGGCATTGTAGTTCTCCTCACAATTTCCTTAACTACGCATCTGACTCCTGCTGCTTTAGCCATTCTATGAACACGTCTAATTCTGTAGACAGACCGTCAAATATATCGCAGACTTGCTGTGCGTTCTCAACCGTTTTCTCAATCTCCAATTCAAATACGTAGATGTTTCTAATACGGTGGCGGAACTTTAAGATAAGCGTCAAAGCGTCGGCTGTTTTCTCAGAAATCACAAATGGACGCGATGCGCGTGACGTTGACATTTGTTGTAATAAGTCTGTATGCCAATTTTTTCCTTGCGGTTCATCCATGTCAATCTCTTCAGCGACCCGTTTGAAAATGTTCTCTATTCCCATGTAGAAAACAGGGAGACGCATGGCAACCAAGTCTTTAAGATCTACCAGATCTTCAGCAGATGCCGCTTCCATTTTTTTCAGACGGACCTTGATTTCTTCGACGGTTCGTTCTATTTTACCGCGCTCATCGGTGATTCGCTCAATGAGTTCTCGGTTGTTCATTTCGTCGTCCATTTCTTCCCTTTCTGTGCGGATTGTCTGCCTGCTACAGTCTGTTTCTCCTTGTTGAACTGGTATTGCTTGGCTTTGAATCCGCTCGCGAAATCGCCCTTTCGCGCTGTGAAAGTTGACGAGATCGATTTTGAATTCTGGACTAAAGTTTCTGGTTTCCCACAGTGCGTCGAGATATGTATCATCAGGGAGTCCCCAGACAGCAATATCAATATCCGATCCTTTTGAGAACCATTTCTGTCCCGCAAGAGACCCGAAAACAGCGACCTGTGTCGCACCAAAATCTTCATAAAGCATCACTGCGACCCGATGTGCAGTCTGCCATGCGCGCTGCAGCAATGCCTCATCCACTTTCCGATTCTGGAATTGCTGATCAAGCCGGCGGCGGTATTCTGTTAACTCTTCAGGTGATAAATCTTTCGCTGTGCGATGATCTTCTGTGGGTTGAGGCATATCACTATCTCCTTAGAGAATAGGATAGCACGAAATGGGTTGGCGTGCAACAAAAAAGAGACGGTTATCCCTACATTTCAACTGTCTAATAGCTATTTGTAAAGTGATGCTGTTTTCTATGGCCAAAAGTTATACATAGGCTGCTGCGTCACGACGCTGATGAGGCTCCAAATTCCACCAATAGTGAAGTCTCCTAACATCAACCCAATTGCGAACATCACCAACTGCTGTGATGCTCTTGGTCCGCCAATCTTCAAGACACTCCATTTAATAATCGAACTCACCAGCATACAACTCCACAAATACCGCATCCCCCAGTCACTGGAAACGACGAACCCGATCGGATGGAAGGGCCACCAGAAGAAACGCGCCCGCATGAACATCAAGAGCGTCGAGAAGAGTAGACCGAAAAGGATACCACCCGTCGCATAGAAATTCGGTTCGGTCGGATAATAGAGCCAACGCTGGAGTCCGTTGAAGACGCGTCCACCGAAACCTGTTGACCAACTGCTGCTGCCGCTCATGTTCAAAGCACCGTAGGTGTAAAAGAGATAGAGGATCACACCGAAAACCATCACGGCAGCGAACGCTGAAACCCCTAATAACGCGAAGAACAATCGCTGCGTTGATATTCCTGAACGTTCAGAAAGCTTGAACCCTTCTAATTGATGCGGCATCGGGTTGCTCGTGTAACTCCGATTGAACCAGCGATAAAGCGTCAAAGCGACAAGGTTGTTCGTGCCTAATGCCCGCGTACCGAAACCGTCAACGAGGATATGATGATTTGGCATGTTCTCCATCGCATGTACAGGAAACCCTTGCTCCGCTCGCATCCGCGTGAGGACAAGAACGATGATGAAATAGATTGCAAAAAAGATCGGAATCAGCCAGAAAGACATACCGATGCGTCTGGAGAAAATAAAGAGCAGCGCGAGTCCGACAACGATACCCCATAATGCAAACCTATAAGAAACCGGTTCGTCGGCATCTTCGCCAGTGCGGTGGCGTGCGATGCGAAACACACCACGAAAATGACGCAGGTTCAAGACTAACACGGAGATGAAAATCCCGATGGCAGCACCGAAACATTGCCTGTCAATGTATGGGAATCCGGGCAGGCTGGACAACCCTGCAGCACTCGCGAAGACCAACTGCGCCTTGTAAAAAATAAAGAAAAACCAACTGGAGAATGAGAGATCGAGCGGCATCAACAGCCCAAGCCCGATGACAAACGGGTAGTAGGACATACTGATGCCGCCGACAGCGTTCCACGGTTTTTCTGTGAACAGATGTCCAAATCCGCGCCAACCACCGATCCGTTTAATCGGCAAGGTCGGAAGTGTTGGATACAGAAAACTGAAGCCGTTGAGGATGGCGATAGCTGCGGCGATCCCGAAGCCGAGCCACGTGATACGATGCGAGAACAGCGATTTTGTGTTATGTGTGACGTGAAACGCGATCTGTGTGATCGGATACGCAAGCCGTTCGCGTTCTACCCACTGCTTCCGTAAAATGACGTTGATACACAACATCACCAGAATAAGGATTGTCATGAATCCTGCCCACGAAAGTACTGGCACTATCCACGCACTAAGGATGTCCAAGGTAGAGAGATTGGTTTCACCTGTATAGTAACCTGTTAAAACCTTTGGGTTGTCAACAAGCAGCCATTTCGGAAGGTAATCCCAGAAGAGTTGTTTCCATTCATTTTCGGGGGTTGCGAACCAGAAGGCGTGTCCGACAGTTGTGACAAGAATCGTCATCAGTGTAATAGACGGGAAAGCACACGCCGTACTCAGCAGAATGTATATCGTCAGGAGTTCGGCATCCGTGAATAAACGATGGCGAGCGGTGAGATTAAGGAGGGTGAAAGCGAAAACGACAAAAACGACGTTGTAGAATGGAACGGCATAGGTATTTAACGCATAACCGACAAGTCCGACCTCACCCGCGATGATCCAGTAGAAATTAAACGGAATTAGGATAAGCGTTATGGCGATGGATTTCCATGTGACACCGTTTGATTTTGCGGGTTCATCAACCTTCATGAGTGCCTTCGGTTTCGGTTAAAAAAGCGATCAACGTGTCCAGTTCTTTAGAAACGGTTGCAAATAGGTCCCCGATCGGTTTGGCATGTTCTTCGGCTTTTTCGTACATCAACTCGTCGCGATAAATGTTATTGACTTTGTGTCGGAAGTCTAAAAGTTCTTTTAATCTCGGTAAAGTGTTTGGGGAAATCACGGGCGGGCGTTCTGGTCGCCGTTTTGCCATTTGTTCAAGTAGATCGTTATGCCAGCGATTCCCTTTTGGTATTTGCATATCTACCTCACGGGCGATTCGCTCGAAAATTCTCTCAATGCCGCTGTAAACTTCAGCGAGATCAGAAGCGATTGTCTTTTCTACATATTTTTTGTGGTTAGCGGCAATGATTTCAATATCTTGTAATGCGCTCGCGATGCCTCGGACGGTTCGTTCTATTTTTGTTCGCTCATCAGAGATGCGTTGAATGAGTTTGTCGCGATTCACTATGTAAGTTTCTCCATTTTCTGTGCCTGATGCGTTCATCAATCTGAGAACGTCCGTCCCCGCTTTATCAATAGGGATAGCTTGGCTTAGAATCCGCTCACGGAATAAACTGTTAATGGATTTAAAATTGATAATATCTATTTTAAACTCAGAACTCAAGCCTTTTGTTTCCCAGAGCGCGTCAAGACATTTGTTATATGAGACCCCCCAGACAACGATATCAATATCTGAGTTTTCGGTGAACTGCTTCGGTTCAGTGATGGATCCGAAGGCAGCAACTTTCGTCGCGCCAAAATCTCGATAAAGTACGATGGCGAGGCGACGCGCGGTCTCCCACGCCCGTTGGAGTAGTTCTTTATCAACCCGACGGTTTTCCCATTGCCGTTTGAGGTTTTCTCTGCATTCCGCGAGTTCTGATGGCGACATTTCGCTTGTCGTGGTTACACGCTCCATGTTTCAACCTCCGTGTTATCTGGTTTGATTTCGGTGCGATTGAAAACCGCACCGACATTTACTGGGTATCTGCCGTTTACGGCTGAATGGAGCCAGCGTAAACGTCATGCAGCGCGTCTTCTGGGAGCGGTTCAGGGCTGCTCTTGGCAAACTCAAGTGCCTCTTCGAGTTCGTTTGCGAGTTCTTCTTCCAGTGCTGTGAGTTCATCTTCACTTACACCCTCTTCTTCGGTGAGGACTTCGGCGAGCCGACGGATAGGATCGCGTAGGCGTTCCTGCTCTTGAACCTCTTCGCGGTCGCGGTAGGAGGTTCCCGGATCTCCGATGTGGTGCCCTCGGAACCTATAAGTATCGCAGTTGAGGAGCGTCGGTCCGCCACCTTCGCGTGCCTGAGTAACCGCTTCGTCTGCAGCAGCGTAGACCTTTAGGACATCATTTCCATCAACGGTAACACCCGGTATATCGTAGGAAGGTGCGCGGACAGCAATATCCTCTACACGTTGGTGCTCGTGTTGTGGTGTTCCCATACCGAACCGGTTGTTTTCACAGACAAAAACGACGGGTAGTTCCCATACGGCAGCGAGATTAAGCGTCTCGTGGAATACGCCTTGGTTCGTCGCACCGTCGCCGAAGAAAGACACGGCGACCTGCTGTGTGCCGCGGAGTTTAGCGGAGAGTGCCGCACCCGCGGCGAGTGGAATCCCGGCACCGACGACACCGTTGGCACCCAGAATCCCTGTTTCTTTATCAGCGATGTGCATTGAACCGCCTTTGCCCTTACAATAGCCGGTCGTGCGTGCGAATAATTCCGCCATCATCCGATCCCGTTTGCCTCCTTTAGCAATCAGGTGACCGTGTCCGCGGTGTGTGCTCGTGATATAATCGTTGTCTTGCAAGTGCGCACAAACGCCTACGGCTGTGGCTTCTTCACCAATATAGAGATGTAAGAAACCGGGAAGTTGACCGCTCTGATATAGCGTTCCAGCGGCTTCTTCAAATTGACGAATCTCTACCATTTTGCGATACATGTAGAGCATCTGATCTTTACTCGGTTTTGACATAATTCCTTTCCTATTTTCTCTTTCGGCTATAGATTTCAGTTCAAGGGTTGTGTAACTTCAAATGGCGCGATGCATTCTGGTGAATCATTCGTAGGACGATTGACAAACGTTGATACGGGGTATGCCTCCATCTCTTCATTGGCATACGGGACAAGGAGGCGTTGAAGTACATCTGCTGATCGTTCATCTGGTGAAAGCCACTCTGCATAAGCGTCTTGTGGGAGAATCACGGGCATCCTGTGATGGATTTTTTCCAATAGCGCGTTAGGTGGGCATGTTATAATAGTGCAGGAACGAATAGGCTCATCCATCCCTTCTGCCTGCCATGTTTCCCATAACCCCGCCAATGCGAAGGGTTTTTCCGATTGAAGACGGATGTAGACGGGTTGTTTGCGTGTGTTGCCGGGCACCTGTTTCCATTCGTAGTAGCCGTCTGATAAAATGAGGCATCGCCTGCGCTTATAGGCATTTCGGAAAGACGGTTTCTCCGCGAGGGTCTCTGAACGGGCATTAATCATCCTGTTTCCAATCTTCGGGTCTTTTGCCCAAGACGGAATGAGTCCCCAGTGAAAGAACGCTACTTGTCCCATTTCTGGCTGTATTTCTGTACCCGTTGATGTATTGGCAATGACTGCCACATCTTGCGTGGGTGAGATATTGTAGCGCGGGGACAAGTTAATCGGGACATCGAAATCAAAGAAGGTTTGCTGCAACGCTGCAGGCGCGCTTGCAAGCGTAAATCGTCCACACATTTTTATCTCCTAAAAAAGATGAGGCATCTGTCCTACGCATCTGTTTTCGATTGAGGCACCAGAATATCGTCTCTCCAGCGGAGCCGGAAGGACGGACGTACGAGTGCTTCTGGTGATTGGAGCGTCAAGCCGCCGTCTGCTGTCAGGACGATACCGGTAACAAAATCTGCTTCATCGGATGCCAAGAAGAGTGCAGCGTTGGCAATATCTTCGGGTTTCCCGTAGCGTCCAACTGGGTAGCAATCGCGTGAGGCTTGTTCTTCAAGGGAATCCTCAGCGAGAGAGACTTCGCCGCGTTCTCCAACGATCTGTCCAGGCGCGATAGCGTTCGCACGGATCCCCTCTCTCCCGTAATCGAGCGCGATGCTGCGTGTTAAGGCGTTTAAGCCGCCTTTTCCTGCGCCATAGAGTCCGAACCCCGGATTCGTAATTGTGGCATTAACAGTGGAAATAAAGACCAAAGCACCGCCACCGTTGCGAATCATTTCTGGGATACAGTACTTTGCACCGAGCCACGGTCCACCGAGCGTCACGCCGAGGCTTTCGTTCCATTCTTCCATCGTAAATTCAATCGCTTTTTTTGTGTAAGAGTGCGCAGCGTTATGGACGAGCGTTGTTATTTTACCGTAGTTTGATAAAGCGGTTTCGACGAGTGCCTGCCAAGTTGTTTCATCGGCGACATCCCCCATAACAGCGGCCGCTTCACCGCCTGCATCTTGGATACGCTGAACGGTTTCGGCAAGTTTTTCCTCTCGGCGGCGCGTGTTCACAACGACTTTCGCACCCTCACAAGCAAACTTATAGGCGGTCGCCGCGCCAATGCCACCCCAAGCAGCACCCGCGACAATCGCTACTTTTCCTTCCAGTCTCATGAGAATCCTTCCTTTGACATTTTTAGTGATTGATTATTCCACTTTTTCTGTATCTATAATCTCTATGAGATTTGTATCTATATCTTCCGTATCTTCTGTATCGTCCATGTCGATTATACCTGTTGTACTTGCTATATCTATAAAGGGATTTTCAAATTGGAGCATCTCTTCAAGGGCTGCCTGAGCCGTCTCCTCTCTGCCAAGCATGGTGTTCGTTGCAACCCTACTGAAATGCGCTGGCATGAAATCTGGCTCAAGTCGAATGGCTTCATTGTAATCAGCGATAATAGTTTCATATTGTTCAATGTTATCTGTGTTAGGTTCTCCTACAAGCGTGGCAGTTATCAGGCCTCGAGTAAAGTAGAATATTCCGACCTCTGGCTTAAGTCGAATGGCTTCGTCATAATCAGCGATGGCAGCTTCGTATTGCTCAAGTTCAGTCTTCATAAGTCCTCGGTTGAAGTACCCCTCAGCATAGTCGGGTTTCAGTCGAATGGCTTCGTCGTAGTCCGCGAGGGCAGCTTCCGTGTCTCCAAGTTTATCCTTAGCTAAGGCTCTCTCATTATAAGCCTCAGCGAATTCTGGTTTTTGACGTATCGCTTCATCAAAGTCGCTGATAGCCTCCTCAAAATTGTTAAGGTTATTTTGTGCGACTGCCCGATTGTAGTACGCTTCGGTGTCGTTGGGGTTTGAACGTATGGCTTTATTAGCGGCTTCAATGACGGCTTCGTGTTCTTCGATTTCTTCTTCGTCAAGTTCCATAAGTTTTGAGAAATCAAAGGGCATCTCACCAGCGGCTAACAGATTTGTGGGATCTGGACCTATGACAATTGGAAGGTCTTCTTGTAATGATTCCATAGCGATTTCACGCATGTAATGGGCAGCGTCATTCGTAGGTTCTAAGCGTATCACCTCGTCGAAGTCAGCAATAGCGGCTTCATAGTCCCCCATGTCGCCCTTTACAATCCCGCGATTAAAGTGTGTTATGGGGCTGTCTGGTTCGCGACGTATCGCTTCGTCAAGGTCTTCAAGGGCGGCTTCATAGTCCTCTAAATCATTGTGTACAGCCGCTCGGGCGTTATAGGCTTCTGTGAGGTTTGGGTTTAGACGGATAGCGGTATTACAGTCCTCCATAGCGGCTTCTTCTTCGCCGATCATGTTTCTTGAGATGCCGCGTTTTATGTACGCGTTAGCATCCTCTGGGTTTAATTGGATAACTTGATCGAAGTCTTCAATCGCATCATCAAATTCCTCTAACTGAATGTTTGAAATCCCGCGATTATAGTACGCCTCAGCATAATCTGGCTTGAGCTGGACTGCCTTGTTATAATCTGCAATTGCTTCAATGTGTCTGTCTTGCGAAGCTTTTGAAAGTCCAGTTGTGTTATAGGATGCCGGAGACTTATTCGGGCGTTTCTTTCTTTTTTTTCGACGTTTCTGAACCATAATCTAACCGTTCCTTTAATAAAAGTGCAGCATAAAATAAAAAATACAGCATAAAAGTCTATTGTTATCAATTTCTTTCAACTATTATACCACATTTATCTTTTTTCTGCTACAATGATAATAACTGTGACGAAGGGAGAAACACTTGTGAAATCAACGATAAAAGAATGGCTCGACAATTGTATTGAAAAACTCAACGCAGGTGAATTAACTGAGGCTGATCTGCGCGGTGTAATGACCGCTTTAAATTCAGAGAAGCAGCTGCTCCTCTATCTCTATTCCAAATCGACGAACTTGCGCTCGCCGCTTGGCGGATGGGCTTTGTACGACACAACCGCGCCGGATGAACCCGTGCTACCCTCGCAAGATGCGCCCTATGCCTCAGTGCTTGATGCGGTTAACGACGGTTGGCGGATCGTCCAATTCCCGCGTCCTGAACTCTACAACTTTACAGATGTCGATAATACCTACCTTACGTATGAGTTTATTTTGGAGAAGTTTGTATAAAGGAGGGACAGATGATTAACGTTGAACCGACGCTAAATGATCTACAGGTCATGCAGTTTATCCATAACGGCTATATCACGTTGGAAAGCATCGTTGACGCGGATTTCAATAAGGAATGTGAGTCTGTGGACGGCGGACGACTCAACGATTTTGTGCTCACGGATGAATTTCGTCGAAACGTCCTGCTCCATCCGCAAGTCGCGGGGGTTGTACGTTCACTGTTGGGTGCAAATTTTCTCGTGCCAACGAGTGCACACCATCATCTTTTTGAAGCACCGCATCGTGGACAAACGTGGCACTCCGACGGGATTACCGAGTACGGATACGGTATCACACATCTCCAGTGCTACTATTATCCGAAAGCGGTAAAAATTGAGGATGGGCCGACGATGATATTGCCCGGTTCCCACCATCGGCTTGTGGACAGGGAAGCGATTGCGCATTACGGGGACATTCTCGGACAGCTCTCACTCACTGTTCCGGCAGGTACTGTCGCGATGACACGCTACGGCATCTGGCATAAAGCGGGTCCGAAACTCAATGCCGACAGGCGTGGAATGATTAAGTTCTCATATTACCGAATGGCGATGCCGAAACGCGACTGGGTGCGCGATTCTGATGAGATTCCGTCTTATCAGCATCAAGGACGACATCCGTATGTAACGGAGATAGAATCCTATCGCGACCGGCGTAGGGGTGAATTGACGTGGAACTGGTTGTGTGGATTGACAGAAGTGGAAGAACCGATTCCACCGATACAGATGTTTAACAGCGGAATTCCTTTATCAGCAGTCCGTTTTCAGTAGCAAACGGATACCACGATACTCTGTTATTTTTATAAAAATTTTCGGTTCGGAAACCCACCGCTTTAGCATTGGAAGAAAGAACGCCTTCTTTTTTCGATTGTAGGCAGGCTCTGAACCTGCCTACTTGATTTAGCACTTAGCGCGCACCACACGCTTGCAGACACGCTTGCATGTGTCCACGCGACTCTGCAGCAATTGTGCAACATTGCTCTAAACTATACTCTTTCGCACCGATCACCTCAAGGTTCAGCGGACCGGTATAGCCGTTCTCATGTAGGACACGAATATAACCGACGAGATCAATGTCGCCACGTCCGTTCGCCTGTAATTCAGGGGCACCGGGACCCCGTTCCATTCCCTTACAATCTCGGATATGCACGTGCTTGACGCGCGAGACCACAGCGGCGATTGCCTCTACAGGGTTTTCGCCTGCGCGATGGATATGCGACGGATCCATGTCAATCCCGAATGCTGGCGACGAGATCGCTTCCATTGCCCGGAGGGTTGTTGGTGTGTTATAAATGCTTGCCCCGACGTGTGCTTTGACGCAGAGTGTTACGCCGTAGTGCTCCGCACGCGCGGAGAGATTGCCCAATGAATCAATAACTTCGGGCCATGCGGATTCATCGTCCGACGAACCGCCAGGACCGCAGTTGATAATCGGAACGCCGATCTCAGCTGCCGCTTGGAAAGCGAGTTCCATTTTCTCTGAATCGCGTGAGGGCTGCTCCATCGCTAACAACTCTAATGCGTATTCTTTTGCGTAACGTTTAATGTCGTCGGCAAGTTCTTGCCAGTTTGCGAGGACGAGGTGCTGGCTCATCCCGTCAATCGCAGAGAGTTCAATGCCGTCGTAACCAGCCATAGCGATGTGTTTGAAGGCGGATTCCATATCGTAACCGCCGAACAGCACCGAATTTGCTCCTAATTTCAAGTGTATTTCTCCTTCTGTCAAACTGTGATGTCCTATAATCCTTTTAAGGGTGGAAGCGGATGCGGACGGACGAGGATACCACCTTGTTCATAAGATTCCATTGCAGCCCAAGTATACTCAAGTGTCGCGAGTGCGTCTCTGCCAGAGGCTCGGAGTTGCTCTTTCGGCACGCCGTTTGTGATGTCCTCTAAAAACGCGTGAATCCGCAACGGGAATGTCTCACCGAAGTCAGTAATGCCGGATTCGGTAACAATGGGTTCACCAGAAAAATCGGGCGCGCCCGGCGACGGCCAGTATGTTACCTTCTCGATGCAGTTTTCAATGCAAAACGTGCCGCGAGTCCCTGCGAGTTCAACACTCCACCAACCGCCAAGACCGAACGTGGCATCACCGCGTTGGCTTAACAAATAGCCGATGCAACCGTTCTCAAACCGGAGGTGGATGCCGTTAATAGAGACCATGAGATCGCCCGCGCCGCGCCTAAAATGTGGGCGTTCCATAAACGCTTGCACATGTGTTATATCGCCGCAGAAATGACGCATTACGCTGAATGGATGCGACAGGAACGCTTTCACGTGGAAGTAGGGGAATCCATCAGAACGTGGGGCGTTTGCGTAGTTATAGTTGAATTCACCGCCAGCGAATCCCATTTTGTGAAGACAATAAACCTGCTCCCCGATATGTCCATCATCAATATATTTTTTTGCTTGGTCGGCAGGCGGCGTGAAATAGTGATTCAGGTTACAGCCAAGATAGAGATCTTCTTCTGTGGCTTTCGCGACCATCTCTCGTGCCTGTCCGATGTCGTTGGAGATCGGTTTCTCGACAAGGACATGCTTCCCGTTATCGAGTGCCTCCATTGTCGGTTCGTAGTGCCAACTTCCGTTTTCATATCCGCCGGTGGTGACATCAACAATGTCCAAATCGGGTTCACCGTCGATCATGTCAGCGAGACTGTAATACGCTTTTACACCAAGACGTTCTGCCGCGCTGTCCGCGCGATCTTTCGCAATATCGCACACCGCAACCAGTTCTGCTAAGTCGTCATTCGCGTGGCAATTTGCATGGTTATTACCGATACCACTCATGCCGACAACGCCAACTTTTAATGCCATTTTATTGTTCCTTCCAATAGATGAAATTTGATCTCGCCTAAGGGGAAACCCACAATCTAAAGATGCCTTTGTTGGTAACTCCCTACGGCGACTTTGCATTTATTATAGGGGTGTTCACAGTTTTGTCAATAAATATCTTTGTGTATATACTTGACAGTATTCTTAATACATGCTATTTTCTGATGTAAATAGTGCTAAAGGAGCGAACGGATGAGTATCAGTGTAGGGATGGTTGGGTTAGGGATGTTCGGACCGTCGTTTATCCAATCGTATAAAGCACATCCAGATGTGCATCGGCTTGCGCTGTGTGATTTGCGTGAAGATAGATTGTCGAAATGGGCAAAACAATTTGAGATTTCCGAGACGTATTCAAGCCTTGATGAGATTTGCAAATCAGATTTGGATGCGCTTGTGATTATCACGCAGCACTGGATACATGCGCCACAAGCGATTCAAGCGATGGAAGCCGGGAAGCACGTCTATACGGCTGTCCCAGCGGCTGTATCTTTGGATGAATGCGAACAACTTGTTAGGACCGCTGAACGGACTGGCATGATCTACATGAACGGTGAAACGAGTTATTTCCGTCCGGAAACAGCCTTCTGTCGCCAGAAAGCCGCGGAGGGCGCGTTTGGGGAATTTGTTCACTGCCGCGCCGAGTATTTTCACGATATGGACCACGGACTCTACGATGTGGCAAAAAACCGATGGGGTGCACAATGGGGACGCGATAAGATGGGCGGTATTCCGATGTATTACCCGACACATTCAACCTGTTTCCCGATCTCTGTGATGAAAGCGCACGCAACATCGGTTTCCGCGCAAGGGTATATCTACCCAAACGACGATTGGTTTCGGACGGATACGATTCACAAGAACCCGTTCTCCAATGAAGTCGGGCTTTTCACGATGAGCAATGGCGCGACGATGCAAATCTGTGAGTTCCGGCGGATTGGGCATCCTGGATCTGAACGCGTGAGTGGGATCTATGGGACGGAAGGCAGTTATGAACAGAGTCTCGCAGGCTGTGTGTGGACAGGTAAAAGTGAAAGGGAAATTGTTCAGCCTTCACAAACACACGAAGACCTTCCTGAAGCACTTGCAGCGGATCTCGGTGGACATGGGGGTTCACATGCGTATCTCGTGCATGAGTTTGTGGATTCTGTCAATCGTCAACGATTGCCGCGCATCAATGTTTGGGAAGCAGTTCGATACTGTGCGCCTGGATTGGTGGCACATGAATCTGCTATGCGAGATGGCGAATTACTTCCAATTCCAGATTGGGGGGATGCGCCAGAGAGTGACATTTAGTTTTGCGTCTGTTTTAACGATTTTTGATGTTACTTCACTTAAATTATAACCAAATTCACTGAATATCACTCTGAGAGTGATGAAGGAGAAAATAAGGATGAAAACTACGGTTGCAAGATTACAACTATTATGTGTCGGTTTCATGGTTATGAGCCTAATGTTTGTAGGTACTATAGTTTGGACAATATTTAGAATTATAATGCGAAAAAGCAGAAAAGCAGGTATCCTTTCATAAACACACTACTGTTGTGAAAGGATGCTAAAAAATGAACCTCCTTTTCTGCTTAGGAGATATTCTATCGGATTTTCG
>JAJEDN010000049.1 GCA_022821495.1 Candidatus Poribacteria bacterium
AAAGCAGGCGTTTCTAACACAATAGAGACCCAAAAACAGGTTTAGAAGGCAATCCTAACATCTGTTCGGGAGCTCTAACGGGAGAACACTGCCAACTTTTCATAACTTGTAATTTGATCAAACTGTCCAAACTATAGTTATTAGTTATCAGTTTTTAGTTTTTAGTTCGGTTTCTCTGCGAAAAACCTTTCAGTTGTCAGAAACCTCTTAACTGACAACTGATAACTGAAAGGCGAAAGCGAAGCGCTGTCGTTTCTACTCGCCGTACTGATAACTATTCCCTTGTCTATTTATCGCTTCTATGATACAATTTCACAAAGGGTACTTGCAAACCCTCAGATAGAAGAATTAAAGGAGCATTTGGAAAATGCGACACGAACTCACCACAGAACAAATTGATTTTTACCAAGAAAACGGGTTTCTCGTCATTGAGAACTTCCTTGATGCCGATGAACTCGAAGAATGGCGACGATGCACCGATGAATCCGTTGAGGAACGGCTCGGTAGCTCCGTTGAACAGATGACGAACCAGTTGGATCCGTCTAACTTTTATGCGCGGGTCTTTACGCAATGCCTCCGCTTGGCAGATTCACATCCGGGCATGCGGAAACTGGTACACGACCCAAAAATCGGGAAGATGGCAACACAACTCGCAGGCGTTGATGGGATGCGTATATGGCACGATCAGGCGCTGATTAAACCGCCGTCCGGGAATCCGACTGCATGGCACCTTGATGTTCCGTACTGGTCATTCGATTCACGAGATGCCGTTTCGTTTTGGGTCGCATTAGATGATGCGACGCTGGCGAACGGTTGTATGTGGTACCTACCCGGCACGCACAAAGCCGCCCGCTTTGATAACGTCGGTATCGGCGAAAACATAGGCGCGCTCTTCGATGTATATCCAGAATGGAAAAAACTCGAACCGCAATCAGCCCCCTGTCCAGCAGGCTCTATGGTATGGCATAACGGATTAACGGCACACGGCGCGGGTGCAAACATGACATTCTCACATCGTCGAGCGATGACGTGTGGCTTTATGCCTGACGGATGCACCTTCAACGGCAAGAAAAACATCTTACCGGAAGACTATTTCAACGCACTCGAAATTGGTGACGTGCTTGACAATAATGTTCAGAATACACTCGTCTGGCATAAAGATTGGGAAAAATAGGGATAAAAATGGTTGTCAGTACGGTTTTTCTGCGAAAAACCTTTCAGTTTTCAGTTATCGGTTAAGAGGTCTTCGTTTAACAAAACCCTCTTGTAACTAACAACTGACAACTAATAACTATTCAATAGGAGAATTGTAATATGACGAAACAGCCAAATATTGTATTGATGGGCGTTGACTCGCTCCTCGCGACACACATGAGTTGCTACGGGTACCATCTCCTCACGACACCGCATATCGATCGGTTTGCGGAGGGTGGAACCCTCTTTGAAAAAACTTACAGTGCACACATCCCGACAACGAGTGCCTATGCCTCTATGCTCACAGGCATGGATACGTTCAGCACACAAGTCGTCGCGTTGCGGCACCAAGGCCCCATGCGCGAAGAGGTCAAAACGTTAGCGGAAATCCTACGAGAAGCGGGTTACGACACTACCTGTGTCGGATTCGGCGGACCGAGTGGTCGTGGGTTCGATACCTATCTTGACTTTTCTGGCTGGGGACCCGATGATACTGGACGCAGCCCGAAAGCCGAAAATCTCAATAAAACGACGATTCCCGAACTGAATCGACTCATAGATCAGAGCGACGAAAAACCGTTTTTCCTGTTTTTGCGACACATGGACCCGCATTCTCCGTACCTACCGCCCGCGCCTTACGAACGCATGTTCTACCATGGCGATGAGTGCGATCCGAGCAATAAATCCATGGAACCCGTGATGGCGTTTAAGCCGTTCTGCGATTACTTCGCCTCTTGGATGCCAGCCGGCATCACCGATAAAGACTACGTCATCGCGCAATACGACGGTGCAATCGCTTACATGGACGCATGTATCCAGACGCTTTTCAATGCCCTCGAAACGCGCGGCGTGATGGACGAGACGATTATCGTTATCAACGGCGATCACGGTGAAACCCTTTACGATCACGAATGCTGGTTCGATCACCACGGACTCTATGATGTCACGTTGCATGTGCCGCTGATTATCCGCTATCCCGGTCGCGTGCCTGCTGGGAAACGGGTCTCCGGCTACAACCAACACAAAGACCTCGTGCCGACACTCCTTGAACTCGCAGACATCGAAACCGATATCGCATTCGACGGACAGAGCCTTACATCCTTGATTAACGGCGAAGTTACTTCTTACGACAGCGAGTTCTATATCACGGAATGTACGTGGATGCGTAAACACGGTTGGCGGACACCGGAATGGAAACTCATCGTCGCGCTGGAACCCGATTTCCACTTCAAGCCGCCCGTTGAACTCTACAACCTCATCCAAGATCCCGATGAGAATAACAACCTCGCGGATACGTACCCCGACATCGTGAATGTCCTCGAAACGCGGATGAAAAGCTGGATCCACCAACGAGAACAGGAGACTGGGTTACCAAACCCGATTATGAATCAAGGCGATTGGCACGGGCATAAAGGTATCGGTCCATTCAAAAGTTCTGAACAGGCTTACGACACGATGCACATCGGGAATCCAGGTGAAGCCGCACGTTTACAGGCCAAATCGAGAGATGAATAGTTATTAGTTACCAGTTTGCCTCGCAGTGAGAGTTACCAGTTGCCAGTAATAAATTTGATATTTTGAGTAAGGGTGAAAAACAGGAAGGTTGGAAGAAACGCCATTTTTGCGATCTTCCAACCTTCCAATATTCCAATCTTCCAATTCATCCGAAGATCAAAAACGCAGCGCGTAATGAAATGGAGCGCGGATTTAAGAAAGGCACGTCAAAGTCCAAACCCACGTCATTTAACCGCAAGGAAAGTTAAAAATATGCCAGATTATAGACGAGATGAAGTTTTAGGACGATTAAGAGCGGAGTTAGATCGCGGCAAACATCTGCTCGCTGTTGGTGCCGGAACAGGGATCACCGCGAAATTCGCTGAACAAGGCAGCGCAGACCTCATCGTAATTTACAACTCCGGTCGCTACCGGATGTCAGGTTTCGGTTCTTGTGCCGGGCTGTTGGCTTACGGCGATGCGAACGCCATCGTCATGGAGATGGGTGAACGCGAAGTGTTACCTGTTGTCAAAGAGACACCCGTTATCGCGGGGGTCAACGGCACAGACCCGACGCGTCGGATGCGCAACTTCCTTAAACAGGTCCGAGATGTCGGCTTCGATGGTGTGAATAACTTCCCGACTGTCGGTGTCATCGACGGCACTTTCAGGGTGACACTCGAAGAGACAGGTATGGGTTTCTACAAAGAGGTCGAGACCATCGGCATTGCACACGAGATGGATCTCTTCACGATTGTCTATGTCTTCAACCCGGAAGAATCCGAGAACATGGCGAAGGTAGGTGCGGATGTAATTATCGCGCACATGGGTACGACCATCGGTGGTACGATCGGTGCAGAAACCGCTTTCACACTGGAAGATGCAGCGGTGCGTGTCCAGGAAATCTGTGACGCTGCGCAATCGGTAAATCCAGATGTTATCTGTCTCGCGCACGGCGGTCCCATCTCAAAGGCACCGGAGGCGGCGTTTATTAACGAGAAAACGGATACCGTCGGTTTCGTAGGCGCCTCCAGTATTGAACGGTTCGCCTGCGAGGAGAGCATCCCACGGGTGACCGCATCATTCAAGGAGTGAAAGTTTAGAAAAACATGAGATATATCTTCGGTGTTCTGCTGTTAGTGTGCCTGCTCTTCAGTGCCACGCCTGTAGGGGATGGCTTCATCGTGGCGACCGGCGGATTAAGTTTGGAAGGTCTCAAGCTCTTAATTACCAAGGTTCATGAGCCGGAGTGGAAGATCGCTTACCGTTACGGTGTTGATTGCAAGCCCGAAGACAGACAAAACGATGAGGCATTGAAGGACGCTATTTCAACCTCACTGCGGGCGTGGCTTGAGCCTTTAAAAGAACTGAATCCAGAACGTCCGATTGTCGATAAATTTGTCTATGAGCTACAGCCTGACTACGACCCCAGCATACACAAAAGCAAAGATAACCTGGAGGGATGGCGAGCCGTCGATCTGCGGGTGGCTTTTGTATGCACACAAGCAAGGTCAGGAACACTAGTAGGAAGACTCTACCCACCGGATATGCGCATACGGCAAGGCACTGAGACCACACACATACTGCTCTCTGTCCTCGCCCATGAGTTGGGGCATGCCTTTGGTTTGGCTGATACTTATCAACGTCCGGGTTTCATGCGGAGTCGGGGCGGGTTGCATCGAACAGCCGGCAATCAGCCAGCGTCAGTGATGGCAATGGCGGGCGACTACGACCGCAGTACAGCAAACACCATCAGCGAAGATGACAAGCGGGGTATCGTCTGGCTCTACAAGTACTTTTACGAAGACCTTGCCTCAGATGACTGTTTTTTTGATGACTATGTTATGGAAGAAGAGCCGCGCGGCTGTATTCCCAAATATCCGTTGATTTTTGAAACCAAGCACAGTCCTCCTATTCATGCACTGCGATTGCTCAAGCAAGACCCGACCATTGATGTCAATGCCCAGGATGTCGGTGGCATGACTGCCCTGCACTATGCGGCTATTTATGAGAAAGCGGAAGTTGTCAAAGCGCTGCTTGACCACCCGGACGTCAAGCCGTTCCTCAAGAGCAAGGAAGGGCAGACACCGCTTGATATAGCGCTCGCAACGAATAACACTGCCATAATCGAGATGTTCCCTGAGCCACCGCGTCGCAAAGAAGATGTCAACGGTGATGGTGAGGTCAACATTTTGGATCTGGTCGCAGTGGCAGCAAAGTTTGGGGAAAAAGATGCAGGCAACGCCGATGTTAACGGGGATGGCACGGTCGATATACGGGATTTGGTGCTGGTGGCAGGGGCATTGGGTTAGGGCGAGACTGCAGCGGCTGAACTGCCATCGGAATTTCGGGCTACTGTCTAAACCAAGATTGTGGTATAATAACCCAAGTTGCTACCTATTTATTTACATAGCACTCCTAATGAAGTTTAATAAAATATTTGGGTAATTCTTTGTTTTCCCAGGACCGGTAGGTTCGGTTTCCTAACCGAACCGGACAGCCCCCGGAAATTACCCAATTAAAAAGTTAATCTTCATTAGGAGTGCGAGACGTTGATACACCCTTTTCTATAGATATATTGAAGAAACACCCAAGCAAAAACCCTCCTCTGGGGTGGGGAAAGCGTCTGAAAAACTGTGTTGAAACGTGCGAAAGTTGTTAGTAGCAACTTGGGTTATAATAACAGTGTACTGCCACCGGAAATTTAGACCACTCTCTAATATAAGATTGTGCTACAATGCTAATCTATATTTCAAAGGAGCATTCCGATGGCAAAACGCAGAAAATTCACGCCCAAGTTTAAAGCAGAAGTTGTGCTTGAAGCACTCCGCAGTGAAACTTCACAAGCAGAACTGTGTCGACGTCATAACCTCAGCGAAAACCAAGTTTCAACATGGAAACGCCAATTTCTTGAAAATGCCGAAACCTTCTTTGAGTCGGAAACCGATAAGCCGTCAAGCGAGTCAGCCGAGCGGATCGCTCAACTTGAGCAACTCGTTGGACGGTTGACGCTGGCCCTGGAAATCCAAAAAAAAGCATTGACTTTCTTGGATTGAATCCATCTCAACAGCGCCGTCTCGTTGAGACGTTGCGCAAGGAGTATTCCATGCGGCAGATTTGTCAGACGCTGGGTTTCAACAAGAGCACCTTCTATTATCAACCCAAAAGCGATGCCTCTGAAGAAGTCCTGCGATCCGAAATACAGCGGTTAGCGGCGGCGTATCCGACTTACGGGTATAGACGTATCACGAAGGTGTTGGTCGCCGAAGGACACACCGTTGGGTATAAACGCGTCGCCCGCTTGATGAAAGAAGAGAACTTCTCGGTTGCCGTCAAACGTGCGTGTCAAACGACCCACTCCACTGACGGTCCGCAGCCCTGGCGGAATCACCTGAAGACGCTTGACATCTGTCGGTGCGATCAGGTCTGGGTGGGCGATATCACCTACGTCCGCCTCAAGCACCGCTTCATCTATGTCGCTCTGCTCATGGATGTCTTCACACGCATGATTAGAGCGTGGAAACTCAGTCCACACTTGACGCAATCTCTGACCTTGGAACCCTTAGAGCAAGCTTTACACGATAGGGTGCCGGAGATACATCACTCCGATCAAGGCGTGCAGTATCTTTCAAGGGCTTATCTCTTGAAACTCAAAGCACATGGTATTGAGATTTCAGTCGCTCGCAGAGGGTGTCCTTGGGAGAACGGATACGCCGAAAGGTTGATCCGAACGCTCAAGGAGGAAGAAGTTCACCTCAATGATTACCAAGATATTACCGAAGCTCGAGAACGCATCGGTCATTTTATCG
>JAJEDN010000022.1 GCA_022821495.1 Candidatus Poribacteria bacterium
TATGAATGCCCTATGGCATTCCCCGGGAGTGCAAGAGTTAAATACGCCGTTTTCTATAGATATATCACCCCTCTGGGGTGGGGAAGTGTCTGAAAACTATGTTGAAACGTGCAGAAGTTGTTAGTAGCAACTTGGGTTATAACAGAAAGTTTCATTGTGGTACTTGCAAATGTGCCAATCGTCTGCTCCATTAATTCATGCTAAATTTTTAGCATTTTCCTTGACATCGTTTTTCGTAAATGCTAAAATATTAGCATATTACCCGATTTATCACCTGCATAAGTGCTAAAACATTAACTTATTCTCGAAAGAGGTGAAAAATGGAAGACTACGGGACCGTCAAACTGAGTCGTCGGGAACGGCAAATCATGGATATTGTCTACCAACGCGGTCGCGTTTCCGTTGCCGATGTGCTCAAAGATCTCCCTGATCCACCAACTTACTCTACAGTTCGAGCACTGTTGGGAATCTTGGAGGAGAAAGGGTACCTCACCCACGTAAAAGATGGCAAACGTTATATCTATCGTCCAACGCAACCACGCCATCTTGCCGGACGTTCCGCGCTCAAACAGATTTTCCAGACGTTTTTTGATAAATCCATTGAGAAAACGGTCATCGCGCTGGTTTCCGAGGTTGACCTTTCGGATGAGGAACTCGACCGTTTAAGCCAACGCATTGCGCAAGCGAAAAAAGGAGACTCCTCGTCATGATGCGATTCATTGAAACGCTCTATGCAGACCCATTGCTGAAATTTCTCGTTGACACCACGATGAAAAGTTTCGTTATTTTCGCCGTTGCGGGTTTATTCGCATTTTGCCTCCGTCGCAAATCGGCGGCGGTGCGCGGTTTCGTTTGGAGCATGGCAATTGTCGGATGCCTCATCGTTCCATTGTTCTCTTTCGTGCTCCCGAAGTGGGAACTCGGTATTCTACCAGCAGAAACCCCCGTTTCAATTGCCCAGCACCAATTGCCACCAAAGCCAGTATCCTCAATACCAATCACATCAGCACAGCCGCCACTTAACGCTGTGACAGGTCAGAGCAACCCCCTCACCGCACTGCATTGGACAGGCTGGATGGTGATAGCCTGGGCAGGTGCCGGTCTGTTTCTGCTTATCCGTTTGACGGTCGGAATCGGTGCTGTCTGGCATATCTCTGCTTGTGGGAACAATTTTAGCCGCGCTGTTGAGCAGTGCCGATCCAATTGGAATCAACCCGCAAATGTCCGTCTCAGCAATAGGATTACAGTACCAATGGTTTGGGGCTTCTTACGTCCTATAATCTTGCTGCCAGTTGATGCGGATCAATGGAAAACCGAGCGGCTCCGTGCTGTGCTACTCCACGAATTGGCGCACATCAAACGATGGGATTGGGTGATGCAGACGATTGCCCAGGTAACGTGTGCAGTCTACTGGTTTAACCCACTTGTGTGGTTCGCAGTACGTTGGATGCGGATAGAAGCAGAGCAAGCCTGCGACGACCAAGTACTCAACGCCGGATATCAATCAACTGAGTACGCGCAACTTCTGCTTGATATTACACGCAACGTGAAAATAGCAAAGGCGACTTCACGTGCAGCTGTCGCGATAGCACGCTCCTCAAAGATTGAAAGACGACTCCGAACCGTCCTCGCTGAAAACCTGAATCGGCAGCCAGTGCCAAAGGTTGCTGCGGGAATCGGGTTACTCGTCTTCATCTGTTTTGCCGCCCCAATAGGTGCGATGCGTCTGGCACAAGCGATTAACCCAGAGGAGACATTCAAATCCCAACCAACGCCAGAGGAACTGGCACCAAAACCCAACGCGCATGGACAAGACACAGATTTAAAGCAGGACCAGAAATATATTGAAATCTGCACCCAAAATTTGCTTACGATTGGTAAGGCAATTCAAACCTACCAGAAAGAACATAACGATTTTCCGCAGTGGCTCTCAGATCTTCACCCGAAATACTTGGCGGATGCAAACAGCCTACTTTGTCCGGCGGATACCAAAGGTGGCAAGCCACGCTTTCTTATCAACGCAGACCCGAAGATGCCTGTGAGTTATGGCTACCAATTTCACACGGGGTATCGAGAAAGAACACGGGCAAATCTCGCCCTATATGGCGATGTCATACCACTTGCGCGGTGTCGGCATCATACCAATCAACCGTTTGCATGCTTAAACCTGAGTTTCTCGTTCAACGTTTACCCGTCATCCAGTGTCTGGGAAGACGCACCCGAAGAGATGTATGGAACCCTCGAAGAAACCATCACGACCTTAGAAGCTGGACTTCAACGACAACTGGACAATCATCTTGCCTTTCATCTCTATGCTTCGCTCGTCCGTCTCTACATTGAAGTTGGACGGCAGGAAGATGCCAACAGACTTATTAATCGTTTCAAATCTGATATAAAACCCGACGACCTTCAAGCACATTTTCTGCTCCGCACGATGCTTGGGATGGCAAACCGGGATGAAGAAGTACTTGCGGTTTTCGAGAAACTTGAGGAAAGGGACCCGGACAACTACTATGTTCTTGACGCACTCGCCCGAATCCATGAAGAACTCGGCAATTCCGAACTTGCTGAAAAATATCGGAAAAAGGTTAATCCTATGTCAGAACTGGTTGGAAAGGTTGTGCCTGATTTTTCTGCAACTGACCTCGATGGCAAACAGATTTCGCTGCAGCAATATCGCGGGAAAGTCGTCCTACTCGATTTCTGGGCGGTTTGGTGCGGTCCTTGTCTCGCGGAAATGCCGAATGTGAAAAGGGTTTATGATACCTATAAAGATCAGGGATTTGACATCATCGGGGTTAACCTTGACACCGATGAAACGAGACTGCGCAACTATCTCAAAGAGAACGACATCCAGTGGCGGCAAATTTTCAGCGGACAAAAATGGGAAAGCCCCCTTGTCCAACAGTATCATATTCGCGCTATCCCTGCCCCGTGTCTCATCGCCAGAGATGGCACATTAATTTCAAGCAAAGCAAGAGGCTTGAAGTTAGAACAACTTGTAATAGAAGCACTCAAAGATAAGACAGAAAATGAATAGTCGCAATTGGAAAAGGAGAACAAAATGAAACGGTTTTTGATACTTTTTCTTGCAGTCAGTGTAATACTCAGTTTCATAGCAATCTCATTAGAAGGCATACCTGTCCAAGATTTTTCAGAACATCCGCAGAAAATCAAAATTTTTCTTGATATCGCAGGAGACAACGACCTTAAACCTTTAGTCGCGGAACATCTGCTTGAAGCCTTTGGTAGAACTGAAAATATAAATGCTGTCCTGGAGATTGAAAAAGGTGTATCCTATGTGGTATCTATCGTTCTTGTCGAAGCACGCGCTGGAAAAGATAAGCAAAAAACCGGTAATATTGTTGCCTGTGTTCAGTATATTGACTACTTTGACAACAGTATTCTCAAACAGGATGTTGCTGTCTCAAATTGGGAACGCGTCAACGACCTCACAGTAAATCTGATTGAACATTCTCAAGCAGGATTGTACCTATTCCCTAAAAACGATTTAGGAAACGTAGCAAGCGGTGTCGTTTCTAAATTTCAGAAACTATTTTTGGAGAAGCGTGAATAATGATAGACCTTCGTACTGTGCTAAGCACTTCAGCAACTGTCGCAGTGCAAGCACATTGGGATCCGATCGAAAATACAGCGAATAATCTGCAGTGGGCAACAGAAGAAAAGTTTAATCGAGCCAAGGCACAATGGCAAGAACCGGTGGATATGACATGGGAACAGTGGCTAAAGTTATTCAATCCCGGACCTGCGCAGCCATTGAAACACTACAGCACAACGGATTTCCAAGTCTTTCTTCCACCATCAATCGCTAACGTCGGCGATGTCTGGGACCTCGACCGGAAGCGGATTCTCCCCTTTCTTCGCCAATTTCATCCAGGCGCGACAATGAATCTCAGACACGGTCAAAACGGTGCAAAGGCGTGCTTACGGGCAATTTCGCCTGAATACGCTGATATCGTCTTCCGAATCCACGCATACTTCATACTGGATGCGTCCATCGGTGCTCGCTTTAGACCCGCCCAATTTGCTGGACATCTGGTCATCAACCGCAAGCGTGGAACGATTTGTCAATGGACGCTATCGCTTCCACCCCGCAATAGCGAGGTTATCGGGGTTAACCTTGATACCAATGAAACAAAACTACGCGACTACCTCGAAGAAAATCAGATCCCGTGGCGGCAGATTTTCACGGGGCAAGAACGGCAGAGTCCGCTTGCCCAACAGTATGATATTCGCTCTATTCCAGTACGGTGGCTTATTGATAGGGATGGCAACTTGATCGCCTATGAAGCCAACCACAAGTTGATGTCCCGCAAAGGCAGAGAACCAAGTCTCGATCGACTGGTGGCAGCGGCGGTGTCGGATAAACCTAAGAACCAATAGCCGCGTCCCACCGAAAAGGTACGAAGGAGCTCCTCATGGCACTCAAACAGATACATATTTACGTGATGTTAGGTATCGCGTTGTTGGTAAGCAGTAGCCTTTTGACCGAAAATGCACAAGCCAGAGTTCAGGCACTCTCTTTTATCTCCGAACACGAAGGGACTGCAGATCTCTATATCATTGATAGCACGGGTCAGAATCTACGAAAACTTGACACCAATGAAGCCAAAAAAGGGCGCGAGCACGCTTGGTCACCTAATGGACGCTTTCTTGCCTATGCAGCCAGAGAAATAGGGAGAACCGCTATCCACGTCATCGACCTCCGGACCAAGGCATCGCGTCGGTTGACAGATCACCCAAGTCTGAACCATTCTCCTGTTTGGTCGCCTAACGGGAAGTGGATCGGCTTCGTCTCCGATCGAACCGGGGATCGGCAGATCTATAGAATCAATGCAGATGGCTCAAATCTGAAGCAATTGACAAGAAAATGGGACAATACGAATCCGGCTTGGTCACCAGACAGCCAATGGATCGCCTTCAACGCCTATCGAGGACCGGAGCATGGTGCAGGCAATTTTTTGCTCTATGTGATGACTGCCGATGGTGGAAGGTTGAGAAAACTCGGAAAAAGTGCATTAGGGGGATGCACATGGTCTCCCAATGGCAAACAGATTGCCTATGCTACTAAGAGTTTGGAAAACGAAATCAGGAATATCCTTGTCATTGATATAGATGGAAATAACCTTCGGCAGCTGACGCGATTAGGGGCACGTGAATGGGCAAGCTCTCCCGCTTGGTCACCTGACGGACAATGGATTGCCTATGCTTTCCAAAGGATAGTCCACAGGCCTGCACCCGGTGAAGCTCTCCCCGTCGATGAAATCTTTGGAGATAGTGCCATCCATCTCGTAAAGGCTACAGGTGGACTCAGCGACCCCATTGAAATAGCAAATGAGTTGTCATTGTGGTTATCTCCGGAGTGGGTGCCAGCAGCATTCTTGCCCGTCTCACCGAGCACAGAAAAGCGAATAATACCGTGGGGCAAACTCAAACAGCATTGACGATAGAGCGAGATAGATACTATAGTAATACTCACAACGGCTAAGGTTTCCGTGTGCTTTTTCGCTTCCTTGTAGGAGGCTTACTTGATTTGAGTCCCGAAAACGGTGACCACGAAAATCGAAGTTTTCCTTGACTTTATACTTTATATATGATATACTTAAAACATATTATGATATAACGCGAAGGAAACCAAAAATCAAACACTTATCATTAAAAAACGCAAATTCACGTCACATTCCGCGTCACACGTGGGTTCTGCACGTCACATGTGACGTTACAAACGTCACATTAACGTCACACAGAATCGAAGAAATCGCGATTCTGTGATCTCCCCTATCGCGGTGTATCGGGATTTGGAAATCTTCCTATGTCAGTAACCCCCTGCTAAAGCATGGGGCTTGTTCAATACGGCAGCCAAGCCTACAGGTTGAACGAGGGAAACTTATTGACTAGACGACTTATATCGCGAAATCTTGTGGTGGCACACAATAGGATGGTAGTAAAACGGTATGCTGAAGTGGTAGTAAGCATACTTAAGGATGCTCCCCAAGTCTCTATCTTCTCTGATTTCGTGATGTCG
>JAJEDN010000084.1 GCA_022821495.1 Candidatus Poribacteria bacterium
AACATGTCTTCTAAGCGGGAAAGAGGGGTCATTAGATATGTCCTTTCAATAAATGTCAGGTTTATTATGAAAGGATACCCTCTTTTCTGCTATTTGTCTGTAAAAAAGTTAAAATTGTCCAAACTATAGTAACTAATAACTATAAAAAATTATATTGAATTGTGTTTGCGATTGTGATATAATCTTTTTAGAGGTTGTAAAAACGTAGCGTATTGTTGTTATCCAGATTATGAGGTAATCCTGTGAATTGCGAAATGAGCGAAACCCGAATGCGAATCCTGCAACTACTGAAAATGCGTGCAGGTATGACTGTCGGTCAACTGACAGAAGCGTTGCATATCAGCCCGATGGGGGTCCGACAACATCTCGCCATACTTGAAGGAGAGGGATTGATTGCGCATTACCCAGAGAAACAGGGACGTGGTCGTCCGCGTCATATTTATCAGTTAACGGATGAAGCAAACGGTCTCTTCCCGACAACTTATGCTAACTTTGCTGTTGGATTGATGCATGAGGTAGCAAAATTTAACGGTCCTGGTTTCATCAATAAAGTCTTCCGTGGACGGATGGAGTCGCAGCTGGAAACGTATCAACAACGGCTTGCGGGTAAAGCACTCCGTGAACGGATCGAAGAACTTGCGCGAATTCGTGATGAAGAGGGATACATGGCACGTTTTGAAGAGGCTGAGGACGATTACATTTTAACTGAACATAACTGCCCAATCGCGGTAATCGCACAAGAATATCCAGGCGTATGCGAGATTGAATTAGCACTTTTCCGGCAATCCTTAGGGGCAAAGGTCGTTCGTGAAGAACATCTGATGCAAGGCAGCCACAAATGTTGTTACCGGATTCCGAAGAAAAAAGAAGAATAATAACGCACTGCAGGGTTTTTGATAGGGTGTTTCTTCAGGGTTTGAAACCCCGCCTGCAAAAAGGGCTGCGTAAGTCCCAAGGGATAAAATCTAAAAATGTCGGATCAAACCGGGAGGCGCGGCTTTTTTAAAGAGGCCTTAAGCCAACTCATTCAGCCTGTCGCCGAATTTCTTGATGACAGGATAGGTGAGCATCTGCCAGTTGAGGCACCCTGCGAGCGTGTCCTCTTACGACCGCCCGGTGCATTGCCGGAAGTAGAATTTTTGGAGAAATGCCATCGGTGTGGCAACTGCGTCAAAAACTGCCCCGCGAATGCGATTATCCCTTTAGAGAGTACACGCGCCGACCTTAACAATACACCTTACATTGATCCTGATGCGCAACCGTGTGTTATCTGCGATTCGTTGGCATGCATGTACGTCTGTCCCAGCGGTGCTTTGCAAACCGTTTATGCAGAAGACATTAGAATGGGGTTAGCGGTTTTCAACGCCGAAACTTGTCTCCGCACTAAAGAAATTGCTTGCACTTATTGCGTTGATACGTGTCCTATTGGAGATGATGCGATCCACCTCACAGCAGACGGTATTGTAGAGGTGATGGACGCTGGCTGTACCGGATGTGGGGTCTGCCAGTACGCCTGTCCAACTTCGCCGAAGTCGATAGTCGTTGAACCGCGTATGACCTAAAGTATCACGTATAGATTTTGGAAGACTTGTGCAGGATTTGCGCATTTTTTTCGTGATAACGGATGCCCTGTGCACTGCAGGCGGGGTTTGAAACCCCGCCTGCAAAGGGAGCTGCGTAAGTCCTAACTTGCGTTGTGATTCGCACCTTTTCGCGAGAGATATGTCTGTAATTACACAAATTCTTATACAGGGTGCTATGGACCGGCAAAGCCTACGCGATATTAAACCACCCTTGGAGTTACCACAAAACCTATTGCCTTACTTCATTGGCGGTGTGACGCTACTCGGCTTTATAGTCGCTGCGATATGGTATTGGATTCAAAAACGGGGTCAAACCTCACCTGTTCCGGTAACACCAGAAGATCATACACCCTTAGCACACGAGGCGGCGTATGAACAACTATCGGTCATCGAGGCTTCGGACTGGCTCACACGGGGCGACATGGAGACGTATCATACCCAAATTGCGCACGTGCTCCGAGAATACATTCGCGCGCGGTATCGAATCCCCGCACTGGAATTGACAACAACCGCATTGCTTCGCGCGATGTTGCACGCGGAGATCGGTAAGCCTTATGTTGCGCGTGTCCAGCAGCTACTCGCTAATTGTGATAGGGTAAAGTTTGCAACCTATCAGCCAGACCCCTCAGAAGCATCTGCTCGGATAGCGGACGCACGCTGGATTGTTGACGAGACAAAATCTCTTGATCCGTGAACTGGGATAAAAAACTTGACATAATCGAAGAAAATATAGTATGATATTTAATCAAGTTTGCGTTGATGCTCGATTTACGGGACGCGCAAGCTTGGGCACCTGGATTTCATCAACTTTCTATTATAAATACAATTTATACCTGAAGGGGAGAAACGAGACCCCGAATATAGGATTAGCGTAGTAAAAACTGCGTCTATTCTCGTCAGATTGATGGATTTGACAAAGGGCAAGTTAGAGAGACAGACAGCTCGGAATCATTAGCAAGGAGGGAAAATAGCGTGGCAGATGAACACAAAGTACTCCTCACTATACCTATGTACCCTGATATGGAACTTGCCGCAGCGAAAACTGGCTCTGTCCTTGCTGAATTGAAGGACTTCAATGAGGATGCAGTTGAAGAGATTCAACTCGCTATCATTGAAACCTGTATCAACGCTTCTGAACATAGCCAAAGCGAGGATAAGGAAGTTCATATTCAGTTCTTAGTTACGGACGATCAGTTGCAAGTCAAAATTACCGACCGAGGCGTTGGTATAACTGCGGATACACTCGACGGGACCCGCTTACTCGGTACCGCAGGGGTACACCCCGATCTGCGTAAGCGCGGGAGAGGTTTACAAATCATTAAAGCCCTAATGGATGAGGTCATGATAGAAAGTAGCCCTAACGGTACGACTGTTAGTTTTACAAAAAAGAAGGCTACCGAATAGGGGACTGTGTCGTTTTCACTATGGTGCCAACACAATTTTGAACCTTTCGCAGAGAATCCACAAATCTGTGTTTGAATGTAGTGTTAAACGGCATATTTCTCGAAAGCGAAGCGCTGTCGTTTAAAAGCGAAGCGCTGTCGTTTAAATGTATCACCTTTAGTTTTAGAGGCGACTTGCAAGTCCATATTAAAAGCCTGAGAAGGAGGTAAGCGGTTTGTTGAACAAATTTGATATTCAAATTCGCGAGGCGGAAGAGCACGCGATAATTGAGACAACGGGATACCTGAATGATGCCCTTGGAGAGCAGCTTTCCGAGAAGGCACAGGAACTCATTCAGGGGGGTTGTGTACAACTCGTGATTAACCTTGAAAAAACAACACTTATTAACAGCATTGGTATATCTATACTCATCGAAATTATAGAAGCACTTGAAGAACGTGAAGGCACTTTAAATTTCTGTGGGTTGTCATCTACGCAGGAACGAACCTTTCGCATGATGGCAATCGCTAAATACGCTGGCATCTTCCCAGACGAGGAATCTGCTGTCGCGAATCTATGAAAATAGTTGTTAGTTTTTAGTTATTAGTTTTTAGTTAAGAGGTTTTGATTGTCCAATATCTTTTGGTAACCGTCAGTACTTCAATTGCGTAACGACAACATCGGAAACCAAACTTATAACTTATAACTTATAACTTATAACCATTTCAAAATAAAAATTAGAACCTACCTTTGGATACAATATTATGAAAGCCCCGAGCAAGCCTTTAGGAGATAGTTTGGGAACCCATAAAACGCAAAATACTGCAGAACAGACTATGGAGCGGCTCATTTTCAGCCTATCCGAGTTGGAACATTTGGGGCAAACACTCATCTCCGGACACAGCAATTTCAATCATTCCAGCAAAACCTATCTCCGCATCACGCTCGGTACCTTGCAAATTAGACGCGGGGCAATATTGCGTTACCACGCCACAGGACAAAACCTCGATGTCGTTGCAGCGACCCCTGAATCGATGTTTTCTCCAATTCCTGTTGAAGAAGATGAATTGGAGGCTTTATTGCAACATTCGTTTATTGATAACGCGGATCCGCCAGAACCTCTTAAACAGTTCTTCGCTCGGAGTGCTGAACTTTCGGAGACTATTGATATACGGCTCTGGGTACCACTCAAAATTCAAGATGAATTTCTCGGAATGATTGGACTCGGCAAATTTTTAGCGAGGGATACATTAGAGGCGTGGGAAAAGGAATTACTAACAACGCTTACCCACCAAATTTCGATTGCTATCGCCTATTCGCAGATGGTAGAGGGCATCCAGAGCGAAAAGTTTCGGTTGTTCATGCTCGCAGAGAGCGCCCCACAGATCTGTCAGCTGCTACAACCTGAAGATGCTGCAGAACAGGTCGTACAGCAAGCCGTCTCACTTCTTGACGCTAATGCTGGCGCGCTCATGCTTACGCACACCGAGCAGCAGGAACTCGAAATGCACTACGCATTTCCAGAGACCTTGATTGAAAATACCGCAGCACAGGAGAACGGAGACGGACTTGTTATCTCTTACGGTGAAGACACACCCGCGTCTCAAGAACCGACATCCGAAGATGTCCTGAAGTCTGTCGTTAAAGAGGGGATCCCGGGACACTGTCTACCTACATCCGATACGCTCTTCGGAGGTAAGAATCTAATGGCTGTTCCGATCCCTGGACGTGATGGCGATATCTTAGGGGTCCTTGTCGTTGGGGACAAAGAGGAACGCGGTGGCAGAATTACATCCTTTACGGATGAAGATGTCGTCTTGCTCGATTCTTTTGCCAAACAGGCAGGTGTCGCAATTCAGAACGCGCAGCTCCATCAAGAGGCACTTGAGGCGCGCCAATTACAGGCAGAAATGGAGGAGGCGCGCAAAATTCAGGTGAACCTCATTCCTGAGACATTGCCGGACATCCCCGGATACGAAGTCGCAGGACATTATGAACCGCGTGGACCTGTCGGTGGCGACTATTATGATTGTCTCCCTTTAGCTACCGGACATTGGGGACTCGCAATTGCCGATGTTTCTGGGAAAGGGATGCAAGCGGCGCTGCTCATGGCGACGCTCCGCGCAGGGCTTATCTCGGAATTGTCGCGGGCAGAAAGTATGGTAGGGGCTGGGTTACCCAGCCCCTACGACCAGTCTGCCTTGTACGCCGAAATCGCGAGCATGGCGATGATATTGAACTCGCTCCTTTACGCCAGCGGTACAGAAGAGAAATATGCGACCTTCTTCTACAGCCATCTTAACCCGGAAACAGATGTACTCACGACGCTTAATGCAGGGCATAATCCACCACTACTCATCAGAAAGGATGGCTCTTACAAGTGGTTGGGTGAGGATGTTGGCGGTATTCCGCTCGGAATGTTTCCGAACGATATGGTTTCAAGCATTGCCGAATATGAAGCCGAACATGTCCAACTCGCCAGTGGTGATGTCGTTGTATATTATACAGACGGTGTCACAGAGACTGTCAACGTTGAGGACGACTATTATGAAGAGGAACGGCTTGTAGAAGCATCACAAGCATGCAAGGATGAACACGCTGAGGCTATCCGCAAGTATCTTCACAGTTCCGTCATGGAATTTCAGGGAGAAGCGGATCAGTTCGATGATCTCACGCTACTTATTTTGAGAAAGCAGTAGGGAATGGTTATAAGTTATAAGTTATAAGTTTTGTTTCTGATATTTGATAGTTCTTTGTATTGAAGTACCAACCGTTATCAAAAGAGGCTTAAATAATCGGAAACCTCTTAACTAAAAACTTATAACTAACAACCAAAAACTATTATGCAACAGAACTCAACAGTAGGACGCACCTTTTTAGATCCGACCACCCTCGCCCGAATTGGGAACCTTGAATTGATCGCAAAATTCGTCGTTGAAGGTTTTATCTCTGGGCTTCACAAGAGCCCGTATCACGGGTTTAGTGTGGAATTCTCGCAATACCGGCAATATATGCCCGGAGACGATACCAAACATATAGATTGGAAAGCCTACGCCCGGACCGACAGGTATTATATTAAGCAGTTTGAGGAGGAGACGAATCTTAACTGTTACTTGCTCTTAGATACGAGTGAGTCTATGGCACATCCGACAGCAGAGGCACAGACAGATGAGGCACCTACAGACGGAAACGACCCGGAAACGCCAAGACTAACGAAGTTGAGATATTCGAGTTTCCTTATCGCATCGCTTGCGTATTTTATGGCGAAGCAGCGCGATGCCGTTGGGTTCGCGTATTTTGATGATACGCTTCATCAATACCTTCCGGCGCGGAGTAGCACATCACATCTACACTCGATTTTGCTTACGTTGGAGACGCTACAAACAACGAAAAGCACACGGATGGGAACACCGCTGCATCAAATCGCTGAACGGCTTACGAAACGCGGATTGGTACTCTTCATCTCGGATCTCTACGATGAAAATCATGAAGAGGTCATCGCCGGATTAGAACATCTCCGTTATGAAGGACATGAAGTTATTGTTTTCCATGTGCTCGCACAACAGGAACTTGAGTTCGCTAACTTTGACGCAGGACGAAGTTCGGAAGCACTTATCCGATTTATTGATTCAGAGAGCGATGCTGAGATTATCACAACCCCGCAAGCCATTCGAGAGAGTTATCTAAGTAATTTTAACGATTTTCTTGATACCTATAAACTCGCACTACGGCAAGCAGATATTGATTACAATGTGATAACAACAGCAACGCCAATAGATCTCGCACTGGCTTCTTATCTCGCTAAGAGGCAAGGGGTCCTCTAAATAGAAACCCGTTACGAGTTTTAAACGACAGCGCGGGAGTGGAAGGATGCAAGGGTGGAAGGATGCAACCCCCCAATCTTCCTAGGGGAAACACCCCAGCAAAAACACTTCCAATCTTTCATCCAACTGGTTACTGAAAACTGAAAACTAAAAACTAAAAACTAAAAATAATGTTTGGCTTGACTTTCTTAACAGCCTCTTTTGCAATAGCCGGTGCTATAGGCGCATCTATTCCGCTCATTCTCCATCTATTAAACCGAGAACGGGCAAGACGATTGGTATTCAGTACTGTGCGTTTCATTCAGATGTCGCATCAGACCAACGTCCGTCGACACAAGTTGAAACGCTGGTTGCTACTGCTGATGCGCATTTTGATATTAGCGTTGCTCGGTTTAGCATTCGCACGACCCTTTTTCGCCGCTGATCCGGTGTTCACACAGAAAACGGGTGGGAAACGAAACGCTGTTATTATTCTTGATACATCTTATAGTATGCAATATGAAGGTGTTTTTGAGGACGCTAAGGCGGCGGCGATCAAGATTTTGGATGGACTTGACGCATCCGATGCAGCCGGACTGATCCTTTCGTCTGACAACGCCCGTGTTGTGGCACCACTCGGTTCAGAATTTTCACACATTCGGACGGCTGTGAACGCTGCAGAGGTAACTTATGAACATACGGATTACTTGGATGCCCTGCAAACTGCGGATGAGATCCTCCAGCCTATTCCTATCGGTGAGAAACAGGTTTATCTCGTCGGGGATATGCAAAAGCGAGGGTGGGAGAATTTCATTGAGACGGATAAGCTCAGCCCGAATGTCCAAATGAATTTTATTGATGTACGTGCTGAAAATCCACAGAATCTCGCTATTACAGCGATGAGTGTTCCGCCCGTCGTGTTAAAAGAACAGAAAGCCTCGCAGCTCGTGGCGCGTGTCCATAATTTTGGCAATGAACCGGTTGAGAATCTACAGGTCCGCCTTTTTATCGATGATAATATAATTGACACCGTTGAACTTGATATTGAACCGGACGACCTCGCGGATGCCGTCTTCAAAGTTACGTTTGAGGACGAGGCAACGCATACAGGTTGGGTTGAACTCCCGGCGGACGCACTTGCGGCTGACAACAAACGATATTTTACTTTGCAAAGTCTACAGTCAATCAAAGTCCATGCAGTCTATGATCAACCGCGAACATTGGTAGGGGCTGGGTTACCCAGTCGCTACGTAGAAACTTTTTTTATGAAAAGGGCGTTGAACTCCGAGAGTGATACCCTGCAAGTCGATTTCACCGAATCTGTCTCCGTACCCAATGCAGCCGCACTTGAACGCGTCGATGTTCTTATTCTTGCCAATGTAGCAGAGATTTCTAACAGTGAAGCCGAGCGTGTGAAAACTTATGTCGCTGCAGGTGGCGGCTTGATTGTGACAGTCGGTGATAATATAGATACCGATGCCTATAAGCAACGCCTTGGCGGTGAGACCGGATTGATGCCTTGCGAGTTCGTCCAAGCAGTCGGGGACGCTTTTGATCGTGAACAATTTCGCGTGCTTGCCACGGTAAAGTATGAACATCCAATTTTCGCGCCTTTTAAGGAACCGAATCACGGAGATTTCGGTAAAGCGCGGTTTTACAGACACTTTCAGGCGGTTCCGACAAAAGATACGACCGTCATTGCAGCTTATGATGATGGGAGTCCGGCACTCCTTGAGAAACCTTACGGGCAGCTGGGACGTGTACTCTGTTTTACTTCGACGATAGATAGAGAATGGAGCGATCTACCGATTCGTGCCGTTTATTTGCCGTTCCTGCACGAGTCTATTAAATATCTCGCGCTTAAAAGTGAAAACGCTATTCCTAATTATCGTGTTGGTGATAACGTTGAACTAAAGATCCCTGAACCTGAAAGTGGGAACGTTGTGGGTGATAAGGCGATTGCGGTTTTTGACCCGAACAATGTTGAGACTCGCTTGCGACGGGACGCGAACGTTCCCGGGGTGTCCGCACAAGGCAGCTTCTTTTACAATGACACCGCTGTTCCGGGTATTTATTCAGTCCATGCATCTGGAGCTGACGCGTACGCTTTCGTCGTCAATGTTGATACAACGGAGTCTGACCTCGCAGCGCGTGATGTAGAAGAATTAACGAGTATGCTGAAAGGTACTGCAGATGAATCGGTGGAGGAGAAACCGGCGGCAGAACTTGTGGCGCAGTACCGCGAAGATGTTGAGAAAAACCAAAGTGTATGGGTTTATCTTATGTTGGCGGTTTTTGCTTTGGCGGTAACGGAAATGTTTCTTGCCAATCGCGTATAAGTTAGTTAAAAGTTACCAGTAACCAGTTAAGAGGGGAATCTGATCTACGTAGGTCTTTCTCTTAACTGGAAACTGGAAGGCGTACTCGCCGTACTGGGTACTGGGTACTGATACAAAACTATTCCAAGGAGAAATCGTGAACTTTGAAGCAAGCGCACCGATTGAGGTGCCAAAAATCGTATCTGATGAGCAGACCCAGTTTTTTATCGATAATGGGTATCTTGTTGTTCCAGATCTGCTCTCTCTTGATGAGATAGAGGAGTTACGACAAGACGCTATCACGATCGCCAGAGGTGGCCATCCGTGTGATAACCTCCAACCGCTGCCTGATGGTATGAGCGATACGGAGGTTATGAGTCGTATTCTCTGTATTCATCAACCGCATTATGTCAGTCCCATTATTGAGAAGTACGTCAAGCACCCGAAAATCTGTGGGATCTTGAGCCAAATTGCCGCTGCACACCTCCCACATTGGGATGGGAGCGTCAAGTGTATGCAGTCCATGCTCTTTGTGAAACCTCCAAATTTTCAGGGGCAGGCGTGGCACCAGGACGAGATCTATATTCCCACCCGGGATCGTTCGCTAATCGGTGCTTGGATAGCGATGGACGATGCGACAGTGGAAAACGGGTGTCTATGGATCCTCCCCGGTTCACACCGTCGCGGTTATCTCTATCCACAGAAGGCGCATGAAAATCCAGATGAATTTGACTTTGCGGAGGAAAGCTACGGCTTTGATGATACGGATGAGATACCCGTTGAAGTTACAACGGGAACGTTAGTTTTCTTCAACGGATATTTGCTCCACCGCTCCCGTAAGAACCGCGGTAATACGTTTCGTAGGGTCTTGGTGAACCACTACTGTAACGCTTGGTCACTTTTACCGTGGTCAATTCGCGAAGGGGAACGTCCTGCGAGTGCGGATCGGCGATGCATTGTTCCGGTCTCTGGGGTCGATCCTTATGCATGGAAAGGTTATGATGAACCTCCTAAAAATGTTTCTTTGCGGACATGTAAAGCCGTTCAGCAAATAGCGGAGGCAGCAGATGCAGATGGATAGTTTATCCGAGCTCAGGCAGGCATTGGAGACAATGTTTTCGCGAATTGAGACTGGGGAAGATATATTGGAACAATTGGAGCGGATTAACGTGTTGTATCAAGAACTTCCAGCGACAGCACCCAAAATGCTGAGCCACTATCTTGAACGGAAAAGTTACACAAAAGCGTTAGCACTGCTTGAAACTCTATAGGTGAGGAAATATGGAGAGAACGGATGGCCGTCGGCCAGATGAGATGCGACCAGTTACGATCAAAAGACACTATATCAAACATGCAGAAGGCTCAGTTCTCGTTGCAACAGGCGATACCCGTATTATATGTACCGCCTCCGTCGTTAACCAGCAACCCCGTTTTATGCGCGACCAGCGGATCAAGAAGAAGGGTTGGGTAACAGCCGAGTATTCCATGTTGCCACGTTCTACCTCTGAACGGATGCAACGCGAAATAACCCGGGGCAGTGTCAGCGGCAGAACACAGGAGATTCAACGCCTTATCGGTCGCTCCTTACGCGCGGCTGTAGATCTGTATGCCTTAGAAGAGCACACGGTCTGGGTCGATTGCGATGTCATCCAAGCCGATGGCGGCACGCGCACTGCTTCAATTACAGGGGCATTTATCGCACTTTGGGACGCTTGTCAAAGACTCGTCGAAAGTAAAAGGATCAAAAATTTTCCTATCATCGATAATATTGCCGCAACAAGTGTCGGGCTTGTCAAGGGTGAAGCACTCTTGGATCTCTGTTACACTGAGGATTCAACAGCGGATGTTGATATGAATATCGTTATGACTGGGAGCGGACAGTTTATAGAGATACAGGGTACCGCAGAGGAGAAGCCTTTTACGCGCGACGATTACGATCAAATGTTAGATCTTGCTGTCGGTGGGATACAACAACTCGTCCGACTACAGAATCGGATGATGTTGGAGAACTTAGATGAAGCTTGTACTGGCGACGCATAACCAAGGTAAGGTCAAGGAACTCACGAAGATGCTCCGCGTAGGGGCTGGGTTACCCAGCCCCTACCAACAGATAGAGGTCGTCTCCTTAAAGGCGTATCCCGATGCACCTGAGGTCGTTGAAGACGGTGAAACATATATGGAGAACGCCGCTAAAAAAGCATCTGCTATTGCTGAATATACAGGTTGTCTTGCCCTTGCTGATGATGCTGGATTAGAGGTAGATGCGCTCAACGGTGCGCCGGGTATTCATTCTAAACGGTGGGCAGGTGAAGACGCTACGGATGCTATCCGGATTGCGAAACTCCTCCAAGCACTTGAAGGGCGCACGGATCGCCGTGCCCGTTTTATCGCCGCAATCGCAGTTGTACACCCTAATTCTGTTCCGAAAGGCGTACGCGGTGTTTGTGAAGGATACATCACGCACGCACCTAAAGGCGAGACAGGTTTTGGCTACGATCCGGTGTTTGTACCGGACGGCTATGAGCAGACTTTCGCAGAATTGGGAGAAGAGATAAAGAATCAAATCAGTCATAGAGCCAAGGCATTAAAAAAAGCACTTTATTGGTTATAGGTTATAAGTTATAAGTTGGTTATAAGTTATAAGTTATAAGTTAACTTCTTGTGGCGTTCAATTGTGTTGTGGTGTCCACAGCCGCCCTGAATACCACAACACAGTTACTTATAACTGTTAACTGTTAACTAACAACTATTGAGGAGAAAATGGCAGCACTTAACGATTTACGCAACGGGTTGGTTATCCGACTCGACAACATTGTTTATACTATTGTCGATTGTCAGCATGTCAAGCCGGGTAAGGGCAGCGCCTTTGCCCGAACGAAGATTAAACGTGTCACTAACGGTGCCGTCTTGGATCGGACGTTTCGTTCTAATGAGACTATTGAAACCGTTAGACTTATGGACCACCAAATGCAGTACATGTACCGGGATGGTGATGTCCTATGGTTTATGGACAACGAGTCATTTGAACAACACACACTTCCGATGAGCCTCGTTGAGGATAGTTTGAAGTTTCTCAAAGAAGGGGAGACTGTCACCGTCAAAATGGATGGGCAAGTGCCACTTGCCATTGAACTCCCGAACTTCGTTGAACTTCAAATCGTAGAGACCGATCCTGGATTACGAGGTGATACCGTCAGTGGTGGATCCAAACGTGCTACGCTTGAGACAGGAGGGGTTGTTAACGTCCCCCTATTTGTTCAAAACGAAACGCGTATCAAAGTTGACACGCGTACGGGAAAATATGTAGAAAGGATGGGGAATAGTTAATAGTTATTAGTTGTTAGTTGTTAGTTAAGAGGGTTCTTCGAACAGTTCCGTAAACCTCGAACAGTTCCGTAAATCTCTTATAACTTATAACTTATAACTTATAACTTATAACTATTAAAAACAGAAATGCGTCAAAATAGATCCAAGGATAAATCTGAAAGCAAAGCGCTGTCGTTTAAATCCGCGGAACAAGACTACAGTGATGTCCTCGAACTCGTTGAGCAGTTGGCAGAGGTACTCGACCGTACTGACCTAACGGAAGTACGTATTCGGGACAACGAATTTGAGGTGCAAGTCTCCAGGGAGCGACAGAGTTTAGTTGGGTATGAACAGCCACCGCTGCAACGCATCGCGGCAAGTGTCGCAACCGGAACACCGCAGATCCCCTTAGAAGACACGGATGTAGAGGTGAGCGCGCAACCTGAGAATGAATTCATCAATGCACCGATGCCTTCACGCTTCTACCGCTCTCCTACACCTGAAGAACCGCCTTTTGTAGAAGTTGGGGATGCCGTTGCCACTGGTGAACCCGTGGCTGTCCTTGAAGTTATGAAGACTTACAATCCGGTGGAAGCCCCATTTAACTGTGAAATAGTCGAGATTCTTGTTGAAGATGGTGATGCGGTTGAGTATGCACAGCCTCTGTTCCGAGTGAAGCAGACATAATGGTTATAAGTTATAAGTTATAAGTTATAAGTCTGTTTTTGATCGACCCATGTTTTCTTCTCACGCTTGTTACGCTTAGGGGGTAATGGCATTACAAAGAGATGATAGACCCTCAGAACCCTCTTAACTTATAACTTATAACTAACAACTAAAAACTATTTTATGATAAAAAAAATACTGATAGCAAATCGCGGTGAAATCGCTGTCCGCATCATCCGCGCCTGTAAAGACATGGGAATTAAGACGGTAGCGATTTATTCAACCGCTGATAAGGATGCACTGCACGTTGAACACGCTGACGAGGCGTACTGTATTGGTCCAGCACCCTCAACAGCGAGTTATCTCAAATACTCAAGTATCATCACCGTCGCGGATTATGCCAACGTCAATGCGATACACCCCGGCGTGGGGTTTCTCGCCGAAGATGCACAGTTTGCTGAGATGTGTGAGGCACACGAAATAAAGTTCATCGGACCCTCTGTTGAGAATATTCGGACGATGGGGGACAAGGTAAAGGCGCGTGAGACTGCCGCAAAAGCTGGTTTGAAACTTATACCCGGTAGCCAAGGCGGGAGACGCAGAAATAACAAAAAAGGGACGGTTGACACTGCCGAGGATGCTGTGCAACTCGCTGAGAAAATCGGTTATCCTGTTGGTATTAAAGCCGTCGCAGGTGGAGGTGGGCGCGGGATCCGAATCGCAGAAAATCGCCCGAGCCTTTTTAACCTTTTTCATACCGCGAAAGCGGAGGGTGAAGCCGCTTTTGGCAACGGTGATGTCTATATTGAAAAATGGATTGAAGAGGCACGGCATATCGAAGTACAGGTTTTAGGCGATGGGCACGGCAATATTGTTCATTTAGGTGAACGTGAATGCTCTATCCAGCGTAACCAGCAGAAACTCCTCGAAGAAGCGCCCGCGGCTTCAATTCCCTCTAAACTCCGCTCCGAAATCTGTAAAGCTGCCGCAAAAGCTGCAAAAGCAGTTGGCTATGTGAATGCTGGAACTATTGAATTTGTTGTTGATAAGAATGATAATTTCTATTTCCTTGAGATGAATACGCGGATTCAAGTTGAACACACCATCACTGAGAATATTACGGGTATTGATCTCGTTAAAGAACAGATCCGAATCGCAATGGGGCAGCAACTCGGATACAATCAATCTGATATCGAGATTCAGGGACACGCTATTGAATGCAGAATTAATGCCGAAGATCCGGCAAATCAATTCATGCCTTCGCCGGGACTCGTCACCGCCTATGATCCGCCCGGCGGTATCGGTATTCGTGTTGATGGTTATGTCTATACCGGTTATACTGTGCCACCGCATTATGATTCACTCGTGGCAAAACTCATCGCAACTGGCAGGGATCGCGATGAAGCGATTGCTCGCTTGTACCGCGCATTGTCTGAGTTCAAAATTGAGGGCATAAAGACCACTATTCCGCTCTATATAGAGATTATTAATGATGAACGTTTTCGCGGCGGATCCATTTTTACGAATTTCTTGGAAACATATTTTTAAGTTTCCAGTTTCCAGTTTCCAGTTTCCAGTAAAAGAGACTTCTTCACTGGTTACTGGTTACTGGTTACTGGTTACTTCTTCTGTAGTATTCGCAATTTTTATGCTGACCTCCCTTACTGTCAATGCGGTTACCTTTACCGATGTCACAAAGGAAGCCGGTATCCATTTCCAGCATTCAAGTGGAACCCGTTCGAGTCTACTCCCCGAAGACATGGGTTCTGGTGCCGGTTTTGCTGATATAGACAACGATGGCGACATCGACCTCTATATTGTCAATATCCCGCATTCACTTACACAAGACATCAGTCCCAATAGCAAAACAAATGTGCTCTATCGGAACAACGGCGATGGTACGTTTGCGGACATAACGCATACCGCAGGTGTTGGGCATCGTGGATACGGTATGGGGTGTGTCTTCGCAGATTACGATGGCGACGGCAATATTGACCTTTATGTAACGAATTATGGCGCGAACGTCCTCTATCGCAACAACGGCGACGGCACCTTCCGTGATGTTACGGAAACGGCTGGTGTTGATTGTGAATTATGGAGCACGGGTGCCGCTTTCGCAGATGTTGATGGCGATAACGACCTGGATCTCTACGTTTGCAACTATGTCACCTATGATTTGGATAAACTTGAACAGATGCAGGAGGAGTCCTTACAATCCGGTAAACCTGTGCCGAGTGCCCTGAATCCGCATGTCTTTGAACCGCAAGATAACGTCTTCTATCGTAATAACGGAGACGGCACCTTTACCGATGTCACTGCCGAAATAGAGATAGCCGCACCGGGCGGTAGAAGCATGCAGTGTCTCTTCAGCGATTTTGATAACGATAACGACTTGGATCTGTATGTTGCGAATGATACCTCTGTGAACTATATGTATCGGAATGATGGGCATGGCACTTTCACGGATGTTAGTGATGAATCGTGGGCAGCGGATTTTCGGGGTTCTATGGGACTCTCTGCTGGCGATTATGATGGCGATGGTGATACCGATCTCTTTATGAGCCACTGGGTTGACGAAGAAAACGCGCTTTACAGAAATCTTTTGAAAGAGGACGCGCCGAGCAAACATATCAGATTTGTTGATGAATCCTATTCTGCAATGCTGGCTGAGGCGGGGATCAAACAGATCGGATGGGGCACAGCACTCTTTGATTACGATAACGATGGCGATTTGGACATCTTCGTTACGAATGGGAGTACCTTCCAAGAACTGGAAAACCCAGAAGTACTTATTCCACAAGTGGATGCCTTGTATCGCAACGACGGCGATGGCACTTTCGCCGATGTTAGCGACAGCAGCGGAATCGCAGCGCTCCCTATACGTGTGGGACGTGGTGCTGCGTTTGCGGATTATGACAATGATGGCGATGTCGATATTTTTATTGTCAATAATCACGCGCCACCGACTTTATTGCGCAATGATGGCGGAAATCGAAACAATTGGCTCCACGTCGAGTTGATTGGAACGGGTGCGAACCGAAATGCTATCGGCGCGAAGGTTCAACTCAAAACAGCGGACCAGACACAGATACGCGAGATTTACGCCGGGGACAGTTATATGTCCGCTAATAGTTTCGTTGTTGAATTCGGCGTTGGAACCGCTACGCAGATTGAGACTTTGCAGGTTATATGGTCGAATGGAGCGGTACAAGCACAGTATAATGTGCCAGCAAACCAGCGAGTGCGTGTGATACAAAAACAGGAGCCGTAGATTGGAAAAATGAAAGGACACAGGACTTACGCAAATCTTTAAACCCCCTAAAGAATCAGAATCAGAATCAACGGTATGAGGTTTCCCGTATGGGCTTCCCCGGGTATGAATGCGAATCAACGGTATGAATGCCTTATGGGCATTCACCGTATGGGCATTCACCGCCCCTTATCAGGGACAATGGTTATAAGTTATAAGTCTGGTTTCTGATGCTTGATTATCTTTTTGTAACCGTCGTTACGCATTGGAGTACCAACGGTTCCAAAAAGATATTGGACAATCGGAACCCTCTTAACTTATAACTTATAACCAACAACTAAAAACTATTTACGATGAACATCCGTTTCTATTTACTCATTTCTATATTTTTACTGCTGATCGCGTGCGGCGAGGATGCTACAATTAAGCGTGGCAAAGCATTTCTTGAAACGGGCGACACGGCTGCTGCCATTCAGCAGTTTGAGACGGCACTTCAGCAGAATCCTTCCAATGCGGAGGCTTACTATCAACTCGGTTTAGTGTATGAAGGATTAGGCGATACGACGCAAGCAAGTAACGCCTTCGGAAGTGCAGCGAAGTTGGCTCCCAAACGGGCAGAAATCACACTTGCACTTGGGCGCGTCTATTGGCACAACAATGACCGTTCCCTCGCGCTTGTTCAGTTCCAAGGTCTGTTAATCGGTTCTCCGAAAAAAGAGATTCTCCTGCAATTGGCAGGACTTACTGGCGATGCCTATCACGTCCAACGTCTCCGTACCGAAGGCAGCGACGATTATGAGCAGACCTTTACGGAGAAAGGGAATATCATGACGTTTACTGCGAAGTACAACGACGATTATAGTCCGGCAATTTCACCGGATGGAAAGTCGGTCGTTTTCGCATCAAATCGTCTCCAGAATGCTGAGTTGTACCTCATGAATCTCACAGATCGCTCATTACGACAGCTCACACATACCGACGAACTTGACGAATACATGCCCGCGTTTTCACCAGACGGAAAATCGATTGCCTTTGTTACGGAACGGACACGTGGCGGTATGATGCTCCCGCCTGTCCAAGCAAGCGGTTCGGATCCGAGTCGCGCGTCTATCTACCTGATGGATATTGACGGGAGAAACCAGCGTCCATTGGTAGATGCAGATGGTGCAGATCGCGCACCCGTTTTTTCACCCGACGGACAAAAAATTGCTTTTGAGTCTAAGGCACCGACACAGGAAGCCGAGGACCGTAGGGGCGAGGTTACCTCGCCCCTACAAAATAACGACACATTGGAAATCTATGTCATTGATATTGATGGCACCAATAGGATGCAACTGACGCATAATGAGGTGGATGATGGACACCCGACGTGGGCACCGAATGGGAAACAGGTCGCCTATACGGGGATGGTGGAGGACATCTACCAGATTTTCATTGTTAATGCAACAGGTGGCACGCCAAAGCAGTTGACCTTTTCAAATGCCAGCCATTATCACCCGATCTTCAGCCCAGAGGGTAAACGGATTGTCTATGTGTCAAATGCCCATAACCACTATACACTCTGGATGATGGACATTGACGGCAGGAACAAAACCCAACTCACAAACTACATCGGCGCACATTTTGAACCGAGTCTTTCGCGAGACGGGAAGAAACTTGTGTTTAGTTCAGACCGTTCGGACCACATGCGAATCTATCTCATGGATTTGACACAACCCGTTCAGAAAGAAGCGTTAAAGGCGAGATTGGCGGGGGAATAGTTTTTCAAGTTACCAGTTACCAGTTACGAGTTACCAGTTAAGAGAAAGACTTGACACATCATATCCCCTCTTTAACTGGGTACTGGGTACTGATACACTAATAACCCTTATGCGAAAATTTTATTTTTTTTCCCTGATTCTCCTCATCATTATCGGTTGCGATGCGGATACACCACCAGATAAGATGGATCCGCAATTGGCTGTGCAGTATCAGCGCGGTATTGATGCTTTAGACAGGCGCGATTTCGCCAAGGCGGAGCAAGCGTTTCAAACGTGCTTGCAGATGGATGCTAACGCACACGATGCTCGAATGCAGCTCGCCCGGACCTACATCAGACAGCAAAAATTCGCGTCCGCTGAGGTGGAATTGCAGATGTTAATAGGACTTCTCAGTAGGGGCGAGGTCACCTCGCCCCTACCAAAAGCAAAGGATAAACTCTCAAGGGCGTATCTGACATTAGCGCAGGTTTTCAGTTACCAACAACGGTTTTCTGATTCTACTGTCGCGCTCACCCGTGCGCTGGAGGTGAATCCCGACGATACCGACGCACGCATTCGGTTGGGGTATTTCTTAGGCGCGCCGCAACAGATGCTCGTGCCGGATCTCTCGGCATCCAAACGTCAATTTGAGAAGGTTCTCGAGATTGAACCGAACAATCCAGAGGCAATGCTTCAACTCGGTTTAGCGGAATTCCGTTTGGGTGAAGCCGACAAAGCTGCTGCGCGATTTGAGAATATCATCCAAAATTACCGTCGCCACTCTGGGGCATACTATTACCTCGGGGTCTACCATCTCCGACACGGGAACCTTGAAGCGGCTGTGACGAATTTCAAAGAATCGCTCCGCCTCAAGCCCCGGGACCCTGAAACGCTATGGAACCTGTGGACGGCGTATAGCAAACTCGGTGGATACCCCGAAGGATTGCCGGAGGAATTCAAAATAGTTGTTAGCGGGAATGGAAGGCAGGAAGGCAGGAAGGATGGAACGGAGGAAGCGAGAAAAGAATCTTCCAGTCTTCCAATCTTCCAATCAGACGCTGACCGCCGAAAGCCGAAAGCCGAAAGCCAATTTATTGATGTTGCCTCCGGTTTAAAGATGGACAAAGTTGACGGCGGACGTGGTAGCGCATGGGGTGATTACGATAATGACGGCGATCTGGATATCGTCGCAGTCGGGACTTACCAACCCCACGCGTTGTATCGTAATAACGGTGATGGCACCTTCACTAATACCGCAGAACAAGCAGGCATCGCGGATCCGAGAGGCGGTTGGGGGTCACTGTTTGCGGATTACGACAACGACGGTTATCTTGACCTCTATATCACCCGTGGGGGGTGGTCGGGTGCAGCGGAAAATACGCTCTACCACAACAACGGTGATGGCACATTCACGGATGTCACACACACCGCAGGGGTCGCTGACCCGCAGAGTAGTTTCTGTGCCGCTTGGGCGGATTACGACAACGATGGCTACCTCGACCTCTACATCGCTGACGGTGTTATCGGCGATGGTGCTGCCAATGTCTTATATCGTAATAACGGGGATGGCACCTTTACCAACACTGCTGAAAGTGCGGGGGTCGCGAATACTGGCAATTCGCTCGGAACGGCTTGGGGGGATTACGATAAGGACGGGTATATTGATCTGCACGTCGTTAACTTTGGGCAGTCCAATGTCCTTTATCGCAACAACGGTGATGGTACGTTCACCGATGTCACGCCAACAACCGGCATGAATATCCCTGTTACCGATGCCTTTGTTACCTTCTTTTTAGATGTAGACAATGATGCGGATTTGGACATCTTCATCTCGAATTCGGGTTCATTCCAAGCCTTTATCGCAGGGCAAATCACTGGGACTGCACCGCACGATGCGGACCGCCAAGTCCTTTACCGCAATAACGGGGACGGCACTTTTACGGATGTCACTCGTGAATCGGGACTCTATCACGCCTTTGGGGCGATGGGCGCAAACTTCGGTGATATTGATAGCGACGGGTATCTCGATATTTATCTCGCTACAGGCGCGCCGCAGATGGGCAGACTCGAACGCGACGCGCTCTTTCGCAACAATGGTGACGGCACTTTTACCGATGCGACTTTCACGTTGGGGTTAGGCAACGTTGGGAAGGGGCACGGCGTAACTTTCGGCGATATTGATACGGATGGTGACGTTGATATCTACGTGCCTGTCGGTGGTGCGTTTATCGGGGATCAGTGGCACAATCTATTCTATCAGAATGCCGGGGCAGGGAACAATTGGCTTACTTTGAAATTGGTCGGGGTCAAAAGCAATCGAGACGGGATTGGGGCTAAGGTAACTTTGCGCGTTGGCGATCGTGTGATTTACAGAGAGGTTAGCGGTGGATGCGGTTTCGGCTCAACGAATAGCCTGTCCCTTGAAATCGGTCTCGGCACACGGACAAAAGTTGACACGCTTGAAATCGTCTGGCCTTCCGGTCAGGTGGATACACATCGGGATCTATCTGTCAACCGAAGGCTCGTTGTCACCGAGGGAAAAGGTTTATGAAGGGCATTGGATGGAAGACCGGAAAGATAGAAGACAGGAAGGATGGAAGAGTGGGCACCCATTCCTCCAGCCTTCCAGCCTTCCACCCGAGATCTGCTTTGCTTTCAGTTGATGAGATGGCACTCTTCGTTGATTACTATCAATTGACGATGGGGCAGGCGGATTTCGATGCACAAAATAACGCTGTTATCACTGCGAATTACTATGTCCGCAAGATCCCGCAGGGACAATATCTTATCGCTGCTGGGTTGGAACAGGTCATCCACTACATCTTAAATTTGCGTTTTACGGATGCGACGCTCAACTACTTGGCAGCACGTGGCGATCTGCATGCTGAGTACCTCGCTTCGCTGAAGGATTTCCGTTTCGATGGCTCTGTTTTCGCTGTTCCTGAAGGTACGCCTGTTTTTCCCAACGAACCGATTATCAACATCACGGGTAGGTCGAGAGATGTCCAGCTTTTTGAGACCTATCTGCTCTGTGTGATGAATTTCCAGACGCTGATTGCTACGAAAGCCTCACGGATCGTGCAAGCCGCACGCGGAAAACCTGTTTTTGACTTCGGGGCGCGACGCGCACACGGCAGGGATGCCGGTATCTTAGCTGCGCGTGCTTCCTTTATTGGGGGTGCCAGCGGCACATCTTTGGTGCTGGCAGGGTGTTTATTCGATATCCCTTACGTCGGCACGATGGCACATAAATTCGTCTTCGAACGTCCTACTGAGTTAGCGGCGTTCCGGGATTATGCTGCAGCCTTCCCGAATAACACGACCCTCCTCATTGATACGTACGATACGCTTGAAGGTGCGCGAAACGCGTGCATCGTCGCGAAAGAGATGGCGGCGCGCGGGACACGATTACGCGCCGTCAGATTGGATAGCGGGGATCTCTTGACACTCAGTGAACAGGTGCGTCGTATCCTTGATGCGGAAGGACTTGATTACGTCCAAATTATCGCAAGCCACGACCTTGATGAATTTCAGATAGATACTTTGCTCGGAAATGGTGCACCGATTGACAGTTTCGGGGTCGGTACGCGGCTCGCGACGGGTGCTAACTTTAACCCACGGACAGGTGAAGGCGGCACCTCTGCCCTCGGTGGTGTCTATAAGTTAGTGGAGAGTGATGGCAGACCTGTCGGAAAACAGTCGCTCGATGAACCGGCTAAAGCGACGATCCCCGGCAAAAAGCAGATCTATCGGTTAACCGATGCCGCTGGAAATTACGCGAAAGATCGGTTGGCACTTTGGGATGAAAAGGTCTCTGAGGGGCAACCGCTTCTTGTACCGATTATCCAAGATGGGGAATTCGTCTATGAGTTTCCAAACCTGCATGACATTCAAGCGCACACGACCACAGAACTCAAAAAATTACCCGATTCACATAAGTGTTTGACAGAAGCGACACCTTATGCTGTGCAGCTGGATCCTTCGCTATTAGCACATTTGAATTAGTCGGATTTTGTTGTTTCTGTTGAGAGGCGTTTTATGTGTGCTTCGAGGAACCGCATCACCGCATCAGCATCGGTCGCTGGGAGGTTACCGAGCATGCCCGCCTCTTCGATGAGCATCGTCATTTGTACCGGATTGTCCTTAAGTAAAGTCTCCGCATTTTTGTAGTATTCGATGGCGAGCCTATTTTCAGCACGTTTCTCGCTGATGGCGGCGAGATAGACGTGTGCAGCAGCGAGACGTGGGGACCGCCCGCGGTTCTGGATGAACTCCTCAAATACGGCGCGTGCTTCGTCGTAACGATTGTCATCGTAGTGGACACGACCGATACGAAATTGCGCTCTATCAGCGAAACTATCCTTATACCTGCCGAGATACCGATCGCGTTCTGGATAGCCAATGGTTATCTTATAGGCTTGCAAGGCTTCATTGGAACGGTTCAGTTTTCTATAGAGTTCACCCAACTGGAAATTTGCCATCATTGCTTGCAAAGTATCCGGATGCGATGTGATGACACTTTTATAAACGTGGAGGGCTTCATTAGGAGCAGAGAGTTGCTTGGCATAAACGAGTCCACTCCGATAAAGTGCTTCAGCGGCGTAAGTTGAATCAGGATGATGTTTTGAGACTTCTTGATAGACTGCGATAGCCTTTGGGTAGTCCTGCAGCTGTCGTTCATAGATAGTAGCAATTTGCAATCGGGCGCGTGCCGCGTCTGGAGGTGTTAAGGCGTTGTCTTGAAGTTGCTCACGTAAGTTTTCGATCGCTGTGAGGTGTTGAAGCGTAGAAAGTTGTGCCCCTGCTTGTTCTGCCTGAGGTGTATGCGGGGATCTGGCGATGAGGTTTCGGGCGATGTCTAATGCTTTAGAGAAATTTCTATTTGCGCGGGCTGTGTTCAAGCGTTCTAATTCCATTTCCGCCATCTGCTTGGAGAGCTCTCCTATTTTCTTACCAATTTCCGCTTCCACTTCAGAGATACTCTTATCGTGCATCGAGATCTGCCCTAAGTACTCAGGTGCGAGTTGTGGCAGATAGGCATGAAGGAACGTTTCAAAAGCCTCAACCGCTTCCGGATAGTTCAAGTTTTTCTCGTGACAGACCGCAGTCCAATAGAGAACGGCGTGCATGTTCCAGAAGTTAGGATATTTCTGTTTCAGTTTTTCAAACACAGGGATCGCTAACGAGTATTTTTCGGCTGTACGATGGATGTTTGCCATTTGGAAGAGTGCCTCAGCCGCGAAGTTGCTCGTTGGGTAATCCTCAACAACTTTTCTATACGTTGCCATTGCTAAGGCGGATTGGTTAAGAATAGTATGCCTTAAGTTTGCGATGCGCCATCTCGCTTCTGGGGCAACGGTCGCCTCTGGATGTGCTTTTAAGAGTTCCTTATACTTTGAGATCGCCTTTTCGGGTTGGTTAAGCTGCGATGGGTTCCTATAGAGTTCGGCGATCTGGAATTGGGCAATAGTACCAAGAGGCCTGCCTTTGTATTGGATGGCGATGCGTTGCTGTTGTCTGAGGTCGTTGAGAGCAGTATTGATGTCCCGAATCTTTTGTAATCCAGTCTTATGAACGAAATGCGAGGCAGGGGCGAGTTTAATGAGTCTATCGTAGGTTTCGATAGCGTCTCGATAATTCCCCATGCGACTGTGGACATCGCCTTTTTTGATGATCGCGAGGTAGAGTTCCTGCGGGGCAAGCCCTTTTTTTTCCAATTTCAGGATTTTATCGTAAGCCGCAGCAGCCCTTGTATACTGATGCGTGTAGTTATAATGAATTTCTCCGATTTGGTGGTAGTACCAGCTTTTGACATCAATGTCGTTAGCCGACTCGGCAAGTCCTTCAAGCTTATCACTGGCTTCCGTATAACGTCCCGCTTGAACTAAGGCGTTCACTTCATCAAATTGCGCGTGGGCAGATAGACTGAAGAGAATGAGCAGCATCGCGTGTAAGAGAAATATAAGCCTGCTTGACGTTTTCATGCCTAATATCCCTATTGTGCGGTTGAATCCCCAGATTGAAGGCTCTGAAGATGTTTATCCGCGACTTTCGTCCAATTGGTGCCGTGTGCCTGTTCCTTCATTCGGTGGAGTTGGCTTTCTGTTTCCCATGCATCGTTTCGGAGATGGCGCGTAATCAATACCTCCTCTAAGTTCCGTTGGATGCCTTGCTGGCGATATTCTTCGATACGGGCATCAGCAGATTGTGACTCGGTTAACCGAAGGGTCTCTTCTGATTGGAAGGGTTTTCCGATAAGAACAACAGCGGTGATCAAAGCGATCGCAACACTGCTGACCGCAGCAGTTTTGTACCAGCCAAAGGGGGATCCGCCACTCACAAAATAGGCGCGGATGCGTGAGAGCAACGTCTGTTCTTGTGTCGCAGCGAGTCTCTTGTACACGTTCATCTCAATGTTCTTGAGAGCGATTTCAGGCACAATGAGTTCGTCTTGTGCTTTATCTGTCAAGGCGAGAACAGCTGTGTAGGAGGCTACAGCGTCAGAACAATCTTGGCAATTCTTGAGGTGTGCTTCAAAGGGCTCTTCTTCTGCGGGGGGCAGAAGTTTGGAAGCATAATCAATCGCTTGCCCTTCAGATTTTTTACATTTAGGCATAATAAACACTTCTCCTTTCAAATTTCGTTATTTTCCCACAATGGACGTAGGAGTGTTTGTAGCCGTTTTACTGCGCGATGGAGGTGAATCTTCACGGTGCCTTCCGCCATATCCAGTGTTTCGGCAACCTCTTTAAGTTGCAAACCTTCGTACCGGCTTAGCATGAAGACTGCTTTTTGTTTTGGAGAGAGTTGATCAACTGCTTCACGGATCAGGAGACCCCGTTCTTTCTCTTCCAGCTGCTTCTCTGGATCGCTATGGAGATCGGTGGCAACGAGGCGCGCTTCGGGAATTTCTGTGTCGTCCAACGCATAGACAGGGTGACGCGCTTTGGCACGATGGTAATCGATAGCAAGATTGGACGCAATCTTGTAAAGCCATGTCGAAAATTTGGCTTTTGGTTGCCAACCTTCTAAGGCACGGTACGCTTTGAAGAAAACTTCGATGGTGATATCTTCAGCATCCTCGTAATTTCTGACTGAACGCAATAGGTACGAGAAAATCTTGGATTTGTAGCGTTTCATCAACTCATCAAAAGCGTTTTGGCGTCCGGCTTGAAACTGAGCGACTAACATTTCATCATCAATCAATTTGTCCATATGTCCCGACTTTTTATTATCGGTTAAAGTTGTACCTCACCTAAGGTAGAGGTGGACAATTGCCTGCTAACACTCTCTTAAACGGAAGCCGTTGGAATAAGTTTACAGAATTTATGAGCAGTTGTCAAGATTTTTTCATCAATAGTCAGCAGTCAAACCTTTGTTGCTATCGCTGGCGAGATTTGAAACTTTGCTACTGGGCGAAATGCCATAGAAAATCCGATAGTTCTGAATATATTATTAATAGGACTTACGCAGCCCCCTTGCAGGCGGGGTTTGAAACCGCGCCTGCAGTGTGTAATACATAGTTATCATAGAAAAATGCGTAAGTCCTGATTAAAACACTTGATTTTCGTGTGCAGTTGGTTTAAAATAGGGATTTATAAGGAAACTGGATTCATGGGATTGTAGGGCGAGGTCTGCGGACCATAGTTCTACACAAGGAGGTACTTTTTGTGGCACACACACATACCGATGCCGAACTGAAGCCTTTGTTTATCCCCGCTTCAGCGACAGCCGAGCAGATGGCACAGGCGGCGGGGAACTTTCTGGATACATTGACACCACCTTTACGCGAGAAGGCGGCACTTCCATTTGACGGAAACGAACGATTCCGATGGCACTATATTCCTATTGAAATGTGGGAACGGGAAGGTGTTTCTCTCAAAGAACTCAACACAAAACAGCAGGAAGCCGCATTCGCGCTTATGGAGAGCGGGTTAAGCGCAAAAGGCTATCAGAAAGCCCGGGCAATTATTAATTTAGAGACAACACTCGGCGCGATTGAGGCGGCTGCAGGGGAAGCCCGACTTGTACGCGATCCGGGGTTCTACTTTTTCACAGTGTTTGGAGATCCGACGGGCAATGGTGCTTGGGGTTGGCGTGCTGAAGGGCACCACGTTTCGCTCAACTTCACTGTCGTCAATCGCGAACTCATTTCGCCGAATCCGTCATTTTTCGGATCAAACCCAGCGGAGGTACCGCAAGGCGATAAAAAAGGATTGAGAGTACTTGCTGCCGAAGAAGATATCGCACGCAGACTTCTTACAAGTTTGAATACCGCGCAGAAGGGGGAAACAATCATCAATGTGGAGGCACCATCCGATATTTTGACCCGTGATGTCCCTAAAGTTGAATTTGAAGCCGTTGAAGGGTTAGCCGCGGAATCCATGGAGACACACCAGCGCGAAATCTTAATGGAACTTGTCCATGAATATATCGATCGACTCCCCGATGAGGTCGCACAGATCGAACTCCGTAAATTGCGTGAAGGCAGCGTCAACGACATCCACTTTGCATGGGCAGGTGGTGAATCACCGAAGACACCGCACTACTACAGGTTGCACGGTCCGTTTTTCTTTGTAGAGTATGATAACACACAGAACAATGCGAACCATATCCACTCCGTGTGGCGGCACATCGCAGACGATTTCGGTGTTGATCTCCTTCGGTTGCATTACGACAAATCGAACCATCATGATCATGGTCATTAGGGGAACGCGAATAACAAGAAAGTCCTAATCGTAATAAAAAAGCCGCCAAGATTGTTGGCGGCTTTTCTTACGTTTTGTTCATGTCCCTTACTGGGCGGATTTGAGCTTACCCCACGTTGTTGCTAACTTATTTGCTGCTTCAACAGCAAGGACTTCATCAGTAAGCGTGACGAGTCCCGTTTTTTCAGAGTTCTTTCCGAAAACGATAGAATGGGTATACCATCCACTCCAGCCCTTTTGACCGGCCTGTCCAGCGGCTTTATCACCATCATTAACACAGATACCGAGACCGAACTTATCGCCAGCACTGAATTTTTTCCCTTTCGCTTGCAATTCTTCAGCTGTGAATCTGAGTTCGTAGTAAGTTTTCTTTTCACCTTCGTTTCGGACAATAGCAATATCATCTCCCGGGGCGATACCAGCGCCACCAGGGTTTTCATTTAGAGCGCCGGGGAGTATATCCTTTGCCTTATCGTCTAAACCGACATTATAGAGAAACATCGGTATCCCAGCGGAACGTTTGCCGCTCATTTCAAAGGCGAGTTGGGCACCATCACCATTCCATGCCGCTGCGGCTGCGTGTTCATGCTCATCGTCAGTGACGATAAGTCCGAGATAAACAGCTTTTGAATCCCATACAATCATGAAACAGGTTTCATGATCTTTGGCACCGTTCCATTTACCGCCGCCGTGTTCCTGGAAGACGTTGCCTTCATATTCAACACCACAGAAAGGTTTGCCGTCGGTGCCTGTGACTCCCTCAAGGATTCCATCCCATTCGCCGAGATCACCATCAATTTTGACATCTACTCCTGTGAGGGCGTTATATTCGTCGTGTGTTTTGCTACGCCACTGCGCATCCGTTACAGTGCTTGCGAGTAAAACCAATAGGGCTGTTGCGATCAAAACATGCTTTTTCATCTCTTTTTCTCCTTGTTAACGGTTATCAATTATTTTTTTCTCTTTATTCCCCCCCAAACAAAAAATGTACCGATCGCTTGAACCGATGTATACGAACCCATTAGCGACCGCAGGTGACGAATAGAATTCTATGTTTGGGGTGACATCTCTTGTGTTAAATTCCCACTTCACTTTTCCATTATCAGTAGATAGTGCGTAGATGTTTCCGTTTTTCGCCGCTGCGTAGACAGTGTCCAGTGTTACAGCGGGTGAGGACACAACTGGCGCGCCGAGTCCAGTTTGCCAGTTACGTTTTCCGTCCGTCGCTCTGAGGCAATAGACGGATCCATCGCGGGAACCGAAAATGACGTAACCATTCTGAACGGCGATCGCTGTAAAGACAGCATCTTTCGCCTCATATTCCCATACAATGTCTCCGGTCTCCGTATCGAGGGCGACGACTTTACCGGCGGGTATTGGGTCACTCTCCGAAAAATTACCGCGTCCGAGTCCGAAGAAGACGAGGTTTTCATCGGCACTCGGTGTCCCCCATACAGGATACGGCATCTGTTTTGACCAGATTTCAGTGCCTGTTTGGGCATCAACGGCGTAGATTCGATAGTTGCCGTACCCCGTACCGAAGTATAATTTACCGTTGTGCACAACAGGCGACATATCGGCATGAACCCCTTTATAGTGCCAAATCTCTTCTCCTTCCAAAGCATCAATGCAGTAGATACCGTCAGCACCCGCTGTGAAATAGAGTTTCCCTTGGCTGATAAAAGGTGTCGATTCAACATGACTTGCTGTTTCAAAGGACCAAATCTGTTCACCTGTTTTTGCGTCAAGGCATCGGAGATGGCAATTGCTATCCTCATGATAGCCTTCGCCGATGTAGACCCTACCGCCAGCCACCGCGGGTGACGAGAAAATTGGCGTAGGGGAGGCGTGTCGCCAGATAATCTCTCTCGATTCTGTATCGATGCAGTATGTTGCGCCGCCTGATGAAAAGATTGAACCGTACGAGGATCCGATATAAAGTCGGTTTCCAACAATCGCTGGTGATGAAGAGAAATCAACTGCCATCGCTTCTTTATCTTTGTAGATCCATGCGGGGGTACCAGTTGTTGGCCCGGGAGCAGTATCCAAATGTCCCGTTCGGTTCTTTCCACCTCGGAAGGTTGCCCATGCGGTGTTGGCTTTTACATTATTCGCGCCTGCGACTACGGTGGTAGGGGGCTGGATTATCTGGTAGATTCCTAACCCCGCACCAAGAAGGACAATCACACCGATAATAGAAACGCCAACTTTATGGGCAGCCACGAAGTCTCGGAAAGCGAAGCACTGTCGTTTAAATTTGTAGAAGAACATTTTTGTCGTATCTCGCGCAAACACGAGGGCAGTTATCAACGCGACTCCAACAAAAGCGAGAATCTGTGGGACGATGCTCAGCAATGCAGTCAGCGGTCCGAGAAGCTGCGGAATCACTGCATAAGCGGGGCTTGTGGTACCAAAGAAAAGAAGCGTAAAACACAGCGTTAGCAGCAGCTTGACAGAGAAACTCAACCGCCCGATCCTACGCTTCTGCACCTTCATTGTCTGTTTTGCGTTTGCTTTTTTCATCTGACATTACCTCACATCTTATCAAGAGTCTTCCAGGAATTCGACAGCGAAATGCACCAGATTCTCAAGCATCCGACGATTTTTATCGACTTCATTTCTCCGACTGTTGCGGAGATTGGTGATAAGATACATACCTTTGCCATATCGCAGTTTAGCGACGACAATCTCTTTGCCGCTGTTGGTGGTTGCCAGGACTTGATATTTTTGATTCCATCCGCTCCATGAGTCGTCAAGCGCAAGCTGCCCTGAACGGATACGGTGGGGTACTGTAAAGAGTTCACCGGCAGCGGAAGTCGGTTGAAAATCATTGCGTTGTGAACTCTCTACGCCGTTGAGGGGTTCGGGTAACCATCCGGATTCACACGGACGATTATCATCACTATCCTGGCCAGAGGCAATCACAACACCGCCGTTTTTCACAAACTCTCTAATCCGTTTTTCTTGTTCCTGATTAAGACGGTATTTCCCATCTCGCGAGAGTGTGCGGAAACCGAGCCATAGGATGTCTGCCTTGTTGAGCCTTGGTAGGTCTCGATTCGTTGTCCCGTCATAGGAAATCCAGCGATCTCCTATTGAATTGATGCTGGAGATAGCAGGGTACTCCTCCCGATAACTGTTTGTCCTGAGAAAATGGAGTTGGATGGCATCTTCCCCCAACATCGCATCCAGTTCTTTCTGAAAATTGACAGTTGAATCTCGTCTTGAGACTTTGTCTCTGTTGAGGTATTTTTCAGTGTGTGTGAACAGCCACCAACCCCATTCGTCTCCCCGTTTTGTGGTTTGGGTTTGAAACCATTTTCCACTTACGTGTGCGAGGCTATCAATGCGTCTGCCTTCTCTGAGGTAAAAGACGATAATCGGCGCGTCCTGCTTCATAAGACCCATTGCCTCTTCTCGGTGGTCCGTCTCACCTTTGTAGACATCAAGCCGGATCTTGATCTCATTAAACTCTGGGTTGCCTTTCAGATATCTTTCGACCTTAACCTTCGCAGTTTGGCGTTTGGTGTTAATCTCCGAAACCGTCCCGAAGAGAATGTTGCTGCTTTCGCTGACGATTTGCGGCACGGAATAACGTTTGGCAATATAGCTTTTTGAAGTGGGTGGGTTTATGAGTAGAAAAGCTGTAGTGAGTAGACACAGAAGATAAAACGTTCTTTTCATAAGTTGTAATTTGTGAATCCTCATTAGAATTTATCTCCTATTTTAATTTCCTTTTTCTGGTGGGATATATTTCCGGGTACCTACAAGTCAGAACATCCGGCACATTTATCATCCACAAACGATTTTATTATTGTGCCTTTCCTCTCGCTGCGATATCCCACACGGATTCGACAATTCCCTTACGGATGCCGTAATATCTGTCGTGCAGGTTCACCGTCGTGCAACAGTGAGATGGTAAAATTTCAAGTTTATCCCCAGGTTTGAGAGAGACGTTTTCATCGGACACCTGTATCGTTCCATGTTCCTCGGAGAGCCCTGTCATCTCTACGCCGTTTACACCAACGGGTTGTGGAATACCGAATTCTTTTGCCAGTACCTTTAAGCCTGTATCCACAATCACTCGATTTGGGCTTGGACGGCTTACGACAGTTGCCAAAACCGATAATGAACAGTCAAACTGTTCGCCGACACCTTCTACATTTCCGTAGGTGGAATCCATAAAGATATAAGAACCCGCTTGCACCTCTGTCATCTCTGGGATGCTTCCAGTAATATTAAAGGTGCCCGTGCCGCCGCCACTCATGATTGAAACCTCTACGCCTTGCTTTTCGATGTAGTGTTTCGCTTCCAGCAAATGCTGCATGGCTTCCCGTGCTGCTGCATCCCTCTCTACTTGGTTCCGTTTCGCGACCGTATGTCCCTCATAGCCCATTAAGCCTTCAAACTTCAAGTTCGGGCTTTGACGGATCTTTTCTGCAAGTTTGAGGACTGGTTCACCGGGTTCGACCCCGCATCGGTTCATGCCAATGTTCACTTCTATTAACATTCTGACGGTCGCGCCTTTTGCAGCTGCCGCCTCGGAAATGGCTTGCACATTCTCGAAATTGTCAACCGCAACCATAATTTCCGAATGTTTTGCGAGGTTGATGAGTCTTGCAATCTTGTGCGGACCGACCACTTGATTGGCGATCAGGACATCTCGGATCCCCGCGTGGATCACGGCTTCTGCTTCGCCGAGTTTCGCACAGGTAACACCGATGGCACCCGCTGCAATTTGTTTATGCGAGATAATCGGCGTTTTATGCGTCTTAACGTGCGGTCTCAGCTCCGCGTTGACTGTGCTGAAATAGTTTGCCATCGTCTCTATATTGGCTTCCATTTTGTCGAGATCAATCAGCAGTGCTGGTGTATCCAATTCCGTTTTGTGCATACCGATAAATGGTTCGTTTGTATTCATCTATAATGTCTCCTAAAGCTGCTTGACAGGGTTTGACAACCTGCCGAACCCCTCAATATCGATCTGGACAGTGTCACCTGCAGCAAGCGGTAGGTCGTTCGGGACGATGATACCGGTGCCCGTCGAGACGACAGTACCGAGCGGGATAGGATTATCTCGCATTAGGAATTCGGTCAGCTGTTCAAACTTCCAATTGATTTGAGAGGTATTTACTTCACCCTGATAGATGACCTCTGTATCACGGAGGACGGTGCATTGCATCTCTAAGTTATAAGGGTCGTCTACTTCAGATGGCGTGAGGAACATCGGACCGAGTGCACAACATCCATAAAAGACTTTAGATTGTGGGAGGTAAAGTGGATTGTCGCGCTCGATATCCCATGCGGATACATCATTGCAGAGGGTGTATCCGACGATTTCTCCGTCACCGCCGAGAATGTATGCAAGTTCTGGTTCTGTCGCGGTTAGTACCGAATCGCTTCGGATACCGATAAAACCGTTCGGACCGACGCAACGCGCAGGGGTCGCTTTGAAAAATATTTCAGGACGGTCCGCGTGATAAACGCGACTGTAAATGTCCTGTTCGGAGTCGTCGTCTCGCATATCTGCACTGCGTTTATAGGTTACACCGCAGCCCCAGACTTCAGGAGGATCAATCGGTGGTAGGAGATGTGGCACGTTTTCATCGGGTGCGACATCTAATTTTTTGAATGTAAGACCTTCAGGTTCAGTTGGTGCAGCTTCCTCATTCGGAAACGCATTGAACTGCATTGGTGCCGGTGTTGCTACCTTCTCTTGAATGTCTGCGAGTATAACACCAAGGCTGACCTGTTCCTGATGTGCGAGTGCTAATATTTCTAATACACCGGGAGATTCTTCGCTCGTTACGTCGATTACTTCTTCGTCGCGGGTGACAATTCCGACCCGTTTACCTAAATTCGGTAGATGAAACTGAATTAATTTCATTATTTTAACTTTCCTTGCGGTTCGGTTTTTTAACTTTCCTTGCGGTTCGGTATAGAGGCTTTGGGCAAAATAGCGTTTCTCCGTATATCCGCTTTCCACTTCGTTTCAAGCTACGCTCGCTTGTTTCCGATTTAGGAAAATTCGAGTTGCGCCCACGTTTTAGCATCCTTTACAACTGCATCAGGTGTAGTTTCTGAACTGAGCAGATGGCCCTGTGTTGTCCGGAGTGTCGGTTGTCTGGCATCTTGATAACGAAAATCGAGACTCCATCGGACGTGTCCAGCGCGGTTCGGTAACCCACGGTGAAACAGTAGGTTACTAAAGATAACAGCATCTCCGGGCAGAATCTCAATGGATACAGCATCCGCTGCAACGGGTTTAATATAGTCGTCGTGGATGCGTAGATAATATTCGTCTTTTTCATGTGGAACGACACCCCACTTGTGGCTCCCCGGAATGAATTCCATGCATCCGTTTTCAATGTTAACTGGGACCAAAGGTGCCCAAACATTCATCATCCGTAAAATGTCTGCTTCCTTTGAAGTATAGCCAGCGTCTTGATGCCACAACACCTCTGTTCGTTTGTTCTCAGGTAGTTTTGGGCGAACGGAATAGTTTGGGTACAATCGGATTTCTGGACCTAAGATAATACCCGCGAGTTCAAGTAAGACTGGATGCGCAAATACACCGAAAAATCCTTCACGATGTAGTTCCGGACGAAAGATCGTCGGATTCTCATCGGGATAATCTTCATAAAGCCGAATCAGTCGGGTTTCAAAAGAGGCATTGGGATATGTGTCTGTTAACTTTCCTTCTGATTCCCGTCGCAACGCGAGTTCGTCAACTAACACCTCGCATTCGTGTTTAACGGCTTCAAGCGTCTCCGGTTCTAAAATGCCTTGTAGAATAGAGAATCTATCTTCGTTGAAATCTCTAATAACCGATTCCATTTCCGTGCCTTCTTTTAATGGCGCAGCTGCTAATTTCCGTCTGGCACCAGCCCCGCTTTCGCAAGCGCCTCAACAACGGCCTGTGCGCATTCTTCAATCGAGAGTGCGTCGGTGTTCACTGTAACTTCAGGATTCAGTGGTGATTCATAAGGTGCACTGATACCTGTAAATTCCTTGATTTCTCCAGTACGCGCCTTTTTGTATAAGCCTTTCGTATCTCGTTCTTCGCAGACTTCAAGTGGGCAATCAACGAAAACTTCGACGAATCTATCTTCTGCCATGAGTGCTCTTGCCTGGTCTCTATCAGCGCGGTAAGGAGAAATGAAGGCAGTCATGACGATTGTCCCCGCATCCGCAAAGAGTTTCGCAACTTCACCGATGCGGCGGATGTTTTCTTCACGATCCTCCGGTGAGAAACCCAAGTTCTTGTTAAGTCCGTGCCGGACATTATCACCATCTAAAACATAAGTGTGGTGTTGCTGTTGGTGCAGTACATGTTCAACCGCATTCGCTAATGTTGATTTACCTGAGCCGGAGAGTCCCGTGAACCAAATCACACAGCCTTTCTGATTCAGTAATTTTTCTCTATCTTCTGCCGTGACAGTCGCTTCGTGCCACGTAATATTAGTTGCTTTCTGTTGAGCCAATTCGATTATTCCTCACATATTAAGAAGTCAAAAAATTGAGGTCTTCCAAACAGACCTGATAATATACTATTATACGCGCACAGGTGACGTAATGTCAACCTAAATAATACCTCAACAATAGGAGCGGTTTGAACGACCTCTATAATTTTTCGGTGAAAGGTCAGAAATTGGATATATTTTTCTGAATGTTGGCTCTTGGAAAAGCAAACTCCCTATAGCAGAAGTTCAGATGACTTCGTTAGGCTATAGGGAGTTGACTCTTGGTTTCTGTATTGTGCTATTTTCTACCGGATTTATATTTATGTTATTACACGTGCATTTAGCACTTTGAATTTTTTCTTCAAGAAATTTGCCTATCTAATTGTCTGATTCTCTCCAACGGGCATATTTCTGAAGGGTCCGAATATCAATATTCAATGATTCAGCTGCTTCACGTAGTGATGTATACTGTTCGATACGCTTCTGAGCAACTGCGCGTAGAATTTGGTTCTGATTCATATTTTTTATGTTAAGGCGTTCAGCTGCTTCGCTCGTTTTCAAAATGTATGAAGTCGGTAAATTGCGCCACGGTTCCGGTCCCCGTGTTGGGATTTCATGTATAATTGCGTGCTGCATTTCTAATGGGAGTGTTTCCCATATTGCGTGCTGGGTCTCAGATGGGAGTGTCTGCCAGATAGCGGTAAGCCTCTGAATGAATTCTGGATAGATATCCGGAAAATCTTTAAGTTCGAGTTCGTCTGTTGTTGTGAGTGCAACAGCCGTTTGGATCGTACTGCGAAGTTGGCGGATATTACCGGGCCAGGCTGCCTGTTCGAGACGCTTGAGTGCTTCTGAGTTAATTCCTGTAACACTTTTTCCGTATTCAGCACTGAATTCGTTGATAAAAGCCTCCACTAACGGCGAAATATCTTCTGTGCGTTCCCGTAATGGTGGTAAATGCAGCATCAGTCCTTTAAGGCGGTAGTATAAGTCTGCTCTAAATTCCGTGTCATTGACTGCTTTCACAATATCTCTATTTGTTGCAGCGATGGTGTGAACATCGACTGTCAAAACCTCGTTTCCACCGAGCCGCGTAAATGTGGCAGTGTCCAAGACGCGAAGCAGCATTTTCTGTGCGTCCAAGGACATTTCGGGAACTTCATCTAAAAAAAGAATACCACCATCTGCGGCTTCAAACGCACCTTGACGTTGACGGATCGCACTGGTAAATGCACCTGTTTCATGACCAAAGAGTTCGCTTTGGAGGAGTTCCGCCGAGAATCTACCGCAGTTAATTGCGATGAAAGGTTTATCTCTTCGTGGACTGGTTTCGTGAATGTATCTCGCGATGCCTTCCTTACCGACACCAGTTTCACCAGTAATAAAGAAAGGGATATTTGACTTTACAACCTGCTGAACTGTGTTATAAATCGCCTGCATAGGTGCTGATGGCAATTGTATAAATGCCGACTGTTGGTTCATAGTAGCTCCTTTAACATCGAATCACGTTGGTTATGTTTAAGCAAATTTCGTGCCAATATTTATCAAAAAATGTAATGTATTTACGCCAAACTGTTGTCGAAATTTTAGAAGCGTTTTTTGTGACGGTGCCTTTGTAGATACAGGTGTACACCGAGTTTACCAAAGGTAGTACCAATTTTCACTTTTTTATTTACAATCCATACCGAAAAAAAATGAGACGTGTTTAGGTATTCTTTTGCATGATTAGCATGCAAAAATTGCAGTGTATATCACAGAAATTGTTTCGGTTTTGGAACAAGTTGGATGGATAAAACTATACGTGACCGCGTAAGTAGATTCAGGGAATGGCGGTTTGTGGTGCTTTGAACATGCCAATTTTTGTTGTTAAATGTGCAATTTTTGTGGAACAATATGCAATTATTGAGAAGCGTACCCTAATTGTTGCGTGATAATCATAAAAGTGAGAGATACCAATAAATTTGCCATCGTTTTTAGTGGTATGGAATGTTTTGTGTTAAGGGGTTGTGTTGCGTCTCTGAGGTAGATACAGCAAGTGAAGTGGGACAAACTAATTCAACGCTTTTCGGTAATATGAACGATGTCATTCACAGGGCTCTCGGCGTTTGAAAAATTAACTGTTTGAATAGGGTCGTTTTGCCATTTTACTTTGATAGATTGGATCGTTTCTTGTGTGCCAATACCAAAAAGAAGCGTGAGGTCACTGCCAGAGGCATAACTGCCACCACAGGTCATTTCTCGAAATTGTGTTGTTTCGCTTGTGTGCACCCACACTTTTGCCCCAATACCGTCACGGTTACTTTCAGTGCCGACAAGTCGGATTTTCACCCAATTATTTTTTTTCACTTCTGCTTTGGAATCATTTCGCAATAGCACTGGGGACGCACCGCAACTTGTAACAAGAATATCTATCGCACCATCGTTGTTATAGTCACCGATGGCGGCACCACGTGCGACGATTGGCTGTTTGAAAAACGCTCCCGCTATATCAGATAAATCTGTGAATTGTCCCTGACCCGTATTACCGAAGATCTGGCACCGCTGTTTATAAGAGAGAGATGGCGTAATTTCTGATACATTATCCCATACATGTCCGTTTGCAACGAAAAGTTCAAGGGTCCCATCATTATCAGCGTCAAGAAACTGTGTTCCGAAACCGAGTTGTGAAAAGCTATGATCAGCAAGTCCGGCATCAAAAGTTGTCATTGTATAAAAGCCGTCGCTGTCGTTGTGAAAGAGGCTGTTAATTTCCAAGGAAAAGTTTGTAATGAAGAGATCCGACGCGCCATCGTTATCGTAATCACCGGCGGCGATACCCATGCTCGCAGTTGCGCGTCCCTCTGAATTGTAAGCGACCCCTGCTGCGACAGCGACATCTGTGAAAGTCCCATCCCTGTTATTGTGATAGAGGAAATCAGGGACAGCATCGTTTGCGACGAAAATGTCTGGATAACCGTCGTTGTTGTAATCTGTAAAGAGCGCGCCTAACCCTTTACCGCTGCTGTAAACCCCCGCACGGGTAGTAACATCTGTGAAAGTCCCATTCCCGTTGTTGCGATAAAGTGTATCATGCGCACCCGGATATTCGTGTGGACCGCAGTAGATATGAACACCTTCCAAAAAACAGGCGTGGGCAGTCTCTAATTGATAATCCAGATAGTTTGCTACGTAGAGATCGAGGTGTCCGTCAAGGTTGAAGTCGCCGAAGGAGGCACTAACACTCCAGTTTCCATCACCGACACCGGCGCGCGATGTAACGTCAATAAACGTCCCGTCCCCGTTGTTCTGGTATAACTGGTTTTTACCGAAGTTAGTGAGATAAAGGTCAGGGTCGCCATCATTGTCATAATCTGCTGCAAGGCATCCCATGCCATAACCCCGATTGTGTTGCAATCCTGATTCTGCCGTGACATCGACAAATGTTCCATCGCCGTTGTTGCGATAGAGGACGTTCGTGTGGTCAGGATGTCTGTAGGACAGTTCGGAGGTGCTGCTGAGAGTTCCACTATTGACGAGATAGATATCAAGGTGTCCATCGCCGTTATAGTCAAAAAAAAGCCCACCGGCTCCCATGGTTTCTGGTAGATATTTTTCTTCGGATGCGCCATTGATGTGTTTGAAATGGATACCGGCTTGTTGCGTCTGGTCTGTGAAATGGAGCGTTGTTTCAGCTACAGTCGGCGTAGGGGTGCAGATAACAAGTATCAGGCAGGTGAGTAGGAAGGTTTCTGTTTTGGCGCCGAGCGAGAGATAACAGTTGTTTTTCAATTTTCCGTATATCCCGCGTTGTTGATAGTAATTTTAAAAAATAAAGGCATCCATCGAGTGGATGCCTTTGAATGTTTATGCCACTTAGAATCCGCTTTTGAGTGCGCCCCAAGTCGTAGTTAACTTGTTTTGCGGTTCAACAGCAGTCTGTGGATCGGTTTCATTGGGATCAAATTCGATATCTGTTGTCGCGAAAATTTGGTCGATATATGTGCCATCTTCGCGATGTGCGATGTGCAGCGTGTGCTCGCCAGCGTCCAACGCCACGGGAACGGGGTCATCGCCATGCTGGGTAAGTTCCAAGCCTTCAAAAGGACCGTTGCGTGAATTTAACCGGAACCAGACCCAGTCAGTCGTATAATTTTCGCGGAGTCCCTCAGCTTCATAGAAATCCCAAATATTCATCGGGCCGTCATTGGTAGAGGTAATATCGCCGTCCGCTGTATCGACTGCCCAGTAACAAGAGTTATCGGCGACTGATGGCGCGATCACGCGTCCCCAGAAGTGCCAATCATCTGCCTCGACGGAGAATTCGTATTTCACCCAGTCCCCGCCATCGTTTCCTGTGCCGTTGGCTGAACCGATGAAAGCACCGCCTGATGCTTCAGCGACGGTGTAATCGTCTACGCCTTCACCTGCGTTACCCGGCTGGTCGGATGGTGCTTTAAAGACTTGAAATTTTTCACCGCTAATATCATCAAAGTTCTCTGCTTCCCAACTGATATATTTTTGTGCAAATACGGGTGAAACAATAAGACTTAGCACTGCCAGTAAAATGAGAGTTCGCATTAACAAATAACCTGTTCTTAAAAACCTATGTTTTTCTGAAGAAACCCATAGAATCCTTAAAGGGTCCTTAATCCCCTGTTACGACACCCGTCAGTGTCTTCGCCTGAATATCATCAGTGTCGTCTGATACGTCGTCAGAAATAATACTCGGCTTGCACGTCACAAGGAATGCATGACGTGGTGGAACCCACAAAGTTAGTCTCGAAGGACTAACGCCTATTTTCTCTTTTGCCAATTGTCGCACTTTTCTATACCGCTTCGACGTTGCGGGGGGTGCGGGTCGTGTGGTTTTATAGACCGTATCATGGTTTTAGCGATACCGCCTCACACGACGCTTCGCCCGATGATATACCTACTTTTTATGGCGTTTCCATAGATATATCAAGAAAAATACAGAAAAAGAACTATTTACGAACTGCTCCTTAGAGTAGTAGATTAAAACCATCAGGACTTACGCATTTTTCCACGATACCCTACATCCTGCGCACTGTGGTCGGGGTTTGAAACCCCGCCAGCAAGGGGATCTGCGTAAGTCTTAACCATTATAGCACAATTAGAAGAAAATATGCATTTTTTTGTGTCTTCAATTTCCCAATTACATCTTCACCGACACCCTGTTTCCTGATTACATCAATGCATCTTCAACTTCTTCAGGAAGTTCTACGGTGCTTGGGTCAACATCAATTGGATACTCCGTACCGTACGCTTCAACGAGGTCGTCAAAGGTAACGTTATCTACACGCTCCAGATCATCACCGGGGTAAACAAGCCAAACGCCATAACAACTGTCACAACTGACGAGGTCTACGTCGTCTTGTTCGACCGGGAACTGTGTCAAGGGATTGTTACAATCAGGACAAGGCAGCATATAAAACCCTCCTTGAAGTCATCTCAATTTCTGGATTAAAGAGAATTATTAGTCAGCAGCGGGAGCGAAGGTCTCCGGGTTCTCAGCTGCTGCGTCGTAGTCATCAATCAATTGTGTTACTGTCGGGTTCTCACCACAGAGTGGGCAATTTTCATCTCGATTAATTTTCATCTCGCGGTAGGTCATACCAAGTGCCTCATAAAGGATTAACCGACCGATAAGCGGTTCGCCAATACCGATGATGTATTTAATCGCTTCGGTTGCCATCATCACACCAATTACGCCTGGGAGCACGCCCAGGACACCTGCCTCACTTCAGCTGGGCACCATGCCGGGAGGTGGTGGTGTCGGGTACATGCATCGGTAGCAAGGTCCCTCGTGGGGTTTGAAAAGTGAGACCTGTCCTTCAAATTGGAAGATGCTGCCGTGAACAATCGGTTTATTCATCAACACAGCGGCATCGTTGACGAGGTAGCGGGTCGCGAAGTTATCACAGCCATCGACTATCAGGTCATATTCCGAGAAGATTTCTTCGACGTTATCTGCTGTTAAACGCAGGTTATACGGTCTAATATCAATATCTGGGTTCAACGACTTAATTGTTGTTGTCGCGGATTGAACCTTCGGGGTCCCGACTGCTTCTGTACGGTGGAGTATCTGGCGTTGTAGGTTACTTAACTCCACAACGTCTGAGTCGATAATTCCCATGTGTCCCACCCCTGCAGCGCCAAGGTACACGCCAGCAGGCGAACCTAAACCACCAGCACCTACCATCAAAACTTTGGCGTTAAGCAGTTTTGCTTGTCCTTGTTCACCGACTTCTGTGAGCATAAAGTGCCGGCTGTACCGATCGAGTTGCTCGTGCGTCATCGGTTTATCTTGGACTGTGGCATAGCCTGCAGCTGCCCAATCGCGATAGCCCCCAGCAAGGGAAACCGTGTCGGTGTACCCCATTTCACGGAGCGACTTCGCGGCGAGCAGGGAGCGGAGTCCTGCCGCACAGTAGACGACAATCTTTTGGTCTCGGTCGGGGATATAGTTTTCAACAGAAAATTCGAGCATTCCGCGTGTAACGTGCACGGCATCTGGGATATAACCGGCACGATATTCATCTTCATCGCGGACATCCAATAGCACGAAATCGCTCTCTTTATCCTGTTCGGCTTTCACCTCAGCAACCGTCACTTCTGGTATATCTGTTTTGGCTTCCTCAACGATTTGCCTATAGGATTTCATAAGATTTTCTCCTGCGGAGAGAGAATATAAAGATAGCGGGTTTCATATTCTGACTCCCATAAATTTCAGTCTCTTGCGCTTGCAAAATTATATCACAGATACGTGATATTGTCAATGTTTTATTTTTCGTCTGCAAACAGCCTTTTTGTACGGGAAGGGTTTCCAACTCTGACTTCTTCCCTACAAAAAAATATTTCCTTGATTTTCCATTGGATACATAGTAAACTTGTTCTAAAGACTGGAATGCATCATCCTGAAATAAGGAGTTATTATTAATGTACAACGCAAATCCTTTCCGCCAACCCGGGCAATGGTACCGAGGAAATACACATAGCCATAGCACAGAATCTGATGGACAACTTTCCATGTCGGACCGATTCGCAGCATACCGTGAAGCAGGCTACGATTTCCTTGTGCTAACAGATCATCGTAAGGTTAATGATGTCAGTGCTTACAGTACATCCGATTTTCTGGCAATATCCGGCAGCGAGGTGCATCCTGAAAACCCTTATGGGGGTGCGATACATCACTTTGTCGCTATTAATATTCATGAGACAATCAATTGCGCGAAGATGCATCCAAACGCAGTGCTTGATGAGATTAAGGCGCAGGGCGGTGAAGCTGTTTTATGTCATCCGTATTGGTCTGGGCACACCGTTACAGATTATTTGCCATTGCGCGGTTATTTCGCTATTGAGGTCTACAACGACGGCTGTATGGACATCGGCAAAGCGTTTTCAGAACAAGCGTGGGACGATCTACTGGATAGAGGCGGACCCGTTCTTGGCATCGCTTCCGATGATTCGCACGGCACCGACTACGATTGTTTCCACGGATGGATTATGGTCAAAGCAGAGGCGTTGACGATTGAGAGTATCATGGAATCACTCAGAACGGGCGCGTTTTATTCTACAATGGGACCGGAAATCGTGGATTTGGCGTTGGAAGATAGTGAGGTAACCGTTAAGTGTTCGCCAGCGCAATCGATTGTTTTTAAAGCGGAGTGCAGTCGCGGTCGGCGGATTCTTCCAGCGGATAGTGAACTCTTGACGGAGGCGACTTATAGTGTTCCGAACGGTGCTAAATACGTTCGGGTCGAAATAACAGACGAAACCGGCAAAAAAGCTTGGTCGAACCCTTTCTTTTTCTAAGGTAAGCATCTTGAAGGACGCGGTTGTCTTTTAGAGGGTGTTGTGATGTGCCTCTCTTGGTGTGCCAAACGGATGATGGATTGGCGATGTGTGGTTTGAGCAATTATTGACAAGCGGATTATGGATATGCTAAAATAAAATGGACGGGGAAAATACGTCCAGTTGATTCATCGAGCATCATGCCTAACAACTTCAATACATCATTACGGAACAAGGAGACAGCAATGTATAACGCAAATCCTTTTCAGCAACCCGGACAGTGGTACCGAGGGAATACACATAGCCATAGCACGGAATCCGATGGGCAGCTTCCCATGGCGGACCGCTTCGCAGCATACCGTGAAGCAGGCTACGATTTCTTAGTCCTAACGGATCACCGTAAGGTTAACGATGTGAGTGCTTACAGCACATCAGACTTTTTAGCAATATCCGGCAGCGAGGTGCATCCATCAAACCCTTATGGGGGGGCGACGTATCACTTCGTCGCTATTAATATCCATGAAACAATTAACTGCGCAAAGATGCATCCGAACGCAGTGCTTGATGAGATTAAAGCGCAGGGCGGTGAAGCCGTTTTGTGTCATCCCTATTGGTCTGGACACACCATTACAGATTATCTGCCATTGCGAGGTTACTTCGCCATTGAGGTCTACAACGACACCTGTATGGGTATCGGCAAAGGCTTCTCGGAACAAGCGTGGGATGACTTGCTGGATAGAGGCGGACCCGTTCTCGGCATCGCTTCGGATGATGCACACGGCACTGAACACGACTGTTTTCACGGATGGATTATGGTCAAAGCGGAAGCGTTGACGATTGAGAGCATCATGAAAGCGTTCCGAACAGGCGCGTTCTATTCTACGCTTGGACCGGAAATTGAGGATTTGGCGTTAGAAGATAATGAGGTAACCGTTAAGTGTTCGCCAGCGCAATCAATTGTTTTTAAAGCGGAGTGCAGTCGCGGTCGGCGGATTGTTCCATCGGATGGCGAACTCTTGACTGAGGCGACCTACAGCGTTCCGAACGGTGCTAAATACGTTCGGGTCGAAATAACAGACGAAACCGGTAAGAAGGCCTGGTCAAACCCGTTTTTCTTTTAAACCTGAAAACCGTTGTCTATCTTGTTATCTGTTCACTGGTGCTGCGATGCAAAATATTTTGGTGTGTCAAACGGGCGGCTGGATCGGTGATATGGTACTATTGACGCCTGCATTGCGTGCTTTAAAACGTGCCTATCCTGAATCTAATTTGACACTCCTGTTGCGACCGCTTGTGGCGGATTTGATGGAAACCCATCCTTATGTGGATACTTGCATCGTTGATACCAAAAACCGGGGTCGTTATCGGTCTCTCAGGGAATTGACGCATCAGATACGTAGGGCTGCCTTTGATGTTGCTGTTGTGTTACATCCTACCTCGTTCCGAAACGCGTTGCTACCATTCCTCGCACGGGTACCGATGCGTGTGGGAACCAATGTTAATGGGCGTGGAATGCTGCTAACTGCATCTCGCAAGGACGATACAAGCGGGCATGAGGTGCATCGGTATTTAAGGGTACTCCAACTGCTTGCTATTGATACAAGTCTGGATTCTTTGGAGTTTTGGCATACGGATATTGAGCGGCGAATAATTCAAGACCTTCTGGCTGTTAAAGGTGTCTCTTCGACTGATAGACTGATCGCTCTCAATTTAGGGACAACGTGGCGCACAAAGCAGTGGGATATAGCGAATTTTGTTGAGGTTATCGAGCAAATTGCACATCTTGCACCGGATGTGAGGATTGTACTAACGGGTTCATCGAATGAGTTGGCACTTGTGGAAGCGTTGCCTACTTTGCTACCGATAATTAATCTTGTCGGCAAGACATCAATTTTGCAACTCGGCGCACTCTTAGAAAGATGTGAGGTGTGTTTGACCTGCGATAGCGGACCGATGCATATCGCCGCTGCAGTCGGTACACCGACCGTAGCACTCTTCGGTCCAACCAGCCCGGTACGCCATAAGCCTTACGGTGTCGGACATACCACCATTGAGAAACCGGTCGAATGCCGTCCCTGCTATAAGCGGACGTGCCATCGCCAAGATGCCCTACATCTCTGTATGACGGAAATTAGTACTGCTGAAGTCGTAAAGGCATTGGAAATAAAATTGCATCAACAGGTACGTGCTGCCTGATCTAAAACGCAAAGAAGGAACACGAATGAGGGATATCCACGCATTAATATTTGATTTCGGCGGGACTTTGGATGGAAATGGCATCCATTGGTTGGAACGAACGTATCAATTTATCCACGAACAACACCCTGAGATTACGCGTGAAGCGTTTGACAAGGCTGATAGAGCGACGATAACAGAATTCGCATTCGGGGATGCTTCTATTGAGTGGTCCTACCAAGATGGCTCAATGCTACCGATCGGCGCAGTTGCCTCTGAATCTGCGGCGCGTTGTTCGTTGCGAGAAACTGCTGATGCGATTGCAGTCGGAATTTACAAACGGTTAGGTTTAAGTGAGCAGATGAAAGATGAATACGTTGATTGGTTTTGCGCGGGTGCTGCTGATCATCTTAAAAACAATCGGCAATGGCTTGAAACGCTTCATGGCACCTATAAACTTGCTGTCATTAGCAATAACTTCGGAAATACGCGTGGGTGGTGTGATGAATACGGACTCACTCCGTTGCTGGAAGCGATTATAGATTCTACAGTTTTGGGGATAGCAAAGCCTGACCCGCGCATTTTTGAGGCGGCTTTATCGGAATTGGGCGTTGCCCCGGCACATGCTATCTACATTGGTGATAGTTATTCCGCGGATATGGTCGGCGGTAAGAACGCTGGGCTGTGGACAGCGTGGTTTGTGGGTGAGCAGGAACGGGCGTGTCCTGATCCATCTATGGTAGATATTCGGCTTTCTCACTTACACGAACTGACTGATTTTTTAGATTCGGAGTAGGTGCTTGAGAGATAATGGGCAGATACGTTGTTCTGCCCATCAATTGAGCGGTTGACCTAAGGGAGGTTATTATATTTCACGGTGAAGTCCAATAACTTTACCGAGGATCATTACGTCATTCACATTAAAAATAACCGGTTCAATGGTTGGGTTTTCCGGTTGCAGTCGGACTTCTTCGCCCTCAATATAAAAGCGTTTCACAGTCGCTTCATCTTCAACGAGTGCAACGACAATATCACCTGGGTCGGCGTTTGCTTGTCTTCTAACAATGACAAAATCGCCTTCCAGAATCCCGGCACCAATCATACTGGAGCCGATGATACGGAGTGCAAAACACTCGTGGTTGTTTACCATACGCGTTGGAATTGGAAGGGTCCCTTCAATGTTCTGGGATGCAAGCAGCGGTGTACCCGCTGCCACGTGCCCGAAAATCGGAATTTCTATAATATCGCGTGGCGTTTCCGCTAAGTTCGGATTCGCGTTCTGCCCTTCCAGCCATTTGCTGGTTTGGAGTTTAGGATCAGCTTCCTTCAAGATGGAAATTGCGCGAGGTTTACCTTCTTCTCTGCCAATGTACTTTTTCTTTTCCAGCGCATTGAGATGGTCGTGTGCCGCTTTTTCAGAGAACCCGAATTTACTGCCAATTTCACGGATTGTTGGCGGATAACCCTCTTTGATACGCTTCTGAATATAGGTAAAGATCTCGCGTTGTCTTGCCGTCAAATACTTTGCCATGGGAATCTCCTAACACAGGTTAGTTTATATTTATATATTATATTACATGCACGTTAAGAATGCAAGAAAAAAATTAATATTTTTTCGCGGCGTGTATTTGCGTCGGAAAATTGAAACCAATTAGTGCTGTTAACGTCTTAATTCAACGGAAGTTTCAAAATGCAAAATCTAAGTCTGTTTACATGTTTTTTTTCTAAGGACCGCCGTCTCGCTGAGAAGGGGCTGCGTGTCTTCACGCCTTTCCGATGCCTGTATGCAGTGATCGTTATATTTATCGGAATGACAGCGGTCGGGGTTACTAAAGAGCAATCAGAGAAGGTAGAACTCGACACGATCGTCAAGGATTTTACCCTTAAAGATGCTGATGGTGCGTCCCACGCTTTGTATCAGTTGAGCGAGGAGAAACCTGCTACTGTGGTACTCTTTCTCGCGACGCAATGTCCAATAGCGACTGACTACTATGCGGAGCGGATTGTTGCTTTGGTTAAAACTTACAACGAAGCGCATGAGAAAAAGGTACAGTTTATCGGGATCAATTCGAACAAACAAGAAACAATAGAAGAAATTGCTAAATACAGTAAGAAATACGGTTTTCAGTTTCCAGTGCTAAAAGATCCTGAAAATAAAATCGCTGATTATTTCGGTGCGAAGCGAACACCAGAGGTCTTTCTTTTAGATACCGAACGTATTTTACGCTACGCTGGTGCGATTGACAACAGCCCGAAGGAACCGACGAAGCATTATCTTAAAGATGCTTTGGATTTAGTGATTGCGGGAAAAGATATTCCCAAAAAGTCTAAAAAGACAAGAGCCGTGGGGTGCACGATTAAGCGGGTCCGGAAAAAAGATGTAGATAGAACCCCGTAAATTCCGCTATCTGTTGTTATTTTTTTATTCCATACCATGCAGGAGGCGAAGAGACAAATGCGTCGATTCTTCTACCATTTTTTTCAAGTTTTACTAACTCCATTTTGGGTTGTGTGCATTCTTGCAGCAGTCGCAGCTTTTGCTGGCATCGGGTTTGCAGGGGGTATGCTGATTGGGTGTTGGGAAGATGTGTGTGCTATTAAGTTAGAAGAGCGGCTTGAATACGATGCTGAGCAGGTATGGCAGCAACACCTGGAAGTCTACTCTTCGGTTTGTGAAGTGCAAGAGGCAGATAAAATCGCATTCTTAATCGATAAATTGGAGCGCTTGGATTATAAGAAAGTCTCGCAAATTGTTCCAAGATTGAGCCAACCCGGGGAGTACGCTGTGACATTAGATGCTGGGAAAAAGAATGGGGTGGCAAGTATCCATCTACGAGACTTTGAATACCCATATCTGGATATTGAGGCGGGACATGTCCGGATTTCGGTGAAGAACGGAAAAATCGCGTCTATTCGGGGTGAGAACAATTCTGTCCGCCGGAATTTTTACCTTGAACCGGAAAAAATCGCTGACATCGCTAACAAAGAAGAAGGCACTACACGGCGTTTGATTCCGCTACTTCACATGCCTCAGAAATTACAAGGGGCGTTTATTGCGATTGAGGATCGGCGATTTTACGAGCATTGGGGCGTTGATATCCTTGGACTTGCCAGGGCGTTCAAAGACAGGCTGTTGTACAACAAACGCTTGGCAGGAACGAGTACATTGACACAACAATTGGCGCGAAATATCTATCTTTTTGAGGTGAGATCCAAAAGGGATTATGTGCGAAAGGCACGGGAGATACTTCTGGCAGTTAGAATTGAGAAAACTTTTTCAAAGGATGAGATTTTAGAGCGCTATCTAAACCATGTAGATTTAGGCAGATCAAGGCTTGGGGGTAAAACGCTCCACGGTGTTCAACAAGCAGCGCTCGGCTACTTTGGGAAGAAGGTGTCCGAACTTAATAACCATGAGTGTGCCTTGCTCGCTGCGCTTCCGAAAGGCCCCTCTGCTTTTTCGCCTTTTTTTAATCCAGATAAGGCGGAAAGTCGGCGTAATACCGTCCTCGGTAAAATGTTCGAGGAAAACTATATCACTGACGAGGCTGAATGGTTTGCAAGCATAAATGCTCCACTGTTGCCGCCAAGTCTGCACGGAAGTGGTGTGAAAACAACACAAGACGAGGCTGGACATTTTCTTCAGTACGTCCTTAAAGAACTCGTTCGGATCCCTGACCTCGAAAAGAACTTGTATAGTGGTGGATTGAAGGTTTACACGACAATTGATATGTCTATGCAATCTGTTGCCGAGAAAGCGGTCGCCGAGCATTTACGTGTCATGGATGCGAAATATGGGGCAAGAAGAGGGCTTCCGAATTATGATGCCAATAAACGGAATCCGAACGGAATTGACCCGATTAAGGATTATTTGCAAGCGGCACTCATTGCGTATGAACCGAAGACAGGACAAGTCAAGGCAATGGTAGGCGGGCGCGATTACTACATCACTGAGACTGAAATCAATTATTTCAATCGTGCTATTGGCGGGCCTGCACTGCGCGGACGACAACCCGGTTCTGCTTTCAAACCGATTGTCTTTGCTGCCTTGTTAGAAGAACCTGCGATTGTGACACCTGCAACGCCTATTGTTGATGAACTGTGGGGCATTGTTCCCTTTCCCGGGCAACCAAAATGGTATCCAGACAACTATGGTGATAAATTCAGGGACGCGCCGGTCATCATACGCGAAATTCTAAAGAAATCGATTAACGTCCCCACAGCACGCGCAATGTTGGAGACCCCGATCGCCGAAAATGGTAAGTGGGAAGGGATCAATCGAGTTATTGATCTGACGAAACGAATAGGGATCCAAAGCTCTATGACCCCTGTGCCCGCACTCGCTTTAGGCGCGTCTGAAATGACCGTGCTTGAATTAACAGCCGCGTATGCGGTCTTCGCAAACGGCGGTATCCGGACAAAACCGGTCCACATTCAATATATTTTAGACAAAGCAGGAAAACGGATCTATCCCGCTGATGACTATCAGCCTGAGCGAACCCGTGTATTAGATGAAAGGATCGCATACCAGATTACATCATTCCTGGAGACTGTAATTCAGAATGGAACGGGTTATGGCGCGATAAGCGGTGGATTGACCCGACCCGCAGCCGGGAAAACAGGCACCACCAACGGGAATGTAGATGCTTGGTTCGTCGGTTATACCACGGACCTGATTGTTGGCGTTTGGGTCGGATTTGATGAATATCGACGCGATCGTCACAACTACAACGAAACTGGTGCCAGAGCAGCGTTACCGATCTGGACAAAATTCATGGTTGAGGCAGCCCGCGGGCCCGAGAAACCCTTCCCTGAACCTGAAGGAATTGTTTTTCGTGAGATTGATACGAGGAGTGGACGCCTCAGCAGGCCGGGTAAATGTCCTGAGGAAAACATTAGTCGTGAACCTTTTATTCAAGGACACGAACCAGACGAGCTTTGTAATCTCCATAGATAGCGAATATACCCCTACACATTTTGGGTGGCGTATGATATACTATATAGAACATTTAGTATACCATACACATTTCTTGTGGTCTTGATGTCCATTCTGTTTCCGACCTATGTTGCAAGGTCCTCAAAAGTCTGACAAGGAGCAAGAAGCCAAAATGCGAGAGAATTGGGAATTGCTAACAAAAATTGATGCCATAGAAGATGACGATCCCGAATTAAGTGAACAACAATTTGAACTCATCTCTGATTTCTCACCCGAAGGCGACCAACCACAGGCGATTGATAAACTTACAGCGGGGCTCCAACGTGGAGACAAAGCACAGACACTTCTCGGCGTGACGGGGTCCGGTAAAACCTACACCATGGCGAATGTGATTCAAGATGTCCAGTTACCGACACTCGTTATCTCCCCGAATAAGACACTCGCCGCACAACTCTATAACGAATTCCGCACATTCTTCCCAAATAATGCCGTTCATTATTTCGTCAGTGATTACGAGTACTATCAACCGGAGGCATATATCCCGTCTACGGATACCTTCATTGAGAAGGATGTCCGCATTAACGAGGAAATCACCCGAATGCGGCTTGCATCGACGGCATCCTTAATATCGCGTCGCGATGTCATCGTTGTCGCGAGTGTTTCTTGTCTCTATGGTCTTGGGTCACCGGATGAATTTGAAAATCAGAGAGTGCAAATAGAAGTCGGGGCAGTGGTTCGGCGTGATGCGCTCCTCCGTGCTTTGGTCGATATCCAGTACGTTCGCAACGATATGGAGTTCTGGCAAGGCATGTTCCGTGCACGGGGTGATGTTGTTGAGGTGTTTCCTGCTTATAGTGAGAACGCCTATCGCATTGAGCTTTTTGGTGATGAGGTCGATCGTATTAGCGAGATTGATACGACAACCGGAGAGATATTGGCACAACGCGACTTTCTTGATATCTATCCGGCGAAGCACTTCATGACCGATGGTGAAATCTTTGATCAAGCATTAATTAATATTGAACTTGAACTCCAAGAGTGTATTCTGGCATTTGAGAAAGAGAATAAATTGTTAGAGGCACAGCGTATTGAACAACGCACACGCTTCGATCTGGAGATGTTGCGCGAGGTAGGTTACTGTTCCGGTATTGAAAACTATTCACGGCATCTCTCAGGCTTGCAACCGGGGGATCCGCCTTATTGCCTTATGCACTATTTCCCTGACGATTTTCTGCTCTTTATTGATGAATCCCACGTTACGATTCCGCAGCTGCGTGGCATGTATCGTGGCGATCGTTCCCGAAAGGAGACGCTTGTCAAGTATGGGTTCCGTCTACCTTCTGCGTTAGACAACCGTCCCCTCCGTTTCGATGAAGTTGAAGTCCGTGTCAATCAGGTTGTCTTTGTCTCAGCAACACCGGGTGCCTACGAAATGGAAAATAGCGCGCAAATCGTTGAGCAGATTATCCGTCCGACAGGACTTATTGATCCTGAAATTACGATCCATCCCGTCAGAGGACAGATAGACCATCTCATCGGCAGGATCAAGGAGCGGGTTAAGCGTAAACAGCGGGTTCTCGTTACAACGCTTACGAAACGGATGGCGGAAGATTTGACTGAGTACTTAACCGAAGCGGGGATCCGTGCTGACTATATGCATTCTGAGATTGATGTGTTTGACCGGGCGCGTATTCTACGCCAACTCCGAGAAGGGGTTTTTGATGTATTGGTCGGAATCAACCTCCTTCGGGAAGGGCTTGATCTACCAGAGGTCTCCCTCGTTGCGATTTTGGACGCTGACCGGCCCGGCTTTTTACGTTCCGTGCGCTCTCTTGTGCAGACATCTGGACGCGCTGCGCGGAATGTTGATGGTGAAGTTATCTTGTACGGCGATAATGTTACGGAAGCGATGGAAGAAGCAATGAAAGAGACACGCCGCCGTCGCGAGATACAACTCCAATATAACACAGATAACAATATTACACCGGCTACGATTCAAAAGGCGATTCAGGAGCTGATCGCTGAATCGGATACCGCGTACGAGACTAAGAAGTCGGAGCAACCGCCTGCCGTTGTTGAGGATATGGAGCCGCAAGATATTGAGGCGATGATTACAGACTTAACACGACAGATGCGAAAAGCCGCATTGGACCTTGATTATGAGGAAGCTGCCACTTTACGGGATCGTATTGCTGAACTTCAGGAACAGTCCGCAGATTAATTAAAGTCGTATAATTTCAACAGTAATTTTCTTAAATTAAATTTAACGCTTGCATTTCATTACGTAATCTGATAGAATGCAGGCATTGATTATAATTTAAAAACCTATAACTTCGATTTCCCAAAGGTTAATTTTTTGATCATTCGGTATTAAAATATTAATCTACTTGCGGAATAGAGAAAGGACTTTGCAATGTTTGTTTGTGTTGCTTGTGGTTATCTGTGGAAAGAAGCAGATAGTCCACCAGAAGAATGCCCAGCGTGCACAGCACCGAAAGAAAAATATATTCCTTACGATGACCGAGCAGAACGCTGGGTCAAACGCGCTGTAGCGGCACACGTCATGTACCCTGATGAGGAAGGCGCAGACCTTCGTGCAGAGAACTCTGCACTTTCATCACACATCAGATTTGCCCTCGTTGGGTTACTCGGAGATATTGAAAAGTAAGAAAAAAGCGTGAGGAGCCTCGATTGAAAGATCAAGGCTCCTTTTTGCTTATCTACTGTTTTATTTTTTTCAGGTTTGTGTGAAAAAAATCTTGTACCCCTCTCGTGGCTGAGGGGTTTATATGGAAGGAAGCGGTATTTTCAAAGTTAAAATTGCCGTGATTATATAAAAAATGAAACTGATACGTTATTTGCTGATTCTGTTCCTTGTTACCTTGACAGGAATGGCATCAGCGCAAGACCTGTCAGATCGGGTGGTGGAGCATACTTACCCCAACGGTCTGAAGTTATTAATGATTAAACGGGACACCTCACCGACTGTCGCACCCTATATCCTGTTTAAAGCCGGATCCGTCGATGAATCAGATGATACACGCGGTATCGCGCACATGTTAGAACACATGCTGTTCAAAGGCACTAAGACAATCGGGACAAAAGATTATGAACAAGAAAAGGTCGTGCTTGCTGAAATTGATCGCATAGGGGACGCACTTGACATGGAGCGCGCGAAAGGGTCAAAAGCAGATGCCGATAAAATAGCCGAGTTAGAAGCCGCACTCAAAGAACAGCAGGAACTTGCGAAGGAGTGGATCGTTACCGGTGAATATACTGAAATCTATACACAACACGGTAGCACAGGATTCAATGCCGGTACCTCTGTTGATTACACGATTTATACGGTGGAGTTGCCGTCTAACAAGTTGGAATTGTGGGCGATGCTTGAGTCCGACAGGCTTAAGAACGCAGTTCTCCGTGAATTTTATGTGGAACGTGAGGCTGTTAAAGAGGAACGCCGGATGCGAGTGGATACCCGCCCGGGCGGCAAACTTTATGAACAGTTTATTGCCGCTGCCTTCACCGCCCATCCTTACGGAATGCCAATCATTGGCTGGCCCTCAGATATCGCGATGCTCAATCGGCGCAAAGCCGAAGCGTTTTTCAAGATCCACTATGCGCCAAATAACTCTGTCATGGTGATTGTTGGGAATATAGATATTGACAAAACGATTGCCCTTATTGATAAGTATTTTGGTGATAGGCAAGCACAACCGCTGCCGAATGAAGTAACGACTGATGAACTTCCACAGGAAGGTGAACGTCGGATTGAAGTTGAGTTTGATGCTGAACCACAACTGATGATTGGGTATCACAAGCCGACAATTCCGCATTTTGACGACTATGTACTCGATATGATTAGTGCTATCCTTTCCGATGGACGCACCTCCCGGTTTTACAAAAACATTGTTGAAGAGGGTATCGCTGTTTCGGCTAATTCAATAAATGGGTATCCGGGGGCCCGTTACGACAACCTTTTCGTCGTAAATGGTACACCCCGTTCACCGAACACAACCGTTGATGTTGAAGAAGCAATCTATACTGAACTGGAAAAGCTTAAAACCGAGCCGGTCGCGGAAAAGGAATTTAAACGTATTCTTAAGCAGATTGATGCCGGTTTCATCCGGAACCTCAGCTCAAACGCCGGAATGGCACAACAATTGGCTTTCTATGAGGGGATCGCTGGCGACTGGCGTTATATATTGGGGTGGCGCGAGAATATGTATAAAATCACGCCAGAGGACATCATGAGAGTCGCAAAAACCTATTTCACGAAAAGCAACCGCACCGTCGGCACACTCGTTAAAAAAGAGGCAGTAGCACCCGCCGGTGAAAATATGGAAGGTAATGAATAATGAAGCACCGAACCTCTATTGGACTTGTCATCGCGACACTGATTGCCTGCCTCATGGTTTGCGGCATTCCGTCTACATTCGCAAAACCGCATGAAGACCTTACTTTTGAACCCATCGAGTTTAAACCGCCAACGCCAGAAAAGCGGATGCTCTCAAACGGGATGACGCTTTACCTACTTGAAGACCACGAGTTACCGCTTTTCAATATCAACGGTTTGATTAAAACTGGAGACATCTATGATCCAGCGGATAAGATAGGTTTGTCGTCGATCTTTGCAAGTGTTATGCGGACCGGCGGGACAGTATCCCGTGAACCAGATATGCTGAACGAGGAATTGGAATCTATGGCGGCTGCTGTTGAAGTCGGTATGTCCCGAGAATACGGTACAGTTAACCTATCAACACTCGCAGAAGATATCGAAAAAGGATTGGAAATCTTTGCCGACGTACTCAGGAATCCTGCTTTTCGTGAAGACAAATTAGAACTACGTAAGCAACAGGCAGTCGAACGGATCCGTCGCCGGAACGATAACCCTATCCAGCTCGCGTGGCGGAACTTCTCGGCACTGCTCTACGGTACAGACCATCCGTTCGGGTGGTATGCCGAAATTGAGAATATAGAAAGCATCACTGTTGATGATCTCAAAGCGTTTCATGCAAAGTATTACCATCCCAACAATTTGATGCTCGCAATTACTGGCGATTTTGAGACAGAAACTTTGATTGCCCAACTTGAGAAGGTGTTTGAGGGGTGGGAAACCGCAGAAATTGATTTTCCGGACATTCCAACCGTCGATACTGTTCCCGGTCCATCTGTTAATTATATCTTCAAGGATTTGAATCAGACGGCAATGTTAATCGGACATTTTGGTATCAAGCGGACACCCGATTTCCCGGATTATTTCGCGCTTCGCGTCATGAACGACATTCTCGGAGAGGGAGGTTTCACCTCTCGCCTCATGAGAGAAGTGCGAGAGAAGCACGGTCTCGCCTATATGGTGGGCAGTATTATGAACACAAGTTACTATACTGACATTTATCAAAGTTATTGTCCGACTGCTGAAGGCATTGCCTCAGCGCGTGTCGTGTTATGAAAATGCGTTTTGTTTTCAAAAAGTTTCTTGATTTTTAGCGCATGAGATGGCATTCTAAGAGCTAACCACACTACT
>JAJEDN010000088.1 GCA_022821495.1 Candidatus Poribacteria bacterium
AGTAGTGTGGTTAGCTCTTAGAATGCCATCTCATGCGCTAAAAATCAAGAAACTTTTTGAAAACAAAACGCATTTTCATAACACGACACGCGCTGAGGCAATGCCTTCAGCAGTCGGACAATAACTTTGATAAATGTCAGCGTTAAATATCTCATTATCTTCATTTCAAATCTCTTTTTGGAGTAGAATCGGTTTGTAGGCGCGCTACCTCATTGATAGCGCGTCCAACCAACGGATTAAATTTCTTATGTTATGTATTGTAACGCGAGTTCGATTATTTAGTGGGTTGGAGCTCACCATTTGTGTCAATTCTAAAGGCAGCGGATCCGATCCCCTTGATAGAAATACGAAATTTACTAGATGCAAGAGCCCACATTTGAACCTTACGATCGTCAAGAGTGGCTGGACTGATCCCCTCTACTGAGAATAACCTGGTGCCATTTGGGGAATAGATGAAGCCCGCGTGATGAAAAGAATAGTTTTGTTCTTTCAACCACTTTTTTATCTTTTCCGCTTCGGCTAATTCCGTCTCAGAGAGTGTATCAGTACTTAGTAGCACCCTACGTTCACCAAACCTATTTTCTATGACAGCGTTGTCGAGATAGACTATGGCGTTCTTCCCTAAGGCTTGGGGTGGGTCGTTTTTACTTATCCAATCTCTTGACTGTTCTACGCTCAGTACTTTATAACCTTCTTTTTCCCAAGACTCCCAATATTCACGTTTCATTGCCTTCAATTGCTCATATCTTGAGGAAGTCTTGGAGGGTGTTGAGGGTTCCTGCTTTTTCTGACGAGTAGATGATTGTGATGGTGCTACCGGTTCTTGCTTTTTCTGACGAATAGACGGTTTCGGCTGAGTTAGCGTTACTGGTCGTGTCCGAAATTCCTCCCTGATCAGGAAAGTTCCGACAATAACAAGGCAGATTACCAAAAGCACTATTGCAATTTTCATTTCAAATCCCTCTTTGAAGTAAATCAGTTTGTAGGCGCGCTACCTCTGCAATAGCGGTCAAAAACTATGGTAGATTTTGGAATTACTGAGTTTCACATCTCGTTTGGAAAGTCCTTCCCGTTTAAAGGGAATTGAAACGTAGTTCACTACTTAATCGACTAAAGCATTGGACTTTAGATACGCGATTTCGTTGGACACTTTGCATCGGCGAGGTTAGGAAACCTCGCCTACTGGAGAGGAGGAAAGTGTCAATTTATTTTTAGATTTTACCATAAATGGTTGGGTTTTCTGCACATTGTAACGCGAGTTCGATTATTTAGTGGGTTGGAGTTCGCCATTTGCGTCAAATATAAAAACAGCGGATCCGACACCATTGATAGAGAGATGGAATTTACCATATCCAAACATTCCCTCCGCTGTAATTTTGCTACTCGCAGCGACCTTATTATTGCCCAATACAATTACACCACCGAGACCGTCGTTACTACGGATAGTGAAACGACTCCGCAGAGGTTGAACAGAATGGTTTTGTTCTTTCAACCACTTTTTTATCCGTGTTGCTTCAGATATTTCCAAAGGTATCTGTTGGTAATAAGGTGACTTACCGCTTGTCTGCATGAGTCCTAAGAATATTCGTAATTTCCAATCCCGTTTAAAAACCTATAGCCAATCACCAATCACTTCTAAGACCAATTTTATTTTCGTCTTCTGGTGGGTTTACGCTTTTTGCGCGGTAGGCGGCTATCAATAATTTCTAATTGTTGTTCTTCCCGCTCAACTCTTTGTGAATCCGCCTCCATTATCTCGTCATGATGCTGTTGACGTTGTGCCGCTGCATCTTCCATAAAAAAAGCCATTTCTGCGTTATAATCTTGCAGCGTCCCATTGAGATCTGCTATATGGTCAGTTATCTGATCTCCTACGCCTTCAAGTACATCAGCTAAATCTTTAAATCCAGTCTCAAGGATTTTGTTTGTCCTGGCAAGGGTTTTGTTTGTCTTGCGATGTTCATAAATATTTGCGAATTCAAAATCCCGTTGCGCTTTGTAGACGAGTCCTGCCATGCGTTCTGCAAGTGCGTTTTGTTTACCTAGTCTGTGAAGTTTCTTAAATTCCTCAGAGGTCACAGGGAAGAGCGTAGCAACTCCGTGATAGTGAGTTATCGCATTTGAGTACCTTTCCAAGCAGGAAGACAAATCAGCCAAGTTTTGGGAGAAACGTACCAATTCTAATGCTGCTTTCTCAATTTGGTCCCAGAACGGGCTATAGGCACGGTGGTTAAAGTGATTCTCTGCTCTACCCAATGCTTTCTTTGCGTCCCGCTGATTTCTGTATATATTCTGAAAGCAATCCTCGGCGTTACTCACAATTCCAATAATACTATTTAAATTCAATTCCTGCTGCCGAATGTAATCATCGTAATCGCGACAATTTTTCTTGTACCAAGATCGAAAAATAAAAGCAGCAATGAAGGCAAGGATGCCAAATAGAATTGGAACACCATGGAGCTCATATAATCCCATAAAAAGGCAAACACTTCCAAATCCGAATAAGACTAATATTAGGGTAGGTGAGGGTTTTTTCCTTTGACTATTATCTATATTAGGCATTTTTTCCTCCTTCAGGGTGACAGGAACTTATTTACAAATACAGTTCTGACAGAAACTTTTTCTGCAAATGATGCTCCAAGGAAAACTCACAGGAAAATCGAAAGATATGGGAAAATCCAGTTTGAAAATTACACAAATTGTCCAAACTTTAGTAAATATAACCCACGTTGCTACCTTTGTCCAAAGATCTATAAGTTATAATATGACATATTTTGTTAATTTTGAAATTAATACAAATTAATGTCTATATACAACTGAGATTATACTATATTTTTAGACAAAAATCAACATTTTCAACACAAAACAGCAGGACTATTTAGTTTTAGATAAATTATCGGATTTTCTAAATTTTTAAATCTTCTTTTTCCAGTCCGGTGCGGTTAGGAAATCGCACCTACTGGGTCTAGGGTGTCCAAAATTGGACGGAAAAACCGAGAACTAAATAGCCCTTCAAGGAAATGGGTTTTCTAATCGAAAAACAGGCAAAATCATCGTGTAACTCGGACGCATTTTCACGACCGGCCAAGCGTTTTGTGTTGATGGTTATTAGGTTTAGACCCCTTATGAGAAATCCAAATCATATTCTTTCTTCTATAGGTTAAAAACAAACCCGCTTGCTGCTAATAACAAGCGGGTTTGTGTATAGAGATGCCTAAATGTTTTTGGAAAGTAAATATATCCTAAATTAATCAGCAGATTTCAGTTTCGTCCACAGAGTTGTTACCTTGCAAGTTAGGGTAACTCCATTCTTGGATCTAAGTCTCACAAGTTTTGGGGCAGCTGTCGCACAACCCGGGTGCCTTACATTAACTTCATATATTATCACGTAGTGTTGTTCTCCAACGAATATTTTCGATTGCCACCGGGGCCACCACCAATCGCCCATGTGCCACGGAACAACGATTGCCGCTTTGTAGGCATCGTCTCAATGATTTCATGGCTCAGGTTCAACCGATGCCACTGTGCCCAGATGGAGTTATAGCAGTTGAAGACAGCACACCGTGGGTTGTCTGGGTTCGTCCAATCATTCGCAGCATGGACGAGGCTTTCCGTGAAAATGACGACGGAACCCGGTGGACAACTATAGTCGTCCATCATCTCACGCATACTTCCCTCCCACGGTGACTCACCGATATTCGGACGATACTTGTCCGGACCGCCGTAATTGAAGTGCGCTTTATGTGAGCCACTCAGAAAAGAGGTAGCACCTTGTCCTGACTTCACCTCTTCAAGCTCCCATACAACACGCGTCAACCCCGCGAATATCTTTCCACCCGCGACCTGATATCGCATCGCGTTTGCCTGCTGCGGTGGCCGCACAACGTGCGGGAGACCGTTATCACCACGTTCCGACACACCCCAACCCGGGGGTCTCACAGTCGTAAATGACCCTTCACACCGAAATCCATAGCAATCGTCGCGAACAAAAGGATCCTCGGACAGAATTTCGTTTAGGATACCTACGATTGCAGGATGGTCAAGGAGGTTCTGAAGTGCTCCTTGATAACTCTGTCTTGCACCGTCATAGACTTCCGCTTTCATCTCTTCGATTTCCGCGTCTGATAATATTGATGGCAATAAAATCCAACCCCGTAAATCGAAAAAGAACTTTTGCTCCGGTGTCATCGGAATCGCGGCATCATTTGATGTTGCTTTTGACATTGGAATCTCCTTAATAGTTAGGACTTACGTAATTCCCTTTGCAGGCGGGGTTTCAAACCCCGCCTACAGTGCATTGGAATCTCCTTAATAGCCATTAACACGCGCTGTGTGAATGACATATTGTGTCAAGATATAACTTGATTTTTCTTAGAACTATGTGGTGTTATTCTCCAACGAATACTGGCGGTTTCCGCCAGGACCCCCACCAATCGCCCATGTGCCACGGAACAACGATTGCCGTTTCGGTGGCATCTGTTCTATAACTTCGTGACTTAGATTCAACCGATACCATTGTGCCCAAAGTGAGTTGTAGCAATTAAAGACCGCACACCGTGGGTTGTCTGGGTTCGTCCAGTCGTTGGTAGCATGTATCAGACTCTCAGTAAAAATAAGTGCTGATCCGGGCGGACAACTGTAATCCTCCATCATATCCGTTATCTTATCCTCCCAAGGGGATTCGCTGATATTCGGACGGCATGGGTCTGGTCCCCCATAGTTGAAATGCGCTTTATGAGAACCCGTTAGAAAAGAGGTGCCGCCTTGTCCTGCCTTCACCGCCTCAAGTTCCCACACAACCCGCGTCAATCCAGCAAATATCTTGCCACCCGCAACCTGATACCGCATCGCATTTGCTTGTTGGGGTGGACGCACGACATGTGGCACCGCCGTTCCCCTGTCAGAAGGCGTGCGCCAGCCGGGTTTCCTGACCGTCGTAAACGAATTCTCACACCGAAATCCATAGCAGTCATCAAAAATAAAACGTTCATCAGCAACGATCTCGGTTAGAATCCCAACAATCGCAGGATGATCGAGTAAATTCTGAAGGGTGCCTTGATAACTATGTCTTGCACCCGCATAGACTTCCGCTTTCATCTCTTCAATTTCTGAGTCCGATAATATTGATGGCAATAAAATCCAACCCCGTAAATCGAAGAAAAACTTCTGTTCGGGTGTCATTAACTTTTCCCCTTCAGCTAAAGGGATCGGCTCATTAGAATTACGGACTTCTTGCATAATCGTAAAATCCTTATATAACCAAACTAACCAATATATTACAACGCCTGTTTCAATCCGGGCAAGAAATAATCTTTAACGACAACTTCCCAACTCATCCGAGAAGCGATGTCGTAGCCTTCTCGCAGCATATCCTCTACATCGCGAGGTTTACGCGGCAAACGTCCTAAAAGTTTCGCCGCGATGTCTCGACTATTCTCCATTTCAATAGCGTTCCGTTCCGCTAAACCGATATGGATCACATCGTCTAACGATTTCGGTGGGATCTGCAGCTGCGTATAATCGGCAACGACGATATTCGGGACTTCGCGATTATCAGTGGCACGTTGAATGAAACCGCAACATCCACACACATTGCTAACCACGCAAATTGCACCGAAACTCAACGGTTCCACTTGTGCGATTCCAAAGGGTTCATAAATAGACTGCCCAAATTCCGCATCGCTCCCCTTACGGATGTCCATAAACTCCATTTCTACCGGCATCCGTTTCCCGCAGGCGGCTTGGCTCCATCCAAACTGATTCACAAAGACGACTTTAATCGCTTTAGACTGGAGGTTAAAGGCGGAGACACCGTTGTTCAATTCGATTTCCGCACCGACAAGATCCGGATAACCGATTTTGTGGTACATGGGCCAACCGTAGGCTTCCTCCATTTCGTGAATACTTTCGTTGGGTCGCCCGGTCGCTATTTCTGTGGAGAGGATGAACAGTACGGCGGTCTTATCGTTAGAGGCAAGGAGCGTATCAAGATGCATCAGCACCTGTAAATCTCGCCATAGTCCTTTGCTTTTAACGAGCCGCGTTACGTGTGTGAAAACGTAATCAGGGCGGTAATCTAACAATGTTTTCGCATATTTTTGGAGCAGTGCTTTCGAGGTGAGTTTCTCTTGCAGACTCACTTCAAACGCAGGGATACCGTTATAAACGAGGCTAATCGGAAAGTCCTCAAACGGCTTTGCCAAGAATCGGAGTTCATCTACGACGAAGTCCCCAACAGCGAAAATATTATCACAGAGGTGCGCTTTGTCAATCAGGGCGTGCTTGAAATACCAGAACGGATCGTCGAAGACATCATGGATGGATTGCCCGTGTGCTTTCGCTTGTTCTAAAGCGTTGTAAAAACGGACATCGTGACCGGGATGTCCTTCAACAATCGGACGTATCGTTGCCACTTCGTGGGCGTAGAAGACAGTACGCATGTTCTGCGCCGTTTTGTTGTTCTCCCGTTCAATAAGCACTTTGAGTACGAGTGGCATCCCCATAAATTCATGCGAAACGATGAACACAGGGGTGGTCGTCTCTTCACCGATAAGTGCCTGTAGTGCAGCATAACCGGGTTCGGCGAGACGGACATACTCCTCGAACTCCCACTCGCTCTCGTAACGATTTGATTCTATTTGGAAGCGTTCGTAGAGTTGCCATTTGAACTGTCCTGTGAGTGCTTCGTTACTGCTTGCTACGTTCACCAAGATGACATCTGTGAGGGTCGTAACTTTCTTGTTTTTATCCTCAAATTGGCGTTGTCCGTAGACGAGTTCCACGTGATAGGTCTGCTCAATTTCACTGAGTGCCTCCGCGTGCGGTGTGTCCATTATCCCTTCGCTTGAACGGTATAGAATAGTATCTAAACTTCCGAGGTCAGCCCCTGAAAAGAGTGGACCCACAAGAAAAGTGCGCTCAATCGCTTCATTATAGTTACGGGTTGTTAGTAACCCTTCTAAGACTGCACCGATGCCCCCCATTTTTTGGATGGCTTCGTGTGTGACGTGAACAACAATACTCAAATTTTTACCTCGTCAAAAGTTTTTGTATAAGATTGTATAAGATTGCAAGTCAACCTGTTAGGACTTACGCAGCCCTCCTGCAGGCGGGGTTTAAAACCCTGCAGAAATACCCAAGCAAAAACCCTGCAGTGCGTAGGGTGTTCGTTATCATGGAAAAATGCGTGAGTCCTGCCTTTATTAGGGATGAAAGGATTGTAAAGCCGTTATTGTAAGCGTGTGCCTATTGCGAGAAATTATAGCACAATGTGGAAACGGATGTCAACTTGACAACTTTCCCTAAAGCAACTATAATATATACGGAAGGCTTGTGCGATATTTTTGGTTTTTTTTGGCGTTCATTGCACAAGGTACAGGTTAAAATGTATTCAATAAATCTCTCGGTTTTTATATGTAGGACTTACGCAGCCCCGTTTGCTGGCGGTGTTTGAAACCCTGCAGAAATACCCAAGCAAAAACCCTGCAGTGCGTAGGATTGCCTCGCAGTGAGAGTTATCATGGAAAAATGCGTAAGTCCTGATATGTTTTTTGGAGATAATATGTTAGAAAATATTGGCAGTGTCGCCGGTGCTGTGTGGCACTATCTTGAAGAGAACAGCGAAGCTACCGTTACAAAATTGACGCGCGAAATCGGTGAAAGTGAACGCACGATCCTAATGGCAATCGGTTGGCTCGCCCGCGAAGGCAAATTAGATTTTGAGAAACGGAAACAGGGCACTTACATCACACTAAAGACACAACAGTCCGACGCAGCAGCGGCATAGATTTCAGAAGGAGAACGTATTAAGAATGAAGCCGCTTCGTCAGTTAACAGTGGTGCCTACTTTACCCCCGAATCTTGAACCGTTGCGTGAACTTGCTTTAAATCTATGGTGGACCTGGGATCGTGAAGCACTGGATCTATTTCATCACCTTGATGCGGAATTATGGGAAAAAACCTATCATAATCCCGTCGCCATGCTCGGACGGATTTCACAAGAACAGTTAAATACTACCGCAAAAGATAGCGTTTTCCTCGCACGCCTTGAAGTGATCCATAAAAAGTTTAGAGAATACCATAAGACCGCTTCATGGTTTGAAACGCATCACAATGATGGGACGCTCAGCGACCTACAAATTGCCTATTTTTCAATGGAGTACGGGCTGACGGAGTGTATGCCGCTCTACTCTGGCGGCTTAGGAGTCTTAGCAGGCGACCATCTAAAGTCTACGAGTTACTTGGGGCTGCCTTTTGTTGCGGTCGGATTGCTCTACCAACACGGCTATTTCCGCCAGACGCTTACTGCAGATGGTTGGCAGATGGCGGATTACCCTACCAATGACTTTTACAATATGCCCATTCAGCCAGCGAAACTTGCGGATGGGGCCCCACTCTTAGTAGAAGTCGAGTACCCAGAAGGGAAAGCGTTCGCTAAAGTTTGGTGTGCGCAGGTCGGACGGGTACCGCTGTATCTACTGGATACGAATATCCCTGAAAACCAGAGTGAAGAGTTGCGGAACATCACGGATTATTTGTATGGCGGTGATGAACGCCTCCGTATCAAACAGGAGATTCTGCTCGGTATTGGCGGCTATCGTGCCTTGGAAGCACTTGATATTCATCCTACTATCTGTCACATGAATGAAGGACACGCCGCGTTTCTCGCTATTGAACGCATACGTCAGATGATGTCGCAAACCGGGATCCGTTTTGAAGAAGCCTGCGAGGCGACACGGGCAGGAAATATCTTTACGACGCATACACCTGTTCCTGCTGGCATCGACTGGTTCCCGCCTGATTTAGTGAATCACTACTTCAGTGGTTACTACGGCGAACTCGGTGTTTCCATGGAAACCTTCCTCGGTCTCGGTAGAGCAAACCCATCGAATACGCTCAGCGAATTTAGTCCCGCCCTTCTTGCCCTTCGGCTCTCCGCGATGTGCAATGGTGTGAGTCAATTGCATGGACACGTCTCCCGCGAGATGTGGAAAGACCTCTGGCCCGGTACACCGGTGCATGAGGTGCCTATCGGCGCGATTACAAACGGGATACACACGCGGTCATGGGTTTCTGGGGATATGCAGAGCCTTTTTGATAGGTATCTTGGACCCCGATGGATTGTAGAACTCACGAATCAAGCCGTCTGGACGCAAATCTCACAAATCCCAGACCCTGAGTTGTGGCGGATACATGAACGGCGTCGCGAACGCCTCATCACATTTGCTCGCCAACGGCAAGAACAGAAACAGGCACGGTTAAGCCTTGTTGCCAAGCGGACACAAGAAACCGACAGTATGGCAACGAAAACGCTCAATTCAGCGGCGTTGACGATCGGCTTTGCGCGCCGATTTGCGACCTATAAACGCGCGACGCTACTGTTCCACGATGTTGATCGCCTTGATAAGATCCTTAATCATCCTGAGCGTCCGGTGCAACTCATTTTTGCGGGGAAAGCACATCCGCACGACTATGAGGGGAAACTGCTCATCCAGCGGATCGCCCGGATCGCAGCGGAACCGCGGTTTTATCATAAAATTGTCTTCGTTGAAAACTACGATATTTGTGTCGGACGGTACCTCGTTGAAGGTGTTGATGTGTGGCTTAACAATCCGTTACGTCCGAATGAAGCAAGTGGTACAAGCGGTATGAAAGCGGCAGCGAACGGTGTACTCAATCTTAGTATCGCCGATGGCTGGTGGGCTGAAGCGAATCATTTGGGCGGTGGATGGACGATTGACACGGGACCCATTCCAGAGGATTCCAAATCTATCAACAAAGCGCACGCGAATACCATTTACGATCTCCTTGAAAACGAGATTGTACCGCTCTTTTACCAACGGAATTCCGTTGACGATGTGCCTTATGAATGGGTTGCACGGATGAAGACGGCGATGCAGAATCTCGCACCTATTTTCAATACCAAACGGATGGTATCAGCGTACGCGGAGCAGTTGTATTTCCCCGCACATCGGCGTTGGCAAGCACTCAATGAATCGGAGGCGAAACGCAGCATCGCCTTAGCGCGCTGGAAAACCCACATTCGAGACCATTGGGGCGACCTTCGGATTGCGGAAAAGCGGACCGATGCCAAAGCCGCACCCGCACAGAGTTCCGAACTCGGTGTTGGTGAATCCACAACGGTGCAGGCGATTGTCCGAACCGATGTTCTATTTCCGCACGAATTTGCTGTTCAAATCTATCACGGTGTGTTAGATGAGGCGGGTGAAATCCACGACGGGGCAATGAGTCCTATGACGTATAAGGACGACCTCGGCGGTGGTGCCTACCTCTTTGAAGGGACACTCACCTTGGAACAGACGGGCTTGCACGGCTATACACTGCGCGCCTTGCCAGACCATGAGGATCTACAATCGCCACACGAACTTGGACTCATAACATGGGCATAAAAGTAAGATTTCCTGTCCTACGGGGCGGAAATCTAATTTTGCGTTGCTCAAACCCGTTTTTTAGCGTATAATAAGCGTACGCAGCTTGAAACGAATTTTGATAGAAAAACGAAGTCCGAAGCAACGCTACTTGACCGAATCGTAAGGGACAATCAAAAAATGGACAGAAAAGCAGAAATCGCCCGCGAAACAGCGGAGACTCGCATCCTGCTCAACCTTGACCTTGATGGGACAGGGACATCCGACGTTGATACCGGCGTTGGATTTTTGGATCACATGTTGGAACTCTTTGCCAAACACGGGTTCTTTAACCTTGAAATTGAGGCAAAAGGTGATTTACATGTAGATGCACATCATACGACCGAAGATGTCGGTATTTGTCTCGGACAAGCACTCCAAAAAGCAGTACTTGACAAAACAGGGATGCAACGGTTCGGTAGTTTCGCTGTCCCGATGTATGAATCGCTTGCGAAAGTTGATTTGGATGTCTGCGGGCGACCTTACCTCCACTTTGAGACACCGCTGAGGTATGGAAAAGTCGGTGATTTTGATATTGAACTCGCAGAAGAGTTTTTCCACGGGTTTGTAAATCACAGCGGTACAACTTTACATATCAATGTCCCCTACGGCACGAATCAACACCATATCATTGAAGCCATCTTTAAGGCAGTCGCGAAAGCCTTGCACATTGCAACACGTCTTGATGAAAATATCACCGGTGTACTGTCCACCAAGGGAAGTTTGTAACACGGAATAACTGTTACTGTTCAGTTAACCGATAATTATGGTGAATTATAGAAATAAGTTGATATTTATCAATAACCCGATCCTTCTCAAAGTCTTCAAAGTCCCCCTGATAAGGGGGATTTAGGGGGTTGACTTTAGCATTAAGAGTGTATAAGTAATTCTAAAATCTACCATAAATGAGGAGAACACTTATGAGTAACGTTATTGCAGTTATTCTTGGCGGCGGTCGCGGCACACGGCTATTTCCATTGACACGGGATCGAGCGAAGCCGAGTGTCCCGATAGCCGGTAAATTTCGACTCGTGGACATACCGATTAGTAATTGTCTACATTCAGGACTCGAGAAAATCTATGTCTTGACTCAGTTCAACTCTGTTTCCTTGAACCGACATATTGCGCAGACGTACCGCTTTGATACGTATCGCCGCGGGTTCGTCCAAATTCTCGCAGCGCAACAGACGTTGATGGGTGAAGAGTGGTATCAAGGGACAGCGGACGCTATCAAGCATAATGAACCTTACATTCTCAACCCACGGTTCAAAGACGACCATGTCCTGATTCTCGCGGGTGACCATCTCTATCGGATGGATTATCAAAAAATGTTGGATGTTCACACCGAATCCAACGCGGACATTACGGTCTCTGTTATCCCGGTAGAGAAAGAGGTTACGAGTGGACTCGGCATTCTCCAGGCAGATGCGAGTGGGCGTATCGTCGATTTCGTTGAAAAACCGCAAACGGAGGAAGAACTCCAGCGACTCCGCGTTGAACCTGATGTCTTCACTTCGCGAGGCATCGCGCCACAAGGAAGGGAATACATCGCCTCAATGGGGATCTATATCTTTAATCGAGAGGTCTTGCAAGAGGTACTTCAAGATGATTCAAATGTAGATTTCGGTAAAGATATTATTCCGAAAAGCATTCAGACAGGTACGGTTTCAGCCTATTTCTTCGACGGCTATTGGGAGGATATTGGTACAATCCACGCTTTCTATTCAGCGAATATTTCACTCACCGATGCCACACCCGCCTTCAACTTCTACGATGAGCAGGCACCGATCTATACGAACCGTCGACACCTACCGAGTACTAAAGTTAACAGCAGTAGCGTTCGTTCATCGATTCTCGCCGAAGGGTCTATCATTGATGATTCTGAGTTAGATCGAACCATTGTCGGCATTCGTAGTATCATTTCAGCGGGCAGTCGAATTTACCAGTCTATACTTATGGGAGCCGACTACTATGAGTCGGATGCCTCGCGAGTGGAGAATGAAAAGTCAGGTGTCCCGAATGTCGGTATCGGACGGAATTGCCTGATTCAGAACGCAATTATTGACAAAAATGCGCGTATCGGTGATAATTCAGTACTTGTGAATCGAGACGGCATTGATAATTACGATGGCGAAGACTATTACATTCGGGATGGTATTGTGATTGTTCCAAAAGATGCGATGATACCGCCCGAAACTGTTGTGTAAATGATAGCCTTGAATCTCAGCATCAAGGTCGGTCTAAAACGGAGAGTTCTGATGTATAAGATACTAACATTTCTAATTCTGAGTCTTTTTGCGTTAATGCATCTTGTAGCGACGCATGTTATCGCATTGGATACAGATGGCTTGGTTGGTGCGTGGTTGTTTGATGACGGTAAAGGCGAAACTGTTACGGATTCTTCCGATAACGGATTGGATGGGAAAATCGCGAAGGGTAAACCAAAATGGGTTGATGGCAAATTTGGAGGTGCAATGGAATTCGGCGGTGCAGATATGGTAACGGTTGATGATGATAACGCACTCGACTTAGAAGAGTTCACAATTGCCGCATGGGTAAATATCCCGAAAATCTCCGGCGCATGGCAAATTATTGCCTCTAAAGAACACCGCAACCCGACGGGTAGAAACTATGGGCTTTTCGGTAATATTAATAGTGGCGTTGTCCATTACTCTTTCACAACAAACGCAAGCTGGAAATCCTTTGATGCCAAAACTGCCGTGACGGATGGGGATTGGCATCACGTCGCAGGCACTTATGACGGCTCCGACTTCAAACTCTACCTTGATGGTGCTGTTGATGCGCAAGTCGCACCGGGGACGAAACCGGATAACCACGATAATTTTCTGTTTATTGGTGGGTGCGACATCGGTAACTACTGGATGACAGGCACTATTGACGAGGTGGTTCTGTATGATAGAGCCCTCAGCGAGAAGGAACTCAACGAATTAATGGAAGATGGGATGTCTGTTGCGTTAGACGTACAACCCGGTGGAAAACTGGTAACGACTTGGAGTCGAATTAAGGCGCAATAACGTCTAAGTGGGTATTCCAAGGAAGGCTAACTTTCAATATGTCTGAAGTAAGACAAAAACTTCTGGTGCTACATCTTCACACACCTGACCTAAATAGTAGCGTTGTCGCTTGGGCGATGTATGATGGTACTGGCGAAAAACGTCATACCACAGGTGATAGCGAGACACCGCCTTATAACTCGGTTCTGGAAGCGATGCGGGATGGCTGGCGGGTGATTCAATTTCCACAACAATTCCCTGCCTACCCCGGCATGGAATATCATACTTCATATCTCAGGTTTGAATATATCCTTGAGAAATTGGAGGAAATCTAATGTTAGATAAAAAGTATTTGCTCACCACGGAACAGATGGCGAATTTCGTTGCGGACGGTTACCTCCGCTTCGATAATTTAATCCCCGATGAATTGAATAAAGCCGCACACGCGGAGATGGAAGCCGGTGTGAGTGTCCGCGGCGGTGGGGGCACCGTTTTAAATGATGTCTGGACCGATGATTCTGCTGTCGGCAAAGTTTTTGGGATGCCAGAAGTTCAGGGGATCGTTCAGAGTTTAGTCGGTGAGGATCCGCTCTACGATCATCACGCCGTTCACATCGTCCGTCCACAAAACGAGGTCGGACAAATTTGGCATGCCGATGCGATCATTGATCTGCGGATGCATTTTGATATCCAGTTTTTCTATTTCTCGCACGATACACCCCGCGAAATGGGTGGGACAATGATTCTGCCGGGCAGCCACTATCGTCGTGTTTGTGAGACAGACATCGCACGTTACCAAAATTTCCTTGGACAACTACCGGTCGTCTGCGAAGCGGGAACGCTGTTTGTGGTGCATCACGGAATGTGGCACTGTGCGCAACCGAACCTTACAGACGAGACGCGCTACATGTTCAAACTCCGTCTGAATCCGACGGTCCGTCAATGCAAACTCTGGAACACAGACGATATAGACTCGGCACCGATCCACGGCATCTTAGGTCGGAATCACAGGTGGTATGGGAACGATGTCCGACTTGAAATCGTCAACAGGATTAAGCAGTGGCGTTTCCTTATCGGCGACGATTCGTTTGATGTCGGTTACTGGCTCTCCCGCCTTGAGAATATGCCGGAAAACGTTGAAGTGGCAGCGTAATCATGAAAATAAAAAGGCGCGGTTAGAAACCGCGCCTTGAAAGAAATTGCGTATGGGGCTCAGGATGGTCTTTCTATTACCTATCGCGACCTCTGCCTCTTCTACCACCGCGATCTCCCCGAAATCTCTCTATCATCCTGCGCCGCTCCTCAGGTGAAGCGTTTCGCATCCGCTCCATCATCTCCCCCCGCCTGTTCCGTTCAGCATTCGCTCGCTCTTGCTGCTCTGCTTGTTCGCGCCGCTCAGCATCTGCTTGATTGCCTCTGTTTCGTTCGCTGTTGTTATTGTCCGCTCTTTCGGAGCCACCTTCCCCACGGTTTCCACCTCTGTCGCCACCGCCCCGCTTAGCTGTGAGGGGTTGGAACCCGCTGGTTTTGAGTTTTATTGTCTCTCCTGCTTTGTCCAAGGTTACCTGTTTGGATTGGATATCCGTGACTGTCATATCGCCAAGTTTTGTCCCGATGGTGACAAAGTGGTAGCGATTAGATCTCTTTTCCAGCAGCGTCGCTTGTGAGATTGCATCGCTTCCGTCAATAGCCTTGGTACCAATCAAACTATAGGAAGGTTCGTTGTTTGGGGGTGTCCATCCGAGTGGACGGAAGAGGTTATGGTCAACGATGGTTTTGTAAAACGCTTCATTTTCGCCGAAGTCAACGCTACCGCCACGGTTTTGACGACCCCAACCTCTATTACGTTGCGGCGCGGTTTGCGCTTTCACGTTAGCCATTGCCTGCATTTTAGCGGCATTTGTCTCTTTTATTTCTTTTGTTTTAGGGGTGTTCATCTCCGGCTTTGTGCCAATGAACGCTGATTTTGTTTTTTCTTGGGCATAGAGCAATATCGCAAAACCGAGAAGCAGACAGACAACACAACCGATTCCCAGTTTTGCAATGATACTGCCTCGATTATTAGCAATTTTCACTTGCTTTCCTCCAATGCTTCTGATTCCACAGGCTTTTTTTGCGGTGTTCTTTTCGGAGCATTCGCATTTCGGAAATTTGCATAGACATCCTTTTGCGACTTAAGACAGGTTCCATTGTGAAAAGGTTCTGTTTAATTTTACTGAAGAAGTCGCAACATTATTTATCGCGATCGCTTTTACCACCAAACTCTTTCTTGTAATACTCCATAATTTCTTTTCGTTCTCCGTCTGATGAAGCGTGCTTCATCTTCTCCATTATCTCCCGTTTCAACTGTTCTCGTTCCGCAGCGGCTCGATTTTTCTGCTCCATTTTCTTGCGGTTTTCAGCAGCCTGATTGCCCCTGTTTCGCTCGTTGTTATTGCCCGCTTTTTCGGAGCCACCTTCGCCACGATTTCCACCTCTGTCGCCACCGCCACCCCGCTTAGCCGTGAGGGGTTGGAATTCACCGGTTTTGAGGGTTACTGTTTCCCCTCCTTTATCCAATATAACCCGTTTCGCTTCAATGTCTTTTACTGTCATATCACCGAATTTCGTCCCGATGGTGACAAAGTGGTAACGATTCGATCTTTTCTCCAAGAGCGTTGCTTGTGAGATCGCACCCTTTGGGTCAACAGCAGTGCCAACCAGACTATATGCGGGTTCGTTATTCGGGGGTGTCCATCCGAGTGGACGGAAGAGATTATGGTCAACGATGGTTTTGTAAAACGCTTCATTTTCGCCGAAGTCAACGCTACCGCCACGGTTTTGCCGACCCCGAGCACTATTACGTTGTGCCGCGGCTTGCGCTTTCACTTTAGCCATTGCCGGCATTTTGGTGGCATTTGTCTCTTTTATTTTTTTTCTTTTAGGGGTGTCCATCTCCGGCTTTGTGCCGATGAATGCCGATTTTGTTTTTTCTTGCGCGTAGAGCAGTATCGCAAAACTGAGAAACAGGCATACCGCACAACCGATTCCAAGTTTTGTAATGACGCTTCCGAGATTATTAGGGATTTTCATGTGGGAACCTCGCGTAAATATCTCTTTGCAACTTAAGGCAGACGCTCATGCGAAAAGATTTTCTTACGACTTATGCATTCCCCTGCAGGCGGGGTTTCAAACCCCGCCTGCACATAATACGCAGGTTATCATAGAAAAATGCGTAAGTCCTCTTTCTTTAATTTTACTTTGTATTTTGCTGAATGTCAAATCAAATGGTTTCTAAGGTGTTAGGCTATTTGGGTTTACGAACCGCCCTATACATTTATTTTGACGAAAAGATTGCTTACAAGTTTATTTTCATAAGGGGAATTGATCGCTACACGTATTCAACGGTCATTGCAAAAAGCGTTGACTTTCCGAAAAAAATGGGGTAAACTTTATAGAAAAAGATCTTCATCATAAAAGGAACAGACTTGATATGAAGCGTTATAACCCAATTCAAAAATTCATCATTTTCGCGTGTAGTTGCATGCTCGTTTTCGTCCTAACCGGTCAGCATGCGGATGCGGCGCGCCGGTCTCGCGTCCTGTCGATAGCACTCTTTGCTTCTGGTATGGGGCTCCAAGTCGGTGGCACGCTTCTCAACGCTGCTGCTGAAGACCGTTACGACGCATATCTCAATGCTGCAGTCCAAGCCGACATCCAAGCACACAAGGACGCTTTTCTCGTTAGACGGGATGCAAGCACTATTATGTCTGGCGTCGGGCTTGGATGTGTGGGACTTGCCGTACTTTTCTCACTTTACAGTCAACTTGACACGCCATCGGAGCCATCCGAGTTTGCGGAGCGTGCTATCTCTTCTGGAGACCGCTTGCAAACCCTTGGAACACATCTGCGTACAAGAAAAATTAATTTCACAAATTATGGCTTCGGAAACACAGGGCTGTTATCCCGATACGCTTCGTTCCAGTTGCTGCCACACTACGATTTCCAAAGCCAGCGTGCAAGTCTAACGCTGCTACACGTTTTTTAAGGGGCAAAATTATGCGTTTATTCTACACGTTATTCAACCGTAAGGTTGGTATGCTAAGTTTCCTTATATTCTCTGTTTTAGTGCTTTTGTATGCCTGCACAAGTAGCGAGGATTTCGCGAATCCACTTGACCCCGAAAATCTGCGCACCTCTGGTGCCCCGGATGGTCTTATGCTCTTCGCTGGGGATAGACAGGTACGGGTCACGTGGAACGATATAGGTCAGGAGGGTATTAAAGCATACCGTATCTACAGACGCTCTACAGGTGGAACGGATACAGCGTTTGCGTTAGTTGGATCTGTTAACGCACCAGCGAACGAATTTATTGACACCCAAAACCTCGAAAACGACCGGCGCGGTCCGGATGGACGGCTCATCGCTTATGAGTATCGCATCACTTATGTTGATGTCAATGACGTTGAAACGCCTGATCCGACGAACCCGCCAACTGAGAATGAAGAGCCGCGCCGTTTCTGGAAAACAGCAGCCGCCACGCCAAGTGTGCCACCACCAGCACCCACAGTAACACTCGGTGATCCGACGGATCTCACTGTTAAACTCTTTTGGGACGGTTATGAATTTCCGCTCGATTTCTCTGTCTTCCGCGTCTATGCCGCACTTGATACCGACGATGACAAACCGCTCCGATTTAAACTGATCGCTGAACCGAAGCGGGATAAACTCTTTTATTTTGACCATGACTTCCAAGTCGATGGTATTCGGAAAGTCTATCGGATCGCTGGCGTTGATGAGTTTGGCGCGGAGGCGATCACTACAATCACCGCATCTGCACCGAATCTGCCGCCCGCGCCGCCAAAAAATGTCCGGGTCCTTTACCTGCCGCGCTCCCTATTCAACACAAAATACGACGCTGTCATTTCATGGACACCCAATATGGAGCCAGATCTCGCTGGGTACCAACTCTATACCAAAGACGCAGCTGGAAATTTACTCCTTCGACCCGCACCCGGAAAAAAGGATCGCACTTGGACAATCCCAGGTGAAGACCCGATTCTTATTGGACAAGACCTGCGTTTCAAACAGTACTTCATCACTGCATTTGATGATACCCCCGGACCCGATGGACAGCGAGACGAAAGCGCGATGGTAGAAGCAAAACCGTAAAACAAGTCTCTATACCTAAAGGATAACTCTATGCTCGCTAAAAACAGACAATTCAGGACACAATACCTTATTTTTCTTATTTCTGCTTTACTTCTCAGTGGTTTCACATTACCGCTCTCGGCGCAATTGCCAGCCGTTTCACATCTCAGTACAATCCAGACCGCAGAACCCGTCGGTAAGGGCGGTTCCAGTACCTCGTTTGGGCTCCTTCAATACTCAAAAGTTGATCTGCTACCGGACCATCGGCAGACGGTGGATATCGGCGGATTTGAGGAGCTTCATCGCGTATCGCTCCAAATCGAGACTTTTCTGATACCGGTTAGATTCAATTACGGTTTAAGCGACGAACTTGACCTTGTGCTGGGTGGCACATTTTCAACAGGCGGTGTCCGAAAAGTTGTTCACGATTTCTATAATGTTGCTGAGGCGGCAGACGTTGACCTAACCAACGATCGCCGTGTCTATGAACAACCCTTGTTTGATGGCGTTATCGGACTCAAGTATAACATCAAACCTGATCGGGGCGATAACTTTCCGAGCATTTCTATCGGTGGCGACGCACAGTTCGGTTTCACTGCAGATGATCGGCTCAACTCCGACAATGAATTCCTTGACTATAGTCCTGCCGATGGGTTTCCGTTTATGGGTATCAATACCTATATGGTTGGGACACAAAGATTTGGTAGCCTTTTCAAAGTCCATGCGGGTGTTGGTGTCTTCTTAACGTCAAAGTTACTTAAAACGACAGACTTTTTTACACTCAATTGGCAGGTAGGTGGTGAAGTTGCGATTGCAGATAATATGTGGTTGGTGGCTGACTTCTCGCGTGAACTGCCGTATGCAGGCATAAACGTAACGAATTTCATCGGCTTCGCTTTCCGTTATGAAGTTTCAGATACGCTGGCGTTCCAACTCGGATTTAACAGCCAACCCGGATTCCAGTTCAACCTAACCTTCGGCGGTGAGAAAGCGCAGACGCTCGGTGGTGAGAATCTACTGTTTTAGCGATAAAAATTGAAAGAACTATCCAAGAAAATTAGTCTGCTATCAACCCATCAGTAGTCCGTAACGTAGTGGAGGACGGCTCGAACACGGAAAACGTCAACGCCTTAAACCGCGTTACTTACCCGCAAGGAAAATTAAAAGATGCGAGCAGTCGTTCAGCGTGTTAAATCTGCCAGTGTTACAGTAGAGGGTGAACTCGTTTCCGAGATTGGGGCAGGTGTACTTGTCTTCCTCGGCGTTGCACATGACGATACAGCGACGCAACTCGAATATATCGCCAACAAAATCGCGAACTTACGTATCTTTGAAGATGAAGACGGGAAAATGAACCGTTCACTTCTCGACACAGGCGATGCCGCCCTCGTTGTCTCGCAATTCACGCTCTACGGCGATTGCCGAAAAGGGCGACGACCGAGTTTTATTGATGCCGCCCGTCCAGAAGCCGCAAACGCGCTTTATGAGGAATTCATCACCTTCCTAAAACAACAGAATATCCCGACACAAGGCGGCACTTTTCAGGCGATGATGGATGTGCAGCTCGTTAATGACGGTCCCGTCACGATTCTATTAGACAGCGATAAGCAATTTTAAACCTTAGAACTTACGCACCGCTTCTTAAAGTCCCCCTGATAAGGGGGATTTAGGGGGTTAAAATATAGAAAATACAGTTTTTTTGCGTCCAAATGTCCGATATTTGCTCAGTTTGCGTAAGTCACTATGAAGGAGAAGGTTATGGCTCAAAAAATGCGTCTCGGTTTAGGTCAATTCAGTGAACTCAGCGAAGAGCGATTGAAATTCATCAAGCAACTTGGGGTCGAGGATGTACTGCTGAACACGCCACAACTCCCCGGCACAGAACGCTGGGAATTTATGGACATCCTTCAACTCCGGACAGAAATAGAAAACGCTGGGCTCCGGTTAGCGGCACTTGAGAACGTTCCGGTCTCATTTTACGACAAAGCGATGCTCGGTCTGCCCGGACGCGACGAACAAATTGAGAACATGGCAACGACGATCCGTAACCTCGGTAAGGCTGGCGTTGAAATCTTTGGATACCACTGGATGCCAAGCGATGTCTGGCGGACCTCACGAACGACACTCGGTAGAGGCGGCGCTAAGGTTACCAGTTTTGATATGGAGCAGGTTAAAGACGCTCCCTTAACGCATGGACGGGTTTTCACTGAAGCCGAGATGTGGGAGAATTACGAGTATTACATGAACGCCATCCTACCTGTTGCCGAAGAAGCAGGCGTGAAACTCGCACTCCATCCTGATGATCCGCCTGTCGAAACTCTTGCGGGGGTGCCGCGTCTGTTCCGCAATTTTGAAGGCTTTAAACGTGGCATGGAGATCGCCGACAGTCCCATACATGGACTCGATTTCTGTGTCGGTTCCTGGTCGGAGATGGGACCGGGTGTCACGGATGCGATCCGTTATTTCGGCGAACGCGACAAGATTTTCTACGTCCACTTCCGCGACGTGGAAGGACATGTTCCGAAATTTGCTGAATCCTTTGTTAATACCGGCAATTGCGATATGTTTGATGTGATGCGGACGCTAAAGGAGGTCGGTTTTACCGGTTTCATGATTACCGACCACGTGCCACACATTGTCGATGACACAGATTGGGGACACCGCGGTCGCGCGTACGCCATCGGATACATGACCGCATTCCTCGAAATCTTATCGTCAACGTAGACTTGGATAGGTAAGGAAATGGAACATCCTGAATACATTGATACCATTAAGCAGGGGGACTGCATTGCGTTGATGTCCGAAATGTCGGATGAATGTGTTGACCTCATCATAACGGATCCACCTTTTGCCATCGACTTCAAAGCGACGCGTCACAACTACAATCGAAAAGGGAGTCGAGTCCTTGAAGGTTACAACGAAGTCAAGGGAAGTGATTACCTTGCTTTTACACTTGATTGGCTATCCGCTGCCACAAGAGTGCTAAAAGATTCTGGCAGTATGTACATCTTCTCCGGCTGGAATCATCTGAAAGATCTCTTAATAGCCATTGATCAATGTGAACTTACGACGGTCAATCACCTCATTTGGAAATATCAGTTTGGTGTTGTTACGAAGCGTAAGTACGTAACCTCTCACTACCATTGTCTTTTTGTGTGCAAAAACGATAGGAAACGGAAGTTTTATCCCTATCGCCGATTTGATAAAGATGCAAAGACTGAAAGCGGCGGGTCGGCACATTACAAAGACAAAGAGGATGTCTGGGAAATCAAGAGAGAATATTGGCAAGGTGCAATCAAAACGCCAACGAAATTGCCAGCTGAGCTTATTGAGAAAATTCTTGATTATTCCAGTCAAAAAGGTGATGTCGTTTTAGATCCGTTTTTGGGTTCTGGGCAGGTTGCCGTCGTCAGCAAAATGAAAGAACGGCATTACATAGGTTTTGAGATTGTGCCAGCGTATTACGAATTCGCGCTTGACCGACTTGAGTCGGGAAAATACTTAATTCAAAAAACCGAAGAAGAACCTGTATGGGACTTATTCAGTCAGGAAACATAATATTATTATGATCAATCAAAAGATAGTTGACACGGTTGAAAAACTGCAAAACGCCTCTCAAAGTATGCCCAAAGTTTGGGATGGCAAGAGTTCCATTCTTGAAATGAAAGAGGGTGGTTCAAGACAGTGGAAGCAGATGGAATGGATGGGGTTTTACTTTGAATTTTTATGTGAAACTCGTTTTGACGATATAATTGATATGCCTGGAAAGAAATACGGCAATACGACCTTTGATGCTTTTTGTGAAATTTCTTGGGACTTTAAGGCACATGCGGCTAACACAACGAGGCATGATGTCGTTACAAATGATGTGGAAGCTATAGTAAACACAATAAGTGATTATGGTTACTATGGAATGATTCTTGCAATCGGTGAAGTAGAATATAATGATAAGAAAAGATCTTTCAAAAAATGGCATGATGAGCTGAAAGAAGGAATCAGCAAATATGAAACAAATAGGATTAATAGAGGAGCAATGTCGAGAATACGTAAAACAGAGTTTGTTTTATCTGAGATCCACTTTATCTGTTTAAATAATGAGATGCTGGATCAATGTAGTCGTTTGTACCATCAAGGTAGAAACTCCAATGGTAAGCCAAGACCACCAAAATTTAACGTAAATATCCAGAAAATTCCAGATGCTGCTCTTGTTGCTACCCAAAATTTCTAATAAACGAATATACACGACGAGGTGACATCATGTTTAACAGACCCCCAACCATCGGCGAATACTTAATCAGGAAGCTCGAAAGTTATGATATTGAACACATCTTCGGCATCCCCGGCGATTATGTGCTGCGGTTCTATGACCTCATTGAGAAAAGTTCAATTCGGCATATCGGTATGACCCGTGAGGATGCGGCGGGCTATGCGGCGGATGCCTATGCACGCACAAAAGGGATGGGGGCTGCCTGTGTTACCTACTGTGTCGGTGGATTATCAATGGTGAATGCTGTTGCGGGTGCCTACGCCGAGAAATCACCTGTCGTTGTTATTAGCGGCGCGCCGGGTGTTAGAGAACGCGGGAAAGATGCTCTGCTACACCATAAAGTCAGAGATTTCCATACACAACAACATATCTATGACGAGATTACCGTCGCGACTGCACTGCTTGATGAACCCTTTACGGCTTTCAACGAAATCGATCGGGTGCTGGATGCGGTGTATCGCTATAAACGTCCTGGCTACTTAGAACTCCCACGCGATATGGTGGATGTCCGCGGCACGCTCTACCAACGTCCCTCAACGGGTGGACATCTTAGTGAACCAGATACATTAGATGCTGCTGTTGCGGATGCCATTGATTTTATTAATCAGAGTAAAAAACCGGTGATTCTCGCGGGTGTAGAGGTACACAGATTTGGCTATCAAAACAAATTGATCCGCCTTGTAGAAGAGAAACGTATTCCTGTGGTAGCGACGCTCCTCGGAAAATCGGTGATGCCGGAATCACATCCGCTTTACTTGGGTATCTATGAAGGTGCGATGGGGCGGAAAGAGGTGAGGCAATTTGTTGAAGATTCGGATTGTGTTATCATCCTCGGCGCATTTATGACAGACGTGAACCTTGGGATTTACACGGCAAACCTGGACCGGGCTCGCTCGATCTATGCCACGTCGGAAAAAATCACAGTTCGCTATCATTCTTATGAAGAGGTGATGTTTGATGACTTTATTGACGGCATCAATTCGCCGAAACTCCGAAAGCGACGGAAACCGAATTTGGAGTGGGCACTTCGAGATCCGAAACCGTTTGTTGCCGAACCTGACGCACCGCTAACAGTCCGTCGGTTGTTTCGACACCTCAACGAATTTATTACCGATGGGTTGGTCGTTATTGCCGATGTTGGCGATAGTCTCTTCGGTGCTGTGGAATTGCGGATGTCTCAAAACACCGATTTTATCAGTCCCGCCTACTATACTTCAATGGGATTTGCGGTACCGGCATCGATTGGTGCGCAACTCAGCATGCAGAATACACGTCCGCTTGTTATCGTCGGTGACGGTGCTTTCCAGATGACTGGCACCGAACTCTCAACAACCGTGCGTTACGGACTCAATCCGATTATCCTGTTATTGAACAATCACGGGTATGGCACGGAACGGCATCTCTTGGAAGGCGCTTTTAACGATATAGGATGCTGGAACTACAGCAGCATACCGGCACTCTTTAGTGCAGGTCGCGGCATCCATGTCCGGACGGAAGGTGAGTTTGAAACTGCCATCAAAACCGCACTCGCCGAAACAGAACACTTTACGCTGATTGAAGCGGAACTCGAAAAGTTGGATACTTCGCCTGCGCTTGCACGGTTAGCAGAACGGATGTCAGGAACAGTTTAAAAGTAGTAGGCACGCGCCGCGTGCCGTAACAGCGTATTAGAACCACTCCGACGTGCCGTATACACTTCTACAGTGCAGCGATCTTCTCCCGCAGGAATCCGGTACAAAAAGGCACCTGTTCTTCCGAAAGTCCGTGCAGCACGACTGCGCCGTCATAACCGCTCTCTTTTAGCAGTCCGAGATATTGGTCGTAGTCCAGCAGCCCTGTTCCCGCGGCGAGGTGTCCCGCCTGACCGTCCGTGTCCAAATCTTTCGCATGTGCAAGCGCGATGTCTTCGCTGAGCAGTGCGAACGCCTCATCAAGGATTTCACGCATCTTTGGCAATTCACCTTTGTGGAAAATATTCGCGCCGTCTATACAGACCTTCAGGTAAGGGGATTGCATCTCGTCAAGTAAGCGACGCGCTTTCTGTGCAGAATCAATTACGTTTGCCACTTCAGGTTCAAGTGCCAGCACTACGTCGTATTCCTCCGCTACGGCTAACGCCTGTTTCATGGATTCAACGAGATCGCGCCACGCTTCTGGCGTATTGTTATCAGGATGCGCGCGCCACATGCTTTGTGGGTCGCGAGAACCGGTGCAGAGTGTAATTACCGATGTATCAAGTGCCGCGCATTTCTCTGCGACAGAACGCAACATCTGCAGCCCGGCGTGGCGTTTCTCAACATCTGGATCAATCATGTTATAAGTGCCTGAAAGTGCGGAAATTGTAATCTGTCGAGCGTCCATCTCTTCACGGATCTCGGCGACCGACGGTCCCGATGCAGGCACATGATATTGTAGATGGTGGACACCGTGTTCCACAACGGCATTAAGATTCTCGGTGAGTGTTTTTCGGCGAATTGTGCCTTCCATGAGTCCAACGTACATAAATTTCTCCTATTGAATGATAGTTTGGGGTAGGTTTAGCGTAAAAAAATAGGAATGTCCCAGAAAACACAGCGATTATACAACACAAAAGATAAGATGACAAGCAAAATGGGGTGTCGCGTCAGAGTCATTCAATTGTAGGTTTTGGTGTTTGGTGTTGTATTTCTCGCAGGTGTTAACACTTTATATATGTTATGTGTTAAAACAAAACGCCGAAATTTTCGCAGCATTTCGCAGCATTTCGCAGCGGATCCTCAAAAAAAGACGTAAAATCGAATAGTTTCTTAAAATTGAATGGTCCTGGTTATCGCGTAGGTGAGTACCACTGAAGTACTTCGCTATCAGGGTCATTCAATTGTAGGTTTTTTATGTTGTATTTTTCACAGGTGTTAACATTTCTATACAAGCAGAAGTCGCGTGACTTTTCACGCGACTTCTGCTATACTTCACCCTAAAAATTACCACACTTTTGAGGTGAATC
>JAJEDN010000099.1 GCA_022821495.1 Candidatus Poribacteria bacterium
AGTAGTGTGGTTAGCTCTTAGAATGCCATCTCATGCGCTAAAAATCAAGAAACTTTTTGAAAACAAAACGCATTTTCATAACACGACACGCGCTGAGGCAATGCCTTCAGCAGTCGGACAATAACTTTGATAAATGTCAGACCAATTTGGTTGGTATCAGGCTTTGTGTGGGGCTTATTGATGCATTTTTTCATGAATCGAAAGGGCAGAAAGACCTGAATCTGACTGAAAATCTATTATAAGGAGCAGTGTTATGAAACTTACACCTCAAGAGATCGAACAATTCAAGCGCGTAGGCTATCTCAAAATTGACGGACGCGTCATTGATGACGAGCATCTTACCGTGCTACGCGAACATTACGATGCCCAATTTTCACAGAGACGCGGCACCATCGGTGAAGGGTTGCGGAACCTCGCAGTCGTCGGGGAATCGGAAAGCGATGAAGCAGCGGATCGTGAAGAAGAGATGTTACAGATTATGGAGATGTGGCAGCTTGATAAGGAATATCGGAAGTTACTCTACCACGAACCGCTGTTAGACATCGTTGAGAGCTTAATCGGATCCGATATCCAGCTGTTTCACGATCAAGCACTCTACAAACCCGCCTATCACGGCGGTGAAGTGTATTGGCACCAAGATAATGCATATTGGCAGTGTGTCCCGCCCAATCTTGTGAGCATCTGGTTAGCACTCGATGATGCTGACGAAGAGAACGGGTGTATGAACGTTATCCCCGGCAGTTATTTGGAAGGATTGGCGGCGCACGGACGTGCTGAGTCAGAGAAAGGTAAATTGCCAGCGTTGTTGGAGGTAGATGCTGATGTAGATCGTGCTGTACCCGTGCCAGTTAAAGCCGGATGCGTGATGGTGCATCACTGCATGACGCTCCACCAAACGAATCCGAACCGCTCACCCCGAGACCGTCGGGCGATGGCGATCCATTACATGCCATCCGGGACGCAAAATCGCGATGGCGAAGTGATGAAAGACAACCCGCTGCTCCGCGGCAAGTTGGCGTAAAGCCGGTTGTTGGCAACAGCAATAATTCTATATCTGTACCGCACAAACTATGAAGACCAGTAAGTGAGAAGAACCATTCAATGAAGATAAAATTACTTTGTTTTTTGATAATGCTTTACCTCGTTTATGGATGTGGCGATGAGAGTGTGTTGCCTCCCACACAGATACTGGATATTATGTCACCTTCTCAACCTGTTGTCACAGCACCTCCAGCAGACGTGTTTGAAATTGCTATGGGCGAACAGCGGGAAACAACAATGAGAATTATGAGAATTTGGTATACATCAGACGCAGCGGATCTTCCGGTGGAGAGCCCGGAAGAACTTGAACGGATAAGAGAAGGTATAGAGATTAAGCTTGATGGAATCGCAATAGAGGATTTCGACCTACTCGCATTGCAGAAGGAATTCTATACCAAATATATTGACGCGGGTGGCATTGCTATTGTGGCAAACGCAGATGTGTCGGATAAAGACCTTATCCAAGCAAGGCATGCAGTTTTAACAATGACCTCAAAACGTCCTGAACTTCGCGATCCGTTGAAGATAGATCATGGGTTTTATTTAACTCTTATTGGTCCTGCAACATGGCCTTCGGAGATTCCAGAGATATTGCCTTTGAATATTCCAGAAAGATTCGGTGAGGATTTACCTCACGGGAGGTGTCATTTGTCGTTAGCATCGGATCTGACCGGTGTGAGAGGACTTTGCTATGCTCCAATAACTTATGCAATTATCTATGTGGAACCTGACGAGCCGTGTCCACCTGATTCTTGCCGTTGTTGGAACGATTACTGCTATACTATCTGGGCCGGACCTCGCATACACATATATCTGGAAACGTTTGTTCACGAATTTGGACATGCATTGGAAGATGCAATTCGCGTATTAGACCCTGATTTCCATGATAGATTGGAAACTGCTTATGTATCTGCTAAGGAATTAGGGACGTGGGCAGGACTTTACGCAGAAACAAATCCAACTGAATATTGGGCAGAAGGGTGTACGTGGTGGTTCTACGGTAAGGTGTCAGGTGATGTTCAAATAACACGTCAGGAACTTGCCGAGCGCGATCCTCTTCTGGCGGAATTGCTCTCGGAGTGGTTTCCTCCGGTATCATTACCATGGCATTACTAATATCAACTTATGAACGTCAAAACTGTGGAGCAGCCCCAGCTGAGCGAAAGGAATATCTGGTCAATTATAGAAATAAGTGGACATTTATCAGTATTCCGCCCTTGGTAAAGTCTCCAAAGTCCCCCTGATAAGGGGGATTTAGGGGGTTGACTGTGTATATTGAGAGTGTCTAAGTAATTCTAAAATCTGCCATAAACAAAATCTCATAAACAAAATCTATTATGCCAAGCACCAAACTCAAGACCAAGTTCAATACTGCAGCAACGCTCTATGAGGATACACGACCCGGATATCCTGCAGAACTCATCAGGGATGTCATAGACCTTTCTGGTCTTGAAGACAACAATAGAATTCTTGAAATCGGATGCGGCACCGGAAAAGCAACGTTATCCTTTGCGGAACGTGGATACGAATTGGTCTGTCTGGATATTGGTGCTAATCTGATCGCCGTTGCAAGAAAAAAATTGGAAGGATTTCCAAATATTTCGTTTGTAGAACAGGCATTTGAGGAGTGGGAATCAGACGAAGAGTTTGATTTAGTTATTTCTGCCACCGCTTTTCATTGGGTAGATCCAAAAGTGATGTATTTGAAGGCATCCGAGGTGCTTAAATCAAACGGTTTTCTTGCCGTTTTCTCCAATCAACATGTCAGAAAGGATGAGGGATTCTTCGCTGAAAGCCAGAGTCTCTATGACAAATACTACTTTCCACTGACCGTTGATCGCCCTCCTACGCACACTACAGACTTTCCGGGTGTGAGAGCCTTTCAGGATCCAATCAAACGTGTCTACCCATGGGCACAAACGTATTCATCTGAACAATACATCAAGTTGCTTAGCACTTATTCGGATCATATCGCGTTGCCAGACGAGAATAGAAATCTGCTCTTTGAAGGAATTACCAATCTCATTGAGACAAAGTATAACGGTCAAATAACCAAGCATTATGAAGCCATTCTTGACCTGCGAGGGACAAAATGAAGATCACAAAGATTGAGACATTCCAGATTGAAACCCCGCGTTATTACGGTCATATATCGGGACATGTTATCGTCAAAGTCCATGTGGATGACGGTCCCGTCGGGTTAGGCGAAGCCTCGGACAGTAAGGCGGACGATTTAGGCGCAGTAACCAAACGCTACAACGATTTACTCATCGGACGTGATGCGACTTGTATCACAGAAATCAACGAGTTTCTACGGACACAGAATTTCGGTAGCACGGTTAGCAATCTACACCTCGTCTCTGCTATTGATCTCGCACTTTACGACCTAAACGGCAAGGTCCAAGGTGTCCCGGTTTATCAAATGCTCGGCGGTAAGATGCGGGACAGCGTCTATTGCTGCTATCCAATCTTCGGATGGCAGGTGAAGGAAGATTTTGAAAAGACCGCGGGCTATCTACAACGGCTGATAGATCTCGGACACCATCTCTTCCGTTATTATATCTCCGGTGACAGTGCCTTGGATGATAAGTTCCTGACTGAGATAAAGTCGAGATTTGGCGAGCAGATTAAACTCAAACAACTTGACTGTTCCGGTCGCTTCGACGACTGGGAGACCGCGCTGCGTTACGCCGATGTCCTACGCCATCACGCACCCTACCATTTTGAACAACCCTCACGAGACCTGAAAGTGTGTGCAGAGTTTACCAAACGTATGGATTTGCCTGTGAGTCTGCACGTCGGTAATTTGGAGTATGGGTATGCAGCAGCCGAACGCGGTGCTTGTACTGTCTTCAATGTCGCGTGTGTCGCAGGCGGTCCGACCCATATCCGTCGCCTGTTTGCATTGGCAGAGGCAGCTGGACTCGAATGCCTGATTGGCACGGATCAGGAATCGACGCTTGGGACAGCAGCACAAATCCACGTCGGCGTTTCAATGCCGAACCTTACCCTCCCTTGCGACCCAATGGGACCCGTACTCTATACGGCATCACCAGCGAAAGCACGCGTCCGAGCAGAAGCCAGCCATCTCTATCCACCTGAAGGACCGGGACTTGGTGTCGAATTGGATGCGGACAAACTGACGGCACTGACGGTAGCCTCCGCATAAGATTCCAATTTTGAATTTGACAACTACCCCACGTTATGATAGGCTGCAGCATTAAAAGGGGATCCGTCCCCAATGTTTAAAAAAGGAGAACATTATGTTTGTTATCATTGCCCCAATTCAGATTAAAGAAGGTCATAGAGAAGCATTTATCGAAGCCATGATAGACGACGCGAAAGGCTCTGTCGCGGATGAACCCGGCTGCCTGAGATTTGATATAATTCAAGACGGTGCCGATCCGAATCGGATCTGGCTTTACGAAGTTTATACAGACGAGGCGGCGTTCCAAGAGCATCTGAAAGCCCCACACTTCGTCAAGTGGCGGGATACCGTCAAAGACTGGTTCGCTGAGAGCGATTTTAAAGGCGCGGGCGGCGGAAGTTCCATGATTTACCCACCAGACGACGCGTGGGAGTAGCGCAATTTTGATAGTTGACGCATTGTCTATAGTATCACCGTCTGTACAGCGCATTGTTGCCGGGAAAAAGGTTGTCGAGATACGACGGTGGCTGCCCCCGGAGATTCCGTTTCTCAATCTCGTGCTTGTTGAGAACACGATTTACCTGACCGAAGAAGAACAAGAAGACCCAAACGGATTGGCGCGTGCCGTCGTTGACATTGTAGGCGTTCACGACTGGACACGCGAAGAGGCGAAATCTCAAGGCGCAGCGTGGATCCCTGACTATATCTGTTGGGAACTGTCGAATGTACGGCGCATAGAACCGCCTATCCGGTGTATTGCACGACGAAAGATTTATAAAATTGATATTGACGCAACCTCAACGTTTCTCCAAGCGTTTACGCCGACATTTTGATATGGAGGTTTAAAATGAGATGGATAGTTTTCTGTATTTTGGGCGCGGCATGTGTTTTCGTATTTCCCTTTGTGGGCAATGCAATTCAGGACGACGCGATGGTCCTTTACTATTCGTTTGATGCAGGGAAGGGAAAAGAAGTTGAAGACCTGAGCGGTAAGGGAAATCATGGCACGCTTGAAGCCAATGCTAAATGGGAGAAAGACGGGAAGATCAATTCAGGTGTATTTTTTGATGAACAGATTCAGAAAGGAGTCGTCGCTGCCCCTGCGTCTGATAGTCTGGCGATTACCAAGAATTTGACGATGGAGGTATGGGTATACCCGGAAAGTGTCGGCGATTATCGCAATGTACGCGGACAGGCGGGACCCCACACGTATTATCTGAGTATCCATCAAGGGAAACCCTCAGTGTGGATGGGATGTCCCGGTGCTGGTGGACGCACATGGAACAGTGCAAAGAACGAGATTCCGACCGATAAGTGGTCGCACGTCGCTGCAGTGTACGAATTTGACAAGGAACTTCGGCTTTATATCAACGGCAAACTTGATAATAGCTATAAAGTTCAAGGCGAAATTCCGGTCTCTCAATCAGACCACTGGTTCGGTAATCGCCTTGACGGTCCGTGGCCCTATGGCGGGAAACTTGATGAATTTGTTATCTATAACCGTGTCCTGACTGAAGATGAGATTCAGCAAGATATGGAGCAGGTTTTGAGCGTATCGCCGCTGGACAAAGCTGCAACAACTTGGGGACTGCTCAAAAAGGCTACGAGATAAACGTCCAATTTTAAATATTCAGACGTAAACAGAAAGTCCTATGCGACAACCACCACTGCCAGTTGGGATTATCATAAAACCTATTGCCCACATTGATTTGCCGCAAAGAATGAACTACAAAGGTAGATTCATTACGCTGTCGCCTGTCAACCCACAAACCGATGTTGCGGAACTCTACGACTGTTCTCACGGTTCGGATATCAAGGAGCAGATATGGACCTATATGAGTTACGGTCCTTTTGATAGCGCACACAACATGCAGATGTGGCTTGAACAAGGAGCCGAATCAGAGGATCCACTCTTCTTTACCGTCCATTATCTTGAATCGAAGCAGTGTGTCGGGATGGTGAGTTTTCTGAACATCGTCTCTGATATGCGACGACTGGAACTCGGACATATTTGGTATTCGCCAAATTCTCAGCGATCGAACGTGAACACGGAAGCCATATATCTGATGCTTTGTGAGGCTTTTGATAGGTTAAAATACCGCCGTGTCGAATGGAAATGCGATGCACTGAATGAACGTTCTCGCGCAGCAGCACTGCGTCTCGGTTTTAAGTTTGAAGGTATCTTTAGGCAGCACATGATCATCAAAGGTAGAAACAGGGATACAGCTTGGTATTCAATGTTGGATAGCGAATGGACTGCTGTTAAAGAAAATATGGAGATGTGGTTATACCAAAACCCTGACCGGAAGTTGTCTTTGACAGGACTCAACAGCGGATGTTAGCTGAAATTTTGCTTCAACTTCAAACATAATCTGAGATGTCCTTTTGTTTTTAGAGGAACGTCGCTAAAACGTAAAGAATACTGTCAGGCGCGGCATAATCGTTTCGTCTGGTTTGTCAATGTTATCCGGTTTATCGTAAAAAACGAAGATAAGATTGGGAATAATGTGAACCGCCTCGGTTGGTGCCCAATCCAGCCCAACAAGCATCATATTCGACCTCGCTGTGTTATCAAAAGGGATATAAGGAATTGTTTCTGCATTCGGATTCGGATCGAACAGCCGGTCAAACCGAGCGAAAGCCCACACCTTTTCCTCAAGCAATTGCACTGCACCGAACACCGAGCTCGCTAAAATGTTAAGGGTCTCCATGTCCGCCTGCTGCCGCGTCTGATTCGCAAGCTGAATACCAAACCGAAATCGCTCCTGTTGATAGCCGAGAAAACCTTGTAGTGTGTGCCATTTGCCCAGATCCGCAGCGTTTTCTCGGTCGACATATCCCTCAAGGGTAACGCCTGCAACCGGCTTGGCTGCGAGTGAGAAAGCTATCTTCTTATTCTTATCAATTTCTGCCCGAGTCCCTGTCCCATTTGCGATCATCAGGTGATAGCTGATCTGATTTGAAGCATCAATATCCCCTTGCACTGCGATGCCAAAGTCGGTACTACTCCCGATTTTGTGAAGGTCAAGCACTGTTTTCGCAACAGAGCGATAGCCCCATACTTTTTCAACATTCCGCCAGGTCGGTGTGCCGGATAACCCCAAATAAATATTCGTCCGCCAACCGGAAGGCTTCCACTTCAGATAGCCGTGTTTGAGAAACGGTTCTAATTTTGATGTTGCCTGGCGAGTTGTAGGAAAGGATTTGCCATTCATCTCCAGTCGAAACCGCATAGAAAATTCATCTGACAAATCGTTTTCGTAAGTAAAGTAGACACGCCGATACTGGAATCCATTCCGCTTCTCAAGTTTACCGTGGTGAGACTTCGGCAAGTAGTAATAATCTCCAAAAAAATAACCGCCAATCTTCTCCTTATTTCCGGATGCAACAGAAGCACTGCTCAACGATAAACATATAATGGCCAAGATGGCTGCCTGAAAATATTTCCTCACACCAAACTGAGTATCGCGCTGTGTATAGGTCTGGTCCGGGAATTCAGCAATCTCTGCTTTGGAAACGCCGAGCATAGCCGCCAGCATGATGACGTGGTTGGGCAGCCCGTAAATGTCAACAAATCGTGTCAGTGTCTGTCGCACGGGGTGCGTTGAAGGATTGAGAGTTAGCATCTTTAGTTTTTCCTCGTTTATATTTTTGGATATTACTGAGCCGAGAGCGAGCCGAGTATGGTGATGAGCAGAAAGGTAGCGACTGATTTGAGTTTTACCGAACTGAAACAAATCGCTGCATTATTAGATAGGGTGCAGCTCCTGTGGTAACGGTTCTGTTTGAAGAATTGTGATCACATCGTTTGTTTCATCTAATCTTCGGGTTGGAAACCCAAGTCTTCAGACTTGGGAGGAAAACCCGTTCCTGTAAGTAAAGTTCAAGCGTCTTAGCACTTTGAAATCTGAAGTTTTAGCGTTTTGACAAAGACGAATGTTTCTGAAAGTTTCTTAGAGGATTTCTTCAGACCCAATCTATCGCGGATCTCTTTCGTCTCCCATCCTTGAAGGGTCAATAATTGCCAACGCTTCTCTATTTCAGCATAGAACCCGTGTTTACCGACTTCAAGTGGAGAAAAAGAGGTGTTCCATTTCTTTTGATGCTGCTTGGTTCTTGCTCTAATATCCTCTACACATACATGTGTCAGAGGATATAGTTTTGACAACCAATCTAATATCCGCAACTTCCAATCCCATCTCGCACGTGTCCCGGCAGGCATACGTTCCTTGTTAGCCATACGGTTGGTTCTGTGCTTGCGGTTCGGAGATTTCCGAGAACGTCTGCTTCTGCGAAGGCTGCTGCGTTTTTCAACTTTCTTACCAACGCCATTATGAGCGTCTGCTTGAATATTCAAGTAAGTATGTGATTCAGACTTTACTGCAAAGCCTTCTTTCTTACCACCGGGGTCTACACCGACAACAATCTCTTGTTTGAATCGTTTGGAGGGCTCTCTGTTGAGTCGGATACAGAACACCCCATGATCCCAATACGGTGTAGCGTCTCCACATTTGATCATCATGCCTGCCCGCGTGGGTGTCGTCGGCATGAGTTTTTCGCCATCTTTGCTTTTAACCGGAACGAAGTTCATCGTAAGTTCCCTTTCGGGTTATATGTTGCCCCATCGAGATCCCGTATCAGAGCGGGTATAGACTTGGGGAGCATCCATACCATCTGTGCGTGTGCCACCACGAGATACGCGATATTTTACTCTAGAAAACAGTTTAACTTGTGGGTCCCCGTGTGGCTACGGATGTTCACAAGCCCAAGTCTTCAGACTTGGGTAGTTGACTTCATTATTTACGCAATACTCTCAGAGATACGACGGGTTTACGGATGGCGAATGGATTAAAATAAGTGCCATCGTCCTCATTTAAAAATATAGTAACATACCCGCCAAGAAAATGTCAAATGATTCTTTTTTCTCCTTTCATGTAGACATAATATAGTAGATTCCGTAATTACTTATACATTCTTTGTCGCGAATTAACCCCCCTAGGGGAAACACCCCAGCAAAAACACCCCCCTTATCAGGGGGAACTTGAAACATTGTCGATGTATAGATATTTTTAGGATTCACTATAATTGTCGGCTATAGTCACCGTAGGAACATCAATATAATATATTGAAAACAAAAGTTGTACACTGTATAATATATGACTCTCAAAGGAAAAAAGTTAATAGCAAAATCGCAGTTTTTAATCAAATTAACTCATATTTCTCAAAAGTTATCCTAAAGCAATAGTTATCAAGGTGCTTTAGGGGTTAGTTTACGAAAATGCGTCATGAAAGGAGTATAGTCATGGGCAAATTAAGATTCGCTTGCCACCTGATCCAGTTTGGTGGCGAACAGCAAGAGAACCCAGAAAAAGTGTTGCGCGAAGTCGCCGATGCAGGCTGGGAAGGCGTGGAAAGTGTTCCTTTTGAAGGGGCAGACGGACTCGTTGAGATGGCAACGCTTGCCCGGAGCCTCGGACTTCATATCGTCAATGCGGGTGGTGCCGGACTTGACAGGGTTCGATTCAACATCACATTGGGCAATAATGCCGCTGAAGTTCCATCATTACGTCGGGGTGAATGGGGTGGACCCGACCCAAGTGATGCCGATTTTGAGAATGCCGCCCGAACATTAGACGATATCCTCGCGTATTGTGACGCTCACAACATCAAAGGCTTCCACCATGCCCATCTCGGGACGATGCTTGAGACGGTTGATGACGCGGAGCGTCTCTTGGCAGCAGCACCGAGTCTCTGGCTGCTGTTTGATACAGGACACATGCTCGCTGCGGGAAGCGATCCGATGCAGGTTTTTGAGAGCGAAAATTTACGTAACCGGATTGGACATGTCCATCTCAAGGACTGCCACGCCGATGACCCTGAGACATGGGACTACAGAACGCAACGCTTCGGTGAGAAGGCGCGTTTCGCGGAACTCGGTGCAGGAAACTTAGGGCTTGATGTCAAAGCCGCACTTGAAGGACTTGAGTCGGTCGGTTATGACGGATGGGTCTCTGTCGAATTGGATCGTCCGTATCCGCCACGTCCCGCAGCCGAAGCCGCGGTCGTAAACCGAGAATATCTGCGAGGTCTCGGATACTGATCAAACGGAGGTACGCTACTATGCTGAAGCGAATCAAAATTCAAGGGTATAAATCACTCATGGATCTTGAGGTAAACTTTGAGCACCTTGCTGTGCTTGTGGGTCCTAACGCTTCAGGAAAGAGCAATTTCCTTGATGCCTTACATCTCCTGTCGCGCGTGGCGACCCGTCGGACTTTGAAAGAAGCGTTTGATCCGCCTTACCGAGGACACGCACTGGAGTCGTTCACTTTTGGAAAGGAAGGTATCAAGAGCCTCTTGGAACAGGAAACAGTATCGTTTAGTATTGAGGTAGATGTTCGGCTTTCTTCAAAGATCGTTGAGAGTGTCAATCGGCAGATTCAAGAGACGAGACGCACGCCACTCGATGGAGACGAATCTGTTTCAAAACGGTCCCCGCCTACCGTGCGTGCGAAAGACCTTCGGTATCGGATTGAGATTGAGATGCTCCCAAAGTTGGGTATTTTGCGTGTAGCGGACGAGTATCTCGCTGCGCTTAATGCCAAAGGCGAGTTGAGTCAGAAACGGAAACCGTTTTTGGAACAGGTCAATAATCAGCTGCATTTGCGGATGGAAGGGCAAGCGCATCTGACCCACTATGAACGCGGTCTTAGTTATAGTATCCTTTCAATGGCGCACTATCCGCCCCACCACCCGCATCTGGTCGCGATGCGACAAGAATTGGCGAGTTGGTTTACCTTCTACTTTGAACCGCGTGAACGCATGCGGTTCCCAAATCCTGTTAAGGAAGTGCATCATATCGGATTGATGGGGGAAAACCTCGGAGCCTTTCTTAATACTTTACAAGGTCTCAATCCGCGGCAGTTTGAATCCGTTGAGAAATCTCTTCAGGCTATGATTCCCTCCGTAACGGGTATCGAAGTCGGGGTCAATAATTTAGGTGAGGTGGAATTGGCACTGCGTGAAGGTGAACAACGGGTTTCTGCACGGAGTTTATCGGAAGGCACATTCCGGATTTTAGGGCTTTTGGCACTCGTTAGTGCTAAAGAACCGCCGGCGTTGATAGGGTTTGAGGAACCAGAAAACGGCGTTCATCCGCGTAGGATTCGACGCGTTGCTCAGTTTTTGGAAACCCGTATGATTCTTGAAGATATCCAGTTTATCGTGACAACCCATTCGGCACTTTTGCCTGACTTAATCCCACCTGAATCTTTGTACGTTTGCCATAAGGTTAACGGAAGCACAGAAATTGAACCCTTTACAATGATGCATATCGGACCGCTATGGAAGAAGTTAGATATTGAGACTGTGCTGGAAGAGGAAAGCGCGTTATCGCCTTCTGAACGTATCTTACGGGGGGACTTTGATGCGTAATATCAGTCTGTTCGTTGAAGACACAGTCCATGAGGATTTTCTCGTGGCACTGGTTCACCGGATTGCTAATGCGTACAACATTGAAATCAATGTCAAAGTCTCCAGTGTCCGCGGTGGACATGAAAACGTTATCGCCGAAGTGGGGCAATATCAACAGGATTTACAACACAACACCGAGGCTCTACCAGATATCATCATCGTAGGAACAGATAGCAATAGTAAGGGATTTTTGCAGCGGGAAAAAGAGATCCATCAGGTAGTCTCCAGTTTGGCAGATCGCGTTATCAGTATGATTCCGAAACCGTATATTGAGCGATGGTTACTTCTTGATTCAGAGGCATTCAAGGAGGTATTTGGCACGGACTGCTCGGTTCCGAATCGGAAATACGACCGTAACGGTTACAAGCGTCTGCTCCTACAAGCGATCCGGGACGCAGACGTGGTTCCACTCTTGGGTGGCGTTGAACGGATAGCATATCTCGTCAATGCTATGAATCTTCAGCACATGGAGCAGCGTGATAGATCCTTCCGAAGGTTTTTCAGAGCATTGCAGCAATGCTTTGAAATTTGGCGGCAGGCAGCGGGTTGACCTTACACTTTCATTTATGCTAAACCTGCCGCATGCCTACCAGCAGCCGGATCACCAGCAGCATAGAATGTCCCATTGTCTTTGTTAACATGGATCATGGAAGGCGCAGCAATAGCACCTCCGTGCGTCCTGAGTTGATGCCCGCGACTCCCAAGCTCTTCCCTGACGTTTTCACTCACACTATCGTTAATAGTCAATGACCCTGCTTGTCCGAATGTCTCTATACGGTTCGGATTCGGATCAAACGAATCTTGATGATGCGCGGTGGCAAAGCGCGGGGCAGTAACAGCGTCTTCCGGTAGCATACCGAACTCAACGAAATTGAGCAGTAAATTCATCGTCGCTTGATCTTGCAGATCGCCACCCGCAACGCTGATGGCTAAAATCGGGGCACCGTCCTTAAGAACCAGCGTAGGCGTAAGCGTAATTCTCGGACGCTTCCCCGGCTGGATACAGTTCGGATGTCCAGGCGTTGTGTTGAGACTCCGTAAGCGGTTACCATAACTGACACCTGTGGGACCGACCATACCGCCTGCGTGATAGACGTTAGCACTCGGTGTCGCAGCGACGACATTTCCCCATTGATCAGCAACTGCACAGGTCGTCGTTCCACCTACACCGGGTCTGAAAACACCGTCCGCTTTTAGCGGCTGCATGTTATCCACATCACCGGGTCGCGCTTCGTGTGACGCATTTTCCATATCAATCAGTGGTCGGCGAATCTCAGTATAGGCATCGGAGAGTAACTTAGGTAATGGCACATCTACAAACTCCGGATCGCCGTAGTAAGCGTCTCGATCAGCCATCGCCAGTTTAAGTGCTTCCGTGACGACATGCACGTAGTCTGCTGAGAATTGCCCCATCGCTTTGAGATCGAAGCCTTCCAGTAAACGCAACGCCTGACAGAGATAAGGACCTTGCGTCCAAGTACCGCACTTGTGCACCGTATAGCCGCGGTAGTCCACCGTTACGGAGTCTTCAACAAGCGTGACGTGCGCAGCGAGATCTGCCTTACGGAGAAACCCGCCCTTGTCGATATAAAAACCTTCTAATGCATCAGCAATATCGGTATCAGCACCGTTCCGTCCGTAGAAACGATCGCTTGCGGCTTGGATTTTTTCCTCGCGGCTTCCTGATGTCTTCTGTTCCGATTCAACCATCCGACGCAGGGTAACCGCTAAATCAGAATGCCAGTCCGCTCCACCCGCATCAAGCAGGACCAGTGTGGGGGCAACGATGTCTTCAAAGGTCTTCGTGCCATACAACTTGAGTGTGGTCGTGCAGAGGTCAACAACCGATGGCACGGGCGCCATTTTGATGTCGCCGTTCGGGATACCGTTCTGCATATACCAATCAATTGCGGTCTGCGAGAGGGGAGCACGTCCCTGTCCGGAGAGTGATTTTACTTCCTGTTTTTTCGCGTCAAAGATAAGGAGTGGCACCTCACCACCGATAGAACAGGCGCCGTGGTCTGTGACATTAAGGGCAAGGATCGTTCCCGCCGCTGCGTCCGCAGCATTTCCACCCGCTTCCAGAATCTCTATTCCCGCAGCAACAGCCTTGGCACCGCCCGCAGCAACAACACCAGTTTGACTGACAGCACTCCAACCCATTTCTTGAGCGTTTGGCATCTGTTTCTCCTTTGCCTAAGCGTCAAAAGTTGATCTGATTTTCCAATTCCGTTCTTAGCATTAGAGCATAGCATAGAATCTCATCTTGTGCAACGCCTAAAATCACAGTCAACGGTCTATTGCTTGAATAATGCGCGGAATTCGGCTAAAATACTATTGACAGCCTGAAAAAGTTAAAGGAATAGAAAAACAATGATCGAAATAATATCTCACAACCATGCAAGCGAGCTCATTTCACTTTCTGGTGCCTACTTGGAACAGAATGAGAGCGAAAACAATAGAGTTCTCGGTTTAGCTTATAAGCTTACTGAAGCTCCACACTATCAGGACTCTAAGCCACGGCTTCTGTTGAGTATTCTGGAGCACGGGAAAGCCGTCGGTGTCGCAATAATGGTGCCATGGTGGCAAAGCATCTTGAGCAAATTCGGCACACAAATCCAGCCAGCTATGGCGCATCTTGTCCGCCATTTACGTGAAACTGATGTCCAAATACCGAAAATTCATGGACCAGCACCAGAAGCCGAAGTCTTTGCTGATTTTTGGGTTGAGGCAATGCCCGACGTATCCACCGAAATAGCCATGCGAATGCGTACATTTGAAGCAAGAGCAGTTGCGGATCTGCCACTTTCGCCGGGAAAATTACGTCTCGCTTGCATGGAGGATCTCCCACTCATGGCGCAATGGCATGCCGCCTATTTGGAAGAGACATGGGGTGTAACTTTCAATTTTGATGTCAAGAGCTATGCCGAGCAAGGCATCAAAGATCAGGAACTATATATTTGGGATGACGATGGTCCAATCTCTATCGTTAGGACAGATCGTCCAACGAAAAATGGCATAGCAATTCATACAGTGTACACACCACCAGAGCACCGCAATAAGGGATATGCGACTACATCTGTTTTGGTGTTGACGAAAAAACTGCTCGCGGAACGCTATTCATTTTGCTGCCTCCATACCGATTTAGCAAATCCGACCTCTAATAGCATCTACACCAAAATCGGTTATGTGTCAATGGGAGATGCATTAGAATTTGATTTCGTATCTTCAGATGAACACAGCGGCACCTAACACCGTATCTTCAGTTATGGTCCAAGAAGTCCTTGGCCAAACTATGGCGCGGCGGAGATACGATCTTAGCACTAACAAAGGAAAAATATGGCTGAATATAAAATTGCAGTAATTCGAGGAGACGGCATTGGGGTTGAAGTGATAGAGGAAGGTCTCAAGGTCCTCAACGCCATTGCCGACAGATATAACATCAAATGGGACTTTGTGGAGTTCCCGTGGGGTTCAGACTACTATTTTGAGCATGGGCACATGATGCCAGCAGATGCGCTTGATACCTTGGCGGCGTTCGACCAGATTTATCTCGGTGCAGTCGGGCACCCCGACATCCAAGACCACATTGCGCTCAATGGACTTCTGCTGCCAATCCGAAGGAGATTCGATCAGTACGTCTGTGAGCGACCGAGTGTCCTCTATCCCGGCATTAACACACCGCTCAAGGACAAGGAGGCTTGGGATATTGATTTCGTGGTCATAAGAGAGAACACAGAAGGTGAGTATGCCAACGTCGGTGGATTTCAGTACCAAGGGTTCCCCGAAGAAATTGGCGTGCAGGTTGGCGTATTTACGCGCCACGGTTGCGAGCGCATTATCACGTATGCCTTCGAGCAAGCTCGGGCACGGGACAAGAAACGCAAAGTCACTTCGATCACCAAGTCGAACGCACAAGGCTACGGCATGATTGTATGGGACACTGCCTTCGAGCGAGTGGCTGCACAGTATTCCGATATAGAGACAGAATCGTTGCTTGTGGACGCAGCATGTATGGATTTCGTGCGGAGACCAGAGGATTTTGATGTGGTCGTCGCAAGTAACCTGTTTGGGGATATCCTCACGGACATCGGCGCGATTATCACCGGAAGCATGGGACTGGCTCCAAGCGGCAATATCGATCCGCAACGTCGGTTTCCATCAATGTTCGAGCCGGTTCACGGGAGTGCGCCGGATATCATGGGGCAGGGCATCGCGAATCCGCTGGCGGCAATTATCTCCGGTGCGATGATGTCGCGCTTCATCGGTGAAATGGAAGCGGCAGAAACGATAGATGCGGCTGTCCTAAAGGTCGTTGAAGAAGGTAAAACGCTCCCACCCGACTTGGGTGGTCAAACCAAAACCTCACAGATCGGCGACGCTGTGGTGAATGCGCTCGACTAATGTGCTTTGTTATGTTCCAATATGAAATGGGAATTTGGTGATATTGGATCGACTTATAAAATTGCGTGTGCGCGACCTTCCTCTGTTTCAAAGGTTGTCAGTTAGATTAATACCCATCTCATGAACACCACTCGTGAACTTGGAAAAATTATCCTCATCAACGGCGCGTCTAGTGCCGGAAAATCAACGCTTGCTCGTCAACTACAGCAAAAACTGCCAATCCCATTCTGGCACTTTTCGTTCGATCACCTCCGTGATTCCAATGCCCTACCGATGGCACGTATTCTCAGCGGTGAAATCGATTGGTCAACGATGAGACCTACCGTCTTTGATGGATTTCATCGGTGTCTGCCAGTTTTGGCTGAGGTAGGTAACAATCTTATCGTGGATCATATTATTGAAAATGAGATGTGGATGTCGGATCTGGTGCAGTTACTCGCTGGTTTGGATGTATTCTTTGTTGGCATGCACTGCCCGCTTCCTGAGCTTGAGCGCAGGGAGCGTGAAAGGGGAGATCGGCGAATCGGAGAAGCTCGAACGGATTATCAAGTCATACACAGTTTTACCGAATATGATCTGGAAATTGACTCAATGCAACCGTGCCAAGCCAATGTAAATATAGTGATGAATGCTTGGAGAGTTCGCCAGCCTCCTAGTGCCTTTGACCGGATGGCTGCACGAGAATGAAAACACTATTAACCTAACACATACGGAGCATAGATATGGAATTCGGTTCAATTCATGACGCGGCAGCCAGCGGGGACCTTGATGCCGTAAAGAAAATCGTTGAACAGGACCCTCATCTGGTCAATCAAGACGACAGATACGAATGGCGTCCTATATTTCATGCCGGATTAAGACGCCATTATGATGTTGTTAAATATCTAATAGACTGTGGTGCTGATTTGGCAGCCCATGATGGCTATGCGATTCACTATGCTGGAGAAGTACCAGACAATAAGGCGGTCGTATCATTACTCATTGCGTATGGAGGCTTGGACGCACATGCCAAACCATCGAGCGAAGCCGCGCGCCAGTTTATATACGCCGTTTTCTTAGCCAATGTGCAACGAGTCAGCGCAATGCTCCGGGACAACGCAAAGTTAGTACACGAGCGTTACGCCCGTGGCGATACAGCCTTACACCATGCTGCTCGAAACGGTGACTTGGAAATTGTAGAACAGTTGGTCGGCAGCGGTGCAGATGTCAATGTAACATCAGATCACGCACATTTTCCCCTGTACTGCGCAGCCGGTCATGGACATGTAGAAACGACGCGGTATCTCGTAGAACAGGGCGCGGATTTGCAAGCCAGACTTGCGGATAGCAAAACGGTCGTTGAATGGCTAAAACAATATGCCGATAACGATCGTCGCTTGAAAGCTTGTCTTGATGTATTGGAGGTATGATGCCTCAAAAACATCTACGTCAAAACCGGTTATGGACTTGTAGACGGTGCATTAACATTTAATTTTCTGAATTCAGCGCGGAAGGAAAATCGTGATCTCAGAATACATCGACAAAATCAAAACCGGTGGCTCTCTACAGGTCAGTGAAGCCGAGCAATGTTTGAATACGATACTCGAAAAAGATGTGTCGGACAGACAGATCGCAGAACTGCTTATAACACTCTCTGAAAAAGGCGAAACCGCCAGTGAGATTCTCGGGTTCTCAAGGGCATTGTTGACGAAATCGAGACCCGTTCCTTTGCCTTCCAACGCCATCGATTCATGCGGCACGGGTGGTAGCGGTTTGGATCGGTTCAATGTCTCCACAACTGCAGCATTTATTTTGGCTGCTGGTGGTGTCCGAGCTATCAAACATGGCAATAAAGGTTCAAAACGACCGAATGGAAGTTTTGATCTGCTCGAAAAACTTGGCTGTGAATTCGATTTTGAAGACGACCGATTAGCGGACATTTTTGCCAGAACAAAGGTCTGTTTTCTCTTTGCTCGCACATACCATCCAGTGATGAAAAAAGTTGTAACTGCCAGACAAATGGCTGATAGAAGAACCATTTTTAATCTCAGTGCGCCGTTATGCAACCCCGCAAATCCGCAATATCAAATCCTGGGAACAGTTGACGCAAAGATGGGGAGACAATTGGCAGAAGTCCTCCGCCAACTTGGACGACAACGGTTCTTAATTGTTATTGGTGAACCCGGAATTGATGAGGTTTCAGTTGCTGGCCCCACACATATATTTGAACTCGCTGACGGTATAATCAAAGAATATGACATTAAACCTTCAGACTTCGGGATTAGTGAACGAGACTATAGGACCATTCCAGGCGGCGATAACGACGAAAATGCAGAAATCTTCTTATCTCTTCTACAAAACCAAACGCCTGAATCAATCTTGGATATGGTCTGCCTGAATGCTGGGGCAGCCTTCTACTGTTTTGGAAGGACAGACTCAATTAAGGAAGGTTTCGATCTGAGCAAAAGCCTCTTCGCCAAGGGTTTAGTTCAAGAAAAATTTCTTGAATATAAGCATTTATCCAATGAAATAGATTGAGATATGAAAACCACAAAACCGCGACAATATTGGAACGATTACGCATCTCGATTCAAGAATCGAAGTTTGGCGGAAACATACGAACTCCGCCCTCCGTATCCAGATGAAACGTATAAGATACTTCTCAGTTTGCTTGGAGAATTGAGAGGGAGGATATTAGATGTCGGATGTGGTACAGGAAAAATAGCACGGAGGCTTGTTGATCATGTAGACGGTGTTGATGCAGTTGATTTCTCGCAGGAAATGATTCGTATCGGAAAATCACTCGCGAATGGCGATCATCCAAACCTCCGATGGATCAATGGACCTGTCGAAACAGTGCAGCTGTATCCACCCTACAGTATGGTGACGGCTGGTGCAAGTATTCATTGGATGGAGTGGGATGTCGTTTTTCCGAGATTCAAGGAGGTGCTGACGACAGACGGGTATCTTGTGATTATTGATGGGGATCGTCCCATCAGAGCACCTTGGCATGACCCAGAACTTTCATTAATCCGTAAGTATTCCACTAACAAGCACCATGAAACGATAGATCTAATCCAAGAACTCGTGGACAGAGGGCATCTACATCTGGTTGGAGATAAACTGACAACACCGGTGAGTTTCTCACAACCACTTAGAAACTATGTCCAATCCTTTTATTCGAGACAAAGCATGTCCAAAGAGCACATGGGAACGGAAAACGTCAAGGCATTTGATACCGAATTATCGCATGTCTTGTCCGACTTTGTTGATGATGCCGGACGCCTTAGTTTCCAATTAGAAGCGCGGGTTACTTGGGGAAAACCGCTCGCATAGAACATAAAGACTAAACATGCCACCGAATCATTGTTCGTCGGTTTCTCCAGAAAGACGGAAGTTCGGACCGCCATCGGTCGATAGGATAGTAAAACCGCTCCACGCCCACCGTTTGTACTTACCTTTTCCGCGTGTATAGATCACCTGCGTCAGATGTTCATCGGTAATTGTGATGTTGTAACGCTTCTCAACCGTCTCATTTCCTGCTGGGATCCGCAATCGTTGAATCTGTTTCTCACCACCCGCAATGAGGTTTATCTCTAACGGTTCAGATTCGCTGGCACTAAAATAGCATATCACTTCGTAGGTGCCATTCGGAAGTGCCACTCGGAAAACCCCATCTTCCGCCCCCCAAATGCTATCCTCGTAAAGCTGCGAAACTTCAGGTTCATTTTCAAAACCGTCTCGTTCTGATTGCGTTAGCCAACCGTATTGCCCATCAGTATAGACCGTATCCGTATGGATAACGATGTGTCCTGGTGCTGTCTGTCCATAATCGGGTTGCATGTCAAAAGCAACAGTCCCTCCACTCCATATTTCAGAGTCTGGTGTTGCGCGCTTCCGGCGATAGAGCCGGTTATAGTCGGTGGAATTAAGGAGTTCATACTCTTCTTCCAAACCAACGACATCATCGTATTCCGTCCGCCATATAATAACGTAATCAGCAGGAAACTCCTTTCCTGTTTCTTTGTATTGCAGCGGAAAATGGTCGGTATCCGCCTCGTAATTATCAAGATAGGCGATTCCCTTTTTCACTGCCAGTAAGCACTCAATGTGTCCGAACGGTTCAACGTACTTGGGTGTAAAACCGAGCGAATCTGAAAAACCGCCCCATTCCCCGGGCTCACTCGTGAGGATCGTATCCTCTTCGGACATGCCTTCCAATAAGAGGGCATTGGCGATGTCTCGATTGAGTAGCCTGTATGTGTGAACATTATAACCGAGATGCCATAAGGATAAGACGATGATGACACCTGCTATCCCATAGTTTACGTAGCGATGCACGTTGACAGCGAAGAACGGAAGCAGCACAAGGAATATGTACAGATGAAACCGATCGTTTATCCAACCGCCGCTGTAGCCTGACCACGGAGCTATGAAATACATCGCAGTGATGAAGATTGCCATAATCAAAAACCCATCCATCTGACTCACAATACGCATCCAAAGTCGTTCGCCAGTCTCTTTCCATTCCTCAGATTCACGAAATTGAGCGCATTGCCGAATTCTACCGATGATCGTGAGCAAAAAGACGATAGCAAAAAAGACTAATAGCATGCGTCCGATAAGCACGTGATCGTCCCGAAAAGAGACCAAGGATTTCATGCCAAAGAAATAGTCATTTAGCCAATCAAAGCCCTTATGCTCACCGCCCGTCCCGTGAGCGTTGGAAAGATAGAAATAGTAGGAGAACAGGATAAAGTAAGCAGGTATAAGACTTCCGATGAAAGTCAGTGCGGGTTTGAGTTTCGTCAAACCGTCCTTGAAACGCTGTGCCAATGGCTGTGCTGTCTCTTTGTAACCCCATATACCACGTAGGGCATCGTGAAACGATAAAAAGAGAGCGAAGAACGTCAACGACATAATGAGCAATGCATAAGAGTGATAGTGCGTGAGATAAGTCACCAACAGCAATATATATATGACCACGATATCGATGAGTCTGAGCTTATCCTTGATTCTCCACCAGTAGCCGAGTGTGAAGAAGAACAGAGACATGCTAAGGACAAAGTTGTAAAACCCCATGTGAAGCAGGTAGTTATAGGCATAGAGAAACCCAAGCAGTCCGAAGACTATATTTCTTTTTTCGACACTATTGAGAAAATAGAGAAGGGAGAGCGGTAGGAGACCGATGCAGAGGGTCAACACGATCTTTTCGCAAATGAGTGGCGGAAAAACGTACAACAGTAGTAAAAGGAGCGCGTGGGATGTCCAGTTCGGAAAGACAGTAGCGTTCAGTTCGTAGACTTCGCGCAACCGATAGTTTTCGTGATTATGATACTCCTTCACAACATAAGAGTTGTAGATATGGCTTGCCCCATCCTGCGTTGGGAAATACTTGAAACCCCAGACCGGCAGAAGATGTAGCACCAGCATCACAATGACCGTGATATATCCAACAGATAATAGACGTGCTTTCATTACCCTTTTGACCTCATTAGCGTCCGTTGCTTTTCAATTCTACCCGAGTTTTATTCTAATAGATTTTCGTTTTTATTTCAATGCACAAAATTTTGCACAGACTCTTGATTGTTTTTTGACTTTATTTCTAAACTCTGTTATCATTTTTACAACTGGTGTATCGAAACTCGGCTTGGTGATAGGAAATCGTTTCAGAGGTAATTTGATGGAAACAACACGAAAGATCGTTGCAATCGGTGGCGGAGAAATAGGAATGCAGGAAACCGCCGAAATCGACAAGCGCATTGTTGAATTGACAGGTAAAACACGACCAAAGGCACTTTTCATTCCAACTGCCAGTGGCGATGCCCCTGGATACGTGGAGACTTTTGAGGCATGTTATGGTAAGCACTATGGATGTCAAACGCGCACGCTTACCCTCATTCAAAATCCGCCTACGTTTGAAGAGATGTCGGCGTTGGTCTTAGATTCAGACCTGATTTATGTCGGTGGTGGAAACACCTATAGGATGATGAAAATATGGCGACGACTGGGGTTAGATACTGTGTTAGCGGAAGCTGCGTCTCGCGGTATTGTACTGTCGGGTCTCAGCGCAGGAGCAATTTGCTGGTTCAAATACGGACACAGTGATTCGCGATCCTTCTCTGGCAACTCAGAGTGGAACCATATCCGTGTTACCGGATTGGGATTCGTCAATGCCGTATATTGTCCGCATTATCACTTTGAGAAGCGGGAAGCAGGTTTTTCCGAGATGATTGGGAAACGCGGTGGCATCGGAATTGCCTGTGACAATAACGCAGCGATTGAAATTGTTGCGGATCACTACCGTGTCCTGACTTCTAACCCGAAGGCAAAGGCATACAAACTCTTCAAACGTGATGGGCACGCCGTTATCTCGGAACTATCTCAAAAGAAAGAATATACGTCTTTAGCCAGCCTCTTGCAACGGAAATAAGTATCCCCATGAAAATTCCGAGCATCGTTATCATCGGTGATGATTCGCAGGCTGGCACATACATCCTGCGGATTCGCCTCAAAGAAGATACCACATTACAATTCGGACGGTTCAAGAAAGGGAAACTGATTTCACTCCCTGCAGGCGACTATACTTATGTCGGTTCGGCACTATCGGAAAAAGGTGCCACTTCACTGGCGAGACGACTCGTTCGACACGCAACTCGGAACGGCGATAAACCACCGCACGCTATCAGAGAAAAGATGGTAAGCCAATTCCAGAACTGTGGCTTGGGACCACCTAATCCGTTACCCCAAAACGGGAAAAAATTGTTTTGGAATATCGATTTTCTGTTAGATTTAGAATCGGCTGAAATTGTCAATATCATCGCAATTCGTTCCCCTGAACGCTTGGAATATACCATTGCAGAATTGGTGGAACGCGACGCTGACACACAGATCATTGAAAAAGGTTTAGGCGCGAATGATACACCTCACAATACGCATATACTGCGTATTAACACAGATGAGGTATGGTGGTCATCACTTGCTGATAATATACAGGAGAACTTTGTAAACCAAACGAACGACGCTGAAAGTTGAAATCTCTTACGCAACTCGCTTTTGAATTTTTATATCTCCAACAACTTCTGAGGTAAATATGCACGATCCACGACTTGATAAACTCGCAAATGTCCTTATAACCCACTCCACCAAAATCCAACCCGGTGAATTCGTACTCATCGAAGGTATTGACATTCCACAAGAGATGGTCATTGCCCTCATTCGCGCCGTGCGGAAAGCAGACGGGATTCCACTCGTTGAACTGAAACAGAACCGTATCCAACGTGAAATCATTCTCGGCGGGGACGATGCAGGCATAAAATTGATGGGTGAATACGAAATATATCGCATGAAAAAGGTACAGGCATATATCGGCATACGTGGTAACCACAACATTACGGAGATGTCTGATGTCCCATCGGAGGCAATACAACGCTATCAAAAACATTGGCTACGACCGCTCAATGATATCCGCGTGCCAAAAACAAAATGGGTTGTGCTACGATGGCCCCACCCCGCGATGGCACAGCAGGCACAGATGAGCACAGAAGCATTTGAGGATTACTATTTCGACGTTTGCACGCTCGATTACAGCCGGATGGAACGAGCGATGGTGCCTCTCAAATCTCTAATGGAGGAAACGGATGAAGTCCACATCGTCGGTGAGAATACCGATTTACGGTTTAGTATCAAGGACATACCCGTTATCCCGTGTGCTGGCGAATATAATATACCTGACGGAGAATGCTTCACTTCGCCTGTGCGAGATTCAGTCAACGGCACGATCCATTTCAATACACCTACAATCTATCAGGGGACAACTTTTACCGATATTCGACTCCGCTTTGAAAGTGGCAAAATCGTTGAGGCATCGGCGAATGACACTGAAAAACTCAATAATATCCTTGATACAGACGAAGGGGCGCGTTATATCGGCGAATTCGCTATTGCGTTCAACCCATATATTACAAATCCGATGCTCGATATTCTATTCGATGAGAAAATCGCCGGATCGTTTCATTTCACCCCCGGTCAGGCTTATGAAGAAGCAGATAACGGTGTCCGCTCCGCTGTCCATTGGGATATGGTGATGATTCAGACTCCTGAACACGGCGGTGGCGAAATGTATTTTGACGGAAACCTGATTCGGAAGGACGGAAGGTTTGTCCATCCAGCATTGGAAGCATTAAATCCGGAGAACTTGAAATGAGCAGAAGACAGCATTTGGTACACGGTGATCCACAACGGTTTGAAGTGGTCGCAGATTTCATCGCCGCACACTATGGCAACACGATCCACTATATCGCCGATGTCGCTGGTGGCAAGGGTATATTGACACGGCTTCTCGGGAAAAAGAAGAATTTCACATGCGAACTCATTGACCCGCGACGCACGGTGCTCAACGGTATTGACCATCGTCCTGAGCAGTTTGACCCTGAGATGGCAGATTACTATGACCTGTTAGTGGGACTCCATCCGGACGGTGCACTGCGTCAATTGGGAGAAGCAGCACTTCTACGACCTGCCGTAATAATTCCGTGCTGCAACTTTTGGGATGAGCAACGCCGCGGTCAGTATGAATTATTGGAAGCAATTGAGGCGTTCTATCGGCAACATTCAGTCCAGTTTGAGCGAATTGAACTCGACTTCAAGGGACCGAAGAACATCGCTATCGTATCCGCCCCCACTTAAACCTTAAAGCAGATGCTGACTCCAATACGCCTCTAACTACAATTCGGTTTGCAAAAAAGGATTAATTATGGCACAACAACCCAACATTCTCTTTCTTTTGACCGATCAGCAACGTTTCGATTCACTCGGCTGCAATGGTGCCCCTATTTGTAGAACGCCTGCCGTTGACGAAATCGCCGCAACAGGTATGCGGTTCACAAACGCCTATACGCCTATCGCGCTCTGTTCACCGGCGCGCGGGTCTTTACTCACCGGACTCTATCCCCATAATCATGGACAGCTCTCAAACATGGGCAATTTTAACGGTGTCTTTGCGAACCAGATTCTTGACAAACCTGCATACCCAAAACTTATGACGGAAGCAGGCTATCGCGTAAGTTGTATCGGTAAATGGCATCTCGCTAAGCAGGGGGACACCGAGTTCTGGGGATACGACAAATGGCACCCGTATAATGAGTGGCATCAGTGGCTCCGTGAGGACGGGATTGACTTCCGAATTGATAGGGATGCTGTCCAACCCTTTGAGTGGGGAGGCGAAGCACCCTTCTACGGCAGACTCCCACTCCCCGTTGAGCGGACCATGGAATCGTGGACAGCGGATAAAACGATTGAATTAATCAACGGTTATTCAGATGCCGAACCACCCTTTATGATTGCCGCGAATTTCTTCGGACCGCATTTCCCGTATGCCGTACCAGCACCTTACGATACGATGTACGACCCGAACACTGTGGAACGGTGGGGTAACTTTGATGAACAGTTCATCAACAAACCGCTCATCCAACAGAAAGAGATGCTCCGGTGGAACGCCAGCCATCTGACATGGCCCGATTGGCAGAAGGTCATCGCTGCGTATTGGGGGTTCTGCACTTTCATTGACGATCAGGTCCGACGGATTTTCGATTGTCTTGAAGCGAACGGTTTGGCGGAAAATACCGTCATTATCTTTTCAACCGATCACGGGGATATGCTTGGCAGCCATCGGCTTTTCAATAAAGGATTCCACATGTACGAAGAGACGCACCATATTCCGCTCGTGATCCGTTGGCCCGGTGCAACGTCACCCGGCACTACGTGCGATGAATTCGTGAACCTTGTAGATCTCATGCCAACATTTTTAGAACTCAGCGGTGCAGCGATGCCCGATAATCTTGATGGGAGATCAATCGTTCCGCTTTTGAAGGGAGAGAGCGTAACTGACTGGCCCGATGACGTGTTCGCCGAATTTCACGGATACGAGCCGACGCTTGCCACTGTCAGGATGGTGCGAACAGATTCGTGGAAGTACGTCTACAATCCATACAGCGAGGACGAACTCTACGACATGAAAAGCGATCCGCATGAACTCCATAACTTAGCGAACCACCTCGGCTACAAACACGTGCTTCGTCGTATGAAAGCACGCATGGTCGATCGTTTGCGTGAAACGAAAGACAACATCGTCATGGAAGGTGGATGGCAGAGCAATTCCTTTGACCTGCTTGTGTCAGAACGAGAACGGTAGGAACGAGTTTACCTCGCCTGCTGCGGAAGGATACATTGATTACATAAAATTTCATAGCAGCTTTTAACGAACCTGCGACTAAAACCGCCAAAAACCCAGTCTTATATTAGGTTTACGGCACTTCATAAAATTCATAGCATTCTCGATTTGCTATGAAAACTGTGAAATTTTACACCATTTTTCGGCATCCCGATTTATCTATACAACCGACAGAAAGCCGAAACTGAATGGCTCTGTGAAAATCTGCGATTCAGATTTGAAAGAAATATGCAAATGTGATAACATGTTTATACTTTAAAATTCAAAAACGGTAGCCTACAACAGCGGCACAGGCGGATTTCAGGAATGGATCTAATAGTCTTAATGCCCGCTACTTCTCCGCAAGGTAAATTAGAAAAATGATTATCAGGGTTGACAAAAACTATCGGCAGAAGCGGGATCGTACCGAGCAACAACTCTTCGCTGTTGTTGAACAAAATACACCAGACTCGGTCAAAACTCCCCTTTTTCCACAAAACGAATCAGAAGCATTCATATTCGATCTCAATAGGGAACTGATTGAGCGTTTGAATCTCTGGGAATGGTTCAGCAACTATGCGAAGGAGGCACAGGTCTCGACCGCTGGCATCCGGGGTCCGCAGAACATTTTATACCCGTGGGATACTCGTTTTCCGATTAATCAGATTGGGATTATCTTAGCAACGCTCGGAAAAAGTCTCGTCGCGAACGAAACTGCAGATGGAAAGTTAGTTGAGAAACTTGCGGGATGCGAGGTACGCTACAACTCGCAGAAGTACGTTGAGTATATCGCCCGAATCCAAGCCGCACAAGGGATACGCACGTATGTCCCGAAAGGGTTCGGCACACTGCCCATCTGGATGGCATCCTTCTTGATTTTTATGCTTGACCTTGACGGTGGCGAGCATGTCACATCAAGCCACTCCGTCAGCACCAAAAATGCGACTAAGGATCTCAACAACCAAGGCAGTCAGTACCTCCCCGAAGAATCCATGCGGTTCGTCAACAAGATTGAGGAAATACTCAAGATTGCTGAAACAGACGGATACCCGATTCAGTTCAGTGCGATCACCGACGCACATATAGATTTTGAAAGACTGGATGAGCTCCATGACGGCGTGCAGCTTTATGTCGGCTATCTCAAAAGCGGTGTTGCTACAGATGCCAACCTTAACCTCATTCGTAAAACGAAACCCGCAATCGTTGTGGATTGTGTCGGTGGATGTATGTATCGCCCGATGCGTGCCATCTTTGAGCGGTTGGGAATTGCTAACTCTGTTCGCTGGCTCCACATCGAGGCTGACCCGCTCTATCACAACATTGGAAAACTGGATCGGAACCCGAAGACCGGTGAAGCTGAATTTTACGACCTCGGCTGTGATTTTAGTATCCTTGATGTCGTCAAATCCACAGATTATGCAACGAAACTTAAGGCACAACCCATCGGTACCATCATTGAAGCAACAGACCCCGATGGTGACCGACTTATCGTTTGTGAGATCGAAGACACTTCGCGGGCAGAGACGTTAGAGCACCTCGGTGTCGATTTCCTTGATCTCGGTGATGACCGACTCTTGACGATCTACACGCCGAATCAAGCGTTTCTCATGTTAATGGACTTCTACGCCAAGCAGCTCAAAGCCGACGCGCTCTGGGAAAACCACCCGCGGTTCATGATAAAGACAACGCCTTCCGCACTCGCTTGGGATCAGTGGGGTGCTGCGAACGATGTTAAGGTTATTAACGTGCCTGTTGGTTTCAAAGAAATCGCTGCGATTATGAAAAAGATTGAACGACAGATCGCCGATACACCAGACGCACCAGTCGTTACCCAAGATATCTATGGCGAAACAATTTCACTCGGCGTGCAGCCGCGACTCATCTTTGCGGGTGAGGAAAGCGGTGGGATGATTACCGGTCCTGAAGCACTCATTCAAAGTCAAGGCGGGCGCACTGCTATCGCAATGCGTGAGAAGTCAGCAGGCGAATCTATGGTACTCGTCACCGCGCTTGCAGCGCACTGTAAGCAGATGCGTATCCCCCTTTCTGATTACCTTGCGGCTGTTTTTGCAGAGAGTCAAATCACTGCAACGTGTGACGTGAGAGAAGACATCACGTATTATAATGAATCTGAACCGAATCCTGAGAAGCTTCGCGCAGCAAAACTTGAAGGCGAAGCGAAACGCGACAAAAACGATCTGTTCTTCCTCGGTATTGCTATCGCGCTTCGCGATGGCAAAATCGACTTGGAGCAAGCACGCGCAATTCTTTCAGACGCGCTGCCGAGTTTGGATTTCACGGCACTTGAGGATGTCCAATTTGTCGGTGACGGGAGTTATCTTAAGTTTCGCGATAAGTTCGTTGAAGTCCGAAAATCCGGCACAGATGCGAAAACCAAAGCTTATGCCTCAGGTGCAGATAAAGACGAATGTCGAAAATTCGCCAAAGCCTTTGGTGAGGCAAGCGGCGATTTGACTGAACTTTACGAGGAACAAATAGGTCAAAATTACTTAAGGGATGTTGAAGACAGAGCACGGCAGATTTATGATGCATTTCAGGCAGGATAGTTACCAGTTATCGGTTAACAGTTTTCAGTTAAGAGCCTTCCGTAACGAATAACGCTATCTTCGCAGTTTTTAGGAAGCGGAGAATTGTTACAGAAAGTCTCTTGTCTGATAACTGAAAACTGAAAACTGAAAACTACCAAAAAAGGAGAATTACCATGATCAGAACAGTTATCAGCCTTTTCGTAACGGTTATCGGTGTTGCGATGCTTTTTTCCTTCGCAACGGTTGCTGATGCGGATTGGACCGTCCTGCGGGAAGATGATATCCTCCGCGGAGACGGCATTGACGGAATGTTACAGGATGTCTATTTCATGGATAACCAGAACGGTTTGGTCGTCGGAGACGGTGGCCTAATGTTAGTAACATCGGATGGCGGTAAAACATGGGAGAAAATGGAAGTTGATATGCGTCCCCCCGGTGCCGGACAAAGACAGGGAGGACCTCCAGGGGGTGGCGGCGGACCGCCTCCGGGTTTCGGGCGAGGCGGCCCTGCCCCGCTCTATAATATCTACTTTGTCAATGAAAACGTTGGGTATATCACCGGCGGCAGAGGCACTATCCTGAAGACTGAAGACGGCGGTAAAACATGGGCACGGAAAATGGCGACGAGTGATACCCCTGGACGTGGCGGAAGACGAGGCGGGATACGCGCCAATTTGATGGGGATCCAGATGATTAGCGAAACAACCGGTTTTATCGCTGGCAGCGAGAACACGATCCTCAAAACAACAGATGGTGGTGAAACTTGGGTCGGCAGCTCAGAACGCGCACGCGTCGGTGAGACCCGGAACAATCTTGAGAATATCTGGTTCGTTTCACCTACAACGGGTTGGGTCATCGGTTCATTCGGGACACTTCTCCATACCGTTGATGGCGGCGAAAATTGGGACAAACGCGATCCCGGATTTGATAATAATCTGTTTGGTATCTATTTCATTGATGAAAACACCGGCTGGATTTGTGGACAAGAAAGTTTAATCCTGCATACGACGGATGGTGGTGCTACGTGGAATCAGCAGAAAACCGAATCCATTGACGATCTCCACGATATTATCTTCGTTGATGCTATGGTCGGTTGGGCAGTCGGCGGTTACAACACTATTTTGCATACCTCCGATGGCGGTAAGACATGGACAGCATCAAATATACCCGGTAGCGCGAACCTCAAAGGCGTTCACGCAACGGATCCGAACCACTGTTGGACAGTTAACGATTGGGGTGTCATCGCAGGATATAAAACGCAAAAGTAGTAAGATGGAAGAGACGGAAGGATGGAAGGTCTTCCCCTACACTTCCAATCTTCCAGTCTTCCAATCCCGCAAACAAACGCATAGGATTTTGCGTCCGTTCTAATTAAAAGATCGTAGAGAAAGGAACAAGAATGTCAGAACTGAGAAGCCATAAAGTCACGATGCTCGGTACCGGGCTCATCGGTATGTTCTATACGATGACGCTCCATAATCAGCGTGGCACAGACCGTGTTCACTCTATCTACTCCCGACGTGAAGAACGGGCAACCGCGTTCGCCGAGGAGTGGAACATCCCTCACGCTACAACTGATTTGGCAGAAGCCATTAACCACCCTGAGACAGATACTGTTGTCATTGGGTTACCGAACAATTTGCACCTGAAAGCGGTAGAACTCGCAGCAGCGGCAGGCAAAAGTATCCTCTGCACGAAACCGCTTGGACGTACTGCCGAAGAGGCGAAAACGATGCTGGATATCGTTGAAAACGCTGGTGTGTTTGGCGGTTACCTTGAAGACTTGGTATATCCTCCGAAAACTTTGAAAGCGTTGGAATCGGTTCAAAACGGTGCGCTCGGCAAAATTTTGTGGGTACGTTCCCGTGAAACACATCCTGGTCCGCACAGCGATTGGTTCTGGGATCTGGAGCAAGCAGGTGGTGGTGCTATCGTTGATATGGGATGCCACTGCATCGAGATTATCCGAAACTTCGTTGGTAAAAATAACAAGCCGCTTGAGGTGATGTGCTGGGCAGACACCCTCGTGCATCCGATTGATGCGGAGGACCACGGTATCGCGCTCATCCGATTTGAAAGTGGCGCGATGGGTCAGTTTGAAGTCGGTTGGGCATTCCGGGGCGGTATGGACTTACGCGATGAGGTTTCTGGCAGTGAAGGGACCATCTGGCTCAACCATTGGCTCCGCACAGGGTATGAGATGTTCACGGCTGTTGGACAGGGTGGTTACGTCGCTGAAAAAGCAGAAAGTGATACCGGTTGGCTTTTCCCTGTTGGTGATGAAGTTGCGGAACTCGGTTACCGCGATATGTTCCTCGATATGTTTAACGCAATCGACGAAGCACGTGAACCGATGGAGACTTTCTACGACGGCTACGTCGTCAATGCTGTCATTGATGCGTGCTATAAATCTGCAAAATCTAAGCAGTGGGAAGCCGTTGAGATTGAGGATTGGCGCGGCACGGCTGAAACCACCGATGCGCAAGCAAGCGAGTCGGATGCTGATGAACGCTATGCCCCTCTCAAGAGTGAACGGATGCCCGATGGCAGAATGAAACGTATCTTCAGGGATCGGGAAACTGGAGAGATTATTGAACGAGTAGAAGATTAAAAGGAGGCATACGAAATGACTCGAATGCTGACAGTTTTCGCGCTTTTGCTCTGTTTCGGTCTGAGCTGTTTCGCCGCGTTTGAAGAGGAGACTGTGTTACTATACCTCTTTGATGAAGAGACTGGCGACGAAGCGACAGACCTGTCTGACTTTGAAAATCATGGTGAGATTACCGATGCCGAATGGACAGAAGGTGGGAAGATAGGTGGCGCATTAGTCTTTGATGGCGCGAGCAGCCTGATTGAAGTACCGCATCATGAAAGCCTCTTTCCCGGCGGCGATGAACTCACAATTGAGGCGTGGTTCAAACCGAATACATTTCCAGCTGGGCATCCACCGATTGCAAGAAAAGGCTCCGTTCCTGAAAGCGGCTGGGGTTTTGATACACCGGGCGGAAAAATTCGAGGATTCGTTTATACCGCACCCGGCGATCCTGTTGTTGCAAACGGCGCGACACAGATGAAATTGGACACATGGCATCATCTCGCTATGGTCTACGATGGCGCGGAAATTCGCATCTATCTGGACGGTGAACTGGATGGTGAAGCCCCACGGAAAGGAGACATCAACAAAAACGAAGCCTCAGTTTGGATCGGTAAGAAAGCGATTGAGAGCGTTTGGCTCGACGGAACGCTTGATGAACTCCGTATCCTCAACATTGCAATCACCGAAGCGCAAATTCAGCAGGATATGGAAGAAGGTATCACGTTTGCTGTTGAAGTCACAGGAAAACTCACAACGACGTGGGGACGGATTAAATCTGATGTCCACCGTTAGTAAGTAGGAGAGCTCACAATGGACACAAGTTGGCTGGAATACTGTGCTACAGAAGAACAACTCAAAGCATTTAATGACGAGGGCTATCTCATTGTCGAGGATGCTATAAGTTCGGAGATGGTAGACGCGTTGGAAGAAGTTGCTGATCGACTTGATGCGGAAGAACGCGCCAAGACCGGACTGGCACCCCACAAATTGTTATCGAAGTTCCGCACTGTTATCGAAGACGATATACTACTGGAACTGCTCGACAATAAGAAGGTATTTCCGCTCCTTTGGGATATTCTCGGTTGGAACATTCAACTTTATATCTCCCACCTCATCATGTATCCGCCAGAACCTCCCGATACGCCGCGTGTTACCAAAGCCGCGCATTGGCATCAGGATGGCGGCAGACCCGTGCCGGAGATGGAACGTCCACACCCACGACTCTCATTGAAGGTCAGTTACTGGTTAAGTGATGTTACCGATCGCGATAACGGCGCGATGCGCATTGTTCCGTGTAGCCACAAACTCGATACCCGTCCGCCAAACAGAGACGACGATCCTGATGGTGACCCAGAAGGTGCGATAGATCTGATCGTCAAACGTGGCACGGCGGTGCTATTCGATCGCCGGATGTGGCATTCCCGCGGCTGGAATTTTTCTGATGTAACTCGGAAAGTTTTGTTTATGGGATATAGCTATCGTTGGTTGCGGGGTTTGGATTACAACCTCATGCCGCCCGAAATCCTTGAGAAGTGCGACCCAATTCGGCGGCAGCTCTTAGGCGACGGTGTAGACATTAAAGGCTGGTGGCAACCCACAGATGCGGATGTTCCATTGAAGACGTGGATTGCAGAGCATCGAGGAGAGGAATATTTACGATAAGATGTTTCTCTGATGCTTCTTTCATCAGAGTATCCTTTATCGTGAGTCGTTATAGGTATTATACATACTATGTAGTTGATTCAATACCTTGGAGGTGTTCAGCCAACCACAAATTGACTAAAATGTCAGGAAGCCAGATGCAATCCTCAATATACATAAATGTCCAAAGTTCCGCTTGTGTTTAGTCGTCGGATTCTTCTACCGGTATACGCTTGGACGGATCATACGGGACATATTTGAGTCCGTTGCGTTTTCCCTCTTCCTCAAGTGCTCTCACATACGCAAAGAATTCATCCAGATTTTTGAATTGAGCACTCAGTTCCGCTTTGATTCGATAGCACTCTTCAAGAATGGGATCCGTGTATGTTTCAGGATCAAATTCTGGATGTTTTTCAGGAACTTCTTTCATCTGAATGTCCTCCATTAATGCTATAGGTGTGCAAATGGTTATGGGTTGAAATCCTGCCTCTCGGCAAACCTGATTGATATGTTCACGTTTGTGTTCGTTTACAATATGCTTGTGGTTCCACGATACCAAATATTCAACGCTATGTACCGTTGCAATAGCGATATGCTGTGCATCAAATATAGAGCCTTGTGGGACTGCACCGGAATCAAGCAGTTTTTCCACAAGCATATCCACATCGGGCGAAACTTCTAATATCGTTAACGACGATACAATTTCAAGCCGTCGCAGTGCTGCGTTCGCATCGCCTTGTCCAATCTCGTCGCGAACTATTTCTGAAATAACAAACTCAAACCTATCTGTATAGTCTTCCCACAGTTGCTGGCTTGCTTTTTGTCGGGCTGCTAAGATTGGGTTGTTACTGGGTCTCGCTACCAAGTAGCTAACAACCGTTGGCTCAATATAGACTCTCGGTTTTATTGTTGCATATTTTAACACGAAATACTGCTTCTTTCAAATCAAACTTCTGACATAGTAAAAGCATAGAAGAATGTCAGATTAGGGAGATTCCTCTTCCATCCTTCCATTCTTCCATCCAAAACTAAGATCGCATCACACCAACGCATCTGCTCCATCCGTCAGCCACGCCAAATCGAATTTTGCGAACGATAGCGTCTCGTAAGCACCATTCTCTCCACGCTCATAAAGACAACAGATATTCATATCCGAGTCAATACAGAGATCCGAATACGCCGCAGGTCCCGCGTGCAAGACTTTACCACTGCTCCAACTTTTGCATTCGTCATAACTGATACGAATCGTCATACGCTCACGACTCTCACTGGCGGGATTAGAGAACAAAATACGGTTCTTGTCGTGCTGATTCGCATCTGTATACCGCACCATACTCGCCTGACAGATCGGTTCGACGAGGTCTTCTTCATAACCGAATTCTGTGAATGTATCGCCACTGTCGCTGCTTCGCGCATAGGCGCGCCGCTTCGGTGCGACATAGTTCCGGCAATTAAAATAGAGTTCCTCATCCACCGTCTCAACGACAACAGATTCATTGGTTCCGGGTTGTGCTTTGCCTGCCATCCGCCATGTCTCACCGCGATCATCGCTGACAATCAGGTGTGAATAGCCGTATTGCGCGTAGTCCCGTTCGTTGCCGAGCACATGGTCGCACGGGATTACCAATCTACCGTTTGCGAGTTGAATCCCGTGACAGGGACCGGTTGCATACCACGTCCACGTCTCATCTTTCGTTGTGGCTGTGATTTCTCTCGGTTCCGCCCAAGTTTCGCCGTCATCGGTGCTGGAAGTTACCCAAACGGTACGTGGTGCTTCTCCTGCGACAATTTTCCCCTCCGCACCATCCGCGAGATTCTTGCAGAAAAGGAGCCAGATTGTGCCTGAATCACGATCAACGACCGGCGCAGGGTTACCGTCCGTGTCGGTGCCAGTGGAGACAGCGATTTGCATCGGTTGCCAATTCTCACCGTTGTCAAAACTCCGTTTCAAGACAATATCAATATCTCCTGAGTCACCACCACCGTGTCGTCTACCTTCACAGAAGGCTAACAGCGTTCCTTGATTTGATCGGACAAGCGCGGGGATCCGGAACGTGTGGTATCCTTCTGTCCTTGCCGTAAAAAGTGGACGCTCTATTTGGTGCATGCTTATCGTCTCCCGTGAATAGGGACGGATGTTAACCAACAACCGTTCCGGCAGTGATTATTATTTCGTTCTTTTAATCCGTGCCCATGTTGTTGTGAGTTTTCCAGTCGGTTGGACAGGTGCTGGGTCGTCCATTACAAATTCATCGGGATCTTTCTGATGGTCAGAGATCCGTAGTCCATCAACGACGCAGTTCGTCGGGAATTTTGGATCCGGTGGAGAAGCGTTGTTAACCTCAAAAGTTTCTGCAAAGACAGTAGGTCCCTTTTTGAAATCAGCTTCACCTTCAAGTCTACCGTCTAAGTAGAGTTTCAAACCGTCGGGTCCCCAGGTTCCTGCCATGTGGTGATGTTCACCCTTTGTCCAGTTGAGTGCGGCACTATTGGCATTGTGCCATGAACCCGCGCTTTTAATCCGCATTTGGGCAATCCCGCCATTGTTAAACTGGAGAAATATGGCATCCGTGCCGCGTTTGTAAGTCATGAACATGAAAAGTTCGCCTGTAACCTCATTAGCATCAAATCCCATGGTTACCCATAACTCAACGGTGCCTTCATCAAGATTAACGAAGCGGTCTTCTACAGGGAAGTGAATCACATCGCCGACCTCTTTGCTGACAAAACCGTTCCCAAATTTACCCGGCTCAAAACTACCACCATCAACGGTACCACCCTCTTTTTCAACTTCCGCTTTGCTCTCCAACGCGGAAAAGAAAGTCTCCTCTGCTGTAGCAACTGAAACGCAAAGCAGCATAATCGTCAATATACATAAGGTTTTCATGAAAGATTCTCCTATTTCTGTTAGATTGTGGAGGTAAGCACTTTGCCTACTCTATAGACTACGAACCAACGGCAACTCGTAGGGGCTGGGTAACCCAGCCCCTACGAAGGTGTAATGTGGGGACTACCGCGAAGTGTAAACATATTTTCGGATTCTACTATAATATGACGAGTAAATATTGTTTTCGATTATTTCTCCTTGGGTTTTGTGCACAACGCATATACATAGGGGGATGTCAACTGCTGGTTTGGCACCTGAAGTGCTGCTAACAAATTACCAACAACAATATCTGTCAGATTGACACATTTACAGAGCACCTCATGTCCCCATTTACCGATAACCGCCCGCCACGGCGAATAATCGACGACACTCAACTTCAAGGGACCCCCTGTGTACCCATACTCTGTAACGTCAAACCCTGCTTCCTGTAACGCTGTAGCAAGCCCTATAGGTAGAATCACCTTGTGTGTTGCAAGGAGTTTAGGACTCGCGACCCGTGCGATCGGTGTATACATACCACGCAGATTTGGTATTATTGTGAGCATTGTTCCACCCGGTTTGAGGAGACTGTCCATCTCTTGCAAAATCGCCTGCGGCGTACTGAAATGCTCAATCAATCCCATTGAATAGACAAAATCAAAAGTCGCACGGTGCTCCTTAGCAAACGCAAACACATCATCACAAATGATTATCCCTTCAGCACCAGCAAGCGCGAGGTTCCGTTGTGCCAGTTGACACCCCAGTTGAGAAAAATCAACGCCATAACAGGTGCTTTCATAGTTTTGCGCGAGATAAGGAAGCCACAACGAGTCAGCGCAACCCAACTCAACCAATGTCGGATGTTCAGCATTTGCGAGTGCCCGGTGGAACAGTTTGGCAAGTTGACGGTTTGTTACATAAGCCCATCGTAGGTGCCGAACTTTGTGTTGTTGCCCATCCCAGAGTGTCGTCCAATAGGATTCGTCCGTCAAGGGTTTCGCTTGCGGATCCATACTAACGTTCCTCCGGGAGAACTGCATCGTGTTCCAAAATCGGACAGAGGTCACAGAGTTGATCAGCACAATAGTTTTTGTACAGTCGGATAATCCCTTGCTCAATTTTAGCCGTCGGTTTCAGATGACGCATCTGCTGCGTCTCATTGAAAACCTGCTCACCTATCTTACGTGTAATCTTGTTTCCCTTAGATTTCTGTCCGGCACTATAGAGTCGTAGGATTGCCTCCTGTAATTTCTGACTCTCTGCTTCAACTGCCCAAATATAAGCGATAGGTAAAATCTTGTTGATAATGATGTCCACAGCCCGATCATTACCAATCAAGCCAGCTTTTTGGGTGCCGCCTGTCCCGAAGTTAGAATGTGTTTCCCAGTAGCCGGTAGGTTCAAGCATTAGAAGGGCACCAAGTTCTTTTTCAATGGCTCTTAGTGCCTTTGGTGTATCAGCAGTTACGGCTTTTTCACATGTCGGTAGGAAGTACATCATTAAACTGCCTTGACAATGATGAATCAACTGACTCATCGCAGCAATACGTCGTGTAGGGTAGTTGAGGGGTCTCGCTGTAAAACTCCAGCGCGCTTCTGTCATACGTGGCGGCAGTTCAGCATATTCCGATGCACGCCATAACTCTTCTAATGCGACGATGCTCGGATCATCCGCCACTTCTGGCGGTAGGGTTTTTTCCCGCTGTGATGGCAAGAGTCCGGCAACCCCAAAGAGTACGGCTTGAATCTCTAACTCCGACTTCCGATCAAGGTCAGCAAAAGGGACATGCTGTGCTAACTCCCGCAACGCCTTGCTGTTGCGTTCATATCCGAGTGCTTCCATGATCCCCTCATAGAGGAGCTGCTCGAAATCGAGCCGTGTTCTTAACAGGCGCATTGACTCTGTCTTTTCTAAAAACCGTTCGCGCCCAAGCGATTCAAAAACCCTTTGCAGGATTTCTATATTCAACGGCTTTCCTGTTATTCGACACAAACCGTCGGTCGTTGTATCTTTGGTGTCATCATATAGATCTCCAGTATCTACAGCAACCCATTTCAGTAATTCCAAGGTAGGGACGCGTTTTCCATTCTGAAGCCGTGTTCGCAAATTGAAGTCGTCGTTAAAAAGCACTACATGGACGATGACTCGATTGTATCTGGAATTGAGATGATGCTTGTGTGTGTACCACTCTGAAGATCGGACATGAATTTCGACATCACCGATATGAAGTTTACCATCAATCTCAATTTCGGCGTGCATAAAATCGGGACCTTCATTATGATTCAAAATCCCGGGTTTCAGCACGCGAATTGCCCGTCTATCAATTGACGCCATATTGGTATCGAAAAAGTGTTGCGCGTTCCACCATTTCTGGACTAACGCCTCACTGATTTTATTCAAATCCGGTTTATAGGTTTCATCTATTTCTCTGAAGAGTTTAGCGGCATACGTAACTTGAGTTATATCGTTCGTGTGTATTTTCATGGGTTCCAGTTTACTTCGCTCCGTGAATTTCGTTCAGCAATGCCTGCGTTGCAACAGCCGGTTCAGGGTGCGCACAGACAGCAGAGATCACAGCGATCCCGTGTGCTCCGGCGCGAATTACGTCTCCTGCGGTTTGGACAGTGATACCGCCGATAGCAATAACTGGACATGCTGCGATGTCGCACATCCGCCGGAGTCGATCTAATCCTTTAGCCGTTTCGGCATCCGATTTTGAAGTCGTGCCGTAGATAGGTCCGAACCCAATGTAGTCAGCACCTTCGGAAATAGCTGCAAGTATTTTCTCTTCAGTTCGGGCAGATGCCCCGATGATGGTATTTGTAGAGAGAATCTGTCTTCCGATAGAGACAGGCATATCGTCTTGCCCGAAATGTGCCCCCGTCGCGCCGACGGCAAGCGCGATATCTGCCCTATCGTTTACAATCAACGGCACTTCGTGCTGCTCACATACTGCCTGCATATCTTGTGCCATTGCTACCAACTCGCGCGTTGTTCCCTGTTTTTGTCGGAATTGCACTGTGTCGGCACCGCCTTCGATTGCCAATTCCGCCAGTTCAGCGTGTGTGAATCGGGATTGCAGCGTCGTATCTGTGATAACGTGAAGAGCACCTATATTTTTCATGTTGGCATTCCGTTCGAAGTGTGCTAAATTATAGTCATCGGTTGTCAGAGAAAATAGTTATCAGTTTTCGGTTACCAGTTTTCAGTTAAGAGACCACTTGTGACACGTACAAACTTTGTTACCACCACAAGCGCGTACCTGACAACTGACAACTGATAACTGACGACCCCTAATTTAGTATATCATACTTCGGAGGTACTTTGTGAGTAATTTATTATTTGAATCAGGAGATAAGGTGCTTTTTATTGGGGATAGTATAACGGACTGCGGGCGGAGAGATGCTCACGCCCCTCTGGGGCACGGCTACGTCCGTAAGATAACAGAACTCATCACCGCTAAATACCCCGAACGTGACATCACTTATGTCAACATGGGCATTGGTGGCGATATTGTTGAGGGTTTGGAAAATCGGTGGGATACCGATGTGATTGCGGAAAAACCGAACTGGCTTTCGGTGAAAATTGGTATTAACAATGCAAGTCGGCAGCATGGAGAAGACGTTTCGTCGGAAGCGTATCTGCCGGTTTGGGAAGAATGCTACCGACGCATCCTGACGCGTGCGAAAACCGAATTGGACACCCCTCTTTTTCTGTTTGAAATTTTCTATATTGAAGAAGATGTTGAGGCACCGCGTCCGTTGGCTGTAGACGCTTACAACGCAAGCATACATAAACTTGCAGCAGAATTTGACGCAAGACTGATACCAACGAATGCCGCTTTTGATAAGGCAGTCGCTGCACGTCCTGGTGCACTCTGGACGACCCAAGACGGCGTTCATCCGAATGCGGAAGGGCATACTCTGATGGCACTGGAATTCCTTAAGCAGGCAGAATGGTAGGGTGTCCCTGTTGTTAAGGTCGGACGCTATTCGCCTGATGTTTCAACATCTCGATTAATTCCCGCTCGCGGTGTTTGTTATACTCAGAGGCGAATTGGCGTGCGTCGGTTCGGTTGCCCGAATAAAATTGCCATCCGACGAAAAAAAGACCTGCGGAATCAACATATCGGCGGTCACGAATTGCGTCTGCTATCAGATAGATGCATACCCCGTTGAGTGCCGCTGCGAGGATGCCTTCTTTGACTTTTCCCGAATAAAACTGTCCGCTCCCAGGCACGACTGTAGAGAGCCAACCCGCCAGTTGTGGTGATTTGGAAGGTAGTGGTGTCTCTGCGAGAAGTGTGTCTGCTAATTGGTATGCCTTTTCTCCGCGGAGCGCACCGGTCTGAGAGGCATCTATTTGTCGCAACTCTGAGATCGCCTTGTTCCAATCGGTTGTGTAAATATAGCACCAACCGCGTAGATAGTGTGCTGCGGTTACGACTTCTGGGTCCTGACTGGTGTGCTGGAGTTCAAAAAGGGTCGTCCGCGCCAACGAATACTTTCCTGCATCAAAATGCAGCTGCCCCAACATCAATTGACTCCGAAACCGCAAAGGTGAATTCGGATGGGTGGCTGAAAATTCGCGAAATAATGCTGCGGCACGGACGATCTGATTCTGATAATAATATGTCCGCGCGATCTGGTAATCTGCTATATCTCTGAATTCCGTATCAGGATGATAAAACAGCAGTCGTTTGTATGCCAGCCTTGCTGCTTGGTAATCACCTGACTCAAAAAGCCACTCTGCATAAAGGTATTGTGGGTCTACCCCCTCAGTAGTGCTACCAGCCGCAAAAATCGTGATGGAGATTAATAGACACAAGGTTGACATATTAAAACCCAGATTCCCATAACACTAATTTCACTTCATTTGTCGGTCGCGATATTGTTCCAAATAAGCCTGAATCTCGAATTTCCTGTTGGAGTTCATTGCGAAACCGTCTCTCCTGCTGTAGGTTAAAAGCCCGTGCTGTTTGGATACTCCGATAAATACTATTTCCATACAAAAATGCCCCAAGTATGCCAACAGGCACAGCAACTTCATAACGCTCTTGATCAGCGTAATAGAAACTCGCACTGCCGAGGATTGCGACACTGGCGAAGGCGTAAAGCCCATCGACTGTCCGTCCGGTGTAAACTTGTCCACCACCGGGCACCAATACTGAAAGCGCGCCTGCAACTGTTGGAGAGCGGTGCGGCAAAGTCTCAGCATTTTTTATCAGCCGCGCTAATCTATCGCTCACCTCAGCAAAAGGGCTTTCGGAATAGGTTAAAGAGACATCATTCCAGACCTTGTTTGCCTCCGCCCACTCGCCCTTGTCCACATGTAGCATCCCAATTGTGAAGTGGACGCGTGGTGCTAAATCACTTTTCTTGTGTTCGGTGAGAAATCGTTTGAGTGATGTCAGTCCTTGCTTACTATCACCCGATAGGATATGGCACTGCGCGATATTATTTTCAGCGCGTGCGGCAAGCGTGCTTTTCGGATAGGTGTCAATCAGAAGTTGATAAGCATGGATTGCGTTTTTCAATTGACCTGCATTCTGGTAAGATGCGGCAATGCGAAAGGCTATGAAATCACTTTGGGGAGCATCAGGATGCAGGAAAAGGAGGCGTTTATACTCATGGGCGGCGTTAAGATAGTCGCCTTCTCGGAAGAGTGCGTCTGCAAAAGCAGATTCCACGACTGCTGGAGACGGCGAAACCGCACCGAAAAAGATAAAATATAGGGGACAACTCAGAAACGCGTATCGCGTTAAGATAGATAGATGGGTTTTCATTCGGTGTCAAGTTGTCTTTGCACGTGATCTTTGCTGACTGCCCAAACGCGATGCCCAACATCTATGAGTTGTGGCGCGAAACGAGAATTTTCAATCTCCTTTTTGAAACCGTCACCCCCATACATGTTGAGCAGAATAAGCGCAAAAGCGATAATGACGCCACCCGAAGCAACGCCGAAACAGAGCCCTAACAACCGGTTTGCCCAACCGAGGACCCCCTTTTCAAGGATACGTTGGATACGCTCAAAGAGCGAATCAATGAGAATAGAAACGACAAGTACAATGGCAACAATGCTCAGCCATTTCGTCCAAGTAGGATTCGCTATGAATTTCTGAAGGAATGCCGCGAGTTGATGCCAAAATTGGCATGCCACGAAAAATCCTGCGCCAATTACGAATACACCCCAAACACTTCGGGTGAACCCTGCCCGGCAACAACTTACGCCAGCCAATCCAACGAGGATAAGGATACCAATATCAAGTTTCGTCATTGTTGGGTGATTTTGTAGGAGAGACTCAGATTTACGTTGCGCGCTAAAGGCTTCCTATGAACGGAATCTCCTTCAGCGTTAGCCCAAACGTCTGTTCAACTGCCGTTTCTTTCGGGACACCATTACCTAATAGATGCAGTAGATCGCGGATTTCGGGAAAACCGAATCGCTGAATCAGATATTCAACGATCGCTGTAGATTGGATATATGCCAATTTCCGGTATTTCGAGGGAAGTTGGCTAAACGGCTCATTCAACGCTGCGAACGAGAGTAACCGCTTCGTTTGTGCTGCGTGTTGCAAATCAAGCCGCTCGGATCGGAACATACGGCGTGCGACGCTTTGTGCAAGCCCTTCATTAAGCCATACCGGGCAGTGTCCCTTCGTTAGATGATGGACCAATAGATGCCCCCATTCATGCCGAAGGAGTGCATATAAAACGCCGATGACCGGTTCACCGGCTGCGCAGTAGAATAAACGGATACTTCCATCGTAGCAGCCGCCAACCCATTTCGGTAACGAACGCTGCGAGGCTGTGGTACCATTTGTGTTTGTAATTGAGATACGGACAGGAGAGATGGGATAATACCCTAACATTTCGCCGAGCTCAGTATAAGTTCGATAAATAAGCCTGCAGATATTCCATACTGTTTGGGGAGCCATCACCGAATGGCAAGTTAGATTAAAAAATTCGGAATCTACAACGTGTTTAGCGGATGCTGTCGTATCGAGTTGTAAGCGTTCAAGGAACGCTTGGGGAGGCGGTTTCCGCAGCTCATCCAAACAGACCAATTCATCATAACAGGCTTTCTCATCAAGAATACGTGCTTTACGTCTAAGGGCTGTCGGTGAATCAGGGCACAACCGAAGTGCAATGTCTAAGCATGCCAAGGCAGTGTCCCATTCCGCAACCATCTCATAAGCTTTTGCCAGATCGGCATAGATATAGTGATGCTGTGCCGCACCTAATTTCAAGCCAGCGAGGTAGTGTTGAATAGCTTCAACATAGCATGCTTGCCCGTAACTGAGCGTTGCTTGTTGAAAATGAGACAATGCCAATGAGTTGGTATGCCTGAGTTGCACAATTCCCACAAGGAGCGGAAAGCATTAAGTATTTTCCATCAATGCACTCCTACTCCTTCTCCCCATATAACTATGAACGTTCAATATTAACAACTTTGAAACTAATTTTTCCACACTTCAGCGTAGAGCCATCTTGAACAGGGATAGGCGTTTCGGTTTCGACCCGTTCATCATCGACATAAGTCGCATTAGAGCCCCCTAAATCCGTGATGTACACATCATCATCTTTCTGCTCAAACCGCACATGCAAACGAGAAAGTGTCTGAATTGCATCGTAACGTTTTAGCATTTCCGGTGATGTTGGTGATTGTTCTTCATCCCACTGTCGTAGCGCGTCCGCGTCAGGTAAAGAAGCGGGGACCTGCATAATTTCGGTCGTGTCATCACCTACCCCTGGAGACGGATAGACGGGCGTGCCGAAACTGTCCTCGCTAAAGAACTCTGGTATCTCGCCCCGAATTTCCGCCATGACGCGTTCTCGCGCACGTTGCTGAGTTCCCGGCGGCGGTACGACGTTCTCTCTTTCCTCAAAACGATAGTGTGAAAAATCGATCAGTTGTTTTAATGGCTGAAGTTCCGGGAAATTATTGATTTCCTTCAAAAGACGTTTCTGCTTACGGGAGAGCCTTTTATTTTTTAGCCAACAGGTATAAGCCTCCAGCATCTCCGCCTTTTTAAGATCATCTACTGAAATCCCGGCTTTCCGCCATTTCTTCCAGAAGCGCATTAGTTAATCCTCCAAAAAAATTAATAAATCCACTGAATGCCTTTGGCAACCAGAATTTTCCGCAATTCTTCCGTGCACCGAAAAATCCAAATTTTCACGGTGCCTTCTTTTCGGTTAAGAATGCGGGCAATCTCTGCAATACTATAACCCTCTAAATGCCGTAACATCCACGCAATCCGATGGTTGGGTTTCGTGACTTGTTCAAGGGCACTTTCGAGAATCTGTTGTGCTTCTGCAGCTTCCAACTCTTGTTCAGGATCCGCGGACGGGTCCTCGTACTCACTCAATGGCTGCTCATCGTCATCAGGTGAGCCGCCGAGTGGGTGTTCTCGAATCCTGTTACGTTTTCGTATTGCATCAATAATGGTGTTTCGGGCCACCATATTTAACCATGCCTGAAAACTACCTTTTTCGGCATTCCATTTGTTTTTGCTTAGCTTCTGCCAAACCTTAACGAATACATCCGAGGCAACTTCTTCTGTATCTTGATAGTTTCCAAGCATTCGATAGGCTTTACTATAAACCCATCCATAATGCTTGTCGAACAATTGCCTAAACGCGGCATCGTTGCCTGCTTTCGCTTCCGTAGCGAGATAGGTGTCTTCGACAGCAGATAAGTCATTTGGTGTTTGGCGCGCCATTATAATCTGCTCCTTCGCCTATTAAAAAATCTTTATTTAGCAGGCTACACATGTTAACGTTAACCAAATCAATTGTGTTTCAAAAAAAGTAAAAAACGGCACGCCATGAAAACTAATGCGCTACCAACATTATCTTATTTATATTAGTGTAACAAATTTTGGTAAAATATGTCAAGAAAAAATAATTTTTGTGGAATTTTGTGGGCTTCTACAGCTATCCGTAGCAGCAGGACAAATGGGACCCCAAAGAGGTGATACCATCAGTCTTGCAAATCGGGGCTGAGCATTCACGCATCAGCTTTAAGAGACACTGGCAAGGACAATCCGTTCTTTCTCCGCATAGTCCTTGATCAATTTATATGTGCAGTAGGCAGGTTCGGCATCAATGAGGGTCCGAATGGCATCAGCTTGTGCGTCACCGATTTCGAGAATGAGTTTTCCGTTGGGTGTGAGGTATTCAGGTGCCTCAACAATTAATCGACGGATCACAGCGAGACCGTCGTCACCAGCGAACAAGGCGATCTCTGGTTCATAATCGCGAACATCCGGACTCAGGGTATCCCACTCTGTCTTTTTGATATAGGGCGGATTGCAGACTATCCAATCAAATCGGATTTCTCCGTCAGGATCCATCGCCTTTATCGGCTCAAATAGGTCACCGGCCAGAAATCTGATTTGTGCTGCAGGGGCGTATGTTTCGGCGTTCTTTTGAGCGACGGCGAGCGCAGATTCAGAGATGTCCGTTGCAATAATATCCCATTCTGGTTGATGCACCGCAAGGCTCGTAGCGATAATCCCACTCCCGGTACCGAGTTCTAATACACGTTGGGAATCGCCTGTTTCCGTTGTGAGAATCGTTTCAACGAGTTGTTCCGTCTCAGGTCTCGGAATGAGAACCCGTTCATCCACGTAAAAGTCTATGGACATGAATTCTTTACGATTTGTCAAGTAGCTAACAGGGGTATGCTCAATCCGCTTTTTTATGAGTTCTCGGAAGGGCGTGAGGTGTTCTTGAAAGACAGGCATTTCAAAGTGGAGGTAGAGTTGCAGGCGGCTTTTTTCGAGTAAATGTCCGAGCAATACCTCTGCATCTAACCTCGGATTCGGGACACCGTGCTGTTCAAAATACTGCACTGTCCACTTAAGTAAATCTACCACACGCCATATTTTGTTAGACATAGTCTGTGTTCCTTAGTCGGCGTGTGTTAATCCTCTTTCAACTTTTCCGCTTGGTCTGCAGTTGTTAGCTGATCGATAAAAGCTTCCAAATCACCATCTAAAACGGCATCAAGTTGATAGGAACTAAATTGGATACGGTGATCGGTTACACGGGATTGCGGGAAGTTGTAAGTACGAATTTTCTCGCTTCTATCGCCACTTCCGACCATGGAGCGTCGGGTTTCGGCTCTCTCACTGTTAAGTTCAGCCTGTTTTTGCTCATGAAGACGTGCTCGGAGAATTTTCATCGCCTTAGATCGGTTCTTATGCTGAGATTTTTCGTCTTGGCAAGTTACAACTAATCCTGTTGGGATGTGCGTAATCCGGATAGCGGAGTCCGTTGTGTTAACGCTTTGTCCACCCGGACCGGAGGAGCGGTAGGTATCAATTCGGAGTTCGGTTGCTTCATCGATTGCTAAATCAAGTTCCTCTGCTTCAGGGAGGACAGCCACTGTTGCGGCAGAGGTGTGGATGCGTCCGCTGGTTTCCGTTGTCGGAATTCGCTGGACGCGATGTATGCCGCCTTCGTATTTCAGGTAGCTATATGCGCTCGTCCCCTCGATTGAGAAAACGACCTCTTTAAAACCTTTTAACCCCGTTGCGTTGCCACTGAGGAGTTCAACTTTCCAGCTTTGCCGTTCAGCATAGCGGGTGTACATCCGAAACAACTCAGCTGCGAAGAGGCTGGCTTCTTCACCACCCGTACCCGCCCGAATTTCGATGATAACGTTCTTTTCATCGTTCGGATCTTTCGGAATGAGAAGCATCTTAAGTTCTTCGGTTAATGCCTCTTTTTTCGCAGTAAGGCTGTCCAACTCCTCTTGCGCCAATTCAACCATCTCCGTATCTGTTTCTGATTCTACCAGAAGTCGCGTATCTTCAAGCGCAGCGTCTAATTGCTGGTACTCCTGATACGCAGAAACGATCGGGGAGAGTTCCGCATGGGTTTTGGATAACTCCATTAACCGTTGCTGATTTGAAATTTGTGCTGGATCTCCAAGCGCTTTTTCAACCTCAGCATGTTTAGTTTCAATATCCCTGAGTTTTTCAAACATTTTGGTACCATTTGCAAGTGTTAAGTATTTTTGACATGTTGTCAAAATTAAGTAGGACTTACGCAGCCTTTACTGCTTGCAGGCGGGGTTTCAAACCCCGCCTGCAGTAGGGCTGGCCTTATCCCTATTATTTTAAAATTAAGTTTAACATATTTGTTGATAAATGTCAAAAGAAAACGCAATAGCCCCAACGTGAGTTAGTTCTAAAAAGTTCGACGGTTTTATGCTTGCCCTTACAGATCCGGTGCGACAGGCTGCGAAATGCTGCGACAGGCTGCGAAAATTTCGGCGTTTTGTCTTAATACATAACATATATGAATCAATTTATAGTAAAATCCGAAAATAAATGAACACTTTTACGAAGATAACCCCCCTTAGGGGAAACACCCCAGCAAAAACACCCACCTTATCAGGGGGGAATAAGATGGGAATCGCTTTGATTTGATGTGTTTCAATAATTATGGGCTTTACTATAATAGCGTCTCTATAGATGCCGCCCCTACGGGGCTTGATTCCTGGATTTAACGTTTCTACACAGATGCCGTCGCTACGCGACTGAAGAGGGTTTTGAAGGCTGGCAAAGTTCCGCATGCGGAATTCGTGCTGCCCCGTCGCTACACGACTGAAGAGGGTTTTGAAGGTTTCAAGGGTTCTGTGTAAAATCCGGTTCGGTTAGGAAACCGAACCTACCGGGCCTGGGTCTGTAGGATCCGGTTCGGTTGGGAAGGCAGATCGCAAGAAACGCCTCAGCAAAAACACCCCTCTTGATCCCCCCTTATCAGGGAGGCAGGTGCGTACACCGCAAAACTGAACCTACCGGGCCGGCGGAGACCAAAGCAGTTATTTTTTCTTATAGTAAAACCCGAAGATAAGTTTACAGTTCGCCCGTCGTAGGGGCTGGGTTACCCTAGAAGAAACACCCCAGCAAAAACACCCTACGGGGTGTCGTGTGTGCAAATAATAATGGGATTTTACTATAAATTGACACTTATGGTACAGTTCCAAACCGAACCGGGTTTTACACAAAAAACCTTGTATGAATCAGAAAACTCTTCAGCCCCAGAGGGACGGCATCTGTGTAGAACGCGTTTATCCCAATTCTTTAGCCCCAGAGGGGCGGCATCTACACGGACCCTGACCACATAAATCAACAGCCCTATGGATGCTATCCAGATTTTCCGTCTTTGAATCTTGCGATTGCGCCGCGCTCTGCGAGTTCTGCTTTGGCGTAGTGTGCGGGCATTCCGGAGGATTTCCAGCGTCCTGCGACTTGCATATCGACGACGGTCGCACCGGCTTGTGCAAGCGAGACAGCGGACCCGACTCGGAGTGAATGCCCGGAGATGCATCCTTTTACACCGGCATCGGCAGCCCGCTTTTTGATGATACGGCGCGCAGAGTGCGCGGTAATTCGATTCGGTTGGATATTGTCACCGCGGCGGATGTGTCGGAACAGCGCGCCGTCTGTAATCTCAGCACGTTCGCGGTACCGATCCAACACATTTCGTGTCGTGTCACAGACATAGAGGCTTTCACCGATGCTTTCCTGATCGGTTTTTGACGATCGGAGGGTAAGGGTCTTTTCTTGGAAGTCCTCAACGTTGACAGCGACAACTTCCGAGACTCGTAGGAGGCAATCAGACATCAGCCGAATCATCGCGGCATCCCGTAAGCCGGCGAGCGTATTCTTCATTTCCGCGAGAAGGCAAATCCTTTCGACATCCTGCCAAGTGAGTCCGTCTACTTGCCCGCGGCCTCTGTCCCTGCCTTCTCTACGGATACCCGAGAGGATCGTATCCGTTACCGGTAAATGGAGGGTTTCATCGGCTTTTTTCAGTCGCCACTTGACAGCAGCGACGACTTGTCCGATCGTTGCTGGGGATTTGCCGGTATCGTGGAGATATGTAATATAAATGGCGAGTTCGCTGTCGGTAAGTTTTTGTCCGTTGAGGTATTGATCTAAATTTTTCAGGGTGCGCTGATAGGCGAGTTGGGTGTTATGGCTTAAAGAGGCAGACATTAAACCTTTGATTTTGGATTGCAAGTGTTCGCTGACTTGGGCACGTGTTTCAACGAGGACGGATGGATACGGTGCATTCCGGTTGACCTGCATATTATACCCATTATGGAATGTGTTATGTTCTGTAATGAAATAGGTTTCTGCGGCTTGCAACGCCTCGTTAGAGATGTCGTCCCATTCTTGTAGCGTTGTCATCTGAAAAGCAGCGTCACCGTATTCACGGATCGCTTGGTGCAAATCTTTATCGCTGCCGCGTTTGGCATCTGAGCAGTGCTGATACCATCTCTGCCGTTGTGTCGAACGCGTTTTGCCGATATAAGATTGCTGAGTGGTTCGACAGGTTATTTTGTAAATCAATCCTTTCATTACGGAAATTCCTTTCTTGTCAGGGCGGACGCATTTTTCCATGATAACGGACATCCCAAGTTTCGGTTTTCTATCGGTTGTATGGAATAAATCGGGATGCCGAAAAATAGTGTAAAATTTCATAGTTTTCATAAAAGATAGGTGGGATCTTCAAATCCCAATACACGGTGATAGGCGCGATCACCGGATCGCGACTTTTCGACGATGTGTGACGTGAATGTGACGTTCTGTACGTCACATGTGACGTGCAGAACCCACGTATGACGCGGAATGTGACGTGAATTTGCGTTTTTTTTTACTAAGGCATATCCACTCTATTTGCGATATACCAAAGACAAATTTCGCACCCAAAAGATACCATTTGGTATCTTTTTTTGCTTTTTGGTGATTTTCTGATGTGTGCTGTGAACCCGATATACATAAGGGTTTGTGGGCATTTTTTTGCATGATTCCTCATTAGAAAAAATAATTTTTTTGTCCGCTAAAGCGTATCAAACCTCGCATAAGCCGTATTGGGCATTGCATTCTAAATCACGTGTTAATTATACGATCGTATTTGTGTATAGAAAAATAGAAAACGCCTTGAAATATTGTGATTCTATTGTTTTTTAATGTATATTCAATTTTTTTTGTGCATTTTTTTTAGGTAGTCAGTTATCAGTTGTATTTCTTGTGTATGATAAGAGCAAGTGTTGAACCTTAGCCCTCAAAATGGAACCTCATCGTGAAATGTGCATAATGGCTCAATCGCACGGACTTACACGAACATCTTAATCCGTGCAAAAAAGGTTAGTTTATGATGTAAGAATGGGTTTATTTCCCTGAATCCATTCGACTGTTGAATGGAAGTCTAAGGAGTCACCAGTCACCAGTGACCAGTAACCAGCTAAGAGATTTTCGGAGAATCAGACCGCTCTTTTACTGGAAACTCGAAACTGGAAACTCGAAACTTCAAAGACTTAACACTATTTTGTATTTTACATTTTGGAGGAAAATAACGCATGTCAAGTTTGAAAATGACATTTTCCTTAATGAGTTTAATTTTCTTAATTGCACTGGGGCTTGTCTTCGTGCCGACTTCCGTGATGGCGCACCCAGTAACTGACGACAATAATGGAACCGGTGAAGATCATGAAGGTAGTGCTATCGGTAAAGTTCACAAGCACCCGACGGTCACGGTTATGGTGGCTGATGCTGATAGTACCACTGACGTCATTGAGGTTATCCGAAAGGATAATAGAGAGGCTAGTGGTGCTATTACGGCAATCACAGATCTTATGATCGTTTTTGATGTGAAGCTTATGCTTGACTCGAATGTGCCTGTGGTAAACGCATCGGATGGTACTGCTATAGCAGCTGGCACATTTAATAACTCTTCTATCACCGCTGTTGCCTATAATGACAAAGAAGGAGCGGTGGCGAATGGTGCTGTTGCAGTTGGTAGTACTTACACAGGCAGTGCACTAGAGTGGACAACAGAAGTTACCATTACTTTGACCGATGATAATGATACTAACACCACTGATATACAGCAACGCGATGCCGCTATAGAGGCTGGGGTAAATGTGGACCTAAAAGCGATTGCTGACCTCATTCGGGCTAATGTTATACGTGGTGATTATTGGAATGAAGATCTTGGTACTCCCGCCCCTTACCAAAATCTGGAATCTGATACTGTGATGGTCAAAGTTGTATCACTAGTGCTATGTCAAGTTTATCTTGATGAATGTATTGAAAATATGGTATCCTAAGTTTCAAGTCAATCTATTGTATAACTTGGAGCGTCTTATGCCAGCCAAACGCTATCATGTTGAACTTGATGAAGAAGAACGCACC
>JAJEDN010000046.1 GCA_022821495.1 Candidatus Poribacteria bacterium
TAGTGTGGTTAGCTCTTAGAATGCCATCTCATGCGCTAAAAATCAAGAAACTTTTTGAAAACAAAACGCATTTTCATAACACGACACGCGCTGAGGCAATGCCTTCAGCAGTCGGACAATAACTTTGATAAATGTCAGTTAGTATTGCTAAAGTATACACTATTTATGTGGAGGTGTCAACAGAAATTTCTTCATTTATGAAGGCATCAATTCTCCAATAATTTGATTTTCTGCTTGAGGTGCTTCGCTGTCCGAAGCGGCTCCCTGGGCACGATATCCCCCCATAAAAGTAGAAGAAAAGAAACAAATGACTCTGTCGAAAAATTCATTTCGCAAATAAAGCGAAAATATGATATAATTCTTCAGAATCTCTCTAAACAGCGAGGATAAAAAGATGCACACGATTTTAGAGCGTTATCAAAAAACTTTTGCGAAAGATAGAGAAATGTCAGAGGCTGCAAACCACCTGTTTCCAGATGGTGTGACGCACGACGGACGCTATATGACCCCTTTTCCGGTCTATATTACCCATGCCGATGGCTCGAAAAAATGGGGACTTGATGACAAGGAATTCATCGACTATTGGGCGGGACACGGCGCGCTGCTCCTCGGACATAACCCACCGGAAGTCGTGGAAGCGGTAACGACACAGATGCACCGAGGCACACACTACGGCGCATGTCATCCGTTGGAACTGGAATGGGGTTCGCTCGTGACGCAACTAATTCCGTCCGCAGAACGCGTCCGGTTCGTTAGTTCCGGTACGGAAGCGACGCTAATGGCGATCCGCCTTGCCCGTACGCATACAGGGAAGAATAAGGTACTGAAATTCACTGGGCATTTCCACGGTTGGCACGACAGCCTCATTTTAGGTGCGTATCCTCCGTTTGACATGAGTGTTCCGGGTATCCCACAAGAGGTGCGGGATACGACGCTATTATGTCCACCGAACGACATTGATGCCGTTGAAACGTTATTGAAAACGGATAAAGACATCGCTTGTGTCATTCTTGAACCGACAGGAGCATCTTTCGGCATCGTTCCGACGAATGGAACGTTTTTGAAGCAGCTGCGTGAACTGACGGAAGCATACGGGGTCCTGCTGATTTTCGACGAGGTTATCACAGGGTTCCGGGTTGCACCGGGTGGCGCGCAAGCACATTACAACGTTACACCGGATATGACGACCCTCGCAAAGATTTTGGCAGGTGGGCTCCCCGGCGGTGCACTTGTCGGCAAAACCGAGGTTCTCGAACTCATTTCAATGAAATCGGAACGCGACGGCTTGAAAATGCCGCATCCGGGCACTTTCAATGCGAATCCGCTCTCTGCCGCTGCAGGTATTGCGATGCTCAACATCGTCAAGACAGGTGAACCGCACAAGCAGGCGCATCGGACTGCAGACCGGCTTCGCACAGAATTGAACAGCATCATTGACGATTACAAACTCGATTGGGTGGTTTACGGCGAATTTTCGGGGATTAGACTGCTCATCGGACACGGTGAAAAAGATGTCCGTGCCTCCGATTTCGATCCATACACATGGGATTACCGGAAATTGAAAGGCAATAGCGATCCTGATATGCAGGAACGTCTCCGGTGCGGGCTGTTGCTAAACGGTATCGATCTTGCCAATAACGGTGGAATGACAACAGCAGCGCATACAGACGACGACATCACGAAAACAGTCGCAGCGTTTGCACGGACACTCGAATGGCTGAAGGCAGAGGACGCGTTTTAAGGGTGTGTTCACAAAGGACGCTATCAAAATAGGCAAAGGAGATTGAATGAAGACGATTACGTATCGCGACGCGCTCAAGGAAGCGTTGGCGGAGGAGATGGAACGCGACGACGCGGTCTTTCTGATGGGTGAGGACATCGCCGAGTATGGCGGTGCCTATAAAGTAACAGATGGACTGTTCCAAGATTTCGGGAAGGACCGCATCCGAAACACGCCGATCTCGGAAGCTGCCATCATCGGCACCGCGCTCGGTGCAGCGGTTACAGGGATGCGTCCCGTTGCTGAACTGATGTACATTGATTTTACAGCGGTAGGGATGGACCAGATCGTGAACCAGGTCGCGAAGATCCGTTATATGGTCGGCGGGCAGCTCGATGTGCCGCTCGTAATTCGGACGCAGGGGGGTGCCGGTCGTTCCTCTGCAGCACAGCACGCACAGAGTCTTGAGGCGTGGTTTGTGCATATTCCAGGACTGCTCGTCGTGATGCCTTCTACACCGTACGACGCAAAAGGGTTACTGAAAACCGCCATCCGAGACGACAACCCGATCATGTTTATTGAGCATAAACTCCTTTATACAGAGGAGGGGGAAATCCCTGAAGAAGAGTATACAATTCCGTTAGGTGTAGCGGATATCAAACGTGAGGGTGAGGACATCACGATTCTCGCAACATCACGGATGGTCCTGAACGCGCTGATTGCCGCAGACACACTTGCTGAAGAAGGTATCTCTGCTGAAGTCGTTGATCCGAGGACGTTGATGCCGCTTGATAAAGACACTATCCTTAACTCTGTGAAGAAAACGAATCGGCTGCTTATTGCGCACGAGGCAGTCGGTAGAGCAGGGTTCGGGGCGGAGATCGCCGCGCTTGTCGTCCGGGAGGCGTTTGATTATCTTGATGCTCCGATTGAACGGGTCGCAGCGTTGCCGGTGCCTGTCCCCTTCGCACCCGTGATGGAAAACTTTGTGATTCCAAACGCTGATCAGATTACTGACGCAGCACGAAAACTTGTGCGTTATGAGATATAGAATAGGTTTTAAAGGAGATCCTCATGGAACAAAACATGGCAAAATTGCCTTTTAAAAGTATAACAGATGCGCAATTTCTTAACGGGCTCCTTCCGATTGTAGAACACCCGTTGTTTGTTGACCGTGAGCGACTGCTTACATTGCTCTCAACAGATGCTGATAGGGATACGCTAACAGAAGGCTTCCGTCAGTGTTTTGAAGGCTACTACTATGATGTAGCATTTGCGTTAGATTGTTATGAAACGGACCTCCTTTCGATTTTGGATTCTTCTGATACTTATGCGGCTTTAAAACATCGGGTTGCTATTGTACTGCGTAAACGAAGATCTTCATCTACAGGGCGGGAAGTCCGACGAATGGGTGCGTTCCTCCCGACTGATTCTGTACCAGAGATAAAAGTGTCTGCATTATCAAATCATGCTTTCCGGGAATTTCTGCACACATTGGTAAGGTGCGAATTTTTTGCGGCACACGCGCGGGTGGTTAAGTTGCTAAACCAAAGGGAGGGGGATGCTGCAGAAACTTCCCAATATGAAGCAACAGCTGCTGAGGAGGACCGCCTTCAGGAAGCGATTTACGAATTTTTCGTGTGTCATTTGGAATTTGAACAATTTCTTGAGGATTATGAATACGATCCGGACGAAGGATTAGAGGTACAACCAGAAGTTGCTGAAGAACTGGAACAAAGCATCACAGATCATAAGTCAGGGAGAGTTAAAGGTACACCGCTCCAGGATGTGGCTAAAACGTTTGGTGTCAATCTCAAATGTACACATTAATCATTAAACCACGTGCTGAATCGGATTTACGACGTTTAAGTCAACCCATTTACATGCGAATCTTCAACAAACTGGAACGGTTGTGCGAAATTTGCGATGATTATCCGCATAAGGCGTTGAAAGGTAGACATAGAGGGAAATTTAGTCTATCAGTTGCTAAAGATTATCGAATTCTCTATACTTTTGATAGACGTATTCGAGAAATTGTTGTTCACCGAATTGGACACCGTAGCAGTATCTATTAACGGAATTCATAAGTCTACTCAGTGTTTACTAACTTCTGATACGCCCGCGTCAAATTGAAAGCGATCGGTGTCCACACCATCGCTGCTACCATAGCCGTAATGGAAAAAGCGATACCCGGAATTGTCTTTATACCCAACCTCACTAACTCAATTACTCCAGCGCTACCCCCCTTCGCAAACCGGTATCCAAAGGAATCATTGATCTGTTTCGCGCGATAGCGTGAATCGTAAGAGAGCGGCATATAGAACAACTCTTTCGCTGCCCGAAAGATCGAATAATCTAAGGCTTTAAAAATCATGTATGCCGCTGTCCCGCTCCGAAGCGATGGGGAAATTGTCAACACAAGGCTACTGATGAGGTGGACCATCGGAACGCCGAGATGAATAACTCGAAGCGCGACAAATCTGAGTGCCAACGGCACGACCATCAACTGCAAAATACCAGCGATCAGTCCGAGGTTTCCATAGACCTCCCCGAAAAACGCCGTTCGCATATCTTTATCGGGTATCTCCGTTCCCGCCAGTCCATTGAAACGGAGGTCAAGGACAGTGGAGACGACTTGCGTGCTTAAGATCAATACGCCGATAAAAAGTAGGTATCTGGAACGGAAGAGCGTCCCTAAACCGAGGTGCCCAAGCTTCCCACCAGCCTCTTCTTCACTCGGTTTCGGCTCACCACCGAACCTATAAGCGATCACACCGAACACGGCTGTGGGAACGAGGGATGCCGCTGTGAAAAGGAGTAAAGTCTCAGACCCTAACACCTCTGCCCATCTGCTTACAAGTTTACCACCGGCAAATGAACCCATGGACGCAACGGCACAGAAAGGTCCGTTAATTCGCTTTGCTTGTTCGGTTGTCAGCACACTATTGACAAACGACCAAAACTGCTCGATGACGATCACGATGTAGGCTTCACGGAACACATAGATAATCGCCGCAGCAAAATGCATACCGCGGACAAGCGCGGCGTAACAAGCGAGGATCAAAATAGCGGAAAAGAGTGAGGTTATTGCCAAAGCCCGCGTCGCACCCTGCCGCGATAGGAGACGACCGTAGCAGTACAGCATCACGATCATACTCGGTGGGATCGCGACCATGCCACGCGAAAGATTTTCTGCACCATACGCCTCAATAAACAGTGAAGAGGACACGGAACGGATAAATTCATAACCGAACAACACAAAACAGGCAGCACTACTGATCGCAATCGCAGCAAAAATAAGTCGTCGTGGGAAGATTGAGAAAAAATCGGAAATAAGTCGTCGTGGAAACATAAGTTGGAGGGTCCCTTCAAAAAACTGCGCTACCGCTGCGGAATTTTATCTTCAGTTGGACGTGGATTGTGAACCCAATGTCCATCCGGATCACTGCCTCTGGCGACAATTGCGCGTTGGTTCCAATCGTTTGCAGCGTGCACCTCCGGCGGTACGAACCGCATCGTTAATCCACAACGCCGCCGATCTGAGGGGTTCGGTTCGGAACCGTGTAATAATAGATCCGAATGCAACGACATCTGTCCGGCTTTCATCTCAAACGGGAAAGGTGCGTCTCCGTATTCTGTTGCACCATGCACCGTCTGACCGAGCACATTCTTTTCCTCAGCTGCGCTGGGTTCAAATGCGATTTGCCCGTGCAGATGCGATTTCGGGATAACGGTCATCGCACCGTTTTCGACCGCTGCATCGTCAATCGCGAGCCAGACGGTGACGGTTTTGCTCGGAGAGAGGGGCCAGTAGGAGGCATCTTGATGCCAGCTTACCTGCTTCACATCACCCGGCATCTTACAGAAGTAGTGTGTTCCCCAACAGATTAAGGTCTCGCCGAGCAAATCCTGCACGTAATCCAGAATTCTTTCTTCCGTAACAAGGTCGTGGAGACCGGTGCAAGTGGTATGCCACCCGTTAATGGAGTAGCTATTCATCCCTGCTGCGAATGCCTTTTCCATGAGTTGGTCGAAATAGGCGCGGTGTTCCGCAATCTCCGCGTCAGAAAAGACATCTAACGGCGAAATAAACCCGTTTTCGTTGAAGTGTTCGATTTGCGTACGTGTTAACGTTGATGGATTCTCGTTTTCAACCGGAAAAAACTGCAGTTTCCGTTTGAGTTCCGGCATTGCATCCGTAATTGGCATCGAAGCGTCCTCTTTCCTTTCAGTAGGTCAGAAGTTGATATTGGAGGTATAATACCAAATTTGAGTTCTGTTGTCAATTGTGTTTGCTCTGAATTGACGAAAATTCAACTTGACTTTTGGGGTGAATAGACGTATATTATAGTAAAACCTGCAGATATGTTTACACTTTGATAGGCAATATCTACCTATATCCCACTGCAGGCGGGGTTTGTAACCCCGCCGCTGTAAAGATAATTACGGGTTTTACTATAATCAAACAGTGTGTTAATATCTCCGTTGGATACAACAAAACAGGCATTCCTAAAGAGACCTACCTATTAGAAAAACACTAAAAAATGGACGAAAAACGAGCGAGCGGACGCTACTACACGCGCGGGAATCCGTTCCAGTTGGAACCGTTCCAGACATGGGCAAAAGCGTCTAATTTAGAACAACAGGCAGCTTTAGAACCGTTTGCGGGTGCTAAGGACATTCCGCAACTGATTGACGCAGCAAATCTACAATGCCGAGATTGGGCATTTTTTGATATTGAACCGGGCGCGGAAGGCGTTGTGCAACGCGACACCCTTGCCGACTTTCCGAAAGGGTTCAATGTCTGCATTACCAATCCACCGTGGTTAGCGCGTAACTCTGCAACGCGTCGCGGTTTGCCCTTCCCAGAATCGATCTGTCACGACGACCTCTACAAATACGCACTTGAGAAATGCCTGACGCATTGTGGATGGGTCGCAGCAATCATCCCAGAGGCGTTCATTCGGAGCGGACTGTTCCTGGAACGGTTGCGCGATTTCATCTCCTTAGTGCCACAAACAGAAGATAAAACAAATTACCCCCCTGATAAGGGGGGCAGGGAGGTTTCAGTTATGTTTGAGGACACTGAACACCCTGTCGGTCTTGCGCTGTTTGCACCGCACGCAACATCAGACGTTAAGGTCTGGCGCAACAACCGGCTTCTCGGTGGAATTAAGGAACTACGCAGGCACCTTCCGCAACCGTCCTCCAATCGTAGTATTGTATTCAACAATCCAAACGGAAATCTCGGACTCATTGCTGTAGATAATACAGTATCTGCCTCTATCCGTTTTTGTCCGCCAGCGGAACTGAAAGATTACCCTATCCGTGTCCATTGCCGTTCCATAACAAAAATCGGCGTACCGTGGCGCGTGGATATAGATATGCTCAACGCTCGTTTGAAAACAATTCGCGAGAAAACCCACGATGTTTTTCTGACAGCGTTCAGAGGCATACGCCGCGATGGGCACTACCGACGGCGTTTAGATTGGGCATTGTCGCGTGCTATTGTTGATCTGGAGTAGAAAAATGAACACCCAAAAACTGGTCTGCACGTTTCTATTGATAACCCTTATTACTTCTGCGGGATGCGTACCCGGCGATGGCAAACATACCTCAGAGGAACCCGCTGGATTTTTCTGGGGTATCTGGCACGGGTGGATCGCACCGATCTCATTGATTTGGGGGATTTTTAATTCAGATATCCGGGTCTATGAACTCCAAAACACGGGATGGTGGTATGACTTTGGGTTTTACATCGCTATCATCAGCGGTTTTGGAGGTATCTCCCTTACGCGGCGGAAATATAAGTCTACTAGCAACCAATAGAGGAAACTTGAATGTTAATAACACGAAACGATATTCAACGCGTCGGCGATGAAGATACGCTGTTGCATTTTTTGGAAGAAAAACTGAAATTGCCTATTCCAGAGGGCTTACCTCTTGCGGATATTACCACAAAATATGCTAAGTTTGCCTTGGGACTCAGTGGCGTGGTTGCCAATCAGGTTGTAGATTGCCAAGAACTTAGCGTTTCACCTGGAGAACCTTCAGGAATTATCCTAATCCGATTTAACAATGAGTCGGGCTATGCTGAAGCGTTGCGTGTAGTTGCTGCAGGCTTGGATAAATTGGGACGCAATCCCACAGACTTACGCTTTATCTGTATGAATGAGTATTTTCAACCTTTTGCTTTTGCTCACTTCAACAATTCAGAGTCAGGAAATTGGCAGACCGCAATATTAACCATCTTTGCTTGGACACAGAACTATACGCGTATCAACACCGGTTCCGAACACGAATTACCAACAGGCTTTTTTTCTAAAGGATATTCAAACGGGCATCGTAACAAACCCATAATTCCACCAATAGAAACGGCTTTACCTGAGGAAGTGTTAGTTAAACTGAAAAAGGGCGGAAAACCGCTGAGTGATTATGCGAAGGTCTGCACCGGCATTTTAACCGGATTTAACAAAGCGTATGTTATAAACGAATTTAAACGTCAACGGTTAATTGATCAGGACAGGGCAAGTGGGGATCTCATAAAACCAATACTTCTGTCTAGTCATAAATGGAAAACAGAGTTAACGTATCTAATTTGGATTCCAACCAGTGAAAATAGGCATTGGCCCTGGTCCAATGCAAGAAGTGAAGCAGAGGCAAAGCGAATTTTTGAAAAAGCGTATCCAGCGATTAGTGCTCACTTGGATCATTATGACGAACATCTAAAACGTCGTAAGCATGGAAATAGGGGGAAATTTTATTGGGAGCTTACGAAAAATAATCCGCTCTCTATGCCCAAACAGTCCAAGATTGTCTATTCATATAGTCGCAAGTCCATACAAGCAGCATATGACACATCAGAGGCACTCCCTTTATTTGCAAATCACTTTATACCAACAGAGGACCTTACCCTACTTGCAATTTTAAATAGCAGATTTTTCGACTGGTATGTGCAGCAGGCGCGTAGGACTTCTGAGTCAAACCGTAGTTGGACTTTCAAGGTTGCATTCATGAAAGCTGTCCCCGTAGCCCTGCGAACGGAGGTACAGAAAGCAGAAATCTCGGCTTTAGTCCAGCAGATACTTGATGCCCCCAACAGTCCCAAAGTCTCCGATATTGAGCGGGAGATAGATCAATTGGTATACAAATTGTATAAATTAACAGACGCAGAAATCGCCTTGATAGAGGAGGGAACCAGTCAATGAAAGTCTTAGTCATCGGTGGGACGGGCAACATTAGCCGTGGGATTGTTGCCGCGTTGCAACACCGAAACCATGAAGTCGTCCTATTCAACCGCGGACAACACCGAGACCCACCGCCGCCAGATGTCCGTATCATCCAGGGAGACCGACAGCAACGCGACGATTTTGAAGCGAAAGTCGGCGCGGAAGAGTGGGATGCTGTCATCGATATGATTAGTTTCAACGCAGACGATGCCGCTTCCGCACTCCGGGCGTGTCAGGGACGCGTTGGACACTTCGTCCACTGCTCAACGGTGATGACCTACGGACCGCCGTTCAGTGGGATTAACCTTCCAGAGACCGCACCTTTGCAAGGGGAATCAGGCTACGGACTCGGCAAAGTCGCCGCGGATAACCTTCTGTTAGAGGCACATGCACGCGACGGCTTTCCTGTAACCATCTTCAAACCGTCGTATACGCATGGACCGGGGATGAATCTCCTTCGTCAAGTTGGCGGGGATGGTGGTTGGATTGATCGACTACGGAAAGGCAAACCGATCCTCTCCGCTGGCGATGGATTAAATTATTTTCAGTTCCTGTCATCTCGCGACGCAGGTTTTGCGTTTACAGATATACTTGGTAGAGCCAACTGTTTCGGCGAGATATACAACATCGTCCACCCACAGGCACGAACGTGGGACGAATGGCATCGTGCGGCAGCAGACGCACTCGGCGTTGACATAGAGATCGTGCATGTCTCACAAGAGACACTCATCGCGATGTCACCTGACCGGTTCAGTGGGCTGCGTGGCAACTTCGGACATACGCAAATTTTCAGCCACGAGAAACTCGCAGCAGCATTACCCGAATTCAGTCCACAAGTTCCGGTTACAGAGAGTGTGGCGGAAAACATCGCATGGATGGACAAACACAGTCTGATCCCCGATAGTGATGCAGACGATTTGGAAGATCAGGTTATAGAGGCAGTTCGCAACCTACCGCGTATCGGGTAGTGTGAGGCAGAGGTGAAATATGCTACAAATCAAATCATCGTTAGATTCAGAAAGACTTGACATCGTTGAACACGACCTCCGCGAAGTCGGTTTCCACATTATTGAAAATGTTATTACCGAGGAAGAAGCGGACGAAGCGCGCGAGGCGCTCTGGAAATTAGTCGAAGAGGACATCGAAAACGGATTTGATCACAGTTACGGCGACGGTAAAATTCGACGCGTCTGGGCAATCGTCGGAAAATCCCCGATCTTCCGTTATTTCATTCAGCACCCAACCGTGGTAGCCGTATGGAAACGGATGCTCGGTGAAGATGTTATCGCCTCGACGTTTACGGCGAATATCGTCGGACCCGGTGCACCCAATGGCGGTTGGCATATCGACTATCCGTATTGGGCGATGCAATCGCCTTTTCCCTCCGGTTCAATAACCGGTCAAACAGTCTGGATGTTAGACGATTTCACGGAAGAGAACGGGGCGACGGCGTGCATCGCAGGTTCACACAAAACGCTCCGCCGTCCTGAATTAGGAGAAGCAGAAGGACTTGAAAGCAGCGTCGCTGTCGCACCAAAAGGCTCTATCATGTTCACAAACGGTGCGATCTGGCATCAGTCGCGGGCGAATCAGACGGATAAACCGCGCGTCGGGTTGCTCGGCATGTATAACCGATCCGTTATCTATCCGCAAGAGGATATGCCTCGGCAGTTGACCGATGACGAGTTGGCAGGCGAAAGCGATGTGCTCAAGCAGCTGCTCGGCAGAAATATCCAGTTCCGTCATCCCGATCACGGACAGAATTTTCATCGTACGGACGACGGATTTCGTCAGGCGTAGCAATTTATAATTCCAAATCAGAACTTAGGCAAGATGGGTTCGTTTCTTTGAAGAATTGGAAGATAGGAAGCGTGGGTGAAGTCCCACCATCCTTCCCTCTCTTCCATCCTTCACACGCCTTTGGAGGGCTTTTATGCCAACAATATCTCATGATGTTTTGAGAGCGTTTGTATATGATATATATCGCGGTGCGGGTGGCACAGAAGAAGATGCTCGTATTGTCAGCGATCATGTTGTTGATTCTAACCTCGCAGGCCACGATTCACACGGTGTCATCAATGCACCAAACTATATCGGCGGAATGGAAGGCGGACCCGCTACAGACAAAATGGAAATCGTCAGAGAGGGCGGTGCTGCTACCGTCATCAATGCCAACGGCGCTCTCGGTATGGTTGCTGCACGGAAAGCGATGGAGATGGCAGTTGAAAAAGCACAGACTTGCACCATCGGCGCGGTCGGTTTACACCGATGTGGACACGCAGGTAGGATGGGCGAATATCCACCGATTGCGGCACGCGCGGGTATGATCGGGATCGTCTTGCTCAACGGCGGCGGACGATTTATGCATCCACACGGCGGCACCTCTCGTAGGCTGCCTCCGAATCCGATTGCGATCTCAGTACCCCGTCAAGGGGGTGACCCACTCCTTCTTGATATGACGCTTAGCGTGGTCGCGGGCGGGAAGCTGCTCGTCCAGACGGCTCGCGGTGAATCTATACCAGAGGGGTGGATGATAGATGCGGAAGGCAACCCGATCACGGATCCGAACGCATTTCGTGAACGTCCGCAAGACACAGCCGTTATGCCGCTCGGTGGTTCTCAATTTGGGCACAAAGGGTTTGGGCTTGGTGTGATGATAGATGCCATTGCAGGTGGGCTTTCTTGGGCGGGATGTAGTCGTGAGCAACCGACACGGGGCGCAAGTGGCATTGTGATGTTCGCGATCAAAATAGAGGATTTCATCGACTTAGCGGACTATGAACAGGAGATCGCGTATCTCGTAGAGTGGGTGAAGTCATCCGCTCGGTTGCCCGGTGTTGACGAAGTTTATGTTCCCGGAGAATTCGAGGCGCGGAGTCGCGAGAAACGCCTGCGAGAAGGTATACCGATTGAGGAACCAACGTGGAACCGCCTCGTTGAAGCCGCAGAACGTTTCAATATTGAAGTCCCGATATAATAATAATAGGATTTACGCACAGAGCCGTAATTTCGGGACCTTAACCCCCTAAATCTGTCTTATCAGAGGACTTTAAGAAACGGTGTGTAAGTCCTAATAATAGTTGTGGGTTCTCTGTCTGCCAAGCCAGCGATTATAGGCATATTATCATATTAGCCATATTTTCGTGTTGATTATCGAATGGATATAATATGTAGAGAACAGGCACACACCGTGTGCTGCACTCAATAGGAGAAAAAAATGAGAATCCTAAGCAGTTTAGTCGTTCTGTTCATCGGTGTTACAGGATGTACTGTGCTAAACCAGTTGAACCAGGCTGTTGAGGAGATTACCCCGTCGCACCTCACTTGTGCATCGAACCCAGAATTTGTAGACGGGAATCTGGAGACGGAGAGCGAATTCGCGGTGAATGGCTTCGTCAGAAAAGCGTATCAAGTCTTTGTACAGGAGACTCCAAGACGTTCGAGTGCGCATAGGCGTTATATGACGCAGCTTGAAGGCAATCGCCGAACAGAAGCGATCATCAAACTCGACGTACCGACTTATGTCTCTTACGTGGAAGTTTACCCGGCATCACAACGCATTCCGAATTTCTCGATGATGACAACAACCGATGATCCACCCCGTTTTGATGTCGCCTTTGAACGCGTATCTGACAAGCAGCATCAGGACATAGAAGGGATAAAACCGGTCCGCTTTCGTATCCAACGAGAAGTCCTTTATCTGCGGATGAGCGCGGACGGGATTGAGGATAGACAGAATTCCGTCCGAGGGGCAAACTCAGCCGTTGAGATCCCCCTCAAAGGTGCCGCGATTCGTGAAGTCAAATTTTTCGGTAGGCAGGCCCTGTAAAAAATAAAGTGTAGACGTGTCCTACAGACAGCCAAGACAGGTTTGTTGATGCGTCTTGCAAGTGTCTTTTCTAAGGAGGGAGTCGTATGAACAAGATGTGGAGGTTCTATAACTTTGGACATCGATGGAAAACGTCCTTTTATGTAGTGGGGGCGGTATTGATCTTCAGCGTTGCAGGGTGCGCTATGCTGCAAGAGGCGCCACTCGTCGAAATTCCGGCTTCGCGTCTCACGTGCCATCTAAACCCTGAGATGGTAGATGGCGACTTGAAAACAGTTGGTGCCTTTTTCGCACAAGGATCCGTCAAAAAGGAGTTTGTAAAAGAGGTGAGTTACGCACCTCGGCAGTATCAGCGTCGCGTGGAAGGTAGTCCGAAAACGAGCACACTGATCAAACTCGACACACCCACTTATATCAAGTATGTTGAAGTCTATCCGGCGTCAATCATTCCTAAGCTCACTTTGGACGTTACTGCTGAAGAAAAATCGCCGAAGTGGGGGCGTTCGTTTACTGCTGTGGAAGATAAGCGAGCCGGAAAAGTGGAAGGCACGCTGCCCGTGAGATTCCATATTGGGCGTGAAGTTCTCTATCTGCAGTTGACAGCGAATGCGTTGGAAGACTTAGACAATGTGTCTGATGGCCAGGAATACGGTGAAATGAAGATCCCACTCAAAGGTGCTGCGATCCGGGAAGTCAAGTTTTATGGACGAGAATAAAAACTGCTTGACTTTTGTTTAATGACGTTGTAAAATAAAGTAAGCACTGGACTTACGCACAATAGATCCGAAACTTGTGTAATCCCTAAAATTTGACTTTTTTTATCAATTTTGTTAAGTTAAACGGCGTATACGGGGAAACTTGCGAGTCTCCCATCTAAAAAAACTGGAGGATTAGAATCCTATTGCAAAAACAAGAATCAAAGGGCGTTCCTATCCAGAGCAACGCTGAAGTGCAAGCCCTCTTCGGACAAAGCGATGCCTTCCTAAAGATCATTGAAGACGATTTTGATGTGCGCGTTATTTTGAAAAGTGACAATATCGCTGTTATTGGCGAAAACGTCACAGAAGTTAACCGAGTGACAACGGTAATCGAATCACTGCTTCACCGTATCCGAAAAGGAGAGCGCATTCAGATAACGGATGTCAACTATGCGATTCGTGCGTCCGAAGTTGGTGAACAAGACACCTTCGATGGAACCGGAGCCGAGTCTATTCCGGTATTCTCAAAACGCGGGGTCATTCGTCCGAAAACTGCCGGTCAAAGAAGGTACGTTGAAGCAATGAAACACAACGACCTTGTTTTCGGTATCGGTCCTGCGGGGACAGGGAAGACGTATCTCGCCATGGCGATGGCTGTCTCGGCACTCAAAAGTGGACAGGTGAGCCGTATTATCTTGACACGACCTGCCGTTGAAGCGGGTGAGAAACTCGGGTTTTTACCCGGTGACATCGCAGACAAGGTGCATCCATATCTGCGCCCCTTATACGACGCACTTTACGATATGATGCCGCCGGAGACGCTCGACAAATATATTGAGCGTAATGTTATTGAGGTCGCTCCGATTGCTTTCATGCGAGGTAGGACACTCAACAATTCGTTCGTTGTCCTTGATGAAGCACAAAACGCCACTATTGAGCAGATGAAGATGTTTCTAACCCGCCTCGGTTTTGACTCAAAAGCTGTGGTCACGGGTGACATTACGCAGACAGATCTACCGACACACAAAGTCTCAGGGCTCGCGGATGCGCAAGAGGTGCTTTCAGGCATCAAAGGCATTGAGTTCATCTATTTTTCGAGGGTTGATGTCGTGCGTCATGAGTTGGTGCAACGTATCGTTGAGGCTTACGAACAGGTGTCACCACACAATACGAGACGGAACGGGGTACATTCATCAAGTCCGTCTGACAGTCAAGAATAACCGTTTTGATTCGCGTTACGAATACGAGTAGCAATACAGCCTTTAACGTAGAAGTGGTTCACAACGCAGTGCTCGAAACTTTAAAAGCACATAACGCGGAAGCATGTGAAGTCAGTGTTCTTTTAACAGATGATGCTGACATTAAGCATCTTAATCGCGACTATCGGGGGATTGATGCGCCGACAGATGTGTTAGCGTTTGCGATGCGTGATGGCGAAGATGGTGATGTAAATCCGGATCTACTCGGCGATCTCGTCATATCCCTCGAAACTGCGTCGCGCCAAGTGGCGACAGGCAACCAATTTAGCGCAACTCACAGCAGCTTTAAAACCGAAAAACAAGAGATAACCCACGATAGCCTTGAAACCGAAGTCGCGCTACTCGCTGTCCACGGTGCCCTACATCTGCTTGGGTACGATCATCAAACAGCAGCAGAAGCCAGAGTTATGTTTGAGAAGCAGAAAACGATTTTCGGTTTATTGCAGGAGCGATAGTACGATTGTTCGCTAACTTTAGCGTACCAGTTTACAGGGGGTGTAACTTTACGTTTGGACGACCTAGACTTAGTCATCAAACTTGTTAGCTTAGGTATACTCTTAATTCTCAGTGCGCTGTTTTCAACGGCTGAAGCGTTGCTTGCCCGATTAACACGAGACGATATTCTCAGGTTCGCTGAAGAAGGGGGCAAACGTTACGAGGTCTTAACATCGCTGCTGCACCATCCGCGCCGTTACTCGCTGACCATTATCACCGCAAAGACTATCCTGATTGTGGCAGGCGTTACGGTGTTTATGACATTTTGGGAGAATAAATACCCCATCGCAAACGCGGCGCTTGCAGTCGCCTGTTTTGTTGTCTTTACTGAACTGTTTCCCAAAAATTATGTACGAGGCAGCACTGGGGCGGCAACCATCCGCGCACTTAGTGCCCTGCGCGCTATCTATTGGTGCGGGTTTATTGTTTTAATTCCCTTAAATTTCCTTGCCAATCTCATCGTCCGCATTTTCGGTGGCAAAGCCACATCCGCACAAGATCCCCTTGTATCGCCAGACGTATTAGAAACACTCGACAACGTCGCTGGCAGTCAAGAACTCTTAGAACCGGATGACCGGGAAATGATTTCCCGGATTTTAGATTTGCCAGACAAAGTCGCCCGAGAAATCATGGTGGCTCGAACGGATATGATATGTCTTGAGGTCGCAACGCCTGAAACTGAAGTTTTACAGACAGCCATCACGTCTCGGCATACGCGGATTCCGATATATGAAGAAACGATTGATCAAATTGTTGGGATTCTGCACGTTAAGGATATGTTGGATTATTGGGCAAAAGGCAAACCTGCCAATCTAAGGGAACTCATTATTGATCGGAGTCCTTTTTTCACACCAGAAAGCAAAAATATCTCAGAACTTTTCCGGGAACTTCGCGAGCATAAACAGCACATCGCGATTGTTGTAGATGAATACGGCGGCACTGCTGGTATCATAACACTCGAAAACATTATCGAAGAAATCGTCGGTGAAATTCAGGATGAAGACGAAATAGACGAACAAGATGATTACATTGAGATCGCACCGAATACCTATTCAGTTGATGCGAGGCTCAATCTTATTGAATTAAACGAAAAACTTGGTACTGAGCTTGAAGCAGAAAATATTGATACCATCGGCGGGTTTGTCGTAGATCATCTCGGTCGGGTCCCTGAACAAGGCACCAAATTTACCTACCGTGGCATCCGTTTCACTATATTTGAAGCAGACGAACGGCGTATCCAGAGGATTCATATTGAGATGCCAGAGGTTGATGTTAATGAAGATTCGTTTTAGAGGTTTGATTATCGGGAAACGGCACATAGGGACGTACTGTAAAGACTGTAAAGACCTTTTGTTCACGCAAGGGCTCCGATGGGCAATGCTAAAAATTGGCATTAATAATTTGACAAACCGCATTAGAATAAGGTATAATTAAGCATAAGAACGGGGCGTAGCGCAGCCCGGCTAGCGCGCCTGCTTCGGGAGCAGGAGGTCGGAGGTTCAAATCCTCTCGCCCCGATCCTATCCCTCTTGCATCTAAAATCATGGCTGCCCAAAAGACCGAAGCGATTGTCATTCGCACCTTTCCTCTTAAAGAATTCCACAAAATCATTACCTTCTACACGCCTGACTTCGGTAAAGTCAAAGCGGTCGCTCACGGTGTGAAAAGCCCAAAAAGCAAACTCGGTGGGAGTTTAGAACTCCTCAACCACGGGACACTCATCTTTCAACACCGCGAAAACCGAGAATTACAGAATGTTACCGATTTCAATCTTATTAACGGGTTTGATGCAATCCGCTCCGATTTCACGCGTATCACCTACGGATGTTATTTCGCCGAGCTCGTGGACAGCATTACATCAGAAGGGCTCGTGAGTCCTGAAATTTTCGATTTGCTCCAAACTACCTATCAATTTTTAATGGATGCTGATGATATCCCTTTACTTGCAAGGGGGTTTGAAATTAAGTTCCTCGATTGTGCAGGCTACGGTCCCGAACTCTCGCGGTGTGTACATTGTGGTTCAAATGTCCAAGAAGTAGCGGCAAACAGGTTCGGCATTGCGTTCAGCGTCCGGTACGGCGGAGTGCTTTGCGGCGATTGTAAAAATCGAGACGGTGCCGCCTCTACAATCGTATCCGGCAGTTGTGAGTTGTTAAAGATGCTTCGGAGGTCTGAGTGGGAACGCTTCAACCGAATCCGCGCCTCCGCCCGCAATCATCAGGAACTCAAACGTGTACTCGGCAGTTTTATTGAATATCATACCGAACGGAGTCTAAAAAGCCTCAAATTTATTGAAAATGTTTTGTAGAATTTTTAACTATGAGTCCCTACTCCGTTTTGTCCTGCTTCGCAGCGAGAACTCAAACGGGTTTTGACAAATCTTAAGTTTGCATGGTGAAAGATGGGTCATTTATAGTAAAGTTTAGAATTAATTAGACACATCACATCAAAGCGATTCTGATCTTATTCCCCCCTGATAAGGGGGGTTAGGGGGGTTGTCTTCTTAAAAAGTGTTCATTTATTTTCCGATTTTACTATAATCTCTCAAGATTCAGAAAACACTCAGAACATATTTATTATAAGGAGTCATGAAATTGAAGCGTAATAACATATTAAAAACTTTTAGCGGTAAGTTTAGGCGAGCCGCAAAATTTGCTAAAATAGTGTTTCTCCTAATTGCTGTTGTATCTCTAATAACAGCACCTGTCTTCTATGCTTCTGCTGCTATCACCGGAAAGATTTCTGGCGTGATTACCGCTCAAGCGACAAACGAGCCGCTGGCAAACGTCACAGTAACAATTGTCGGAACAAGTACCACTGCAACCACAAACGATGCAGGCTACTACGTTATGACGAACATCCGACCCAGTGGCTATGATGTGAAAGTTGAGCTGACGGGTTACACTTCCGAAACCGTAGAAGGCGCAAAAGTTCTTGCTGGACTCACTACGACCCTCAACTTCGCCTTGAAAACCTCTGAGGTCGTCACGCTTGAAGGGATAACAGTAACGGCTACTAAACCGCTGATTAAGAAGGATGTTACACAAACGACGCGGATTATTGAATCGGAAGATATTAAAGCGATGCCACGCGATACCGTGAACGGCATTCTCCAGACACTGCCGGGGGTTTCGGTCCTCAATTCAACAGGTTCGCTGCATGTTCGCGGCGGTCGGTCAATGGAGATCAAATATCTTATTGACGGTATCCCGATCAGTGATCCCATCGGTAGAAGTTTAGGTTTAAACATCAGTGCGAATTCTCTTGAACAGATGGAAGTTATTACAGGCGGCTTCAACGCTGAACACGGCGATGCACAATCCGCTATCGTTAACCTCATTACAAAGGCGGGTTCACACAAATTTTCGGGTCGATTCAGGTACCGCGTCGGACAATGGGGAACACACTACGGTGATCCGCTCTACGGTCCCTGGTTGGATCCGGACAATGAATTCCGACCGGTTGCAATTGAACCCTTCAGAGGCATCTTCCTCGGTAGACCCTACGATTATCAGACCCCTTACCGGGGTGATCCTACCACAGTCGCAGAGTTGGCAGAACGTGAGGGCGATGATCAAATTGTCTTCACTGAAATTGTCCCAGGCGTCTATGCTGATAGGACGGAAAACCCACTTCAACCCGTGATAGATTCGGAGACAGGTGAAGCGCAAGTCGATCCCGATACGGGTGAAACAGTAATGGCACGTCAACCTTACAAGGATGCTGACGGCACCGTTATCGATTATGAAAAGAAACAGGTTACACTGTTAGACGGTTACGTTGTGGATTTGAACCGGTATAGCGGTCTGTTCAACGATACGAAAAAGTATGATCTGTCTCCGAGCCATATTGGGGAATTCGCACTCAGCGGACCGATATGGGGAAACCGCTTGACCTTCTCATTTGACAGCCAGCTGCGCCGAGATGAAAGTTACCTGCCGAATAACGGCGGAACAGGATATACGCTTCAAGGTAAAATGAAGTTTGAGGTGACACCCGACATTAAACTCTACGCAAGCGGGCTGTTTGATCAACGGGAAAACCACTCCTATGGTGGCAGCCTTCGATTCTGGCCCAGCGCTATTCCGGTGGGAACGAGAGACGCACGAAGTCTCTCCTTCCAACTCTCACATAATATCAATTCGGGAACCTTTTACACCTTGACCCTCGGTCAATTCCGGCGTGCTGTTGAGAGTCATCAACCCGATAAAGTATGGGATCCATTAGACAAAACATTTGATGAAAACGCTTGGGACCCCGAAAAAACACCTCAGCAGAACGAAGAAGAAGGCAGAATCAGAAATCCGCCGCAACAGGCGTACAACGATACAACCTACTTCATCGCAGGAGATGACAATGCTTGGACGACTCGCGAGGCAACAACCTCAATATTGAGAGGAAACTTTGCAAGCCAAGTTACAGCGAACCACTTGATTCAGACAGGTGTCGAATTCTTGGCGTACGACCTCTATAACCTCGGCGCGACAAACTATGGCAGCTCCAACCTCTACATGGAGTTTTATGATGTCCAACCGCAATCTCTGAGTATGTATGTCCAAGACAAAATGGAGTATGAAGGCATGATCGTCAATGCCGGATTACGATACGACCTGTATAACCCGGATGGCGTTTCACCTGCGGACCCCCTGGACCCGCTTGAACTCAACGACGACGGCACGATCAAACTCGACAAAGAGACCTATAAAGTTGGATTACCGATCATCAAGGATCCAGTTAAGGCTTCTGCTAAACACATGATTTCACCGCGTCTCGGTATCTCCTATCCGATTACTGATCGGACGAAATTGCATTTCACCTACGGGCATTATTATCAGATCCCGCAAGGTGATGATCTCTACGAAAACCTTAGTTTCGATATGCGAGGTGCGATCCGAAGGAGAGGCAATCCCGATCTCAATCCAGAGAAGACTATCGCTTATGAAGTTGGGATCATCCGACAATTGACAGACGACTTAACAATTGATCTCACTGGGTTTACCAAGGACATTGACAAACTTGTTAACAGCGTGCATGTAGACATTACTAACGACTATAGTTATTTCCTTAATGATGAATTCAACGGTGTCACCCACGGGATCTATGGTCGAGTTCAAGGGTTTGAACTCACGATTCGTAAGTGGCGCACGAGTGGGAATCGCATCTCTGGATTGCTCAGTTATACCTATTCTGTCGCGAAAGGAAAAGGCTCCAGCCGAAACTTAGGCTATCTGACTTACTATCGGCAGCAGCCTGATGTAACTGAAAGCCATCCGTTGGCATGGGATCAGCGACACATCTTTTCTGGTGCCCTGGATATTCAATTGCCGTTCGATTCGGCTGTTAACTTTGTTGGCAGATACGGGAGTGGCTTGCCTTATACACCGAACCCAAGAGCACCCATCAAACCCGACATCAACTCGAAACGTTATCCGTCAACGTACAACGTTGACGCGCTGATCAGCAAACGGAGTCGGATTGCTGGGTTGACCTACACCCTCTTCGTGGATATTCGGAACATCTTCAACACGAAAAACCTTGACGACATCTTAGATGCGGTGACTTATGACCGGTACGGTATCCCGTTGAACAGTCAGAAGCATTCACATCCGTTGTCATGGAGTTCGCCGCGGTTGGTTATGATGGGCGTGAGTTTGGATTTTTAGAACGGTTAACGAATATAACTAAAGTTTGGACGATATTGTAAAGTTTATGCTGCCTTGTCGAAAGGCAGTGTCGTATCGGGTTGAAAATCGGTGCTAATATTCTGTGAGTTTGTTTTTCGCTTGAACTTGGCAGAAAATGATGCCACCGCCATTTGC
>JAJEDN010000072.1 GCA_022821495.1 Candidatus Poribacteria bacterium
CAAATGGCGGTGGCATCATTTTCTGCCAAGTTCAAGCGAAAAACAAACTCACAGAATATTAGCACCGATTTTCAACCCGATACGACACTGCCTTTCGACAAGGCAGCATAAACTTTACAATATCGTCCAAACTTTAGTATACTTAAAACAAAAATGTTAGGGTGGGATCCGCAATCCCAGCCAGACACGTGCCGGTGTAGCTCAGTGGTTTAGAGCACACGACTCATAATCGTGCTGTCCGGAGTTCGACTCTCCGCACCGGCATTGCTTCTTTTGACACAGTTAACAACCCAGTTAACATTTAAACGACAAAACTTGCTGTCAAAAATAGGCATACCCCATGACAGTCGACTTCGTACAACAGATGCACCGTTTCATCGTGCAGCATAAGATGATTGAGGACAGCGAGACAGTGCTCGTGGCAGTCTCAGGCGGCGCGGATTCGCTTGCACTTCTGTATGGGTTGCATGCTTTACGTTCGCGACTCAATTGCCAACTCCACGTCGTGCATTTAAATCACTGCCTCCGGACGGAGGCAGATGTAGATGCCGAATGTGTGCAACGGCACGCAGCAGATTTGGCGGTGCCTTGCACTGTTCAACGTGCCGAAGTGCCGCGGTTGGTAAAACAGTGGAAACTCTCTGTAGAGGCAGCAGGACGAAAGGCGCGCTATCAGTTTTACGAATCTGTTTGTACGGAAGTGAGTGCCACTAAAGTTGCCTTAGGACACCATCAAGACGATATCGCTGAAACTGTTTTGATGAACCTTATTCGCGGGAGCGGGACCTCTGGATTAAAAGGCATCGTACCTGTCAGAGACATTAAGTTCATCCGTCCACTCGTTCGATCAACACGGCAACAGATTGAGGCGTTTCTGACATCAATAGGGGTTACACCCCAACAAGACACAACCAATACAGATGTTAATTACCTTCGGAACCGCGTGCGCCATGAATTGATCCCGCAACTTGCGTGTGATTATAATCCGAATATTAAGACCGGATTAAGTCGTACTGCCGACGTGTTGGGCGCTGAATCGGAATACCTTGATACCGCCGCACGAAAAGCATTTGAGACGTGCCGGATACAAAGTCCTCACAAGAACGTTGTACTGGATCGGGTGAAATTCCGACAATATCACATCGCATTACAGAGACGGATGCTCCGGCAAAGCACCTTTGAAATATTGGGTGACATGAACGACCTCTATTTCGCACATTGTGAAGCGATGCTAAACCTTATTGAAGCGGATACGCCGAACACCGTGTTGGCACTTCCGAACGATTTGCGATTTCGGCGTGCATATCAGCAGCTCATCTTTGAAAGAAAACCGGTTGAAATCGAAAGTTTCGCTTATCCAGTCACGACTGTTGGTAAAACGTCTATAGCAATTTTAAATACAGAAATTACTGCTGAATTGGGTGATGTTGAGCCCCCTTGGACACTTGCATTACCTGATGGCAAGTTTGAAGCAATATTTGACTATGAAAAGATAAGGAAGGTGTTTGCCAAACCGTCTTCAGAAACAGTTCCGCTTACAGTGCGTAATCGGCAGCAAGGCGACCGGTTCCAGCCCTATGGTATGCGGGGAACGAAAAAGATTAAGGATTTTTTGATAGATGCCAAGGTGCCTCGCTACGAACGCGATAGCATTCCACTGCTTGTTTGTGGCAATCAGATTCTGTGGATCATCGGTTACACAACCAGCGACACCTTCAAAATTGAATCCGACACTCGGCAATACCTTTACCTACGTTATGCCAGCAACGAAACCTCATCCTGAATCCGTTCTCATCTCCGAATCCTGTCTTCAGAACCGAATTCGTGAACTTGGCGCACAAATTTCTACCGATTACCAAAACCAAGAGTTAGTCCTACTCGGTGTACTCAGGGGCAGTGTGCTATTTTTTTCAGACCTCGCGCGTGCAATATCTGCGACGGGTCCCCCTAATCCCGATTGTGGTGTCCGGGTCCGATTTGAATTCGTGCAACTCATGAGTTACCACGAAAGCACGAAGCCATCAAAAGTGCAACTCATTCGCGGCGGTAGTAATTACCTTGAACACCAGCACGTTCTCATCGTCGAAGATATTGTTGACACCGGACAGACTTTGAAGTTTCTCCGTGAACACCTCGGAACCCTGAACCCTAAAACCGTTAAGGTATGCACACTGCTTGACAAACCTTCTCAACGTCAAGTCCCAGTTACCATCGACTACACAGGTTTTCAGATTCCAGATACCTTTGTCGTCGGATACGGACTTGATTATGCACAGCAGTATCGAAATTTACCCTATATTGCTCTGTTGAAATCGACTTAATTACCTTAATATTCAGTAAAAACGCTTTTTCTCTAAATAATTAATTGACAAAAAATCATATATTTGCTATAATTTTACAGATAATACATCATTTAAAGGAGATTTATGATGCGTAAATTCGTTTCGTTTGCCCTATGTGGCGTTTTGATCGCGGCATTCATCCTTTTCACACACGCACAAATGTCGGACAAAGCGCAACTGGGGCGCGAACTTTTTCACGATCCAACCTTCAAAGGGACAATCAAACCAGGTAAAACAAAAGGGTACGCTACTGGACTTAGCTGCGCAAACTGCCACGCAGATTTTGATGACACAGCAAATCCAGATGGTGTCATTCGCGCCGGACATAGTGTTGTCGGTGTCCCACACCGTGGTGAGGCCAAAGGCGGGATGATTAAAGCTGCAGATTTTGCGCGCGCAGCGGGCGGCGGCGGCTTCTGCTATCAACATTTCTTACATCGAATTCCTGGACCTGAAGTTGATCCGACCGCAATTCCAGAAGAACATGCCGAAGCACTCATGGCTTATTTTGAAGCCATCTCCGGTGATAATAAGGGCCCCCAGTTTGAAATAGCAATGCTCGATGACGATGCGAAAAAGGCTGCAGGTGAAAAACTTGCTGCAATGAGCGGCGATGCTGAGAATGGATGGCAACTTTTCGGACGCGCCTGCGTCGTTTGCCACCCGTCCCCTTACAAAGCCGGTATTGGCCCGCGGCTTGTCGGCACCAGAGCACCTCGCAACATTGATGCAGCAGTCTTGCGCTGGGCAACTAAAATTCGTGGGGGTGGTACGCTTATGCCGTTCTACGCCCCTGACATCCTCAGCGACCAAGATATCGCTGACATTCTCGCGTTTGCACGTCAAGAATTAGAGAACGCTGGAAAATAACCATAATTCAGGCTGGGACACAGACTTCCCAGCCAAATTTTCATTGTATTCAACTTATCGGTTTCTGTAACCAACTCTCTTCACTATGCGTTAGTGTTAGTAATAAAAAGTCTTAATTTGATCGTTTAGGGTGTAGTTTGCCAACCCGTTCAGTTCTTAGCTTATCTAAAGACTTTGAACACAGAACACATCAGTATTTCACCCAATCCGAACATGAAGAGAGGATGGTATCATGAGAGTATCTCGAATCAATATACTTTTCTACTCGTCCTTGGTAGGTATTTACATTCTCCTCACAGGTCTTGTATTAAGTTTAGCGAGCTGCGGTGGTAGCAACCTGAAGAATCCTGTATCAGAAGACGTTACAACGGAAGAAGGCAGTGAAGCTACAGATGGTGTTATCGAACTCACACAAGTCTCAAGTGTAGAGGCACCAGAGCAAGTTAGCGATCTTGACGTACAAATTACCGTTACGAAAAAAACGGTGAAACCTGGTGAAAACGTAGAACTGACCGCTTCCTTGAAAGGCGTTAGAGGTACCAGTGTCACACTGAACTGGCTGAATATCACCCAGTTCGGGGAACTTTCCGCCTCCAGCGAAAATCCTGTTACTTGGACCGCACCTCAGACACTAAATGGGGAAAATGTTCGAGTCGAAGTTATTCAACTTGTTGTGACTGTGATTAGCGAGGTTGTTTCAGTCGGGTCCTCTGGAATTGAAACCGATACACAAATTTTTACAGACACGAAAAATGTCTTGCTGACCGTTAGAAATTAGTTAATAGCCGCAAATTCTGTATAAGTGAGCAGCATCTGCTCAAGTTTCCACAGAATTGCCTCTGTTTTGTATTGTTAAGCTGTTAAGGGACCAAATGAATAGAAGGTTAATTCACATTTTTATAGCTGTTTTGTCTGTAGTGGTACTTTCTGAAGCGCCCCTCGCTGCGGGTGTTCAGCAACACCTCGTCCAGAAAGGTGAAACCTTATCGGAGATCGCACAGAAATATAAAGTACCGCTCAAATCGATTATCCAAGCGAACAGCATTAAGTCGGCACACCGCATACAGATTGGGAAGACGCTTCGTATACCAGGAAACGCCTTCGGTCTCAGTGAAATCCTCTATCAGGTTAAACCGGGAGACACCTTGATCGGTATTGCCCGGCTTCATAACGTTGAATGGAAGGTTTTACAGAAAATCAACGGTATATCTTCGCCTCGCTACCTACAAATTGGCACAGAAATTCGGATTCCACACGATGGGAGTCTCGGCTTTATAAGCCCACTTCGGGTACCTTTAGTTGTTACATCAAAGTACGGCTATCGACCGCACCCTGTAACGGGCCGTTACCAGTTTCATAAAGGTATAGACTTCCGTGCCGCTACTGGTACACGCGTCTACGCCTCTAAAGGTGGCAGAGTCATTTTCGCCGGACGAAAAGGTGGCTACGGGAAAATCATCGGTATAGAACACGAAGGCAATTTCACGACATGGTACGGACATCTGTCGCGCATCAAGGTAAAAACCGGGCAAACTGTAAACACGGGGAAAGTCATTGGTTTATCTGGAAACACTGGTATATCAACGGGTCCCCATTTACACTTTGAAATCAGGTACAAAGGTAGAAGTGAAAAACCAACCAATCACCTTTCTATACCGTAAACGCGGGCTGCTACTCATAGCAACTGTTTGTTTCTTATTGGCGTACTTTCTCGGTCAAAAAAGCACACTATCAGACCCACTCAACCTGAGACCTGAAGTCGGTGCGCGCGGGATCGGGTTGGGGGGTGCTTTTATTACCAGCACAGATGACGCAACCAGTCCGCTCTGGAACCCTGCTGGGCTTGCTGCACTACAACGTGGAAACCTCACCTATGACCTGTCCCAAGGTGCAGTCTCCCTCGCTTATCCTATCAAATCTATCGGCACATTCGGTGTAAATTTCCTCGATTTAAATAGTAGCGATCGTTTTCTATTAGATCATACCGCAAATCCGATTGGCAGCTTTGAACTCGGCAACAATCAGGCACTCCTCTCTTATGCGAGGAAATTGGGTCCTTTGCAACTCGGTGCCAGCACAGGATATAGCCGCGCGCCTTACTATGGTAGTCTTTGGGCACGAAATTATGATGTGGGTCTCCTGGCAGAAATTAACGATCATCTCGCCTTTGGAATGCGGGCACGTGATATCTCCGGCGTAACCATTCGACATAAAGATGGACAGGTTTTACAAACCTTTGACCAGCAATTTGCCATCGGTGCTGTCCTCATACCGCACCCAATTATTCGATGGCACAATCGCTTAGATATCATGCCCTCTTGCTTTGGGACAAGTTTAGAAATAGGAAATCAAACATTCTCTGCCCGCGTTGGATCAACATTTACCTTCAACGATGAACTCCCATCTCAATCGTGGAGTGTAGGATTCTCACTCAATCAATTGGGAAAGCAGCTCCATTACACACTCCTTAATCAAGACAACCTTGAATATAAACACCTCGTCTCAATAGGTATGTCTTTTGGTGGAACACAACTTACCTCACAGAAGCCAGATGCAACCGCTCTAAGTCCATCGCAAGCACCAATATCCAAATCAACAACTGAAACGGAAAAAACAGAACAACCAAAACCCGCGCAGAAGGCTGTTCAAATAGTGAAGCAGTACAATATTGATGTAGAACTTATGCTCGCCATTATTCACGCCGAATCCAACTTTAATCCGATTGCTGTATCTAAAAACGGCGCAGGTGGATTGATGCAGATGATGCCCGGAACTGCCCGTGAGCTTGGACTCAAAGTGCCACAATATCAGGATAAACGGAAACCGAAACTTGATTCAAATATAGATGAACGGTTTAACCCATACAAAAACCTGCACGCCGGTTTAACTTATTTCAGAATGCTTGCAGAGAAATATGAAGGTAATCTGACCTTAGCACTCGGCGCCTACAACGTCGGCCCCGGTAAGGTGAGATTAGCTGGGCCCCTTAACAGTAATGGTAAAAAGTATGCGAATAAGGTACTCAACCGCTACCAATACTATCGGGACAATGTAACACAAATGGAAACTGATCTCAAGCGGTTAGAAGCGGTATTAAACTAAGAAAAAACGTGCTTGCAAAATGCACTACGACTGCGAGAAACTGATATGGATAAAATTAGATTGGCAATCGTTGGATGTGGTGGGATGGGACACCGGCACATGTATGGGTTAGCGGAACTCCATCAGGCAGGATGGGAACGTTTTAACCTTGTCGGCGCATGTGACCCTGTACTCGCTAATGCCGAGTCACTCGCTACACAAGCAGAGGAACGCTTCGGTGAAAAACCTGCCGTTGTTGGAAGCCTAGAAGAACTCGCTGAAATCGGTGTGGATGCTGTGGATGTGACAACTACGCCGCCGTATCACCACACTGTCGCTATTGAAACCCTTGAACGCGGTTGGCATACCATGGTCGAAAAACCTATGGGGCTAACTGTCCGCGCGTGCAACCTCATTCGCCGCGCGGCTGATGCATCCGACGCAATCCTCAGTGTCGCAGAGAACTATCGGCGCGACCCAATGAATCGGCTCGCAAAAGCACTACTTGAGGCAGAGGTGATCGGCACACCGCGTTTCCTCATCCACCACGCAATCGGTGGAACAAACCGCATGCTTATCTCTGTCTGGCGACATCAGAAAGATCAAAGCGGTGTGTTGCTTGATGTCGGCGTTCACTATGCTGACATGATGGAGTATCTACTCGGCGAAGTTAATACTGTTTATGCACAAACCCGGCTCCACGAACCTATCCGGCATAATTCCGCCGCAGTGACCGGTGAATCCGGATCTAACCCCGCTGGTGTCTATACGAAATGGCAACGCGAGATGCCTGCCGAATTTGAGGCAACAGCAGAGGACGCGGCTTACGCAACGCTGACTTTCAACAACGGCGTTGTCGGGCAATATATTGAGGATCATGGGGCGTGGGGACAAGGCAGCTGGCTCCGCAAAATTCACGGATCCCAAGGGTCTATGACGCTCCCCGGCGACCGAGGCGGAGGAATTATTACCCTTAATATTGATGGGCACGAAACGATTAACGACCAACGGATTTTGGACCTCGTCCCAGACTTCCGCTTAGATGCTGTCACAGCTGACCTTTTCGGCGGCGACCGATTGTGGAACTACTCATTTACACAAGGTGACGCAAAAAATATCGCTATGGAATACGGTGAATTTGCTGAAGTCATTGCTGGAAACAGGGAAGTTGAAGTCGATGGCTATCAAGGCACACGTTCCGTCGCGCTCTCCTACGCAATCCTTGAGTCCGGCGCGACGGGGCAAATTGTTCAGATGGATCAGATGCTAAATGAATCTATTAATACCTATCAACGCGAAATTGATGAAGGCTTAGGCATCTGATTTTAAAGGACAATCTGCACAATGGAAAACACACATGAATTCGGAATCGGTTTAATCGGGCTGGGCATCGGGCAGCAGCATCTGCTCGGCTATCAACGCAGAGGGTTACGCGTCGCTGCAATCTGCGACAAAGACGCAACACGCCTTAACGAAACCGGCAATACATTCGGTATTGATAAAAGATACACCCGTATCGCTGACCTGATTGCCGATACCGATGTCGATGTCGTGGACATGGCGGTGCAACCGTGGATCCGTTCTCCTATCGTCAAAGCCGCAGCCGAAGCAGGAAAACACATCCTCTGTCAAAAACCGTTTTCAATGTCAATGCAACAAGCCGTTGAGATGGTAGAAACCTGTGAGCAGCACAACGTGCAACTCATAGTGAACCAAAACTCCTGCTTTGTTCCCGGCTTCCTCGCCATTGAACCTTATATCAACGCTGAACACCTCGGCGAAATCTACCATGTCTCCATAACCTGCAACGGATTTTACACCGAATTCCCTGAACGCCACTTAATCCCCGCGATGCAAGTACACCATATCGGGCTCGTCCACAAGTGGTTCGGTGAATACGAGAGCGTCTACTGTCAAGCACACGGACACAACCGATCTATTGAAGCCGGAGAAACTGTATCTACCGCGCTCTTCAAAAGCCGTAGTGGTATACAAGGTTTGCTTTCCTGTAACTGGGCATTCCTTGCTGATTCCGGACGCAACTTGCAACATCCACACGAGGAAATCCGAATTCAAGGCACCAAAGGTGCTATCTACGGAAACAGCAACGACATGACGATTCACCTCACGGAGCCAGAAGTACGTGACATTAAACCTTCGATAGAGGGAACATGGTTTCCCGACGCTTTCGGGAACGTGATGGCGCACTTTCTGAGATGCTTACAAACAGGCGAAAAACCGATAACGGATGGTCGGGATAATCTACACGTTGTCCAGACGATATTTGCCATGCACCAGTCCGCCACATCAGGAAAAGTCGTTATGCTTGATGATATTTCACTGGATGGCGATTATGACCTGAGTCCACATCCTGTCCATAGCGCGCATGATACCACCATTTTACAATGACCCCACGATAAGCAGACCATAATTCTGATGCATCGGACGGTGCCCATTTAATACTGCTGTTCTGTTCCACCTATTGCTTACCAATCCCCTCTCCGATTATCCCAGAGATGTGCCTTGACGACCTCCTCATTCAGTTCAGTCCCCCATCCCGGACGGGTCGGGGTTTTCATGTAGCCGTCCACAATTTCAGGGACGTGCGTCGTCAGGTCGTCCTTCCACGGAACATCGTCTATATCAATCTCCATGATCCGCACGTTCGGCAAGACAGCACAGAGGCTCGCACTCATATAGGTAGCAAGGTGACTATAGTAATTATGCGGGGCGACATTGAGCTGGAACACATCCGCCAAATCCCCGATCTTCTTTGAGGGCGCGAACCCGTTCCACGGTACATCTATCATAAAAACATCGGCAGCACGACATTCAAAATAGGGTAGATATTCACGCATGTAATAGAGGTTCTCACCGGTGCATATCTTCGTCGTCGTGGAATCCTTGATTTGGCGGATAGCTTCATGATCGTACATATCAATCTCTAACCATAGCATGTCGAACTGCTCGAGGACTTTAGCAATACGCATGCACGCCTCCGGTTTGAAATTGAAGTTCAAATCAAGGTTGATACCGACATCAGGTCCAACCGCCTCTCTAAAGGTGCCGATTAAGGTTTCAATGTGCCGTAGGAGTTGAGACGTTACGTTTCCGTCAGTAGTGCCAGACCTACCACCAAAGCCTGGAAAATAGACAGAAGCCGGGTCGCCCGGGAAAACAATGTTGGTTTTGAGGGCAGTGAACCCCTTTTCGACGACTTCACGTCCTAACGCTGCGATGTCATCCATTGTCCTTAAAGGCGGGACCCCTATAAGTTCAAAGTTGCGTGCTCGAGAACTCCCGCAGTGCGACCAATAGACGCGTACATCGTCGCGCGTCGGTCCACCGAATAACTCCACAACGGAAATCCCTAACGCCTTCGCCTTAATATCTACTAATGCGCACTCAATACCAGCGATTGCCTTTGCAGCGATGCCGCCAGGGCTTTGTCGAGAACCGCGAATCATATCCCAGAACCGCATCTCATAAGCACGCGGATCTTTCCCAATCATCAGAGGTGTAAGGTCTTTGATAGTCCCTACTACACCATTCGGGTTTCTGCCATCACTGCATTCGCCATAACCAGTGATACCTGCATCGGTTTCCACCTTCGTAAAAATCCAAGGCCGCCACCCCGCGTCCACAACAAAAGTCTCAATATTTGTAATTTTCATCAAAATCTTCGGTGTAGAAACCGCCTGCTTTAGCGGGGGGAGGAAACACCGCTCCTATAGTTAAAGTTGAGTCGTGTTAGCACTTTTAAATCTTGTGTTTTCGCGTTTTGACACAAACGTTTTCCACGCAGAGAATATAGAGAAATCCCTTGTTTGCTAAAGCCACTGATCCGGGTCAAACCGTATTTAACATGTTTGACGAGTGTGTTCTTTACCCATCCATTCCAAGTCGTGCCGCCATAGCGTGGACGCTTCCCACCTTTCTGTGGGTTTTGTCTATGAAGTTCACGCCTGCGTATGGGGATCGGCGATATACAGAATACACGGGTATTATCAGGTATATCTTGCCCGCCTATTGTGTGATAAGCAAGACACCAAGAATCTACACAATGTGCGTCAAAAGTTTCAGCAAGTTTTTTAGACGACTTCTTGAGACCAAGTCTATCGCGTATCTCTTTCGTCTCGTAGCCTTGAAGTGTTAGCAGTTTCCATCGCTTCTGCGCTTGAGTGTAGAACCACTGCTTACCGACTTCCAATGGACTAAAAGACTGATTCCACTTGTTAGCACGTTGTATTGTTCGTGCCTTAATATCTTCAACGCAGACATGGGTTATAGGATAGAGTTTAGACAACCAGTCAAGGATACGGAGTTTCCAATCCCATCTCGCACGTGTGCCTGCGGGAATCCGTTCTTTATTCGCGAGACGATTGATGCGGTTTTTGCGGTTCGGACACTTCCGAGAACGCCGCCCTCGCCGCAACACACGACGCTTTTCAATCTTCTTGCCGACTTTGTTATGGGCATCGGCTTGAACATTCAAGTAGGTATGTGCTTCAGACTTCACGGTAAAGCCTTCTTTTTTCCTGCCAGGGTCTACACCCACAGCAATCTCTTGCGTGTAGTCGGTTTCCACTTCGTAGTTGAGTCTGACACAGAATATACCATTAGACCAATAGGGGGTTGCTAATCCTTTCTTAATTAGCATACCTGCCTTGTTTGGACGTGTCGGCATTAACTTGCCACCCGTTTTACTCGTTACTGGAACAAACATAGTTTGTAATCTCCCTTTCGGGTTGTATATTGCCCCATCCAGATCACAGTATTCAAAAGGAATCAGACTTGGGGAGCATCCGAAACATTGTGCTGGCGACCACACCAAGATACCGCGATATTTTACTGTAGTCAGGACTTAATCTTGTGGAGTGAACCTGTGGTATAGGCTTCGCACAAGCACCCATGCTTTAGCAGGGTGTCACTGACGCAATCTCCCTACAGTTTAACAACTTCCTTTCGACGATCCGATTCCAGAAGAGCGTCACAGACGCGCATTGTGTTGACGGCAACATCGGGCCACTGTGTCTCAAGGTTCCCAGATTGCACAATCCGCGAAAACCGCTCAATCATCTTGACTTCCTGAACGCATCCCTCAACGGTGTTTTGCTCATTTCCATCCGAACCGTGAACCCAGAACCGAGCAGTATCTTCGGATGTCGGGACAGTGAAATCATCACAGACGATTGAAGCACGCGTCCCTGCCACCTCAAACCACTTTCGGAGTCCCGTGTCGAACCCGCAATCTAAAGTGGCAATCCGTTCATCGTCAAACCAGAGGATGCCAGCAAGATTGAAATCGACACCCACCTTGTAGCGTGCCATAGCGAAAACCTGTGTCGGCATCTGCTCAAATGCCCAGAGGATTGCTCGGACACAATAGTAGCCTAAATCTCCGAGACTGCCACCCGCGAATTCCTTCATTGCCCGGATATTACCGACCGGGATTGTATCCCAATTGAAAGTGAACGCCGCTGTCACTCGGCGCAGTTTTCCGAGCGTGCTGTCTATTATTTTCTCTTTCATTGCCGCTGTACGATCATGGTGTACCCACATGACACCGTCCATCAGTTGCACACCGTTTTGGCGACACGCATCCGCCATAGCAATCGCCTCAGCAGCATTCGCAGCAAGCGGTTTTTCACAAAGGACGTGTTTACCGTGCTCCGCTGCTTTGATTGTCCATTCAGCGTGGAGTGAAGGGGGTAAAGGGATATAGATGGCATCTATCGAATCATCGGCGAGGAGTGCGTCGTAGGTGCCGTAAGCCTTGAAGACATTATGATCTTGTGCCCACGTTGCAGCACGTTCTTCTGTCCGGCTCGCGACCGCAATCAAATCCGCATTCCCGGCGAGCTGGATCGCGCGGGCGACCTTTGTGGCAATATTCGCAGTGCTGAGAATCCCCCAGCGGACAGGTTGTTTTGTTTCAGTTGTCATGTTGCTCCATCTGATGTAAGGTTGTCGTTATTACCCGTTAGGCTAATCATAATATATCGTGTAATAGAAAATAGGTCAAGTATATTAGGTGTCCGAATTGAATCGGTTTTAACTTGATTTTTGGTGCGAAAATGATATAATTGAAATAAAAAAATAATCAGCACTTCGCGTGCTGTCAATAGACCAAAACATACATTTTGTATACCATTGGAGGAGTTTTATGAATACGAAAAAATTCACGTTATTCGCGTCCTTATTCGCGATTATCGTACTAACTGTCGGATTTTCCGCTTGTGATCGAGTTTCCGAAATTATCGATCCGACTGCACCGCAGATGCCGGAGACCCGTGAAGAAATTTCTGTCGGTGTCGTCTTACCTGTAACAGGTCGGCTTAGCGACACATTTGGTATCTCAACATTGCAAGCCTATGAATTGGCACTCAGCGAGATTAACGCTGCACAACCGAATGGTGCACAACTCAAACTCATCATTGAAGATAATCAGGGCACTATAGACGGAACAGTTGCAGCCTTCAATAAACTGATTCAGGATGGGGTATCTGTTATCCTTGGACCTGCGACCTCAGGTCAAACCGAGGTCGCTTTTCCAATTGCACAAGAGAATCAGGTGGTGGCAATAAGTCCAACATCCGCTTCCCGTGGACTCAGCGCGCTTGGTGATTTTGTTTTTCGGGTCTCACTTACCACAGATGTGCTCATTCCTGAAGGTATTGAAGTGACACACGCAAAACTCGGTTACCAAAAAGCCGCTACATTATATGATGAGGTAGATGTTTTCTCCACCGATAGCGATGCAGCAACTCGGGAAGTACTCGCTGCTAAAGGGATTGAACTGGTAGCCACTGAAACTTTCAAGGGCGGTGATACAGACTTTTCTGAGCAGCTTAGCCGAATACAGGCACTGGATCCTGATGTTATCTTCGTTTCATGTTTAGCACCCGAAAAGCCTGGAATACTTACCCAAGGCCATCAACTCGGTATATCTGCCCCCTTTATCGTGCGTACATTGACTGCAGCAGAGGTCCAAGCCGTAGGTGACGCTGCCGAGGGCGCGATAACTTTTGTAGGATGGGGCACGGCTGTTGATACACCGGGGAATAAAACCTTTGTGGAAAATTATAGTGCCAAATTCGGCATGGAGCCGACCAATTACGCCGCTCGCCCGTACGCAACTTTCCATATTCTGGCTGAAGCGATCGCGAACGCACAATCAACTGACGCCGCTTCAATCCGAGAAGCACTTGCAAATATCAGAGATTTTGACACAATTTTCGGCAAATTCTCTTTTGATGCGAATGGAGACGCGGTTTATGACACGAAGGTCCTGATTGTCAAGGATGGCGAATTGGTACCCTTTGAGTAATCCTTGGCTGAATGTATTGAGACAGGCTGCCTTGACAGGTATAGACATACTAAAAGGTGGAAGGTTTGGAAAATCCATTAGGTCAGTTTTACACTAAATCAGAGGTCGCCGAAGCATGTTGGGAGCATTTCACAAACACACTCTCGACGCTAAACCGGAATTTCAGCGACCTCTTTTTTGTCGAACCTGCTGCTGGCACCGGCGCGTTTTACAAACTCCTACCGGCGGAGAAGCGATTCGGCATCGATCTCGTACCGAAATGTAAGGATGTAAAATCCCACGATTTTTTTAACGTCACCGATTTTCCATCCGCACCCAGAGATACGGTTATCATCAGTAATCCACCGTTTGGCAAACGCGGGAAGTTAGCGATCGCCTTCTTCAATCATGCTGCCGATTTAGCAGACATCGTCGCGTTTATTGTGCCTGTTAATTTTCGCAAATTTACAACTCACAAACAGCTTGCCCCGAACATGCGCTTCATCAGCAAATTGCCACTGCCAAGGGATGCATTCTACCTCCACACGGGCAAGTCATACTCGGTAAATACAGAATTTCAGATATGGACCCGGTTGGCAAGCCCCCATCCAGATATGCGTCAATATAAACCTTTACCTATTCGGCATAAAGATTTTCAGATGTGGCAGTATAATAACACCCGTGAGGCTCTGAAAGTCTTTGAAAACCCTTTTGATCTCGCTGTACCGTGTCAAGGCTGGCAAGATTATTCGCGTAGAGAGATAGATGAAAAGCAGTGTGAAAAGAGTAAGCAGTGGATACTTTTAAAAGCAAAAAATTCGACCGTCTTATCGCGCTTGATGGAAATTGATTATGGACACTTAGCACAAGAATGTGCTACAGCGGTTCCGGGTTTCCGGAAAGGCGATTTGGTGAAAGCGTACACAGACACCTACGATAAGTAGAATTCGCTGTCAAGATTGGCTTCTATTCAACCATCTTAACTCGCTCCAAACCGTTCCGGACGGTAAGCGGCAAACCAATCCACCCGTACATCATCCGCGATCTCTATAGTCGCCATTTCACCCACCAAAGGTGCTAACGTCACGCCGCTATGCATGAGCGCAACATATAAGTTTGGAACCGCTTCAGTAAATCCGAGTACTGGAAATCCATCAAGCGGCATCGGACGATAACCGACAGGCGTTGGAATCGCTTTCGCGTCCGCTATTACCGGCAAATAGGCTCTGGCACGGTCAAGAAGTGCGTCAGCATGCTGTTGCGAATCATCACGGTTGATCCCTTCCTGTGTCCCTTGCCCAATTCTGAGGCTCCCGTCAGATAGTTGCCGGAGGTGGAGGTGTTGATGCTTCTCATCCTTTGATGGCGCATGAATTATCGCTACATTGTGTAATACCTCAGCACACGGTGTGGTTTTAATAACAACGCCAGGACTCCGCTGTTGCGGAATATGGACCCGTGCCAGAGAAGCTAATTCGGTCGTTTGAACACCGCTTGCTAAAACAACAACATCACATGAAAATTCGCCATTGGCTGTTTTCACAGCGACGATATTGTTATCACGAATGACAAAACCTGTGACACTGGTTTGCGCATACACGACTGTTCCCATTTCACGCGCACGCCGGAGACAAACGTCTATAAAAACATCGGTTTCAATGTGGATATCCGCTTCCGAAAGGGACGCAGCTAACACACGACCAAGGCTTAGATGCGGTTCGAGTGCTAATATCTCGTCACGGGTGATAAGACGACACAGATACCCCCACGCTTGGATCTGTTGGATACGTTCACGCAGCTGCCTCGCACGTTGCGGATCGTTTTCCCACCGCATTTCACCGCCATAGTGGATACCGATATCTGTATCAAGTTGATGTGCCAACCGATACCACATATCAAGCGAACGCCGATTCAGCGTGTGATACTCGCGTGGATCTTTCCCGAAAGCATTCACCCAAGCGAAAGAATGTCCAGAGGCACCTGAACCCGGGACATCGCGTTCCAGAAGCGTAACGTCAAAGCCATCTCGCTGGGACAGATGATAAGCGAGCGTAGCACCAATGATACCCGCACCCACTATTATTACTTTTTTTGTTTTGGAATTCGGAGATATGTTTGACATTATAGTTACCAGTTACCAGTTTACAGTTACCAGAAAAGAAGTTTCTTGACTGGTTACTCCTTCTAATGAATCAGATACGCTCTTAACTGACCACTGGTCACTGGTTACTGACAACTGATAACTACTAACGATGTACTGCGACAATAAATCCTGTCAAGCCCGCAAGCAACAACTGAAAGCCAGTTTGATAAAACAGCATGAAAAACGGTTGACAGAGCGCAATCAACCCCAGTGCGATTAAACCAATAGAGAAGCGTTCACACAAGGTTTTCTGCGAAAAGACAATCGAAAAAACGATGACACCGGGCAGGAGCAGATGTAGGGCAGTACTACCGAGCGATGGAAAGAAGGGTTGATAAAGAAAAATAATGCCGATACACGCTAAAAGTGCTGAACCAATAGTCGAGACCCGCTTTGCAGCCGTCGTCATACCGAAAGCAACAGCACAAGCGAATAAAATGTGGAATGCCGAACCGCGCAAAATTGATGGGATCGGTAGATAGAGAAACCCAAATCCAATCACCAAACCCATGCCTGATATAATGGCGATTGGCTGTTTATTCTCAAAGGCAATCCCCGCAAGAATAGCAGCGATACTCAACAGCACCAGCGAGATGCCCTTAAGCAAAACACTATTTTCTGTCATAATCGCTGGTAGCAGCGAAATACCTTCTATATAGAGAAAAACAGTGCCAACTACGAAAAATCCGATCGCAATTAATTGATTTCGTTTTTCCTTCGCCATAGCAATCTTTTAGAGACCGATCGTCTCATCCACCTACGATTTTCACTCTTTCCGTTTCAACAAGCGGTTTACCCAACCTTTAGACTGTTCCTCCATCAACTGATTTGTTAAATCATCAACTTGTGCAGACCAGTCCCCTCTTTCGGCTTGGAAAGATTCAACGCTCTCGCGAAGCTCCGTATTTTCAGCGATAAGTGCGTTATTTTCTTTTTCTAATCTATCACAAGTTTCCCGGAGGTACGTAATATCAATAATTTGGCAGCTGAGATTCTCAATAATGTCATCTGTCGGAATATTATAGGTGAGTTTCTTTATTAGCGGTGCAAGTCCATCAACCCGTAGCTGCACCTGTGGCTTCGTGGCACGCCCCGGTTCTTCAGAGCGGGCAGAGACGACGCGCAGATACGGCTCAATTTCTACATCTTGCTGCTCTAAAGCTCGAATAATAATTCCCTCTTCCACACCTATTATTTCTGAAACTTCAGAAGGGTTCATATAGAGGTCCATTCCCAAATTCCCAAATCCTATTTTAACGAAGTATAGTAAATCTAAATGACGCCAACGTCGTTTTTCTGAAAAAAACAGACTTATAATAGGATACTACATATTACTTTGTTTGACAAATTAATATTCGGATGCCCTCACGGTAGGCGTGATTTTGTGGGTTTTCACTTGATTGATGAGGCTTGAACCTTGCCAGTTTTCAAGATAGATGCAAGTGCTACGAAATCCCGTCCCAATATTTCCACATATCCTCGGGGGTTTCAAACCTAATCTCGTCAAGATCTTTTCGGCGATATCTACTGATGAGGGCAATTCTGACATTGTGTCCACAGTTTGAACCAGCAGTATGGCTCATTTGATGATGCCAAAAACAGACATCGCCGCCCTCACCTGTGAACTCATAACTCGGTCCTAAATCAAACGGAGCAACACCACCGGGGAGGCTATCCAAATCGTGATGTCTGAAATACTCTGCCCAAACTCGATGGCTCCCGGGCCAGACAGTAAACCCACCATCCTGTTTTTTAACCGTGTCAAGATAAACGGTCGCACCGAGCGTGAACGCACCAACAACACCCTTGGGTACACCGTTCGTCGGGGTATGGTAACCGTCGAGGTGTCCGCCGCCGGGTTCGCGCCATTCTCTATCTGGATCCGGGAAATTGATATGGGGACCTGCGCCGCCGCTTGAATTTAATCTATCCTTGCCAACCAATTCTTCTGCCATAGCGAAGACCCGATTGTTGTATGTTGTCCCAGCGATAACATCTTCACCGCCGATAGGCACCGTACGATACCCTTTACGAATCCAAGACTCCGGGTCGTCTCTATCTTCGTCGAGTGCCTCCCAAAGCCTGTCAAGTGCAGCATCAACTGTCTCTGATTCCACTGCACCGCGCACAACCAAATATCCGTTTTCTTTGAAAAATTCTTTGTCTGCATCCGATAAATATGGCATATTCTTCTTTTCCTTTCAGATTGCAAGTACGTTGCTACACGCGAACCTCGAATCCGTTCTCTTCACGCGCTTTTTGGTAAGGTGTCTCCTCTATATTCAACCCGAAACCAGGACGCTGTGGCACATTCACATAACCGTTGGATACGGAATAAGCTGAATCATCTATACCCGGAGTCGTCGCATGATCCCACTCGGTGAACTCAAATCGTTCCACCTTCGCTGCGAGATGACAGGTAACGAAATTACCGTAGTAGCCACCATAGTGATGCGGTGCTGTCCCAACGCCGGAGGCATCCAATTCAGGACCCAATTCAAGCCAACGTGAAAAGCCAGGAGAGAAAATATCATATTGGACGATGTCAATGAGTCCATCTTTTGCCCAATCTACAAGGTGCGGTGACGCGCCCCCTTCACCATCGGCAATACGGGTTTCCAAACCTTCGGCATTTAGCCACTCTTTCAAGAGGCTATAGACGCGGGCATCCTCGTGGAACGCTTCTTCCATCCAATAGACCTTCGCATCGGCAGCTCCACCTAATACCTGTTTGGTTAAATTGAGGTTATAGCCGTTGTTTGCATCTATTAAAATCGTAGCATCAGGTCCAACAGCCTCGCGTACAGCACAGATAACATCAATATCCCGCTGAGTCCCTTTATCAAGAGGCATGTGCATCGCGCCACGACCGACTTTGATCTTATAGGCGTTATGTCCGCGTGCCTTTCCCTCTAATGCCTCGGAGGCGATAAGCGCAGCTGCTTCAGCATTATCGTCAATATGCAAATCATCAATATAAAGCGAGGTATCGTAACACGGTGCTTGGAACTCACCGTTCTGCCCAGAAAGCATTGCATATACCGGTTTCTGTGTTAACTGTCCGACCAAATCCCAGAGCGGGTACTCCAGCATCCTGAATTCTTCGGTGACACCACTCTCTGTGTCAAACGCCTCGCTCAGCTGAAACCCGACAATCGCCTCAGCTTTTTCGCGTGAAATCGGTGAAAACCCAAAACCGCTAACGCCATCTGTCGTCGTTAGGCGAGCAATAGGGGGACGGACATGCAGCCCGTGTTCACCGAGTCGCGAATTGCAACCGGCTTTGCGCGGGCGTTCGCCTGTTAAGCGTGCCCATTCAATACGTTCAATCCTTACATTCTCCATTTTTTAACTTTCCTTGCGGTTCGTTTTTTTAACTTTCCTTGCGGTTCGGTGAGGTGGATTTGAAGTTTGAAAGTCTCTCTCCGTAGATACCGCTCTCCATTCCATTACGAGCTACAGTTCTGACGGTGCAAGCGGCGCAGAAACTCGATATTTAAAAATTTACAATTGTGTTTCAAGTAGCGCGAGACTTTTCGGGTCCAACTTATGGTAGTTCTCAATTTCATATCTGTTACCATCGGCATCCTTAATCAGGACGCGTCCGTTCTCAAGCGTAACAATATCGTACCGAGTACGCAAACCGAATTCTACATCACCCTGAGAAGTTTCAACGACCCACTGGGTGATCCCGAATTGTCCATCCAACTCGTGAATCTTGGTAATTTTCGGCATAAAGTACCGTTTTTGTAACTCCTCCACGAGCACCTCACCGGATGCGCGAGGGAGTTGCTTTATATCCTCAATAATGCCGAGTTCATTAGATTCTTCATCTACGAGGGAAATATATCGATCCGTTTCGCTGACAGGAAAAGCACAGATCGGTTCAACCTTCGCATGGGTTGTTCCGTCCGGAAGTTGGACAACAAGTTCTTCAAATGCGTTTCGCTCAATTCTGACCCGACTCGCATCAAGGAACTCTAATTCATCAGTTACCTTAATCGCTTCCTTCATCAACGCGCCTCCTTCTGCGATGGTCAAATCACCATGCGCGAATTTTCGATAATTCGGTCTGCTTCTCACACAGGCCCGCGTAAGTCCCCTCTCTGGCAAGCAGTTCCTCATGGGTCCCAATTTCGTCTACCTGCCCCTCTTTCAGCACGACAAGGCGGTCAGCATATTTAAGGGTCGACAGTCTGTGCGCAATAGCAAACACCGTTCTGCCTTGAACGAGCCGTTCTAACGCCTCTTGGATTTTGGATTCGGTTTCCGTATCAACGGAGGAGGTGGCTTCATCTAAGATAAGGACGCGCGGATTTTTCAAAATCGCCCGAGCAATAGAGATACGTTGCCGTTCACCGCCAGAGACTCTCGCACCTCTCTCACCCACCATCGTGTCATAACCGTCAGGGAACTTGATAATAAAATCGTGTGCGTTTGCTGCCCGCGCAGCCGCAATAATTTCCCGCCGAGATGCCCCGGGTTTCGAGTAACCGATATTCTCTGCTATCGTGCCTTGGAATAGGAACGGATCCTGCAATACGACACCCACCTGCTGCCGCAGTGCTTTCACCTGAATGTCGCGACTGTCATGACCATCAATCATTATTGTCCCATCGTTCGGGTCGTAAAAACGGGTAATGAGGTTGATGAGCGTGCTTTTCCCTGCACCGCTGTGCCCAACCAACCCTATCATTTCACCGGGTTCCACTTGAAAACTGACCCCGTTGAGCGCGTTTTTCTCGTTATCATAGGAGAAATAGACGTCCCTAAATTCGACAGCACCGCGAATATTCCCCAGAGCTACTGCATCCGCTTTATCAGCGACGCTCGGGGGTGTGTCCATAATTTCAAACACACGCTCGGCGGAGGTACCCGCTCGGATAAATCTTTCGTTCATCTGACAGAGCGTATGCACAGGTCTGATGAATCCCATCATATAACTCTGAAACATAATTAGGGTCCCGAGTTCCAAATCACCTTGGAAAATCTGCCATCCACCGACTAACCAGATGATCGTCCGGCCGGAAAAGACAATAAACTCCATAATTGGGCGGTAAAGCGTGCCAAGTTTCGCAGCGTTCATCTCGCCACTAAAGACTTGATGTGTCAAATCGCTAAACCGATTTATCTCATAGCGTTCGCGGGCAAATGCTTTGACAACGCGGACCCCTGGGATCGTGCTGGCAAGAATCGTGCTAATGTTCGCATACCGTTTCCATAAAACATGATAGACTTTGCCCATCTTTTTCCCAAAAAAGATTGTGAAAAAGACAAAACAAGGAATAGGGATTAGCGTCCAGAGCGCAAGTTGCCAATTGAAATAGAACATGATCGCGCACATATAGAGGATCGTGAGGGAATCACCGACTATATCTTGCAACCCGTTTGCGATGAAGTCCCGGAGCCTTGACACATCGTGCGTAATCCGCGACATCAGGTTCCCAGTATCCCGTTCATGAAAGAAGTCAATCGAGAGCGCGTTCAAATGCTCATACGTCTCGTTTTGGAGCCGCCTCGTGATATTTTGACCCACCCAGGCCATCATATACCCACGCACCGCTGAAGCTATCATGGTAAACACCGAAACACCCGCCATGATCAGCACAAGCCCTATCAGATGCCCAAAAGTGCCAGCAGCCGGTATGTTGTCAAACCACTCTCCCAAAAAATTGACGGTCCCTTGAAGGTGACCCCACGTCGTTTCAGGAAACGCCTGCCCCGCAGCGACAGCAACTTCAACCCGTTTTAGAACACTATCAATCAACTCTTTAGCAAGAATCGGTGGATAGACAGCGACAAACCGGATGACCATCATCAACAGGAAGGCCGGAACAATGACGTGCAAAAGCGGAGTAGAGTACCTAATAAGCCGAAAAATGAGTTTCCGTTTTTGAACACAATTGACACAGACTCCCGACCAGCTTGGAATCGGCTGGTCACACTTCTCGCATCGACCTTTATCCTTGCCACCCAGACCACGTCCACGCCTGCCGCGCGGTCTACCGTCTGCGTCTCTTTCCTTTTGCGGAATTAATTCCTCCAACTCTGAAACAGCAAGATTGAACTTCGGGGTTAACCGCTTTGAGTAACGGGACACCTCAAAAGCGTTGTCCGCAGTACTTACCTTGAGAATGTTATTCCCGTACATCTCAAGGATTTCGATATCTTCAACAGCCGTAAGAGGTACTTCGCGCATGTGGTGCCCCATAGCACCATTCTGATTAAAAGCGATGAGTCGTTTATCGGTAACTAACAGCCAATCCTTGCCGTAGGTACCGTCAAAGCGCAGATCTGTTGAAACAGCAACTTTAATTTCTTCGCCTGTTTCAAACAGTGCCTCCGCCTGTTCTTTCAGGAGTTCAGGCACCTCTTCCATTGTCGTGAGTGGCTCATGGTTTAGCTTCCGGAGTTTCGATCCCCCACTAAAAGAACTCATCCGCCTTCGGGACCCCCGATCGCGTCCTGAACCTGGTATCGACCCGTGCATAAATTAACCCCCCACAGTTTAAAGGTGTGGTTTCTAAACACTTACAGATACTTTATTTAACGAAAATATGGCGAAAAAGTTGAATTAAAAATACAAAATGCCTGTGAGAAGGCACGGGTAACCTCCAAATCAGGCATTTATGGTAGATTTTAGAATTACTTGGACACTCTTAATGCAAAGTCAACCCCCTAAATTCCCCAACCCCCCTTTATCCCCCCTTATCAGGGGGGTAGGGGGACTTTGAGAAAGACAGGGTTATTGATAAAGGTCAACTTATTTTTATAATTCACCATAGTTCGTCAGAACAGCGTTTTTCAGGTCAATCTACGGGTTCGGCGGAGAGGTACAGATTAAGACCTCCATCGATTCATCACCGGTGTTTTCAATCCCATGCTCACACCACGGTGGAAGATGGATGAACGTTCCTGCTTCAACAGGCACCTTTTCACCAGCAAGCGTCATTACGCCTTTCCCTTTCAAGATGACGTAGCACTCTTCCGTGTGATGGCTTCCCGGTTCAAGCACGACGTGCGGCGGCACAAAAAACACGACAAGTCCTAAATTCTCTGCTGGCGCGTTCGGATTCGCTGGATGCACGACACGCACACCGATGCCATCGCAACCCGGATATCTTACCGGCACCCCATCTTGGACCGTGACAACATTCGCTCGCACCTGATGCGCTGGTTTCGGAATAGGGGGTTCACCTTGATACCCTTTAAACGTAGTAATCTTTGCCATTTTCATCTCCTTAGAAATAGTTGTTAGTTATCAGTTATAAGTTGTTAGTTCAAGAGGTATAGGTGCATCTACCAATCCCGTGTATAGCCCGCAGTCCATCCACCATCTACCGCAATCACACTCCCGTTGACATAACTTGCATCCGGCGAAACGAGAAAAAGAACCGCTGCTGCGATTTCTGTCGTTTCCCCCGGTCTGCCAAGCGGAATGTGCGATAACAGACTCGCGGCGTTTTCTGTATATGCCCCGTCATCTCCATAGAAGAGTGCCTCTGTGCCGCGGGTTAACGTCGAACCGGGTGCGACAGCGTTTACCAGAATACCCTCCGGTCCGAGTTCCAATGCCATTGAACGCGTCAGATTGGCAACCCCTGCCTTCGCCGCGACGTAAGCACTCTGCAAACGTAACGGCACTAACCCTGCAATAGAACTGATGTTAACAATCCGTCCAGTCGCATTCTCCGAACCAGACCTGCTATGCGTTTTAAGGATATAAGGAATAACAGCACGACTCGTTGTGAAAACACCCGTGAGGTCTATCTCCAAAATACGGTGCCAATCCTCTATAGTGTATTGATGAATCGGTACTCTATCGCTCTTGGTGTTTATCCCGGCGTTGTTCACCAAAATCTCGACCTTGCCAAAGTGTCCGGCAATCCGATCTGCGACAATCTCCATCTGTGCCGCATCTGACACATCGCCTTCGACAAATAGACACGTCCCACCGCTTCGCTGAATTTCTTCGGTGGTCTCTTTACCTGACTGTACATCAATATCAACAATTGCCACAGAAGCACCATTATCAATCAACTTATCTACAATCGCGCGACCGATACCTTGCGCACCCCCTGTAACAACCGCGACTTGTCCTTCAAGCGCAACCTTCATACCATGCTCCTTTTTTGAACCTTACGGTAACCAGAAACTCCACAAAACAGCAAGATTATTACAGCAGTCCCCCCCGCAATTCCGACTGCTGAAGAGAGACCGAGCGCGGCAGGTAGATAACCGCAAAACAATGCAATACTCGCAACGGTAAGGCTATAAGGCAGTTGCGTTCTCACATGGTGTAACGGATCGCAACTACTGGCGATAGAACTCAAAATCGTTGTATCCGAAAGCGGCGAGCAGTGGTCCCCAAAGATGGCACCATCCAGTACTGCACCGAGACAAATGATCGTCGTGAGTCCGTAACTATCGCCATCAAGCGAAAACGCCACTGGAATCGCAGTCGGAATCAGGATCGCCATTGTGCCCCAACTCGTGCCTGTTGCGAAAGAGGTCACGGCACCACAGATAAACACAAGAATCGGGAACCAGAGCGGTGATACAACATCACTGAGCATCGTAGCCAGAAAATCACCCGTCATCAACCTATCGCAACTCGCCTTGAGTCCCCACGCCAATAACAGAATGCTCAACGGTGTGAGGCTCCCCTTTATACCGTTCCAAACGACTGGCGCGATATCCGCAAATCGTAACTTTGAGAGTAGACGTGCACAGATGATTGAGACGACAAACGCACTCGCTGCCGCACAAGCAAGCACCATTACATTGTTCGCCTCTGAAAGCGCGTTCCGCCAAGATGTCAGGGAAAGAATAGACCCAGTCCCGTTACCATCTATCCAGAAACCTCCCAAAAGCAGTCCAAAAAGCGTTAAAAGTGGTAAAACCGCCGAAAAGGGTTGGACAACGGCGTTGGGTAGGCTGGCAAAAGATCCGGCGTGTCCGAGTGCCTGTGCATCTGGGGCGGCAATGTCTCCCGTCTCTCGCGCCCGGGTCTCGGCTTGGTGCATCGCCCCATAATCTCTGCCGCTGATTGCATTGACAATAACAAAGATGATGGTCAACACACAGTAAAACCGAAAGCTGAGGGCATCAAAGAACATGGAATACCCGTCACGTCCAAGCCCAAGTGTCCCCGATATATCCTCAAAGAGTCCCACTTCATAGCCGATCCAGGTGCTAACAAACGCGAGCCCCGCAATCGGGGCACTTGTGGAATCTACAAGGAACGCCAACTTCTCACGACTGACGCGATGATGATCAGTGAGCGGACGCATTGTCGGTCCGACAAGCATCGCATTAGAATAATCCCCAATAAAGATGACGATCCCCATCAAACCGGTGATAAACTGTGATGAACGCGGTCCCTTCGCAAACTGAGAGAGCCAGATAACCACCCCGCCAATGCCGCCGGAGGCGACCACCACGGAAATCGTCGCCATGATCAGAAAAACAAACAGCACCACCCAGAAATTGAAGAGATCTATCCCATCATTGCCGACACTCACGGCGCGGACGAACCAGACGGCTTCCGCCAAGAATCCACTTGGTGTAGCACCTTTTTGATACCACGAGAGCAGCAGTCCGACACCGACAGCTATACAGAGACTCGGAAACAATCGAGCCGTCACGATTGCTAACGTAACAGCAAGCAGCGGTGGGATGATGCTGTACCACAAAAGTGTCTCAGCATCGCTAACCTGTCCGGCACGCCACTGAAAAATGAAACAGAGTAAGAAAAAAGTTAAAAAGCCGATTACATATTTTAATTTAGAATTCATCAGCGTCCTCGGCACCTTCGCTTTCTGTTCATAAGACTTTCCATTGTTGATTATGTGCATCATAACAACTTTCGATGTCCCTTGCAAGCCAAAAGTACGAGTTGGGAGACCTTAGGGGAAACACCCAAGCAAAAACACCCTACACATTTGAAAAATGTCCAATTAATTCTAAACCTTACTATAACATCTCGTAGGGGCGGGGTCTCCCCGCCCGTTGCCAAGCACATCAATTGCGCGACATCAACCAGTATTTGTCTTGGCTTTACAGCTGCGACGTGCATTCCTAACCGCATCTACTATTAAACTTCACCTTCCAAAAAACAAATTTTGCACAGAAAGACACATTTTTTGAAAAAAAACACATATTGTGTCGGAATTTAAGCAAAATTTCCGTGATTATATATGAAGCCAATCACAACTTCATCTCCGAAGAAGTGGGGTGCATAGTCAGAAAAGTGAACGATGTTCGTTTAAATCGGCGATTTGTAGAAACTGACGATGAAGAGGAGGCATGTAGACTACTTTTCAACGCGTATTACGAAACCGTCTTCAACACAGTTAAAACAAGGCGATGGAATCATCCAGATACCGTCGTGGAACCCGATGAAATCACCAGCGACACGTTCATGAAAGCCGTCAAGAAACGGAAAGAAATCCAAGAACCGGAGAAGTTGTTGGAGTGGTTGGTAAAAGTCGCGGAGAATCTGATGATCGACGCGATAAGAAAATCACGTCAAACGCGACACTTGGCAGTTTCCCACTCGACGGTCCATCTGTCAGCGAAGGGACAATGCTCGCAGAAACCGATGCCGAGTACACCGAGACAAATCGGGATCTGGTGGCACAACTCCTCCGTCTCCTCCAAGATCAGGACCGAGAAATCGTAGACCTGCTACTTGATGAATTAAAGCCCAAAGAGATAGCAGAAAAGATACCCTCAACCTCTGAAGCAGTTCAGAAAAAATGGGAACGCATCCGCAAGTGGTTGTTTCCCATCGCACGCAACTTAGAAACGTTGATAAACCGTCTTCCAGAGAAGAAGGACAGATGGATTATGGAACGATACTTGGATGGACAACCGATCTCGGAGATTACAGAAGCACTCGGCATCTCTCATTCCACCGTTGAGAAGACAGTGAAACGTGTGATAGCGGATTGGAAAAAAGCTGCGAAGAACAATCCCACGGACCCCGTCTCCGCAATGGCTAAGAAGGAAAGATAACTTTATCAACCAAAATGGCGACACAAACTGGCTTCTGTTCAGTTGGTGTCGGCAATCAATTAAGGAACTTCGCAGTTGGTGTGAGTTCACCCAAACGCTATCGTTTGGATAGCAAGTGTAGCCTAATGTCAAAAAACGTATCTTTTTGACAATTAATCCTAAAATTTGATACAATGATAGGAGAACCTAATGACAAATACATTAACTTGGAACATCAAACCGATTCAAGTGCCGAAGTTGACCACAAATTGGCTCAGCGTGATAAGTCTTCTCTTGCTATGCTCGATGGCTTTTGTAACAGCGACCACCATTGCGGAGGCTTGTGAAGAATTAGAACGAAAAGCAGCTTCGGCAAAAGCCTTATATGACATAGCATTAGATGCTGCAAAGCTAGCAGTAGCAGCATATGAGTTTTTAGTCGATTCCAACCTTACAGAAGTAGCAGCAGCTGCAAAGGTGATTGCAGAAGCTGCCATAGCTGTTGCCGAGGCTCAGGGCAACTATTGGATTCAATGTCTAGGAGAAGTACGAGAGTGCTATGAAGACAAAATCCCAGGTCAGATGGCTAGCGGGAGTTGCGACAGTGGAAGTTGTAGTTAATTCACCAATATCCTAAATAACTAAATAAGTCAGCGCATGTAAAGACTGTGTGCGAATGAAGATGTCTACGCCGCGTAGGAACTGCCTTCATTGAAAATAATTGCACATACTTTTTACATGCGCGATAAGTTTTACCTGTTTGAAATACACGTTTTCTTTGCTAAAGAAGATTCACTTGATATTGATGCCTAAAAAAGGAGGCGAGATATGTTACGGAAATTATGGAAACATTTATCGGGCCCTCTGGGATTTTTGTTCTTTATAGCGATAGCTGGTGTGGTTTGGTATCTTGTATCTGACTACTCACAGAAAAACGCAGAACCTGTGAAGATATATCGCCCCGTGGAGCCAGCCAAAAAGGATGATGTTCATACCGCCGATACCCACTTACCTCCGGTAAGCCCAGAAACAGCAAATACCAATACACTTGAAGAATCTATCCCAGACTCATCTAAGGATAAGGGTGCCAAAAACGCGGATCCAATTGATACAGCGGATGATGTCCCAGAAGAGCTTGCACAGCAACCACCCGACTCTGATACTTCTAAACAAACCGACGAAGAAGCTGCAAGAAAAAAAGCAGAAATTCAAGAAAAAATAAACAGATTGAAATCTTTAAACCGTGAAGCGCGACAAAAAGTAAGAGAAGATATAGGAGATTTAGCTGCAAGATTCAATAGAGCCAAAGAGGAAGATGATCAGCACCTATACACCCTGACAAAAAAACTGAACGCTCTCTCTGCTAAAGAACAACTCGCTTACTTTGAAGATTTCCTCCGTGAAAAGGTGGACGTTGAGGAGTTTCTCGATACGATGATCTTTGAAAAAGTAAGAGCTGAAGCAGAAATTCAAGGTGCCCCTGAACAAACGGAGATAATCATTGATAGGATTAAACAATCTATACAACCTCAATTAGAACTTTCTGATGAACAAAGAGTGGATAGATTTATAGAGAGACTCCGAGGGTATGGATTTGAACCGAAGTTTTGAGAGATCAGATTTTTCGCGGCAATATCTACCTTTTTTAGGTTTAGGCAGCGTTGTACTTCTTGCCTTCTGGATACGTATTCAAGGGATCGAACGCCTCCCCATTGCTCAGTTTACCGAAACGGATGGTTATTTCTACTACTGGCAGGCTTCCTTGATTTCGGAAGACGGAAGCCTGCCTGCACGCGATATGCACCGGTGGTTGCCACTCGGTAGAGATTTAGGACAAACCCTAAATCTTTACGGCTACGTCCTCGCGTACACCCACAAAACCGTCTCACAGATTTTTCCAAACATCACACTTTATCACGTCTGCCTCTACATGCCTGTAGTCTGCTTCAGCCTCGGTCTCGGCACGCTCTGTCATTACCTGTACCACACCTACGGACTTCTCTTTTCAAGTATAGTGGGTGTGCTTTTGGCAACGCTGCCCGGCAGCATCGAACGCTCCACCGCAGGCTTCGGTGACCGTGACGCATTTTGTCTGATGCTCGGTATCCTTACCGTTGTGTCCTATCTCTCATCCCTCCAAACAGAAACACCACGCAAACATCTGATTTGGACGCTTGCCAGTGGTTTTATTGTTTTCCTCGGTGGTATCAGTTGGGAAGGTTTTGGTGTGTTTCTGAGTATCATCATCGTTGTGGAACTCTACCGGTTTCTCACATCCGAAACAGAGGAAGGATTAGGACTTTATGCCCTGTGGGTGTGCTGCTTTGCTCCAACACTTTACCTCGTCTCACCAGCATATAGAAATGGCTATGGCTTCGCAGAACACCTTGCAGCATTTGTTCTCATACCGCCTATTGTCCTTTTGGCAATGCGCTCGATTCGGTATCTGCTCATCTCAAAAATCCACCGCTTGCGTCCACACACACGCACCTTGTCACTCGGATTGATACTTACGAGTGCTGCCCTTATCCTCAGCTATGTCTGGATACAACAAAAGACCTTTGCGGATACCACCGTCCCGCTAAGCCAAAATGCTGTGATGACGGCAATGACAGAACTCCGAAACCCGCATTTCGGATATTGGGTCTTCAGATATGGCGGCGTCTTTATCCTTGGCAGTCTTGGGTTAATAGTCGCCAGTAAACGTTATTGGAATCAGACCTGCCTGCTCGTCCCGCTCGTCCTTTTCATTGCTACCACCTTTTTCCGAGAGTCGCTCGAAAAACATCTCTGGGACGCATCCCACGGCACTTTTTTCTTTTCCATTGCTGTTATCTGTACAGGCATAGGGTTTCTGATCTCTGCATGGCTCCAAAAATCTAATGAACCGCGTCTGATGACGATAGTCGCCTTTATGGCGTGGTTCATTTTCTGGATTGCACTTTCGCGGGATGCCAAACGCTACGACTTCTTTATCGGCGTGTCACTCGCCTTCTTCGCAGCGGAAATGATAACCTTCTTTTCCAACACACTGAGTCGTTTCGTGAAACAGCACCGACAACGCGCTGTCCTGGAAACGGGTGTCGCAGTCGTTCTACTGGCTGGAATACTATTCTTACCACCCCTCGGCGCACACGCAAAGCGTTCCATTTATGCTGCAACTCGTATGCGGAAGGCTACACCCACAACCGATGTGGCAAACGCATTACATTGGATGAAAACAGCACTTCCTAACACCGCTATCGTCGCCGCACATTGGGGTTATGGTAGTCAACTTAACGTACTTGGCGGAGTCAAAACCATCATAGACCAAGACACCTATCTCCAAAACTGGATACTTCTCTATAACCAACATGTCCACAACGCGACATCCGAACGCGAGGCTTTGGAATACCTAAAGACACATGGGGCAACACACATTCTGCTCACAAAAAAGGATCCTCAAATATCCTTTTTACGCGAACAATTGAGCGATGCGTTTGTTCCTGCCTACCCCAGAGAACAATTTACCGAGGCAAACGTAAACGTTTGGGAAATTCACTATCCACCGGACATCCAAACCGATCTGAAATACCTTGAAACAGGCTTCTCAGAAATAGACGCTGTTTTAGAATTTGAATAAAAATGTTAGCAAACATCATTACACTCTCTCGCCTATTCTCAACCTTTGTTGTGCTTGCCCTGTTCGGCAGACACCGAAAACTTGACCTCTACCTCTCCGCAACCCTTGGACTTATCTTTATTCTCGATGCCGTTGACGGCACCATCGCCCGCAGACGCAACGAGACCACCCAAATCGGCGAAATCCTTGACTCCCTCGCCGACAGAATTATTGAAAACACTTTTTGGATCTACTTCACCGCGAAGGGACACCTCCCCATCTGGATGCCAATCGTTGTCATGGCACGTGGTTTTACCACCGATGCCTTGCAAAAAGTTTTCGGCTACCCTAACAGCGGATGGACCCACGCCCTCACGCGTTCGCGCATGAGCCGTGCCCTCTACGGCAGCGTCAAAATGCTCGCCTTCAGCAGCCTCGCCAGCGCGACAGTTTTCAATAACGCTACTCTCTCGACCACAAGCCACATCCTCGCAACGTTTGCCGTTGGGTTCTGTCTCCTTCGCGGACTCCCCTTCTTTTTCATCAGGAAAACATCATGTCCACCCAGCCCATAAAACACATCGGCACCGGTTTCGCAGGTCTTGTCCTCGCCATACTCTTTTCGCTCCACACCGCCACGCACCCCGAAAACACAACGATAACCGTCAAAACACAAAAGCCCCCGACAGGCGGCACAACTCCGCGGCGTGCCCGCTTCCAATCTTCCACCCGCCCAAATGAAGATATGGCATTAAAACATTTTCAGAACTCCGATTTCTACCGCACGATCATTGATAACAATCTCTTTCGTCCGTTGGGTTGGACACCGCCACGCCCAAAAGAACCCTATCGCTTGCTTGGAACCATCATCCCCGTAGACGCGAAGACACCTTCGAGAGCCATCATCCAAAACACCGTAGGAAATCAGACACACATCGTCACTATCGGTGATACACTTGACACCGACACCCACATCACCGACATCCAAACCAAGCACGTCACGCTGAAAAAGAATGGACAGCAGCGGCAGCTGACACTCAAAAGCAGTTTCCTCCAGCGTCGGTGATGTCAATCCGAAGTGAATATTACTTCATTAACAGAACTTGGGTTTTGGATTGAAAACGCTGCTATAAACATAACGTCCCTACGGGACTGAAGAGGTTTTTGAAACCTTCAAAGTTTCCGCGTAGGATCCGGTTCGGTTAGGAATGCAGGTTGCATTTAGGTGAGTACACCACAAAACCGAACCTACCGGACCTGGGGCGGAGGCAGTTATTTTTTCTAATATTGGCAATGAATCCGAAGATAAACGCTTGGAAAAGTGCAAAGTTTTGTTGATTGAATAAAGGTCGAAAATCTGATAGAATATCTCCTAACCAGGAAAGAAGGTTCATTTTTCACGATCCTTTCAAAATATGGTTAAGGCGTTTCTCATGAAAACAGTTTTCAGTGTACTCATTTGTCTCTTCAGTCTGTCGTTTTTTTTCGGTTGTGGAGAAACAGACCAACCCGTGGAAACCATAGTCCCCCGTCAGTCGTCGATGATGTCTATTCCCTCTTTAGACATAGAATACTATCCGCCGGGGTGGGTACGACTCACGGATAGTGATGTCGCAGAACTGTTAACATTTAAGTTCCCTGATGACTTATGGCAAACCAAAGACCCAGAGCTCTTAGAAAAATACTTTGAAGCCGAAGTCTTGCGAACGCATGGAGATACGCGGCACACCCGATTTTACATAGAGTATGGCAGAAACAAAGTTTCAACGCCCGAGATCGGATTGGCTTTCGCGCGGACGGTCTATTTTCTCTGGCCGAATGAGCAGAATAAAAGATTCATTGACGAGGTCCTAAAGGATCTCCCGGAATATGAAGATCCGGCCGAAAATCACCCTTCAGGTCAACCGATAAATGATGGACAACTCGATAAGAGGGAAAAAGAAAGACATGCTGCACTTTTAGAAAAGCACGGAGATATTCCAGAAGTTGATATTGTTGTGCGTTTTGAGATGAAAGTCAGAAATAATCAACCGTTAACAATTGATGATGTCTTTGCTTATCGTCAAGCACGCTTTAAGTTGGAGCCTGACAATGAGCGAAATCGCGTTCTTTTAGAAGCGTATCTACAGGCGAAAGCCAACGGAGAGCCACTCGAGTCTGTAGATGAGAGAAAAGTGCTTGAAGAGTGGCGAAAAGCTGAAGAAGAATGAACACGAATCGGATGGGCGAGAGAAAAAGAGGTAAAATATGCGAAAGTTAGAGAAATCTAAAAAGAAATGGACTCTCCCTATTATCATATTAGGTGGACTGTGTTTTGTTGTCTTAGGTGCTGTTACTTGGTACTTCGGTTATGTCCGCCCTCGGGTAAATGCCGAACCTATTCGGATATATAAACCTGTCCAACCTACGCAAAAAATAACTACTGGAGCAACGGAAAAAGCGCAGACAGCTACACCTACTGACACTAATATGGATACCAATCAAGACGTTTTCGTTAAAACTGAAGGGGCATCATCTCACAAAACTTCAGAAAAAATGGCTACGGATGAAAATGGTGATTCGGTCAACTTACCTAATGAAACGCAACAGATGTCCTCCGAACAAGACGAGCAGGAACGCTTGAGAAAACGCAAAAGGCAAGAAGAGTATGAGAGAATAGTAGCAGAAGGTGAAATACTTCTAAACATGGCATCAGGAGTACTGGCTCGGCATGAAATCACTACAGATTTTTTGGATAACTTTTTGTTAGACTTGGAAGATGGTATGCCGGAAGAAGAACTGCGTCGTCAAATAGACATTTATTTCGACACGGTAATGCCGCGCATCGTGGAACAGTTGAAGAAACTACCTACTGAAACACAACGCGAATTTTCTGCGCTTTTACTATCAACAGTATCCACAGAGATGGAATCCCCAGAGGAAGCCGAAAAATTACAGAATCGGATGTCAGAATTACTCCGAACACATGGCGTTCAACTTCCCGATTAAGGTACCTCTTGGGGGATATTGCATGAAAGATACCTACTTCCTATACACCGAAATAGACCATACACTACAACTTCAATAAACATCATCGCAAACACCATAACACGCTTTCGCGTGTTCTTAACCTTCCAAAGAAACGTTTCCGCTTATCATTAAAAATCATATCAATCACAGAAATCACAGTTCAGATTTCAACAGCACGTCCCACCCATAACCGAGTACCAATAACTGCCAATTCCGATAACCCTTGACAACGGCACTTTATGTCAACTATAATTATCAAAAATCGTTCCTTATAATAGCAAGTTTTTGGCTTGCAAGCTACACTAAAAGACAAGGATAAACCGTGATGAACCGCACAACACCGAAAGTTGCCGTTGTGGGCAGCCTGAATATCGACCTCGTCTGCCACGCATCTCGGAGACCCGATAAAGGCGAAACACTCATCGGCGATGCCTTTGACATTTTCACAGGCGGGAAAGGATTCAATCAGGCAACCGCCGCCGCGCGGTTAGGTGCCGAAGTTACGCTTGTCGGAAGTGTCGGTGCAGACCCTTTTGGAGAAATACTACTCGCCGCAATAGAAAATGAACATATCAACAGCAAGTTTATCACAAAACGTACAGACATCGGGACAGGTGTAGCAACGATTATCATCGAACCAGATGGCGACAATAGCATCATCGTTGTGCCACGCGCAAACATGGCACTCACGACAGCAGACATAGACGCTGCCGCGCATTATATTGCAGACGCGGACGTACTCCTCTTACAACTTGAAACACCGATTGCAACATCCGAACACGCCGCAGCGATCGCCAAGAGACACAATACAACAGTGGTCCTAAATCCCGCACCTGCGCAACCATTGCCGGATAGTCTTTTGGGGTTTGTCGATATTCTCACGCCGAACCGATCCGAAACAGAATTGCTGTCGGGAATGAAGGTTAGCGGTCATGAAGCGGCACGTCGCGCAGCAGAAGTGCTACGCGATCGAATGGTGGATACTGACAACACCGCTGTCGTGCTAACCCTCGGCGAACAAGGTGCTTTAATGTTGACAGCGACGACATCCGAACATGTCCCTGCCCGCTCTGTTGAACCTATAGATACCACAGGTGCAGGGGACGCATTTTGTGGCGCGCTCGCAACTGCCTTAGCGAGCGGTGAAACTTTATATTCGGCAGTTGCGTTTGCAAATGCGGCAGGCGGAGCGGCGACCACTGTCGTCGGCGCGACTCCTTCAATGCCGACACGCGCGAAAATTGAACGTCTATTGGAATCCGGCAACTATAGTAAAACTTACAATTAATGACACATCTATGGAAAGCGGGGTTACAAACCCCGCCTGCAGTGGAGGGGTCTGTTATTTTCTTAAGTGTCGGTTTATTTTTTCGTTTTACTATAAAAAAACAGAATAGAAGAATCACATTGGACAATCCACCAAAGGAAAAATAAAATGAAAAAAGTAGTGCTAAATCCCATATTGATCGTGCTAACCATGGGTTTAATATTCAATACGTCTTTCTTACGAATCGAAGCAGCAGAAAAATGGGAAACAAACATCAGGAAAGACTTCACAAAGGTCCTGCGAGAAAAGAAAAAGCCTGCTGAGAAACACCGCGAATTTATCCTCAAGTGGCAGAAGCAAGGACGACTCTCCACACTCCTAACGCTTTATGAAACAGCAAAAGATAATTCCGAGAGACAACAGTCCGCCTCTCGAGCAATGAACGCCGCATTTTACTACGGCATAGGATACGTACACGCCCTTGAGGCTACGAAATCCGGTGAAACGTTTGATACAGCCATCACCTACCTACAACACGCCCTTGAAATCGAACCGGACCAGTTCTGGGCGCATTTCAATCTCGGCGGAATTCATCAACAACAAGGCAAAGATGAATTGGCACTTTCGGAATTTGAGGCTTGCGCCCGCTTAAATCCGAACTACTACCCAGTTTACTATCGCATCGGCGAGATTCACTTAAAACAGCAAAGTTACACAGAGGCACTTCAAGCCTTTCACACTGCGCGAGAGTTAAACCGGAAATGGGAATACCCGCAATACGGCATCGGTCTCGTCTATTTCGCACAAGGTGAGATGGACCGTGCTCGCGAAACGTTTGAAAATATTACCCATCAAAAGAAAAAGTTCGCACCGGCTTACATCAAACTCGGGCAAGTCCTCGCTACACAAGGATTTTTCGACGACGCATTAGCAGAATACGCCAAAGCTGCACAACATCAACCCTACGCCGCACAAGACCTTTACGAACTCGCCGTTATCTTCAATGAAAAAGGCAATACGGATGGCGCGACTCAGCTCTATCAACGCACAATTGAGAACGAGCCAACCCATGCACAATCCCATTTCGCACTCGGAGAAATCTTCTACACCAGCGACAATACCGAGGCAGCACTACACCATTACCAACAAGCACTGTCCGTCATGCCGAGTCTTAAGGACACTTTCTATGAACCGCTGGAACCTTACTTTGCAGGGTTAATGACACCGGATCAAGCAATGCCAATGATAGAGAAAGCGATGTTCGTCCTTCCCGACGATCCGCGTTCCTCCTTTTATGCAGGCATGATTGAAGCCGATGCAGGCAACACCGAAAACGCCATCCAACATTACGAGAAAACGATTGAAATCATTGAAGCGGACACACAAGGGCGTAGCTTGCAAGCCCATATTGAAAGTCTGCAAATTGAACTCCCCTTAGGCAATTTCATTGATACTTATTTTAAACTCGGTGAACTCCACCACCAACAAGGTGATATAGACACAGCAGTAGGTTACTTTAAACGCGCACTGGAACTGAATCCAGAGTTAGCGGACAGATTCATTGTGCAGGGACAGCGTGCTTTCGATGAAGAAAACTATCAGGATGCCATCGAGCCTCTAAATATCCACCTTCTGCTATTTCCTGAAGATGTAAGCGCCACCTATCTTCTTGGGCAAAGCTACGAAGCAACCGGCAACACAGACAGCGCGATTACCTTTTACGAACGCACCCTGACGTTAGACCCACAACGACCCGATGTGCTTTTCAAAATGGTTCACATCTACCGTGGACGCGAGGCGCATCAGCAAGCCGTTGATACCCTAAAGCGACTGATTGAGATTGCGCCTGAAACCACTGAAGCACACTATCTATTGGCACTGTCTTATCTTTCGCTACAACAGCCCAACGATGCGCTACCAGCATTCCTCGAAACTATTCGGTTAAGTCCTGACGATGTCGCAGCGCATTATCACGCAGCGATCCTATTTGAACAGAAAGGCGAGATAGACAACGCCATCCTGCATTACGAGAAAACAATCTCCCTTGATACAACCCTGCTTGAAAACGACATCGGACGTAGCCTACAAACCCCGATGCAAGGGGTCAAGGCAACAGAAGTCGAACCCTTTTTCCGTCTCGGTGCAATCTACCGCCAACGCAACGATGAAGATAATATTATCCGCGTCTATCAACCCGCATTAGAGGTTGAACCTGAGCATCCTGAACTCCATCACCTTCTTGCCGTTATCTTTGAAAGGCGCAGCTTGCAAGCCGAGATAGAAAATAAACGGGATGAACGTGAGAACGCAATTCGCTACTACGGGTTGGCAAATCATTACAATCCGGACAACTTCGATTGGCACTATAGTTACGCGCGGCTGCTCGATCGGCACGCTGAAACGCTCGGTGATGATTATCATAAACATGCGGAAACGGCTGTTAAGGAATACACGGCAACGATTGCTCTGAATCCAGACTATGTGGATGCCTACTTCTATCGCGGAATGCTCACGCTTCGCTATAGGCAAATTGGTAAAACACTTTATCGCTACAGCCAAATTTTAGAGGATTTCAAACAGGTGGCTGAACTCCAACCCAGAAACCGCGAGGCAAACTACCAAATTGGTGTCCTTTATCTCGAAATTGACCGGCATCAACTTGCAAAAGAAGCCTTTAAAAGTATGCTCCCTTATGCCCCTAAATATAGAGGCATCCATCTACACCTCGGAAAAATCGCAGAATGGGAACAGGCATGGAAGGAGGCAATCAAACACTATGAAGCAGAGGTCGCACTGATTCAACAACCGCTTGAAAAAGACGACGACATTGCTGCCAACACCTATCAACGCCTCGGAGACCTTTACTACGCGCATGCTTTGGATTACAATGCTGCGAAAGAGACCTTAGAAAAGGCGATTGCCTTAGATGACACGCACGTACCGACGCTACTCAGTTACGCGAATAATCTCTTCAGTATGGATTTACTCGGTGCAGCTGCGGAGCAGTTTGAACGCGTGATACAACTGGAGCCAAGTAACCTGACTGCGAACTACAACCTCGCGTTGATGTACGAATACACGGAAAAACGCGAGCAGGCGAAAGCACAATGGCAACGTTTCCTTGAACTCAATCCACCCGAACAGTGGAAAATTGAGGCAGAAGAACATCTGCGCCAGTAGCACCTATGGATTTTAAGGACTTCGGAGCGACACTTCAGACCTCATTCATTGGACACCAGATTGAGCATCATACGCAAGTCGCCTCCACCAATGATATTGCGATTGCGCGTGGGAAGACAGGCGCGGCGGAGGGAACGCTCATAATTGCGGAACACCAAACCGCAGGTCGTGGAAGATACGGCAGAAAGTGGGAAGCACCACCGGGCAAGTGTCTCCTCGTGTCAGTCGTGCTTAGGCATCGGTTGCTCAGCGATCAAGTCCCACTCCCTAATTTCATCGGCGCAATCGCAATCACACGGGCAATTCAAAGAACATACAAACTTGACGCGCGGATTAAGCCCCCCAACGATGTCCGCATCAAAAAAAGGAAAGTGGCAGGTGTTCTAACAGAATTCGCCTACGACGCACAGCAGCACCCGTTTTTTGTTTTAGGTTTCGGCGTGAATGTCAATATCGTATTAGAAGATTTTCCGCCTGAATTGCGTGAGACAGCAACCTCTGTGCGTATTGCGCGCGGGCATTCTGAAAATCAGAACACTGAGGTCTGTCGTGCCTCACTATTAGAAGCAATCCTCTGTCAGTTAGAAGATATCTACCTGCAGCTGAAAGCAGGTGAAATAGACTTAATCATGAATCAGTTCAAAGAATTGCGAGAAAATGAAGGTAGTTATTAGTGCCTGTCTCCTCGGTGTCCGCTGCCGATACGACGGTGGCGACAGCCGAAATGAAACAGCAATAAAACAGTCAGAAACGGTCAAACTGATCCCTGTCTGCCCAGAAGAGGCTGGTGGGTTGTCAACGCCGCGCCCACCCGCAGAAATAGTCGGAGGCGATGGCAGCGATGTTTTGGATGGCAAAGCGAAAGTCATGACCGTTGACGGCACAGATGTAACTGAAGCCTATTTGAAGGGCGCACATCACGCCTTACAGGTCGCACAATTGCACGGGGCAACGCAAATGATTCTTAAAGCAAGGAGTCCGTCCTGTGGGTGTGGAGACATCTACGATGGCACTTTTTCAGGCACACTCATGTCCGGTGACGGTGTGACCACCGCGCTCCTCAAACGGCACGGCATCACTATCACTTCCTTGTAGTTCCCACGGATAGGTTTACTACATCCTAAGAGTAGGACTTACGCAATTTTCCCATGAGACTCCACATATTATGCGCTGCAGGCGAGGTTTCAAACCTCACCTGCGGGGGTTTGCGTAAATCCTAAGAGATTAAACTTTGAACCTGTTTTCCAATATCAGGACTTCGCATCAAGGACTCACCGACAAGCATCGCATGGATACCAGCTTCCTGCAGCTTCACGACATCTTCACGCGAATAGATACCGCTTTCACTCACGACAACCTTATCCGCCGGGATAGTTTCACGTAACGCAAATGTTGTGGCAAGGTCCGTGTGAAATGTCCGCAAATCACGGTTATTGATACCGATAATCTGGGCATCCACATCCAATGCAACCGCCAATTCCTCACGTGTATGCACCTCCACGAGACACGCCAACGATAATGACGCTGCGACCCCCATGAATGTTTGCAACTGCGATGCGGTCAACGCAGCAACGATCAGTAAAACTGCATCTGCTCCAGCGACGCGCGCTTGGTAGATATGATATGGATCTATTGTGAAATCTTTTCTTAGCAACGGCACGTCAACAGCCGCACGGATTGCGCGCAGATAGTCGAGTTCACCCGCGAAAAAATGTCTATCTGTGAGCACAGAAATAGCAGCAGCTCCGTTTTCAACGTAGGTTTCAGCAATAGACACCGGATGGAAATCTTCTCGGATAATACCTTTACTGGGCGACTTCTTCTTCACCTCTGCGATAAGTTTGACTGTACCGCTCCCTGTGATAGCACCCCGAAAATCCCGAGTTGGCGGCAGATTCGTAACCGCCGCTTCCAATTTGGCAATCGGTACCTGCTTCTGTTCTGCTGCAAGTTCCTTCTGTTTATGGGCAATAATAGTGTCTAATATCAATCCGTCAACCTCTTTATATAAAGGGTTAATTGTTTGAGACTGTCTTCAGTCCTTCTAACTTCGCGAGTGCCGCGCCTGAGTCAATAGATGCGTTTGCAAGTTCAATCCCTGCATCAAGGCTATCCGCTTCCCCGCCAGCAACAATCGCTGCACCGGCATTCAATACAACAATATCGCGTTTAGGTCCCTTTTCACCGTTCAGGATATTGACTGTAATCTCAGCATTCTCTTCGGGGCTACCGCCCAAGAGTGAAGCAGGTTCCGCCTTCGGGACTCCGAATGTCGTTGCATCAAGCATGTAAGTTCTGACAGCACCGTTTCGCAGTTCCGAGACGCGCGTAGCGGTCGTCGTTGTGATCTCATCCAAACCGTCATCGCCGTGTACAACAAAGGCGTGTTTGCATCCAAGGTTGTTTAAAACATTAGCGTGCGTCTCAGTGAGTTCCGCCGCATAAACCCCAAGCACCTGTGCCTGCGCGCCAGCCGGATTTGTCAGCGGCCCCAAGGCATTGAAAATCGTTCGGATACCGATTTCTCGGCGCGGTCCGATAGCATACTTCATCGCACCATGCAGTGCCGGGGCAAATAGAAAACCGATACCGATTTCGTCGATGCAGTGCCCAACATGTTCAGGATTAATCTCAATATTTACACCTAATGCCATCAGGACATTCGCGCTGCCACTCTGCCGCGTTACGCCCCTGTTCCCATGCTTCGCGACCGGCACACCTGCCCCCGCAACGACAAAAGCGGAAGTCGTCGAGATATTAAACAGACTCAACCCCGTGCCACCTGTACTACACGTGTCAACAACCAAGGAATGTTTTGTCGGAACTGGCGTAGCTTTGTCCCGCATGACGCGCGCCGCACCCGTAATCTCTTCGATTGTCTCACCTTTAAGCCGCAGCGCAGTAAGAAAACAGGCGATCTGTGCATCTGTCGTCTCACCTTCCATGATCTCGTTCATAGTATCAACCATCTCTACTTCGGTTAGGTCATCTCCTGCCATAACCTGCTGAATCGCTTCACGAATCATTCAATTTCTCCTATGAATGGCTATCAGCAGTCAGTGCTTGGCTATCAGTTAATATCTTGTGGCATTCAATTTCTTCTGGCATCCACAAAAACCTTGATACCCTAACAAAGTAACTGATAACCGATAACTGATAACTGATAACTATTAAAATAAAAACCGGTACATCGGTTGGTTCGTCGTAATCCCTATAATGCTCCATACGCTGCCGATAATGAATTCGCCTAAGATGAGACCAAGAAAGAACGGAATAAGCTTTCGGTGTGCACTCACACCACCGTGCCGAAGAATAATCCACTTAATAACAGAACTCACTAAGATCGAGAACCAAAACACATTCATTGACCAACTGCTCGATATTGCAAACCCAGCAGGGTGAAAGGGCCACCAAAAAAGTCGCATCCGCATTATCATTAAGAAACCGGTGATTAAAAAGCCGATACACATCGCAACGATCGCTGGCACATCCGGCGCTCTCGGTGAAGTCAGCCAACTTTGGAGACGGTTGAAAGGTCGCCCCGCGAACCAATCCCGCGCCCCCTCAATATAAGAGATATGATAAAATGCCCAGAAAGACGCGAATGTCCCGATAACAATCGCAATACACATAGCGATTAATAATCGTCTATTGGAAATACCCGTCCGTTCCGCTAATTTAAATCCCTCCAAAATATGTGGCATCGGATGCCCGCGGTAAGCGCGATTGAAAAAGAAGAGATACGCCATTATCGTTAAATTGTGTGGACCCAACAGCCGCGTTCCAAAGATACGAGGCATCATCTCATCCGGTCCAATAAAGTGCAGATCGTGCACCGGCGAACCGAGTTCCGCACGCATCCGGGTTACCGCAGTAGAGATGGCATAATAGATCCCAAAAAACACGAGGATCACCCAGACAGACATACCCGCTGTCTTACAGAACCCGAGAATAAAAATAAGACTTGCGAGAAGTCCTAACACCGTCACCCGATAGGACATCGGTTCATCTGAGTCGTCAACGCGCGGGTCGTTCCTAAATAATTTACGTCCAACCTGTGCAAGATGCTTTCGCGTCGCCACAATTGCGATAACAAACAAACCGAGATACGCCCCGAAAGACTGTTCATCCGTGAACGGGAAATTCGGCATACCCCGCACACCTAAGGCATCACCAAAGACACGCTCGACCTTCCAAAAAAGATAAAAAAACCAGCATGAAAACGACAAATCAAGCGGGATAAAAAAAGCGATGCCCACCGCGAACGGAAAGACAGCGATAGGTGTCCACCCCACAGCACTCCACGGTTTCTGTGTAAAGAACGGACGCAAATCGTAGAGCCTGCCTCCCAAACTCGGCACACTCGGATAGAGATAGTGAAGTCCATTGAGGATGTCAATAGCACCCGCAATCCCGAACCCAAGCCACATCATCTTGTTCGTTAACAAGTTCGCTCTACCACCACTTGTCAACTCAAGCGGCAACTGAATAATAGGATAACTCAGCTTCTCGTGTTCCGTCCACTGTTTCCGAACGAGACTGTTGATACACACCATCAGGAATACCATCACACATAGGAAGCCGCCCCACGCAACCGTTGTCGTGAGCCAACCTTGGAGAATCTCCCATTGGTAAAAGGTTGTCTCACCGCGATAATATTCCGTTAAAAAAAGCCGCTCCTTGACAACCATCCAATCCGGGATATACCGATGGAACAGGTCAGCCCAGTCATTTTCTGGTGTCGCATACCAGAACGCATACGGAATCATCGGAATCAAAACGCGAAGTACATCGTGCCCCGCCAACGAAGAGGCGATCGCCAACATGACGTAAACCGTCAACAATTCGCCCTGTTGCATAGCGATCCCGGGAGCCACCCGTACCAAGATAAGATTAGCACCGGTGATAACAAAAACGCAGAAAATGACGTTAAAATAGAGAGAAATAGTCGTCGGATACCCTTGCCCGGCAGAGTCCAAAATCCAGTACATGTTCGGAATAATAAGGACCGTGCCGAGTAGGATCGCTCGCCATGACGCGCCAAACTTAGCAATTCGACTATTTTGTTCGGGAGGTTTTCTAAATCTATAAGGTTCTGAAGTCAATTCGCTCTTCAAACTACGTAGTGTTCTCTCCTTATCATACATCTTTACGCGTTAAATTTTTTACCTCTGTTAAGGCACGAGTTGATAGTTAACAGATTTAATCATTTTAAAAATTGATTTTTTTCGGCACATCTTATATAATGTATCGTATGATTAGAATCTCGGTTTGCAGATCGAGGTAACTTTTGACGAAGTTTGCAATGCCGAGGTCCCGCCCGCTACTGAGGCGGGGTAAACTTGCTGTCAAAAGCCAGCATATTATAAGGATCAACCCAATGGATATTACAACCAATGCTGCCGGAGCAGCAATCTTTACACCGGAGCATAAAGAATTTGTCGAGAACAACGGGTATCTGTTGATTAAAAACGCATTACCCGCCGATGTCGTCTCGGAAATTGATGCCGCTGTTGACGAAGTATATGCCAAAGAAAAAGCCGCAGATCGCCTTGAAGCAGGCGGTAAGTTGAATCTCCGTAACTGCCTCACGCACCACGAGGCGTTCCTCCAACTCCTTGATTGGCAGAAAACCGTGCCCCTCGCCTACGGCGTGCTTAATTGGAACGTACAGATGATTACGTCCCACCTCATTGTACTCCCTTCAAAAGAAGAACCACCCGATGAAGTCAAGAACCGAATCGGTCTACATCGAGACGGCGGCAGCTCGTACCGAGAAATGCAGGAACCGCATCCGCGGATCATGCTTAAAATCGCTTACGCTATCAGCGACCAATCCGATCCTGCCTCCGGTGCAACAGTTCTTGTCCCCGGAAGCAACCGATTGGAAGGCAGACCGGCAGTTGATCCCGATACGGGTCGGGCACGCGGTGCGATCTCTATGAATGTCAACGCCGGAGATGCCTTTCTTTTTGAACAACGTACATGGCACGGCATCGGACACAACTGGTCCGGTATGCCGCGCAAAACCATCTTTATGGGATACGCCTATCGCTGGGTCAAACCGATGGATTATATCACGATGCCTGACGAACTCGTCGCCAAATGCAACCCGATCCAGAAACAATTAATCGGGGTCGTCAGCGATCCGATGAGCTACTATATCCCACAAGACCAAGACGTACCGCTGCGTGCTACACTCGGCTCGGAGGTATAACGACCAACAACCTCTATAATGAGAATGCTGTCTCTGTGCTATTCAAGCTTGCTTTTCAGCGATAGGCTATAATCGAGAAGCGCATTCGCGTATGGCATATTGTGTAACCCGTACCCGCTATCGCCTTTAACCATGTCGTAGTTCAGTTTCGCGTCCAGATAGTCCTGTGAAGTCTTGTCAGGTGCAGCGTCCAGCATCGCTTTGACGGCTTGCATCTTCGCCTCTATCTCAGCACGATACTTTGGTAACTTCGTCTCCATGCTGTTATCCACACTATCGTGACAACCCGCAGTACTACATATCGACAGATCGGCGATGAACGTATGACCTCCGTGCTTCGCAACCGCTTCAGGATCCTCTTTCGCCATGTGGCAGTGTACACACCGCTTCTTCATTGCGCGCACGTGCGGCGACGGCATCCGCTTTACGCCAGCCCCCTCGCGTCCAAGGAACATCTCCGATTGAGACTGGTGAACGATACCAGCACCCGCACAGCCACAGTCCATTTTATGGCAGGTGACACATAATTTTTTCGCGGGTTGCACGAGTAAATGTTCCGATGTACTCGTGTGGGAATGGCACATAGAACAAGAAACAGCATTCACTGCTGTCTCTATGTTATACGGATGCCCTGGATAGACCCGTTCGCTAAAAATATCGTAACCAGCGGAGTGGCAGCTCAGGCAGGAGGTCTGCACCTCATACGGCCCCTCAATCAGGTTCACAAGCGCGTGTGAGTGTCCTGCGTGTTGCCACTCTTGATAGGCAGGTTCGGTTCCGTGACACTTATTGCAACCTTCAGCAAATGGTGTTTTCGTGTCAGATGCAGTATCTTCTATAGGTGCTGCGTGGAGCGTCGAAACTTTATCGTAACCACAGAGCGCGAAAAGTGCAATCGTTCCCATCAGTAGGGCTAACCCTAAAAATAAGAAAACCTGTTTCATAAATTTTTATCGTCCTTGTACAATTTCTGTTTTAAGTCGCTCGACTATGTTGCTTACTGAATAGTCTTTGATGGTTAAATATAATACCTGATTTGGCGAAATATGTCAAAACTTTTAAATACACTGAACTCGCGAATCGTGCTTTTAATGTTTCGCCAAATGCATGGAAAATGGGAGGACTTTTATGTCTCAAGCCGACAACGCAATAAATCTTTTCAATGGTAAAAACATGGACGGTTGGCTCGCGCGAGGCGGCGCGCCCCATCATGAATGGGATGCCGCTGGCAGCGTTGTTCTCAACCCTGACGATGCAAAACTGCTCGCAACAACAACCGGCGAAGGCATCTTTTACAACGGTGCCACAGGGCGAACTGCCGACATCTATACCGAAGCAGAATACGGCGATTGTGAACTCCACGTGGAGTTTATGGTACCCGAAGGCTCTAACTCCGGCGTTTACCTCATGGGTAGATATGAAATCCAGATATTGGATAGTTGGGGTGAAACCGAACTTCGCTACGGCACCTGCGGCGGTGTATATTGTCGCTGGATCGACAATCAGCCAGTAGACGGCGTGCCACCCCGTGTGAATGCAAGTAAACCCCCTGGAGAGTGGCAAACGTATGACATCACTTTCCGCGCACCAAAGTTCGATACCGATGGTAATAAGATTGCCAATGCCACTTTCGTCAAGGTCGTGTGGAATGGACAAATAATCCATGAAGATGTTGAAGTGGTGGGCTGTACTCGTGGAACGATGATCGAAGAAGAAGCCGCTACAGGTCCAATCCTGTTGCAGGGTGACCACGGCCCCGTTGCCTATCGCAACGTTGTCCTCAAACCTATTTAGGTCATTTATAGTGAATCCTAAAAATAAACAGACATCTTTGTAGCATAACCTATTAGGTTGTGCCAATCCGATAGACATCTTTGTAGCATAACCTATTAGGTTGTGCCAGTGTGAATGCCTGTCATAGACATTCACACTGTTTGAGTGTACCCAATTAATCATAGATTTTACTATAGTTACAAAGGAAATGCTATGGAAAAAAAACTAAAACTTGGTGTGATCGGGGCAGGCGGTATCGTCTGCCGACTGCATCTCCCGGACCTCGCGAAAGGTTCCGATTTTGAAGTCAGTGTTATCGGTGGTAGGCGTGAACACCGTCTCAAACATCAATGTGAAGAATTCGATATACCCCGTTGGACACAGGACTACGACGCAATCATCGCCGATGATACGCTTGATGCAATACTTGTCGGCACGCCACATCCTTTGCACGTCTCGTGGGGTGTCAAAGCGTTGGAAGCTGGGAAACATGTGCTCATGCAGAAACCGCTCTGCGGCGAGATGGATGAAGCGAATCAATTTGTAGCAGCAGCTGAAGTTAGTGGCAAAACGGTAATGTGCCTCCCACATTTTAACGCCAGTGTCTACAAAATTCGCCAATTAATCGCTGAGGAGGCAATTGGGCGTGTCTCTGGAGCGAGAATGCGGAGTAGCCACGGCGGACCTGAAATCTATTACGCAGAGATCCGAGATATTTTCGGTGAAACAGGAGAAGATTTGTGGTTCTTTGATGCAAAGCAGGCAAGTGTCGGTGCACTTTTCGACATGGGGGTCTACGCTGTTTCCAGTCTCGTCGCAATGCTCGGCACCTTCAAACGGGTAACCGGTTTTGTCTCTACGTTCGATAAACCGACCGAATTAGAGGACGTCGCGACGCTCGTGCTTGAGATGCAATCCGGTGGAATCGTCACCGCGGAGACAAGTTGGTGCGACCCTGCACGCACGGGTGAAGGGAGTGTGCACGGCACAGCAGGTAAGTTCATAATGCCCGGTCAGGATGGCGCAGCCCTCAGTCAATTGACACCCACTTCTTACACACGCGAACACGCCCCCGTTGATGTCAAAGCGATAGACTGTTCAGACGCTGCACCGAGTGGGATGCACGCACACTTCGCCGAACATATCCGCGAAGGAACACAACCGCCACTCTCGAATGTGTATACGGCACGGCATGTTACGGAAATTCTACTCGCCGGACTCGAATCCTCTGCAAAGGGTAGTGCAATCGAACTGACGACAGAAGCGGACAAATAGTTAACGTGCATTGGAAGATCGCGACCGGGAATGCTTCGCAGTGAGAATCCTACAGAACACTGCTGCAATTCGGCACGCTGCACAACGAATTCAGCAGACATGACTCTCCGTCACTCCTTCGGGAATTTGTGTTTCTCTTTCCACTGTGGGTACGCATCTGTGAGTAACCCGGCGGCCCAACTACCGTAGTAGGCGTAACCGGTGCGGCGCTCCTGTCCGATCTCAGAGAACGCGTAGCGAACCACCGAATCGCGGTCGAGAAAGATGGGACGGTTGCTGCCGATCTCGTAGAAACGCGCCCAGAGCGGTCCGGCATCGGGGTCCACCACGACTCGTTTATCCTTCTGCCCTTCTGTGTCAGTGAATGTCTCTAAACGGATGCCGTAGATTGCGGTACTTCTGAACCACTCGACAGCCCCTTCAACAGCAGCGATGATCGCTGCTGTCGGTTCTTCGACTGACATTAGGAAACGCACGACATCAACGCTTTCCGCACCTGAGATTGATGGCGGCTCATAAGAACGCGCCCACGCAGGTGCAAGCGTTTTTTCGTCATGTTGTGCACACCACGCAGTGAGCTTACCATCGTGTTTAATCTGCGTGCGCAGGATGCATTCGATGCCCTTGGTTAAAGCAGCTTTTGCCTTAGTTCGGTCTTCCGTTTCCAAGAACCCATAGTCTGAAGATTCAGAGACATCTCGGAGAAGTTCGAGAATTCGCACCATAGCATCATCATTGAACGTGATGTGGCGATGGTAGCCTTTGCTTAGCGGATAATACTGAGGCCACCCGCCAGTCGGGTATTGCGCCTCAAAAATATGGGAAAGACCTTTGAGAAATGCCTCTCGGTAGCGCGGCTCGTTTGTTGCACGAAACGCGCGCGCCAGAAACCGTAGTTCGTTAATAGTGGCACTGTTGTCGAATGTTCCGTGGAGATCTTCAACGTTGCCATCAAACGGCTGAGATGCTGTGTCTCTATTCTTCGGCCAACTGCCGTGCGGTGTCTGCCACGTGAGGACGTTGTCGGCAATGCGGCGCCCCGCCTCGCTCTGAAACCATTCGGTGGACTGCTTCGCGTATTGAGATGGAACGGTCGCGTCGGAAAATGACAGCATCAAAAGACATAAGACACAGATAACAGCGAGTCGTAAGTTCATAAAGATATCCTGTCGTTAGTATGGTGGTTGATTCATTATACGCAGGACTTACGCAAATCGGACAAATATCGGACATTTAGACGCAAAAAGCGGTAATTCCCGTCCATTAAACCCCCTAAATCCCCTTATCAGGGGGACTTTAAGAAGCAATACGTAAGTCCTAATACGTTTAAGTTGAACTATAGCAAACTGGGTTAGGTGGGAAGGAATATAAATGTATTTCATGTAGGCGGGGTTAACCGCGCCCACATGAAATATCTGAACGTTTAATCTAAACTGGCGTGCAATTCATACCAGTCATCAAGGTTATTGAGATTAACAGCGTCTAAGATAGAGCCGTCATCTGCAACACCGCTTGCACCGAGAATGCTCCCGCGGGTATCATCGTCGTGATTGTAGCCCTCAATTGCGGCGTTCAGTTCATCAACTGCTGCTTGATCAAAACTTCCGTTTTCCGAAACCCACGCTTCAAACTGTGGATAGGTCGGTGAACTGTCATTGATGTATGCCAGCGTAGCATCCTTATCCAAACCCAGTCCATCTAACACCATCTGATCGAAGCCTGCCCCGCATGCGGGATAATCTTCATGGAGGACACCTTTGGCATCCATTAGCACTTTCGACCAGAATCGCGGAAGATGCAGCACGCCGAGCGGTCCTGCAACCCCGGAACTAATTGTTGGAATCAATTGTGTTTTCTTTCTTCCGAACATTCTGTTCTCCTCCGTTACTTTGAACGTTGCGTAATAGGTCGATATTATCAACATAACAGGTGTGGTTGCCTGCCATCCGAAATTCTACAGTATTATAGCAGCATCCGCAAAAAAAGCAAGAAAAATTTAAACACTGTTATGAATCACTTAACAGCATCAGGTTTAACCACTTTAAATTTGAGTTCACCAGGTCTAATATAACCGAGCCGTTTTCTGGCGAGCCGCTCTTTTGTTAACTCGTCATCCTTTAGCATTTCGACGCGTTTTTTAAGCCTGTCACGTTCGGTTTCCAACGTCCGTATCTCGGCACGATAGGCTTCCTCAGCGATCTGTGCCCGTTGCCAATCGTCATAACCATTCATGAATTGTCTGACACTGACCACGAGTAAACCGAGTGCAATCAGGAATAGGATTGGACGAAAAATACGCATAATAGGTGTACCTCAAAAAAGAAAATTTTGGAAGAGTACAGGAACCGTTTCTATATAGATGCCAGTACCTAACGGAGACCCGCCAAATTGTAGAAAACTTTCTTCCCAGCAAAGATGGCACTATCTCCAAGTTCTTCCTCAATGCGGAGGAGCTGGTTATATTTACAAACACGATCCGTACGGGAGAGCGACCCCGTCTTTATCTGCCCTGAGTTCGTCGCAACAACGAGATCGGCAATAGTCGTATCCTCCGTTTCACCTGAACGGTGTGAAACAACAGCCGTATAGTTGAAACGTCGCGCGAGTTCAATGGCATCAAGTGTCTCTGTTAAGGTGCCAATTTGATTGACTTTGATCAGAATAGAGTTACCGATCTGTTCCTCAATTCCCTGCTGTAAGCGGGTCGTGTTGGTGACAAACAGGTCGTCGCCAACGAGTTGAACCTTATCACCGATCGCCTCGGTCAACTGTTTCCAACCTTTCCAATCATTCTCATCCATACCATCTTCAATGGAAACAATTGGGTATCTTTCACAAAGCTCTGTGTAAAAGGCAACCATCTCTTCAGGCGATTTAGTTGGCTGCGCCTCCGCTTTTAATTCGTAGGTGCCGCTGTCTCGATTGTAAAACTCACTTGAGGCAGCATCCAATGCTAACAGTACATCATCACCCGGAGTATAACCCGCACGTTCAATCGCTTCTATAATCACAGCGATGGCTTCTTCATTAGATCCCAAGTCCGGAGCAAACCCACCTTCATCACCGACAGCCGTGTTGCAATTCCGTGCCTGTAAGACTGCCTTGAGGTTGTGGAAGATCTCCGCACCCATACGGAATGCCTCCGTAAAACTATCCGCTCCCGCCGGCATCACCATAAACTCTTGGATATCAACGTTGTTGTCAGCGTGCGAACCACCGTTCAGGATATTCATCATCGGCAACGGAAGTTCTTTCGCATTTGACCCACCAATGTAGCGATAGAGCGGAAGTGCCACTTCATCTGCAGCCGCTTTCGCTACAGCCAAAGAAACACCTAAAATCGCGTTCGCCCCGAGGCGACTTTTGTTCTCCGTCCCATCAAGTTCACGCATAGCGGTGTCAATATCGCTCTGTGCAAAGACATCTTCTCCCGCCAGGGCTGGCGCGATCACAGCGTTAACATTCTCAACCGCCTTTTGGACACCTTTACCCAAATAACGGGCAGCATCCGCATCGCGCAATTCAACAGCCTCATGTTCACCTGTAGATGCACCCGAGGGAACAGCGGCGCGTCCGAAGGCACCTGATGCTAAATTAACGTCTACCTCAACTGTCGGGTTACCACGCGAGTCCAATATCTCGCGTGCATGGATATGGATAATTTCTGACAATGTAATTCTCCTTCTAATTTTTTCGATGCCAAACACTTCGCGTCAGCACACCGCCAACGGCGTATTTAGACATTCAAAATAAATTCATTCCTCAATAACAGCACCCGAAAGTAGATACGCGGATGCTAAAAAGACAAAACTATAACCAATGAGCAAATTGAGCCAAAATCCGTTATCCAAACCACCGGTCACCAAAAGCGAAACAGTACATTTCGCACCCCCCATAATGATCGGAATGACAAGGGGGAGTAGAATGACGGAAAGTAGACTTTCGCCACCACTTGTGCTTGTAGACATGCCAGCTAACAACACACCCACAGCACAGAATCCGAGTGTACCGATACCTAATACACCGAACAGTTTCAGCAATATACCCACTGTTACTACGTCAAGCAGATCCAAAAATTGAAGTGCGATGGGAGTAATGACAATTTCCAATAAAAATAGAAAAACAACGTTGCTCACAACTTTGGAAAGGTAAAGATTACTCGCATCAACACCGGTAAGCCGAATGCCGTGCAAAGCGCCCTGAGCACGTTCTACTATAAATGAACGGTTCAAGGTAATAATTCCTGCAAAAACGAATGCTGCCCAGAGCACACTCGCGGTTAATTTGCCACGTTCTACCCTTTCAGGAAAAACCGGACCAAACGCAAAAGCAAAAATAAGAACAACCAGCACGCTGAAAACGAAGATTAATACCAGCGTCTCTTTTGAACGGAATTGAAGTCCAAGATCCTTGCGAATCAACGCACCAATCTGATGGAGTGCCTTCATCTGTATCCTAATTCTTATTACATGTCATCGTTCACGCCTTTATAGCAAACTGTTTTGACGAAAGAACGCGGAGCGAATCCAATCATTAAAGCGTCAATCGATCCTCGTACATCTGCAATAACGTCTCTGCTGTAACTTCGCCTTTCCGCGCGATTTCTTCCAATTCTCCACTTATCATAAAGAAAAACCGTGTCCCCACGAGATACCCCAACTCTGTATTATGTGTAGTAATGACAATGCCTTTACCATCCTGTTGTTCTTGTTCAATACGCTCTATGACAAACTGCTTCGCAGCAGCATCTAATCCAGAGAAAGGTTCGTCGAATAGTAACACTGAGGGATGATGGAGAAGGGCTCTGGCAATCATAACACGCTGGGTCATGCCACGTGAGAAGATGTGCAGAGGTTCATGAGCAAAGCGCTGCAAGCCGACTTCAGCAAGGAGCGTTGTCACGCGATGTTCTAACTGTTCAACACCGTACATCTGTCCAAAAAACCTGAGGTTTTCATACGGACTGAACGCCGGATAAGCGAGCATTTCATGAATAACGACCCCCAGCGCGCTTCGCACATCTGAATAATCCGCTATGGCATCCGCGCCTTCAATCTCAAGTTCACCCGACGTCGGCTTCAAGAGGGTCGCGAGAATTTTGATAAGCGTCGTCTTACCGGCACCGTTAGGACCGAAAATCGTAACGACCTCTCCAGAGTTAACCGAAAACGTGGCGTTTTTGACAATTGAGCGATGCCCGAAGTCCTTTGTGAGCTCGAAAGCACGAAGACGCATGGTGTGAACGCCCCCATAGTAGGCAATAAAAAAAGGCAGTGGGCGGGATAAACCCGCCCCAACAGCCAATATCACAAATCAAACGGATAGACGATCTCAATACCCTGTCGCTCCGTTCATCTTTACATCATTTTCTGGACGATCGCATCCCCTTGTTCCTGGGTAATACCGAGCGGCTGATGCGCTATAGGACCGTTTTCCAGAACGGGTTCCATTTGATCCAGTGATTGCCGGCTCGTATCGTGGTAGAACAAACCAAGCTGCGTTTCATGACCCGTCTTGACCGCTTGCGCAAGTGCAGCGGCTCTGTCACTTGTGTCATGATCTTCAAGAAGGTGAACCCGCTCCTTCCAATAATCGAAAATTTGCATCTTCTCCTTCTTCCAAGTCACACACGGACTGATAACATCAATGAATGCAAATCCTTTATGTTGCATCCCCTTATACATCAATTCCGCGAGTTGCACGCGTTCCGAACTAAACGCTCTTGCAACATAAGTCGCACCCGCGACAATTGCCATCGCGACCGGATTCAGAGGACTCTCTAAATTACCGAACGGTGTGCTTTTCGTCTGTTCACCTACCACAGTGGTCGGTGAGGCTTGCCCGACAGTCAAGCCATACGTCTCGTTATTCATGACAACGTAGAGGAGATCAATATTTTTTCGCATCGTATGAATGAAATGATTACCGCCGATGCCGTAACCATCACCATCACCACCGGTGACAACAACATTCAACTCGTGATTAGCAAATTTAGCACCAGTCGCCACAGCAAGGGCACGACCGTGTAGGGTGTGCATCCCATAAGTTTTTATATAGCCAGGGAGGTTAGAGGAACACCCGATCCCACTGACAGTCAGATGATCATGAGTGCCTTTACCGAGTTTCGCATAAGCGTTTTGCAGCGCACTCAGGACACTAAAATCACCACAACCGGGACACCAATCCGGATTAACATCACCTTTAAAATCTCGCGCTGTAGGCGCGCCTTTAACGGATCTTTCCCGTCGAGTAGATCTTTCTCGTTTCGCCATCTGATTCTTCCTCCTTTATTAAACAACAATCTCTTGGTAGGGAACATAGAGGTCTGTTTTTTCTTCTAAGAGTTCACGGGCACCCTCAACGATATGATGCGGCATAAACGGCTCACCGTCGTATTTGCGGATATGACCATCTGCCTTAAAGCCGGTCTCACCGCGTAAGAACCGAGCGAACTGACCCGTGTAGTTGCACTCAACAATAATGGCGTGTGCCGATTTTGAAAGCACTTCGTTGACAGCATCTTCATCCATCGGATAGAGCCACTTGAAGTGGATATGATTGGTGACAAGGCCTGCTTCAGTTAACATTTGTGCCGCTTCACTAATTACACTATGCGTGGATCCCCAGCCAATCAGTGTAACTTCAGCATCTTCCGCGCCCTCAAGCGTCGGGGGCGGGAGAAGTTCAGCAATACCTTCCATTTTCCGCTGCCGTTTCTCCATAATATCACGACGTTTGTGAGGGTTCGTGAATTCATCACTAATCAGACCGCCATCTTCATCATGATCGTCAGTAGCAACAACGTGCGTATGCCCAGGCGTACCCGGGATAGCACGCGGCGAAATACCGCTATCTGTGATTTGGTAACGCAGATATTCACCATCTGTTTGGTCAACACCAGTTATCAACTCACCACGGTCAATTTTCGGCTGCCAGTTGATAGCATCCGGCACGAATGTCGTGTGACCTTCCGCCAGCGACAAATCCGTGAGTACCATGCCGGGGCATTGGAACTTGTCAACGAGGTTAAAGAGTTCAGGTATCGTATTAAATCCGTCCATAATACTGGTAGGTGAAACAACAATTTTCGGAAAATCACCTTGACTCGCGCCGAGAACTTGCCATAAATCGCCCTGCTCGGTTTTCGTAGGTAAACCTGTCGAGGGACCTCCACGTTGAACATTGACAACAACAATCGGAATTTCCATCATACCCGCACTGCCAATCGCTTCCGACATGAGCGCGAAACCGCCACCCGATGTCGCACACATCGCGCGGGCACCAGCGTGTGCAGCACCGATAACCATGTTAACAACGCTAATTTCATCTTCGCATTGCCGGACGATAATACCGAGATCGCGAGCGTTCGGGGCCATCCAGTGGAGTATACCTGTTGATGGACTCATCGGATAGGCAGCATAAAATTTGACACCCGCTGCAGCACCCCCCATCGCCATCAACGTATTACCACTACCGAACGCCAATGGCAAATCCTGTTTCTCAAATCGGACATCAAACGGTGTAAAATGTTCAGCGGCGTAATCGTAACTTGCCCGCGCAGCGGCGATGTTCGCATCTACGACCGCCTGACCCGTACGTTTGAGAAGTGCCAGAACGATGATGTCCTCAAGCACTGATAAATCTATTCCTACCATTTGCAAAGCCACACTCGACATACAAACATTCAGCATCTTGGCTTTTCTATCTGGGTCGTTGGTGAGTTCTTTATAGGAAATAGGACACAATTGGATGTCATCACGTTTTGGAGGTTCTTTCACATGATCGCTATTATAGATTAAAGCACCACCGGGGGCTACATGGGGCAGATGCTTTTCTACACTATTGGCATCCAGAGCAATAATCAGGTCTATCTTGTCACCGTGGTTCGCAACAGGCTCAGAACTGATTCGGATAGTCAGGAAGGAGTGACCGCCGCGGATCAGGGATTGATAGGCGGTGTAAGTAAAAACGTTCAGCCCATACCGGGCACAGATTTGGCTGATGCTTTTGCCAGCAGTTTCGATACCTTGCCCGGGTGCCCCTCCTACAGCGATTGCAAAATCGTACTTTGCCATCTTGGCTCCCTTCTAATAATTTTTCGTATTCCATTCTGATACCACAGTTTAGTTCAATCAATGCAGCGACATCAGATGGATGGACAAATAAGCAAATTGATTCGTTTATTAATTACATTGCGATATTTGCACCTTTATTTTTAATCTTCATGAACACATAATAACATTCTACTTTTTTTAATTATACCATATTTGAGTGATTTTTTCAAGTTTTTTAACGCTACAATGAAAGCATTATATAGCAGATTTTATAAACCCGCACCTCCGATCGTAGTGTGTCTATTTAGATTACAACTGATCATTTCCCACTGCGTTTCCATTAAGCTTGACGCAATACCACGAGTGCCTGTTTCGCTTCCGGGGTTCCAATTTTTTCTAATGCAAAAGCCGCATGATTTCGTACCTCTTCGGATTCATCAGCAAGTGCCTTGATAAGCGCAGGGACCGCATCCGCTGCTGCACCCTCCATTTTGGAAAATGTGTAGGCAGCATAAGACCGAACCTCATCCGAAGGATCGGTCAAAGCCTCAATAAGCGCAGGTATCGCACTAACTGCCGTGCTTCCCATCAGGTTAAGCACACGAATCGCATATTCGCGGAACTCTTCATTGAGCTTGTCAGATAACGCTTCAACCAAAACCGGTATGGCAGGTTCACCGATACGGCTAAGCGCATCACCGAGAGCGAGTGCATAGTACCTCTCAGCTATCGCCATTTGATCAATAAGCATAGGGATCGCCGGTTCACCGATGGCAGCCAAGACATCAGCGGCTTGCTCAACGACATCCCCAAGGTTATCAGCGAGTGCCTCAACGAGTTGCTGAACAGCAGGCTCACCTATAGCAACTAATTCTTCCTTTGCAGCCTCACGAATATCGTCATCCAACTCCGACAAATCATCTATCAAATCGGCTACAATGTGTTCCGTCTCCATCTACTCGCCTTTCTTAACATACGCCAACATAGTGATAAGACGGTCCGTCTGTTCGGGTCGTAAGTATTTATAAAACCATTCCGAAAACTCGCGTTCGGCTCTGGTGAGCTCCGCTGTCAACTTCGGGACAGTGGACTCTCCGATACGTGCCAAAATCTCCGAAGCGTTATTCGCCATCTGCTCCATGTAAACGGGGATAGCAGATTCTTCGATATGGGTGTAAAATTCGGCACCATACCCAGATATATGCCAGCACTCTTGGGTAAGGACATCAATGAGCTGCGGAATAGTAGGCTTACCTATCGCAATCAATTCTGCCTTCGCGGTGTCCCGAACGTTTTCGTCTATATGACCCAACATAACTATCAAATCAGCGATGTGGTGTTTGCTATGCATTATTTCCCCTTTTTTGTTCTTCTAAGAGTGTGGTGAGACGCTCCGTTTGTTCTCGGCGCAAGCGTTTGTAGACACGCTCCGAGATTTCCTGCTTCTGGTACTTATCATCAAGATGCGTAATAAATTCAAGCCTTGCGACACGAACATGCTCGCGATCGTCAGGGGTCAGTTTACGAAGCCAACCCGCGTCTGGCGGTGTTGAAGTATTATCAGCATCAGGTGCTGTAGTGTTGTTAGTTGCCCGAAGTTTGAAGAGTGCTGCCACAAAAAATCCACCGGCTAATGCCGCAGCAACAGCAATAAGAATCAACTGTCCAAGATTAGATGTCTGCTCCGGTAAGGCACCACCAGCAGCACGCATATTTACATTAAGTAATAAGTCAACTGTTTCACCCGCCGCGAACGTCTTGTTCTCATTGCTTTCATATATTAGATATACCATATTATGGATTTGTTCGCGTTTCGGTGCACCGAAAAACTTGGCACGTGGCACAAAACCGATACCTTCAGGAACAAAGAAATAGAATCTCATCGTGTTAAAATTCAAACGACGAGATAAGTCCAACTTATCTTTTTCAACGTGAAAAATGTAATTGTAACCTAACTGCGATTCCCCTGGCGGTAATGGCGTTTTGAGGACGGCTTGATTGGTGTTAGGGTTCATCCTAAGTCCCATCGGTGAATGCGGTTGAAACCCTTCAACACCCCTTGGAAGGGATAAATACCCACCCACTTTTTGTGTGTCGTGCACCGTTCTAAATGGAAGATCGCTTAGGTTTTCAATCCCAACTGCCTCAGCGATTGTGACAGCCCCATCCGGCGCATGGTCTGGAGGCGGCGGTCCAATGATGAAGGTATACGACTTGACACGAACTTGCGCATTGTCATCCGTAAACGCCCCAATATCAAAGTTAATCTTGAGACTCGGAACCCAAGTCGACAAAACCAGGTCCTTCTCATCGTAATCAGTATCGTCATAGACAGTTGAAACCGTGTAATGGATATTCGGATCAAGTGGCAAATCCCCGAAACGATAATTTCCGTTTTCATCTGTAGTCGCTTCTTGTGTTTCAACGGCATCGGCTTTATGAACAGTAAGCGTTACAGAATGTGAAACAAGCGGTTGCTCGCGTTTTTTATCAATAACTACGCCATAGATGTCACCGAGTTCCGCCGTTTGTGCTTGTAGAATGGAAAGCCAGAAAAGAAGAGGCAGAGCAATCGCAAATAGCCTGATTATACACCGGATAGTGCCTGAGTTAAACTGCGAATCGCTTTTTAAATTACAGGATGAAAATTCGTTGGTAGGCATATTATGTTCCACGTCGTTGCTGTTTAAATCTCTCAATTTCCGCTTCTACATCCGACAAAGACTCATTTTCGAGCTGCACAATAACGCGCGCAGTCTCTTGTAAAAGTTCTTCGCGTAGTTCTTGATAATCGGCTTCTGAGAGTTTCCCCGTCTCATAATCTTCATCGAGATCCGCTAATGCTGCGTAGCTGCTTTCACGTTCCTGAAAGAGTGTCCGCCGCCGTTCTTCAATAACTTCTTCCGATGAAGCAATAGTTTGAGTACCCGTTTTTGAGAAAATCGGAAACCCCAGATAAGCGAGTAGCAAGATTCCAAAGATTACCATCCATAAAAGCAGAAGAAAAGACATAAAAGCCCCTTTTTTCAAACACACGCGACGGCCACGAAAAATTTACCGGGTCTAACTTTCCCGTTTGTACTTTTCAAGTTCAGCCTCAACCTGCTTTACCGTCTCATCAGAAACCTGTGATGTAGACGCTTCACGCGCATCCGCTGTTACAGCCCCACTCCGCATTGACCTTCGGAGCACAACGAAAACGATACCGCCAATAAAGACAAGTATGACAACCGGCATAGCGTAGGCAAGAAGGTTAATACCTTCCACAGGCATGACTGCATAATATTGGGGTCCGTACGTGTCAAGATAACCCGTGCGAATCTGCTCAACCGTTTCGCCAGCAAGCAGCCGCTCGCGAAAATTGTTCTCAATATTCATCGCCGTACCACACGTACACACTTCAATTGTCTCTCTCGTGCACCCACAGTAACAATAGACGGTGGTGAGCAGCTCCTGTAAATCGGACTTAACTGCGGCATCCGTCACGCCCTCCGGTTCTGCCGCCTGAGACGCACCGGTCTGCGCGCACCCCGTGACAGTAAAACTACATACAACAAGAAACACAACAATCGAAACCAAATTGAGAACTAAAAATTCATTGGACGTTGTAATGCGCGCAAATCTTTCAGTTTTCATCGGCTTACGCCTCGCTTATCAATGCGTCTTTACTGCGTTCGGATTTCTCGGCTATCGCAACAATTCCGCCCAACACCATCACAGCAACACCGATCCAAACAATGCCAATCAGAGGGTTGTAATACACCTGAACGTTCACAACGCCTCCTGTCTTGATATTTCGTGGAACGCTGGCAAGAGCGATATAGAGGTCGTTCACACCCAAATGCTGGATAGCTGATTCTTTCGTAGGTTCCTCATCTGGCTTCGCCGTGTAGTAGGCGTGAAGCGCGGGCTCCATTGTTCCTATCCGTTTTCCGTTCTTTTCAACATCGAAAATAACACCGCTGCGGAGATAGTTCGAGTATTCTTTCTCAAATGAGTCTATCATTGTGAGTTTATACTTGCCTACTTCCATGGATTCCCCGAGGGTCATAGTTTGAGATTCAAGCAGAAAATAGCCTTTCGATCCCATAATGCCTATGTAGAGGATAACAATGCCGATATGGATGATGTAACCGCCATACCGTCTCTTGTTACGCTGGATAAGGAGATTCAAACCGTTAACGAAGGATGTTTCCTGTCGTTTCGCGCGGAGTTTCGCACCCCGATAAAATTCAGCAAAGATGGCAGCAAGCACAAAAACAGCAGCAAAACTACAGAGCACTGAGTACAGCGGAAAAGTATATCCTATGAGTGCAAGGAATCCCCATGTCAGAGCTCCACCAATTAAACCGATAACAAGCGGCAATAAAAACATGCGGCGGAAGTTGTTCGCAGTAATTTTTTTCCATGAAATAATCGGACCCGCCCCCGTCAAGAACAGAAGCAGCAACCCCGGAATGATAACAACTTTATTGAAAAAGGCTTCTGGAACAGAAGATTTTTCACCGTTGATCGCCTCGGAGATAATCGGCCACAACGTCCCCCAGAGGATAATTAAGGTTAATCCGACAAGGAGCCAGTTATTCAGAAGAAAAGCACTTTCACGGGAAAGAAGGGACTCTAAACGATTCGCACTCTTAAGCCGGTTCCAACGATAGATGATAAGTCCGATGACCCCGGCAGTTGAAGCTAAAATGAAACTCAGGAAATACCCACCAATACCCGATCCGCCGAAAGCATGTACCGATGTGATAATTCCGCTACGCGTAATGAAAGTTCCCAAGAGTGTAAATTGGAAGGCAAGGGTAATCAGGAGGATATTCCAAAGTTTGAGCATATTCCGCTTCTCTTGGATCATCACAGAATGTAGATATGCGGTGCCGAGAAGCCACGGCATAAAAGAGGCGTTTTCGACGGGATCCCATGCCCAATAACCACCCCAGCCGAGTTCTTTATATGCCCAATTGCCACCAAGCGTGATACCGATCGTCAGAATAATCCATGAAAATAGCATCCATCTGCGTGAACGGAGTATCCAACCGCTGCCGATTCTACCAGACACAAGCGCGCCAACCGCGAACGCAAACGGGATCGTCAGGCTAATCCAACCGATATATAACGTCGGTGGATGGATCGCCATGAGCGGTGTCTGGAGAAGCGGGTTCATGCCTTGCCCATCGGCAACGACCTGTCCATTAGGAAACCGAGCAAGTGGGTTGTAAATCCCTTCGATTAGACCTGTGACAAGGATGACAAAGAATAGCTGAACAATAGCGATCGGAATCAGGGAATAGTCGGCTAAAGTATCCTGCGTCTGTTTGTTACGTTGGTAGTTCTGCCAGACAACAATAGCACCACCAACCGTAAGCAGCCAGAGCCAGAACAAGAGCGAACCAGACATGGCACCCCAGAGTGCAGCGATTTTATAAAGTAGGGGTTGCGCCGCGCTTGAGACCTCAACAACATATTTCATTGAGAAATCATCGGTCACAAAACCGTAGATTAATGCACCAGTCGCAATACTGATAAGGATAAAGGTAGCAACAACGGCGTTTCTACCACTCTGGATAGCACGGGCATTTCGTATCCATAAACCAATGCCAAGGAAGACAATTGCCCATAAACATGAAAGCACAGAAAGATATATAGCGGCTTGTCCGATTTCCGCAGTCATTCGCTTCTGCGCCTCCTTAAAAAGGTCTTTTTGAACATACTGCTAAAGTGTTGTGTATTCCTTACTCTGAAATATATGAAGTTTCATCTGTAGATACGGCACTTTCTGCGCCCTCGTACTTTGAAGCACATTTCGTCATGAGTTTAGTGGCAACAACAAGGTTTTGTGTTGCATCGTATTTGCCTTCCACGAAAACACTGCCACCATCCTTAAAGTTATCAGGTTTAAGCCGATCTTCGTAAATCACATTAACTGTCGCCTCGGTCTCGCGATCCTGGATAGCAAAGGTGAGTTTAAAATCAACAGCATCCCATTGCGAGCTCCCTACTGCGATGAGACCATCAACTTGGACCCGCTGATCGTGTGCCTCATTTTCGGCTGCCACAAGTAAAGCTGGCGTAAAATGCCGCATACTTGTGCTTCTCGTCATGGCTACCACCAAAAACATCATACCCGCCAGCAAAACCGCACTCGCAGCTATAATTTTAAGTCTGCTCTGTTTTTTCACCTGCACATCCTCCATTAATACGAACCCGTAGGCACGATTTTCGAGCCATACCGACAAGATGCATTCTTCTACTTAAAATAATACTTGATTTTACATGCAAAATCAAGTTAAAATAGAATTAAATCAGAAAATTGTGCGGAATTTGAGTAAAACAGTCAGGAGAATAGTTGTCAGTTATCCGTTATCAGTTGTCGGTAAGAAGTTATTGATTATTATAGTGGAACTCAGAATTAATCCTACATATTTGTAGCACAAACTTTTAGTTTGTGGCCCCCTTACTGTAGCATAGGGCGTTGGTTTCCTATGGCACTTTCAAGGACGATGCGCGCATTAGAAATTATTTGAGAGTGCCCTCTTAATTCTAAAATCTACTACTATAAATTAGACCTCTCTTTACTGATGGCTGATAGCCAATAGCCGATAGGAAATAAAATATGAAACTGAATTGGCAGCACCATCCATGGGCGGGTGTATTCCCGGCAACGCTCTGCCCCTTTCACGAAGATGAATCCATAGACGAAGCCGGATTGCGCCAGTACATGCAAGAACTCGCAAGCGTCCCAGGCATAAAAGGGGTCGTCTGTAATGGACACACCGGCGAGATTATGTCGCTCCGTCTCCATGAACGCCAACAAGTCACGCGAATTACGGCTGAAGCCGTGGGCGACAAGGTTAAAGTCGTCTCAGGTGTTAGTGCCGAAGGGAGCCTTCCAGCAATTGATGACGCACTCGCCGCAAAGGAAGCCGGTGCGGATGCTATCCTATTGATGCCCGCGCATCACTGGTTACGGTTCGGTAGAACACCTGAAACCGCAGTCGGTTACTTCCAAGATGTCGCCGAAGGCGCGGATATACCGATTATTGTTCACCAATACCCCGCATGGACAAAGGCTGGATATAGCCTCGAAGAGATGCTGGAGATGGTGAAAATCCCGCAAGTTATCTGCATTAAAATGGGTACCCGCGACATGGCGCGCTGGCGATGGGACTACGAACAACTCAGAGAAGCAGCACCCGATGTGCCTATCTTAACCTGCCATGATGAATATCTACTCGCTTCGCTACTTGAAGGTAGTGACGGAGCACTCATCGGATTTGCTGGCTTTGTACCTGAGTTGATGGTAGATGTCGTCCACGCTGCGCTCAACGACGATCTCATCGGGGCACGCAAAGCGCGCAGTCAAGTAGATTCGCTCGCACGAATCGTTTATAACTTCGGGGAACCCAGCAGTGACGCACATCAGCGGATGAAGTGTGCACGCTGGTTGATGGGAAGATTCCCGTCAATGACGATGCGCCGACCGCTCCGTCAATTATCTACAGCTGAAGTAGACAAAATTCGAGAAAGACTCGAAGCAACCGGCTATCAGTGCGTTAACTAATCAATCTCTCTACCATGTTCACCTGCTGTACACGGAGTTGGAGGAACCAAATGGCACGTCTAAAATACGCTTTGATCGGTCACGGCAGACGCGGCGCAGGGCATCTATCAACAGCCGCTACACTAAAGGACACTTTCGATATAGTTGCTGTGTGTGACGCACACCGGGAATCCGCAGAGGCGGGTGCAGCAAAAGTCGGCACTAAAGCCTATACGGATGTTCGGAAAATGCTTGATGAAACCTCGCCAGATGTTTGTGATGTCGTTGTGCCAGTTTCTCTGCATCATATTGTCTCCTGTTACCTCTCACGACGCGGTATCTCGCATAACGTAGAGACAGGACTCGCACCAACGCTCGGTTTGATGGATATGATGATTGCCGACGCTGCCGAAAATGGCGTGAAACTTCAGACATCCGAGAACTTTCCGTTTGTTCCAGTAGAACAGTTCGTCTGTAAACTCATCAAGGAAGGGGTCATCGGAAACGTTCATAAATGCCATCGACTCTTCTCTACAACCGGCTACCACGGACTCGCTGCAATACGGTGTCGCATGGATGCCAACCCGAAAGCAGTCAGCAGTATCGGACATACGATGCCTGTCACCCCTTACGTTGACCGGGCAAAACGAGATTTTAATCGCGAAAACCTTGAGTTTTACGCCGTAGATTTTGAAAACGGCGGACTCGGGATCGCCATGGTAGGCAATAAGAATGGATGTCTCGGACGGAACAAACTCGTCGGTTTTGAGACATGTGGCGAGCGCGGCACAATTATCACCAACGGAAATCAAGGCGCCACCGGCGGCGAAACAGTCAATGTTTGCACAGATGAAGACCTGCGAAACGGAGGCAGGGCACAAACTTATGAGCTTCAGAGAGAATACAACGACAGTGGCACTTTGCAACGTATCTTTGTGGAACTCCCTGAGTCTCTCGGTGGCACTGTGGCGTGGGTAAATCCTTATCGGCAAACAGATATTTCAGAGACGGGTATCTCACTGGCAACGATGCTTGACGGTATTGCCCGCGCCGTTCGAGAAGATACACAACCACTGTGGACAGGAGAAATGGGTAGAACCGATCAGGAGATGGTGATTGCCGCACATCGATCCATCCGGACGAGTCGACAACCAATCCAACTCCCACTTGAACCCGATCCGGCAGAAGAAGATGCTTTTGATCGAGATTTTGAAGCACAATTCGGTGTCCACCCGCGCGCGGATATCGAAAAAGCACTACAAGTTAATTTCAAGGCACGTTAATTTGAACCAATATCCCCGTAATATTGTCTAAATTCTCATAAAGAGAGGAAATATGAAAGAAGTTAAAATCGGATTTATCGGATGTGGTGGGAATGCGAATGGACACATGAACCAATTAGCTGGAATTGAAGGGGCAAATGTTGTGGCTGTGTGTGACGTTCAAGCTGAGCGGGCGCAAAGCGCAGCCGAGAAGCATAATGCAGATCCCTATACCGCACATCAAGATCTGCTTGAACGCGATGATTTGGATGCAGTCTATCTCAGCCTCCCTGTTTTCGTTCATGGGCAACCAGAACGCGATGTTATTGCGCGCGGCTTACCGTTTCTTGTTGAAAAGCCTGTAGCCATCAATATAGATATTGCACGTGAAATCGAAGCCGCAGTCGCAAAAGCTGGGCTCATAACATGCGTCGGTTATCAACTTCGCTATCTCGGTTCAACGCAGATAACACAGCAAATCCTGAGAGAAAGAACAATCAACATGATTGTGGGTAAGTACTGGTGCAGTACCGGACATGGCGACCCGAATGCATGGCTCCGCCAGATGAGCAAATCCGGCGGTCAACTCGTCGAACAAGCAACACACACGGTTGACATGATGCGTTACATGGGCGGTGAAGTGGCGTCGGTCTACGCGATGCAGGCAAATCGGTTCCTCAAAGAGACAGATTGCCCTGATGCCAATAGTGTTTCACTCCAATTTGCAAGTGGTGCTGTCGGTGCATTGACTGCGACTTGGGCGTATGCAGGGGACTGGTCCAATGCCAATGTCTTAGATATCCTATATGAACAAGAACTATTGAATTGGAATCCGTCAAGGGTCTCAGTAAACGAAAATGGCGAACAAGTAGATAAAACACAGCCAGGGCCAACAATTGACGAAATATTTGTGAATGCAGTGCGTAGCGGCGATGCGTCTCAGATTTTAAGTCCGTATAGCGATGCCGTCAAAACACTTGAAATATCGCTCGCGGCAAATCTCTCCGCGCAAGAGAAGCGGTTGGTAGAAATATCCTCACTGTAGTGCAATTATGGCAGATTTTAGAATTACTTATACATTCTTAATGCTAAAGTCAACCCCCTAAATCCCCTTATCAGGGGACTTTGAAAACTTTGAGAAAGATAGGGTTATTGATAAATGTCAACTTATTTTTATAATTCACCATAGTTATAGGAAGGATTCGTAACTCTCAATCCACTGACAATTCTAATGCTAAGGTAAATCATGGCGAAAAAATATCGAGTCGCGATTGTCGGATGCGGTGGCATCTCTCATGCGCATGGCAACGCGTGGCGTAATCTACCAGAAATTGAAATCGTAGGCGCGTGCGATGAAAAATTTGAATCGCTTGAGCGTTTTGCTACCGAATACAATGTGCAGAACACTTACAACGACCTCCGACAAATGTTGGAGAAACAAGAACCAGATGTTCTGGTAGTTGCCACGTGGCCCTCAAGCCATCTTAAAAATGTGCTGGAAGCCGTGCGGTGTAATATCAAAGGCATTCTTGTTGAAAAGCCAATTGCTGTTAACACCACGCAGCTGGAACAGATGATTCAAGTTACAGAGAACGCCAATATCCTAATGATGGAAGCGTTCATGTATCGACATCACCCGCTGACACTCGCCGTAAAACAGAAGATTCAGGAAGGCGCAATCGGGGAAATACGCTACGCACGTTCTACTTTTTCAACAGGACTCACCGACCGTCAGAATTGGCGATTGAGAGGCGACCTCGGCGGCGGTGCTGTCATGGATTTAGGCTGTTACTGCATTAACATCATCCGTTACCTCATCGGACGCGAACCGCAATCCGTCTGGGCAACAGGCAAATTTGAGCCGATTAACAACGTCTGGGAAACTTTGATTGGAACCTTAGACTTTGGCGATGGCATTACTGGGCAATTGGATTGTAGTTTTGGGTGGACATGGCGTGAATCCTATGAAGTCACTGGCACAAAAGGCACGCTCTTTGTTCAGAGCGCGTGGGGTAACTCGGAAGGCGAGGCACACTTCACTGTGAACGGTGAAACCTTTAGCGTCAACGGCGTGAATCCTTACGGGGCTGAAATCTTGGATCTCTGTCAGGCAATAGAAACCGGCGCTCCGACTCGTTTACCAATATCGGATGCACTCGGAAACATGCGAACTATTGATGCCTTGCACGAGTCCGCGCACACAGGTCAGTGTATTAAGATCCCTGTGTAAAGACTTGAGAATAGTCGGCAGCAATCAACGGATTAATTATTAACCATCGGCAGCCAGTACTCGATAAAAGGGGGTTGCGTTCGTTCTGGAGTGTTAAAAAACCTGCGCGATTTTAGATTTTAAGAAGAATGTGCAGAATTAACAGGAAACCTGCGCGGAACGTAGTGGAGCGCAGCCCAGGAGGCCATAAATTAAAAAATGTTTGAAACAATAATGAAGTACCCCATTGACGTTTTTCGAGAAGGAAATTTCTCGTTTGGGGTACCGCTACCAGGGCTTCTCATTGCTGTTCTACTTATCGTGCTTGTGGCTGCCACTATCTGGGCATATCGGAGCACGCAAGGACGTATCAGACGCGGGTTTCGCGGGTTTCTCATCTTTCTGAGGGCAATCGTGCTTTGTCTGATCGCCTTTTGTCTACTCAAACCGTTTCTAACAATTTACCAGTCAAATCCTGACGACTCCTATCTATTGGTGATGGTTGACCAGTCCAAGAGCATGCAAATTACGGATTCCCCTGCTGCAGAGACGCGATTGCAGCGCGTCAATCAGCTGCTCTTTGCCGATGAGGAAGGTCTCCTTGAAAAACTGAATGCTAAATTCAAAGTGCGACTCTTTGCGTTTGATACTACGGCAAAACGTATTTCCAGCCAACCCCTAACGACGGCAGAAGGCGAAAATACGGACATCCCACAGGCGTTAAATGAAGCGCTTGATGATTTGCAAGGCATCCCTCTCTCGGGTGCTGTCGTTTTGACAGATGGTGCGGACAGAAGCGGTGCTGACATCACGAAGTTCGCGATGCAAATTCGAGAACAGAAACTACCTATCCACACTGTCGGTGTCGGCTCAGAAACAGGCAATCCAGACCTTGAAATCGTTAAATTGGACGTTCCGCGTACAGCAGAAGAAGATTTCCCAGTCGAAATATGGGCGACCGTAAAACGAAAAGGATTTAACGGTAAAAAGGTTAACCTGCAATTAAGAAACGATACACGGGTACTAAAAAGTGAGTCTGTTGACCTTGATGAAAGAACACTTTGGGTACCACAAATCGGTGGAACAGACGCATCTTCTGACGTAAAAACAAAACGCGTGCTGCTGAAATTCACGCCGCGCCAAGCTGGCACCCAGAAATTTGAGGTACATGCGGAGTTAGGAGAAGCCGAAGCCGTACCACAAAACAATACAAAAACGTTTTTGCTGAAGGTCGCCCCTACCAAACGTGTGAAAATCCTATTTGTCGATGGCAAACCCCGTGCTGAATTTGGGTTCATAAAACGCACATTGCAAAAGGATCCGAACATCCAATTAACCGACAGGATCTTAACAAAACTTTCCGATGATGGCAGCAGAAATTATCTCGGCACCCGCACCCAAGTGATACGTGACTTTGAATTTTATCCAGATGATAAAGAGACGCTTTTCGATTTTGATGCTATCATCTTAGGCAACGTGGATGCCTCCCAATTTACACCAGTGCAGCTTGAAAATACACTGGAGTTTGTGCGCACACGTGGCGGTGGATTGCTCATGTTAGGGGGTTCAAGTTCCCTGGGTAACCACGAACTCGCTGGTGCCTATATCAACACACCACTTGCGGAGTGCCTACCAGTCGAATTGGAACTCGGCCCCGCACCAACACCGGTAGCACCAAGGCGGCCCATTCGGTCCGCTATCGGTTCGCAGTCCTCTGAAAATATAGAGTATAAATTGCAACTGACACCAGAGGGGAAGATCGAAAATTTGATGGCGTTGGCTGACACGCCCACCGAAAATATGGAACGCTGGCAGATATTGCCCACGCTGAAGGGCTATAGTAAAGTGAAACGAGCGAAAGCAGGCGCACTGGTTTTAGCAGAACATCCAACTGCTCGGAACGAATTCGGGAACCGGATCCTCATCGCAATCCATAATTACAACGCCGGACGCGTCATGGTATTTACGCCACACACCTCCCGACGGTGGCAGATGATACCTTCTCATGAAAATGGTAATCAACGATCCTGGCAACAAGGGGATAGTCCCGAACGGTTTTGGAGGCAAGTCGCCAGATGGTTAACAACTGCCCCCAAAGATCATATTCAACTTGATATCGCTAAAACTGCTTACACGTTGAAGGAACCTGTTGTTATTGAGGTTACCGCCACAGACGAGCAATTCCAATCGACGAACAACGCAAGGGTCCGAGCCGTAGTCATTGACGAAGCAGGCAAACGCAAAGAATTAAAACTTGAACAGGTTCTCGGTAAAGATGGACTCTACACGGCACGTTTCATTCCGAATCAATTTGGCGAATACACCGTCACCGCAACCGGTACCCTTGACGGCAAGCCTCTCGGCGAACAACAAACCCTTTTTGAAGTGAAAGCATCTTATGCCGAATTTAGTAATGCCGAACTTAACGCTGCGCTCCTCAAAACACTTGCTGAAGGGAGCGGCGGAAAATACTATGCCATGGAGGAGGCAGCACAACTCGTGAACCAGATTCCACTCGTCGAAAGTGCAACCTCAAAAATTACGGATGTCGACATTTGGAATATTCCGCTCATTTTTGGAGCCTTGATCGCCTTACTCGGATTTGAATGGTTCTTGAGAAAACGCGGCGGCTTGGTGTAATTCATATTGGCACTTCTTGGGTAAATCCAAAACCCAAGAAAACCGAAAAACAAAGCAAAAAGGAGACGAAAACATAATAGCACATCAAAAGAGGAACCAAAAACATGACACAACAAGAACTCTATGAAGTCGCACAAGGGACTCGCGCACCCGAACAAGTCTCCATGACATTGGCGGAATTTCTTGAGAACGATGTAGACGGATATGAATACGTTAAAGGAGAATTAGTGCCGATGTCCCCACCAACAAGAATACATAGCAAGATTAGTGTCAACGTTATCCGGCATTTGGACCGGTATGTACGTGAGAATCAGTTAGGGGAGGTCCATGTAGAGGCAACTTTTCAGGTCGGTGAACGTGGGCTGAAGCCAGATGTGGCGTTTATGCCAACTTCCCGGCTGGATGGAGACGAGAACACAGGTTTCCCGATACCGCCCGATTTGGCGATTGAGGTCGTTTCGCCAACAGACGTTCAGTGGCGTATTGTAGACAAAGCATTTGCCTATCTGAACGCCGGAACCCGTCTTGTCTGGGTTCTGAATCCCCGCTCCAAAACGGTGACAGTCTATCGTTCCGAAAAAGACATCGTACTACTTACGTATGAAGACACACTCACGGGTGAGGATGTCGTGCCGGGATTTACTTGCCCGGTCTCACAACTTTTTGAGTAGTTAATTCTTTTTTATTAGCGTGTAGGTTGTGTCAAACGAAAATGAAAGAACTCTTATTCATAGGAGCACCATGAACAATTCCTACAAAAACGTAATGTTCGTCATCGCTGACGATTGGAGCCGTATCGCAAAGTGCTACGGAAATGATGTCATCCGAACACCAAACATTGATGCATTTGCGAAACGTGGTGTCGTGTTTGACCATGCATTCTGTACCAGTCCTTCATGCGCCGTAAGTCGTGCGTGTATACTCACCGGTCAGCACAGCCACACACATGGACAATACGGACACTGCCACGGAATTCACGGATTTCGCACACACGAATACATGCAATCCGTACCAAAGATACTCAAAACACATGGATTTGCTACGGCGTGCATCGGCAAGAAGCACGTAGAACCCGAAAGCGTTTATCCGTTCGACTTTGAACCGAAAGTCAACGCACGGAGTCCCGTCGATGTGGCGGCAAAGGTTACACAATTCCTCAACGAGAACATAGATACACCTTTCTATCTCCATATCGGTAGTGCCTACCCCCACCGTGCAGGTAAAGGATTCGGAAACGATCAGACGCATCCAGGCATCGAATCACGTCCTTATGCCCCTGATGAAATTATTGTCCCAAATTTTCTACCCGATGTACCCGCTGTCCGTGAAGACCTTGCCGACTATTACGAAAGCGTCTCTCGGTGGGATACTGTCGTCGGGGCAGCTTTAGACGCACTTGACGCTTCTGGACGCGCAGACGAAACCCTCGTTTTTGTCACAACCGATCACGCCATGCCTTTTCCGGGTGCAAAGGCATCAAGCTTCGATAGCGGACACCACTGCCCACTGCTCATCGCCAGTCCTACACAACAAAAACGCGGCTTCCACAATCAGGCACTCGTCAACTGGGTAGATTTCTGCCCAACGATGTTAGAGTGGTGTGGCGTTACGCATCCTGATGGAGACAACGCACTACCAGGCAGCTCAATTCTCTCTATCCTTGAAGATGACAGTCCGCATCCTGGCAACGGTGAATGGGAGGAAACTTACTTCTCGCACTGCTTCCACGAAGTGACAAACTACTATCCATATCGCGTCTTACGCGGTAGACAGTATAAATACGTCCGTAATCTCGCGTATCAACTGGAGACACCGCTCCCAAGCGACCTATTCCGATCAATCTCATGGACAGCCGTACGGGATGACAACGTCCAACAACTCGGTGAACGGCAGCGGACAGACTTTCTACAACAGAGCCGCGAGGCATTGTTCGATATCCAGAACGATCCAGCGGAATCAGAGAACCTCATTGACGTGCCGGAATTACAAAACATCGCCAACGAGATGCGCCGAAAAGTCATTGAGTTCAGGCAAAAAACGGAGGATCCGTGGCTTGAGCAATCTTTCCAAGAAGGCGAAATACAACCGTCTTTTGTGTAAATCTAACGAAGATAAAAGAAACTCAGATGGAAGGTCGGAATGGTGGAAGGATAGGTGCCGTTTCCCAATCTTCCAATCTTCCAGTTTTCCTATCTTGGTAATCCCATAATCCTGATTCAGACAGATGCAAAAAAACTACGACTTAGAAGCCATGAATGCCCGCATCCAAGCGGATAGCGGGTTAGTTCAGCAGATACTCACAGAGACAGGGAAAGTTATCGTCGGACAGACAGCGTTATTAGAGGGGTTGATCATTGGACTGCTCTGCAACGGGCACATTCTCCTCGAGGGCGTACCCGGACTCGCAAAGACAACCGCTGTTAGCGCACTGGCACAGACCATTGACGCTACTTTCAGTCGTTTCCAGTTTACCCCCGATCTGCTCCCCGCAGACCTTATCGGTACACTCATCTACGACCAACAGAAAGGCGACTTTTACACGAAAAAGGGACCGATTTTCGCCAACGTTATCCTCGCCGATGAGATAAATCGTGCACCCGCAAAAGTGCAAAGCGCGCTCCTTGAAGCAATGCAAGAACGGCAGGTAACGATTGGGGGTACAACCTATCCCCTCGATGATCCGTTTCTCGTTTTAGCAACCCAAAATCCGATTGAGCATGAAGGCACCTATCCGCTACCGGAGGCACAAGTGGATAGGTTTATGCTAAAGGTTAAAGTTGACTATCCTTCGCACACAGAGGAGTTGCAAATCCTTCGGCGGATGACAACTGAAGAAATTGCTACAATCCAACCCGTGATTTCCCCAGAAGATATTATCCGGTTCCGAGAGGTTGTCCGAAACATCTACATGGCAGAACAGTTGGAGAGTTATATTGTCGATTTGGTGTGTGCGACGCGTGCCCCGGAAGCCTATCAGTTAGACGAACTCAGCACACTCATTGAATACGGTGCATCTCCACGGGCGACCATCTTTCTCGCTTTCGCTGCAAGGGCAAGAGCATTCCTTTCCGAACGCGGTTATGTTACGCCTGAAGACATTCACGCCGTCGGTATGGACGTGCTAAGGCACCGAGTCATCATCAGTTACGAAGCAGAAGCCGATGGACGTGATGTTGAAAGCATTATCGCAGAAGTGTTCGCAAAACTTGAAGTGCCCTAAACGTCTATTCCTCTGTTTGTCCAGCGATAGCTGACGCTCGCGCCCCTACACCCAGCACTGCTAAAAACCCTTCCGAATCCGCATGATCAAAGTCGCCAATCGCCTCCATAGAGGCAGTTTCCTCGGAATAGAGCGAATGCGGCGCACCGCCTGCAGCATGAAATGCAACATTCCCTTTATACAGTGCTACCGTGATAGTCCCACTCACTAAGTCAGTTAACGGCTGAATCGAAGACAGCAACGCTTGTGTCGCAGCATCAAACCAGTACCCTTGATAAATTTGTTCAGCAATTATCGGCGCGACGTTATCAAAATGTCGGCGCGCACGTCTGTCTAAAATCAACTGCAGTAGATACTCGTAACACTTCCCAAGCAATTCCATCCCCGGTGATTCATAAACGCCACGGCTTTTAATCCCGACAAACCGGTTTTCAACGGTATGGATGCCAATACCGATCCCATTCCGGCCACCAATACGGTTCGCCTCCATCAAGCTCTGAAGTGACGTAACAGGGCTTCCGTTGACTTCAACAGGTGTCCCGCGCGCGAAGGTAACAGTAAAGTGCTCTACATCATCAGGAGCGTCTTTCGGATGGACTCCCATGCCGGGATTGATAAACCCTGCTGGCGTTTTCAGCGATTCAAGTCTTCCTGCCTCATGCGTAAGTCCGAGGAGGTTTGCATCAGTGGAATAAGGCTTCTCGTGTGTGGCAGTAATCGGCAGGTTGTGTGCTTGGCAGAAGTCTATCATCTCTTTCCTACCCCCAAACTTCTTGAGGAATTCAGGATCTCGCCACGGGGCGTAGACTTCAAAATGTGGGTTGAGCATATTTGTAGCGAGTTGAAATCGCACTTGGTCGTTGCCTCTCCCCGTCGCGCCGTGTGTTAAGATGGAAATACCGCGTTTCTCCATCTCCGGCAGAAGTGCTTTTACTGTAACGTGCCGGGCAATACCTGTGGTATTCCAGTAGCCACCTTCATACATCGCTTGGCACTGGACGAGTCGGATACCGTCTTCTGCAAGTGCGTCTTTTGCATCAACAATAACAGCATCCTCAGCACCGCATGCCAACATTCGTTCTGTAATCTCCGAAACATCCCGTTCATCGGGTTGACCAAGGTCCGCCGTAAAACAGGCAACCTTGACACCATTATCGACTAACCACTTAGTAATCGTGCAGCTATCCAAGCCACCTGAAACAGCAGCACCGACCGTTTTCCCTTTTAATGTATCAATATTCAAAAGTAATCTCCGTTAGTTTTACATGTTCACTTTATATGTATGAATACGATTTCCCTGTAGGAGCGAGCTGTGCTCGCGATCTTGCGAAAAAACGTTAACATCTGTAAACGCAAACCAAAGTCAAAACAGAAAACTATGGTGAATTATAGAAATAAGTTGACATTTATCAATAACTCTGTCTTGCTCAAAGTCCCCTGATAAGGGGGATTTAGGGGGTTGACTTTGCATGAAGAGTGTATAATTAATTCTAAAATCTACCATAAATGGTCCTGGGAGTAGGGCAGAACCATTCAGATTCCGATTTTTCGGTTAAATTTTCGCTCCAGGCCCGGTAGAAATGCGTTTCCTAAACCTCGCCAGCAAAGGAAAAGATGTTGTTACCTAAAAGACCAAATTGTTTCTCGGTTTTACGATAAAACACGTTTTGTAAGCCTTATGGTACACTTCCAGTCTTATAGCCGTGCTTATCGCTTGTATTGAGCATACCACCGCCTATATCGCTGACACCGAATTTCCCCACAACCTCACCTGATTTGTTAAGGATACCGATGCCCCCACCGTATTCATCGTTCCTAAGAAATACACCAGCCTGTTTATCTTTACCGACAATCAACACAGTTCCTCGAAATTCATCAGACATCATAAGACGTAATCTTTCGCCCTCTCTACCGTAAAAATCCATGAATGCACCGTTTTTATGGTTATAAAGCGACACTAAGCCTTTATTTTTTTTATTAATAATGGTTACCACTCCCCCGTCTTCATTGGTGCCAAGCGCAGCACCGCCTTTACCATCCTCCCCTCTAACGGCCACGCTTCCACCATCGGTGGTAATACGAAGTGAGGCAAGATCTTTATAATTTTTCCCGTGAACGGACACTTCGCCTCCATTTTCACTGATTGAAAGTCTTACTTTACCTAACAAAAGTTTTTCACTGTAAACCTCCACGCTTCCGCCTTGTTCATTTGAGCTTACTATAGTTTGGACAGTTTGATCAAATTACAAGTTATGAAAAGTTGGCAGTGTTCTCCCGTTAGAGCTCCCGAACAGATGTTAGGATTGCCTTCTAAACCTGTTTTTGGGTCTCTATTGTGTTAGAAACGCCTGCTTT
>JAJEDN010000002.1 GCA_022821495.1 Candidatus Poribacteria bacterium
GCGAACAGCAGCCTAACTCGCAACCTTACACTACAAGGAATAGTCTAACATTCTTGATAGTTTTTGTCAAGGAAAAACGAAAAGGAGCGGGCATTCCTCCCAAACTTAAAAGTTTGGGCTTCCTGCCCGAAGATTAGGTGAAAGTTTTTTGGCACGCCGAGGTCCCGTGCCTCGGCAAATCCAATCGTTAGGTATCTCTACCTTTCGCACTACGCATTCTTTGATTCTCTTTTGCCCGTGCGTCTGTCAATTCAGGATCGACAATCGCACGCAGCGCAACTTCCAATTCGTTACATCTTGCCGCATACTCAGGTCTTGGTGCCAAATCATCATTCTCTAACGGGTCAATCTTCACATTGAACAATTGCGGCTCGCTGCCGACGTAATGGCACAATTTGTAATCTCCATCCTTGAGCATAAAACCGGCGTTGCGCATCCCCATGTGATGGTATTCTGAAAACACAGCACGCGTTGTCTCATTTGCTTGGTGTCGGGCGATCTCCAACAGGCTATCGCCGGGTAAATCAGATGGCATTTCTAAATCAGCGATTTCCAACAGAGTCGGGAGGACATCTACCAAAGAGACGTTTTGTGGCACGCGACACGTCTCACCTGACGGTAGTCGCAGCATAAGTGGCACCTTCACTGCGGGTTCATAGAAGCACTGTTTCTGCCAGTTCCCGTGGTGCCCTGCCATCTCACCGTGATCGCTGGTATAGATGACAACAGTATTTTCTGACAGTGGCGACGTATCGATTGCCGCAAGTATCCGCCCAATCTGGGCATCAAGCGACGAGACGAGCGCGTAGTACGAGGCTAAGGCACAACGCACGGTGGCTTCTGGCGGTGGGATGTCGTTCCGCCACGCCCAACGGTGGTGTTGGATTATAGGGTGTTGAGATTCAAGCGGTTCGTTCCATGTATCAGGGAGCGCAAGGGTGTCTGGGTTGTACAGTGAATAGAATTCAGGTGGCGCAATGAGCGGAAAATGTGGGTGCATATATCCGCAATAAAGCAGAAACGGTTTATCGTCTGATGCAGCTGCTTTTTCGCGAAGGAAGTCAACCGCCAAGTCTGTGACGTTTCGATCATAGCTCGTGTGTTCGTGGTCCCCCGGTCCGCATTCAGAGACGTGTGAATTGGAACCCCGCCGCGCGTCTGCTGTACGCCGTGGTGGTTTACCAGTCGTGTGACACCACCGAGGTAGGTCATCAAGTAAGCGATCCGAAAAACCGAGCAGGCGATCAACTCCGTTGAAATGCGTCCGTCCGCACAACACGGTCTCATAATCCGCCTCTGTTAAATAATCGCCCCATGTCTGGTGCTGTCGATCCAAGATTGCCCCTAAATCCCATGCTTCAATCTGATGCGGATAGCGTCCCGTGAGCATGGACAGGCGTGAGGGTGTACAGATTGGATAATTGCAATACGCGTTGTCGAAGGTGTAACTCTGTTCCGAAAGGCGATCAAGATGAGGGGTTTGGACAACGGGATGCCCACTGTTCCCCATCACAGCACCGGCGTGTTCATCTGAGAATAGAAAGACGATGTTCATCAATCTTGGGCTGAAGCCCTACCTCTTTTTTCTTGGTTTGGATGTAAAAATATAGTATAACGTGAATTTGATAATACTTAGGACAGATGCATTTTCTCTTAAAGTCACCCTACCGCCTGATAAGGGGGATATGGCGGGTTGTGGGATTTAGGGGGTTAAATCACTAAAAGTGTCCTTTTTTCCAATTTGTATCTATTCTAACTTCTAATACTTTTTTCAAGCTCACGTTAAACATATACAAAAGCACCAATATCTTTCCAAGACCTAAGCAAAATGCTGATTCAATCATCGTAATCTATATTCAGGAAAATTTATTATCAATAAAAAAAATATATTTACCCTAATATGAGCAATTATATGTAAATTTGATTATAAATCAAATAAAATAGCAGGACTATTTAGTTTTCGGTCCCGATCTTGGTTTTCATTGACATAAGTTAACGTTTTTTCGCAAGATCGCGAGCGACAAAAAACACCCAAGCAAAAACACTCGCTCCTACAGCGGAAGACATATCCATATACATAAAGCAGATATTAAAACTAAAAGGCCCTGAATGAAATAGACTGTTGACAAAATGGTAGCGTTGTGTGATAATGCTACTACTGAAAAGCGATTTATAGGCTGTGCGTATCTTTGAATTACAGCGCGGCAACACCTTGCTGACCAACCATCAACAATAGGAGGAACAGATGGATAACGAAGTCATGACGAATGAAGAGAATTACGCTTTTGATGTGGCAGGCTACCTACACATCCCAGGTGTTCTCAGTCAAGAAGAGGTCGCAGCACTCAACGAGGCATTAGACGCAATTGGTGAGAGTGAGATGCTGTTAGGCGGAGACAGTCCACACCGCGAATTGTTCCGTGACCTACTGGTACAACCCAAATTGGTCTGGTATTTGAACCAGATTGTCGGACACGGCTTTCGACTCGATCAAGCTCCGCGATTGTTGGGGCAGCGAGAAGGTGAAGTCGGGGCACCGCTCGGCGGCGGCGATGAACCGAGAAATCCGTCCTTGGCATACCGCATACAACAGGATAGAAGAAGTTGCCAAGGCGTGAAAGCAGTTTGGGCATTAGAAGATGTCGAAGAAGGCGACGGTGGATTCGTTGTTGTTCAGGCGAGCCACAAGAGTAACGTTGAAACGCCCGATGATTTGGCAACCGGCGTTGATGATATGGGGTTACTGGTGCAGCCCGCACTCAAGGCAGGCGATCTATTCTTAGTCGCGGAACCCACACTCCAAGGCGTTCGTCCGTGGAAAGACGAGCCAAAAAGATTGTTGAGCTACTGGTATGCAGCGCGTGCAGCGATCCAATCCAATCCAGTTGGACCTTACTCAGAAACCGAATCTTTACCCGGATGGGCGGACGAAGCAACGCCTGCGCAAAAGGCGGTCATGTATGTCCCCGGATATAAGGGTTCAAGTCCGCCACCTGTACTAAACACAGATGGCGAAGAGACGTGGGTAGAAGAAGATTCGACGATCGTTCATCCATCAATCTACATGCGCGACCCAGATTCAGGCATTGATGAAAAAGAGTTTTACTTTTGGGATCTGAACGGGTATCTGGTGGTGCGGGGTCTGATGGACGAACAATGGTTGGCAGAGGCGAATGAGGCTGTAGATAAATTCCAAGATCGTATCGTCGTAGGCGAAGAACTGGCGCGCGGATCCGTCAGCCAAGCAGGGACAGGTCGTCCGCTCCTGCCGGGTTTGTTAGACCTACCCGACCCTTATAACGCGCCATTCCGACGCATGATTGCGCACCCCGCTGTGGTGCAGCGAATGAATTGGATGGGCGGTAGCGGCTATCGGATGGGTGGCGCGACCGTATTCTGCGCTGTTGAAGGCACATCTGGGCACTCACTCCACGATGGCAATGAACCGATGACCCCCTCACGCGGTTATGCTTTTAAGAACGGACGCAGTTATGCTGAGACTGTCACGATTACATGGCAATTGCGCGATGTCGAACCCGGCCTCGGCGGCTTCGCGTGTGTACCCGGTTCCCACAAGACACAGTACTCCATGCCACGCGGGATTCGGACGTGTGACGACGCGATGGGCTTGGTCGTACAACCCGTCATGAAAGCAGGGGATGTGCTTTTCTTTATGGACGGCGGTTGCACGCACGGCGCATTGGTGTGGAAGAATCCGATCCCCAGACGCGGTGTCCTGATTAAGTATCAGTCGAAAAATGTCAATTGGGGCGGTGGTGTACTTGATCCTCAGGACCGATGGGGCGATATGGTTGAAGATATGACTGAGGAACAATTCGCTGTGATGCGCGGTCCTGAACGCGATGGTCGGCATCGAACTGTACCACGGCTGGTTGTCGAAGATGGACAGGTATTCGTTTCGTACGACGCTGAAGGCGATAGTTATGCCTCAAAACTTCGACGGAAACCGGGTGAAAAACGCGGGACATAAGCAAATTTTGATATTAAATTTATGTTTTCGCGCCTCATAAGCGTTGGAAGATTGGAAGGTTGGAAGTGTTTTTGCTTGGGTGTTTCCCCTAGGAAGATAGCGAACACTGCGTTTGTGACAATCTTCCTTTTTCCACCCTTCCTCAAAACCTACAATCTGCTTCTTGATTCGGCATAAGTCCTTATGGATTTTGGATTATTGGTGCAGAAAGGGGTATCGTATGAGATATAACGAGGTTCGATGGGAACGGATGTTTCCCGATGAATTAGAAGCGGCGTTAGAGGCGTGTCCAATGGTGTATCTACCTTACGGTTTGTGCGAACCGCACGGTTGGCACAACGCAGTTGGGATGGATGCGATTCGGGCACACGAATGTTCGCGTCAGGCGGCGCAAGCACACGGGGGGATCGTCGCACCGCCGTTTTACTGGCACTGCCACGAGATTGGTGGTTACGGTTCATGGGGACACAACCAAGTGAACCAAGAGCGACCGTGGCTGACAGCGATACCGCCTTGGATGTTTTTGAAGAATATTTGCTATCACATTCGAGCGGTGGATGCACTGGGTTTTCACGGCGCGATTCTGTTTTCGGGACATTCGGGTCCACATCGGTTAGACGTGCCAATAGTGATTGAAATTATGCAGGCACACGTCGGGGTTCGGATGTATTCGACGATGAGCATCGGTGCGGATATCGAACGTTTCGAGGACGGTAAAGGGTTGGGCGGACACGCCGGACGCGGTGAAACGTCCGTGCTTTGGGCAGTTGCACCCGATTGTGTGGATATGTCGCGGATGCCAACGGATGATACCCGCGCCCCTCATTTCGCAATGGGATCTTTCAACGAATCCTCCAGCCGTCAAGTCGGGGAACAGATGGTGGCGGATATTGTGGCGCATTTTGGGGAAAAAACAAGCGAATTGCTATCGGCTTATGCAGCGGAAGTGTCGAACCATACGCCGTTGACTTTTGACGATGTGGAAGGGATTTGGGAGGACGAGATCCGACCGAAGCTGGCTGAGTTCGCTTCGTTGCAGCCTCCCGAACCGGCACCGCCATCCGATTCTCGCTGGTATCCCAACTCGCAAGTGCCTAAGAAAGGGCGGATACTTTAATAGAACTTAGGTAAAATCTACTCATCTGTTTCTGGAATTGGAAGCCTGGAAGATTGGAAGGTTGGGTGAACATCCTGCCATCCTTCCGTTCCTTCCATACTTCCCTCCCAATACCTCCATTATGCGTAAGTCTGGTTTAACTTATTCCACCCACTAAAGCAGGGCGTATGTCAATATGCAATTTAAAAATCTTGGTCAATCAGGCCTCACGAAAAAGATAGCTATCTGGGCACTATCAATCGGGCTCCTATTTTTCGGGTTTTTCGCGAACACATGGCGTGTCGCTGATCAGGATTGGTTTGCGACACATCAGAAAGACACCGAAGCGCATGTCATGGGAAGAATGGTCAAATCTCGCCAAGATGGTATCTTCTCAGCGGGAGGTCTGAACGGGTGGGGAACAGCGAAAAATACGGATGCGGAATGGATACCTTCAACAGAGCTGGGACCGCAATATACAGCCTACCTTTACAAGCTCTCCTTCGATAAATTTTCAACCTACAATTCACAACCCGCTGGTCAAGGCATGATTTTTAGTCTACTGGATAGACGCATTCCCTTATCGCAGCAAACCAAATTAACGTTATTCTATGTGCTAACAGCTTTACTTTCTGCAGGCGCGTTGACCTGCATCGTAAGTTGGTTCTATGAGGAATTTGGTGGGTGGGTGGCGATATTCGTTATCGGTTCGGCGGTGTTGTCTCAATGGTTGACGGTCTTTGGTAAAAATCTTTGGTGGAGTCTATGGGCATTCTATCTGCCGATGATTATCGTCATGTACTTCCTTAAACGCTACAGGGAAACATTGGACCGACACCTCATCCGGTTTGGCATTGTTATCTTCATCGCGGTTTCCATTAAGTGTTTCATCAACGGCTATGAGTATATTACGACCACGTTGGTAATGATGATGGTGCCGTTCGTCTATTATGTTATCCTTGACAAATGGAGCCGCCGCCAGTGCGTGAAGTGGACGCTTGTAGCTGGACTCGGATCAGGCGTAGCCATTTTTTTGAGTTTCATCATGCTGTGTTTCCAGATCGGTGCTGCCAAGGACGGGTTTATGGATGGGGTTGCGCATATCATCTGGTCTTTTGGTAAGCGTACGTATGGAGAGGCAGAGAACTTTCCACCCGTATACGCCGCCAGTCTGGAAGCCGGGACGATAAGCGTGGTCATTACTTACATGAACGGTATTTTCTTCGATTTCAACAACTATTTGTCTCAGACGAATACCTTCATCTCCAACGCTGTATTGAAAGTTCGCTATGTGTATCTAATCGTTCTTTTTTTGTTGATGTCTGTGCTCCTATTTTTGCGTATCAATGAAAAAGCAATAGCAGCGCAACGGCAACACTACATCGCATTAATCTGGACGACGTGGTTTTCAATTCTCGCACCTTTATCGTGGTTCGTCATCTTCAAGGCACACTCATATATTCATGTACACATGAGTTTTCTTCTGTGGCAGATGCCCTTTACTTTCTTTGGCTTCGCCGTGTTTGGATCTGCCCTTATAACATCGCTAAAGAGCGAAAGAAAGCGCGATTACCCATTCATACCCGTATGAGTTTTCTTTCGTTTGCTGTGTTTGGATTCATGACATGGACGAAAGGACATAGACCCAAAAGTAGCATGGAGGATGTATGAACACTAATCAATTAGATCGATGGATTGGCAAAAACCAATTAAGTGCCGACGAAATAGAGGATAATCGCTTCTTAAAAGCTGCCTGTCTCTTCGCAGGTACGGCTGTCCGATACGGAAGGGATAGATACAGTGGCAAAGATATGCCGCTCTTTGCCGATTGTCTCCATACCGACTATTTGAAGGCACCCAGGTCTATGACCTCTCACCGCTCAGGCACGGAGCCGAAACCAGCAGTTTGGAGTTTCTTTCAGAATCAGCAGAACCTGATGCGGTTGCTTGTCTCTTTAAGCGAGTTCACAGGGGATAGCAAATATGTCCACGCCGCAGGAGAAGCTGCCGAATACATGTTCAACCACTACTGGTACCCAGAGAGCGGCGTTCTGCATTGGGGCGGACACGGCTATGTAGACTTGGTAACCGGTAATCGGTACGGCATGAAAGGTGTTGTCCACGAGATAGAGGACGTATACCCGTACTGGGAATTGCTGAGAGCCGTGGATCCCGACCGTGGTGAGATGCTGATGAAAGGGATTTGGGAAGCGAATATCAAGGATTGGGACGCTCTACACTACAATCGACACGGTGATTTCAAAAAGCAGGTCGATCATGCCAATACCTGGAACAGACCTTGGAATGGATACAAAGACCCCGTAATCAGTGGCGATCTCTCGTTTATCAGTGTTGCGTTGGATTTGGCTTACGCGGGTTATAGCTTGGGTTATCAAAAGCAGGAGGAGGTGCCGCGGATCTGGGCGGAACGCCTCTTAAATCTGATTATCAAGCAGCGAGCCCCGGAGACTGGTATCTGGCCGAATCTGGTGCATCCACAAAGTAGCAAACGCGGGTTGAACGTCTTCGGGAGAAAATATCCGCAAGCGACTGAACCGCGGGTCTATGTCGGCAACCAGTTGAACCACACGATTACGCAGATGATGGGGATGCTGACCATCGTAGAAAATGCCGAAAAGTATAGTCGCGTCGGCGAAATGGCGCACATCAAAGCGGCAGTTGAACAACATATCATCGGTTTTTTAGATGCTTCCTACGATCCAACAAACAATACGCTGAAAAGTATCGTTATTGACGGAACGGATCTCACTGGTTTTCGGATTGAGGGACCTTTCAGAGATGCAAAACTATACTTTGGTGCGAAAGAAGGCGGCACATTTCTACCGCAAAACATTACGCCGCTCTTCACCTCTGTTTGTGGGCGTGGATATCGGGTTTCCGGGGGCAAAGTTGCGTTCAGAAACTACCTACGCACCATGTTCAAAGCCTTCGGCATCGGAGACATCGGGACCGATAAAGACTCGCCACCGTCGTTGAATTTTGACACAACCGCCTTGGAACCCGCTTATATCTTCGCGCTGGTGGATCTGTACCGAGTAGAACCGAAAGCAGAATTTCTGGCGATGGCAGAACGGATAGGCGACAACCTGCTGCAAGGTAGACAACACGCCGATAGCGGTCTATTTACGCTTGAAGATGACTTTATCCTTCAGAACAAGGTTATGGATAAACCCGAACTGCAAGAGGGACATGAAGGAAGAAGCGTGGCTGAACTGCTGCAGGATACCCATAGAACCGCAAATCTCGATGCGATGGAGCCGTTGGCACTGCTCAGCATTTACGCTGCACAAACCGGACAATATAACATCACGCCCGAGTGGACAGCCGGCGGTCTTTACCTCAAGGTAAGCAGCGTCGGACACATTGTTAGCAAAGAGATGCAGCTCTGGTTTGATAAGCCGGCACTCAAACAATTTTATAAGGACAATAATATCAACTGCACGTGGTCTGTTGATGAAGACTGAGCCGAATCGGCAGAAGCAGAAGCTGCATAACTCCGAGAGGAACTTGCACGCTTGCGAACATGCTCCGAATACGAAAGCAGTGCCAGCGGTAGATGGTTCGTAGCTACACATCAGCAAATTGCGTAAGTCCTAAAACTCTTAAAAATTTTTTACCCATTCCTCAAAATTTTTTGCCCTCCCTGAAGATACACTTCTTTGAGCCTATTCCTGATTCACCTAATGTCTGAGGTTCGTTACAGCGCATTATTGGAAATGGCACATTTCTTGCACACGTTGCTGCTGAAACGCTACCGTCTCAATAATGCTATTAGTTTTATATAGTCATAAAAATTCAATTTTATTATTAATAAAAGTATGTCATACTATAACTTAAATTGCTATCTTTGACCAAAAAGTTGTTTTATATTTAGGATTCACGCATTTTCTCATAAAGTCCCGCCGATAAGGGGTTTAGGGGATTAAGAATACCAAAATTACTGCTTTTTGCGCAAGTCCTAAGCGTAAAGACTTCACCACAACGCGGAAGATGTTGATACGCAAGTAATACTCGGAAGATTGGAAGGGTGGAAGATAACCTTCCTCCACCCTTTTATTTTATAAGCTGATTGCACATCACAATCGAAAAAACAACCAAAAGGAGTTTATCATGAAAACTTTATTTGTAAATCGAAATATAATCGCGTCAATTTTCGCAGTAATGTTGTTAATATATGGCGTGCAAGGCATTAGTTATGCTCAGGGGGTCGCTGATCCTGTTGCTGAATTCGCTGATGCCAGTTTGGCCGAAATAGTACGTGGAACATTAAGACTCGGAAGAGGAGATACAGGTGACATCCTTAGAATTCCTAAAGCGGAACTGGTAAAACTAACAAGGCTAGATGCGAGTTGGAGGGAATTGGAGCGTTATGGGCATTTACCATCAATACTTGACCTCACAGGCTTGGAACATGCAACCGAGCTCAGAGAATTGTATCTCGGAGATAATCGAGTTAGTGACATTACCCCCCTCGCACAACTCACCCAGCTAAGAGAGTTAGATCTCACAAGGAACCAAGACGTTAGTGACATTACCCCCCTCGCACAACTCACCCAGCTAAGAAAATTGCATCTAACAGGTAATCAGATTAGTGACATTACCCCCCTCGCACAACTCACACAACTACAGACGTTAACTCTCTCCGCTAACAACATCATTGATATTACACCGTTGGCACAACTCACACAACTACGGACATTATCTGTCCGCGGTAATAACATCATTGATATTGCTCCGCTGGCGCAACTCACACAACTACAGACATTATCTCTTGGTGGTAATAACATCATTGATCTTGCTCCGTTGGCGCAACTCACACAACTACAGACGTTATATCTTGATAATAACAGCATCATTGATATTGCTCCGCTGGCACAACTCACACAACTCACGTGGTTATCACTCCTTGGTAACAACATCAGCGATATTACACCGCTCAGCCCACTTACGCTACTGACAACCGTATTCCTTTCAATTAATCAAATTAGGGATATCAGTCCGATCGCGCAACTGAAACGCTTGACCTCGCTGCATATCTCACGTAACAAAATTAGAGACATCACACCACTTGCACAAGTGAAATCGTTGGTGAAAGTAAACCTTAGTGATAATGAAATCCGTGATGTTACGCCTCTTGCACAACTAGCGGACGCATCCTTGACGGAATTAGACCTCCAAAATAATCAGATTCGCGATGTGAGTCCGTTGGCAGCCTTGGTGTATCTTGAAGAGTTGTCCCTTGGAGGTAATCCGATTACCGATACGTTTCCGCTTAGTTCGATCTTGGATGAGAACCCGGATTTGGACATAGATATTGAAGTTGTTCGAGAAGAAGGAGGCCCAACATTAACATTATCCAGTCCTCAACCGTTGACTGGAACAACGCTCGACGGAAGCGTTGTGACGTTGAAACTAAGCAATGGCGTTTTTATATATGGCACGTTAGACATTCAAGACGATATTACAATTTCCGGTATTACCGGTGTTACTTTCGATTGGTATGATATAGAGCAGGTCAGTAACACGGAGGTGCGAATTAAGCTGACATTCAATGGTGAAATTAACAAAAATACCACGCTAACCTTTACCGTCGGACCAGGGGCAATAGAGAACTACAATCTTTCCGCATTCACCGCAGAAATACCTGTTTCTGCAGGTACAGAACCAGTAGGGACGGATGCCGCAACCGTTGATGCAATGGTGAGCATCTCACCCGCTTCGGTAGCATCTCCTGCTATCGGAGAACAGTTAGAAATCAGTCTGAACATCACAGACGGGGAAGCCGTCGCGGGTTATCAAGCAACTGTCCAGTTTGATGATACTGCTCTCCGGTATGTTTCAGGTGCGAATAGCGATTTTCTGCCCGCGGGTGCGTTCTTTGTCGATCCGAAAGTGGAGGGCAATCTGGTAAAACTCAACGCCGCATCTTTTGCAGGCGAAAGCAACGGGGATGGGACCCTCGCAACACTCACTTTTGAGGTGATTGCAGTGAAGGCATCTACATTGACGTTGTCTGATGTGTTGCTTACAAATAGTGCTGCGGAAACGTTTGTCCCTCGGATTGAAAACGCAGCGATAACTGAATCAACCGGGCTCAAAGGTGATGTGAACGGTGATGGGATCGTTAACATCGCCGATCTCGTCCTGGTTGCTGGCGCATTAGGCGAGACAGGACAGCATGCTGCGGATGTCAACGGTGATAGTGTCGTCAATATTGCGGATCTCGTCTTGGTCGCTGGTGCATTGGGAAACAGTGCTGCAGCACCTTCGCTGCATCCCTACATCTTAGAAATGCTCACTGCTACAGAGGTGAAACAGTGGCTATCTCAAGCACAGCGATTGGGCATCACAGATGCAACGTCACAACGCGGTATCTTGTTCTTACAACAACTCCTCGTGTCGCTGACACCGAAAAAAACAGCACTGCTTGCGAACTATCCGAATCCGTTCAATCCTGAGACGTGGATACCCTACCACTTGGCGAAAGATGCAGAGGTTACACTGCATATCTATGCAGTAAACGGCACATTGGTGCGGACATTAGCACTCGGACATCAAGCGGCAGGTATGTATCAGAACCGTTCCCGTGCAGCGTATTGGGATGGCAAAAACGCCTTCGGTGAAAAGGTAGCGAGTGGTGTCTATTTCTATACATTTACCGCAGGTGATTTTTCTGCTACACGCAAGATGTTGATACGCAAGTAATACTTATCTGCTAAACACGGAAGGGTGGAAGATAACACCCTTCTATCCAACAATACGATTGCACTATGCAATCAAGATAAATTAAGAGGTCTCTATAATGAAAACAATAGTTATAAAGAAAATAAACATTTCAGTGATTCTTATATTAATGTGTTTATGTTTTATCACAGAAAAAACGTATAGTTCTAACGAGCAGAAGTCTAATCTGAATCAACAACCTGTAGATGTCTTGATATACACAGGCATTTCATGGTGGATAAAACCTTCAGACGCAAAAGTAGAAGCGGAAACAACGAAAAATCTCTTAGAACCTAAGGGCATCCGCGTTGCTACCACTGAAGATGTGGAATACGTGAAGAAATGGATGATCCAAACAACCAACGACGGTTCTGTGAATGTATTAATTCTTTACGGTGTTATGCCATCTACAATTTATCCTCACGGAAATACACAGCCTGACGGATCTACTGCTGAACAATGGATCGAGTCAGAAGATGGAGATACAATTATGAATCATGCAGATTATATCGGTTGGACCAGTCACCACGATCCACACAGAATTAGTACGCCTCCAGATGACTGGCCCCCTGCAATACCAGTTGATATTGGGTTAAATAAAGGGTTTGCTTTGTGTTTCCTAATGGACAATCCCTATATTATAATTAATTTTCGTAGTGAAAACAAACCTATGTTGGTTACTAATGAGGGCAAATCTTTAACACCGAGTTTGGTCAATTTCAATTCTGATAGACCTTTGCCTTTGAATCAACTCCGAGGAGCATGGTATGCTGAAAAGGTATTTGCAAGCGATACAGGCAATGCAAACGCAAAGCTTGCTGATCCTGTCATTGTCCGAGATGGAAATCGTGGTAGATTGGCGATAGTTCATCAAACAAATTGGGAAGATAATCCTAAAGGTAATGTTGCTGCGGAAATTATTATCAACTATCTTCTCGCTGAACCGGTAAAACTCAAAGGCGATGTCAACGGTAGTCAACGGTGATGGCATTGTAAACATCCAGGATTTAGTGTTAGTTGCTGGGAAGTTGGGACAAACGGGCACAAATAGTGCGGATGTCAACGGTGATGATGTCGTCAACATTGCCGATCTCGTCTTGGTCGCTGGTGTGTCAGGTAACAGTGCCGCTGCACCCTCTCTGCATTTCCAATCATTTGATATGCTCACAACTGCAGATGTCAAAATGTGGCTATCTATTGCGTCTTGATATGTGGGCACTCCGCGATAGGGACCTTACATTACACGTTCGTAGGGGCTGGGTAACCCAGCCTCTACGGCATCCACCAGATGTGGAAATAATTATGGACCTACTATAGTTTCACTGTGAATAATCGTTGCGTTTCGCTGGATCCTCTGTGAAGTATTCGACGAACTCCCATTCAAAACCGTCCGCATCAATGAAATAGATGCGTTTTCGATAGGGATGCGGTTCAACTTTAAAACCTTCCTTATATCCAGCAGCCAGCAAGCGTTCTCTGATACCTTCGGCATCATCAACAGCAAAACCGAGATGGTTCACACGGCGCCCCTTACGGTCACCTGTGAACGGATGCTTGCGGTCTGACAATGCAATGTAAAAATCGTCAGTCCCAAGATGACACCATTTCGTTCCGTTGGCGTTATCGCCACCGCCCCTGACGCGAAAATCTGGAAAGGCAGTTGTTAGAAAATCGATTGCTTTTTCAAGGTCATTCACGGTCATATTGGCATGTTCAAGATAACGGTTCATCTTTTACTCCTCCAATTAGTCAACTAAAATTGAGTCTTATCAAACAACATTAGGAAAATCTGGATGACAGTGCTTCGTGCTGACTGTTTCCAATACTCACTCAGCATGCTTGCCACCGATAATGACAAGAAATGTACTATCCTCGTTCGCGTGAACTGAGTGAAGAATGTCAGCTGTAAAGATCACCGATTCACCTTGTACGATCGTGATATTTTTAGTACCGGTTTTAAAGATAATGCTGCCACTAAGCATAACAACCGTCGCAGCGGCAGGTGCTGGATGTTCGTCAAGCGTGTATTCTGCTTTTAAGGTAATCAGGATAACAGTCATTTCATCTCCACGGGCTAATGTCAACGCAGCTCTACCGGAAGTGGCAGATGTGGCTTCTTCCATCAACTGTTCAGCCATAGAAGTAAGTGAAAATGCCTGGGTGAGTGATGCGTTCAGATCCACAGGTCTGTAAGGTCTGTCAAATGCTGTGTTCATTATAATCCCTTTCGTAGGTTAGAAGCGTTTAGAAACTAAGTGTTTAGCAATTAAGTCCTGCTTACACATTATTGCTTATATTGCAAGTTTCGTGCCAAATATTCAGAATCCATATACAATTGAAATATATCAGTGTTTTATCGGTTAAAGTGAAGTTTCAGATTTTACTGCCGTATTTCAAATCTGAAACAAAATCTGAAACAATTGCTCAAGAATCATAAAAATAAAGATTACTTCATAAATGAAACAATGTTCATAAATGAAACAAAATTCTTGACATTTGCTCCATCATGTGATAATCTATGACCTATAGGTAACAAATCCTGCTAACGCGTGGAGGAACGATGGTGAAGTGGACGAATGTAGTTAAAACATCTGCAATCGAACCGGGACAGAGTATTGTCATCAAATTAGAGAATAAAAGCATCGCAATCTTCAACACGGGTAAAAGATTTTATGCTATCAATAATGCCTGTCCACATCTGGGAGGACCACTCAACGAAGGAACACTGGAGGGGGAAGTTGTTACCTGTCCGTGGCACGGTTGGCAATATGATCTGAAAAGTGGATGTCCCATTACCACACCGAACGTCCGAACCTATCCGCTCCGGCTTGATGGAGATACCCTTCAGATCGCAGTCACTCCTGAAACACCAATGAGCGATAGACTCGAAGATACTGTTTTTAACCAAACTGTTGAAGCTGATCATATCTATGAAATCCTTGAGCAGATTCAACTTGGAAAGACACTCGATGAAGTCTTTGAGAATATCCACGCTGGACTTCAGAACATAGTGCCGCATAACCGGTTAGGCATCGCACTCATTGACGAATCCTCCGGGGATTTAGTGCAGTGCAAAACGAAATCCAACAGAAAAATCTTGCTGGACAACGGGTTCTCGGCAAAAATCGAAGGGTCAAGCCTTGCACCTATCCTCAATTCAGGTGAAGCACGAATTATTGACGATTTTAAGGAAATTCTCGCAAGAAGACCGACCCACTGGACAAGACTCATGGTCCAAGAAGGGATGCGCTCCAATCTAACACTTCCGCTCAAGGTGCAAGGTAAACCGATTGGGGTCGTCTTTTTCACCAGTGAAAAACCGAGAGCATTCTCCGAGGCACATCTTAGACGACTCAAACCGATTGCCGGACAACTCTCAATTCTGATTGAAAAAGGGAATTGGACAGACAAACTCGCCGAAAACAATAAACGATACCGTACACTTTTTGAGATGTCCAACGACGCAATCTTCATTTGTCCATCACTCACAGAAGCGTTTGTTACTGTAAACGAAAATTTCTGTGCATGGCTCGGTTACACACACCAAGAACTCGTCAATCTGTCGCTGCGTGATTTAATGCCTCCCGATGAATTTCAAAGCACCCACGAAACGCTCAAGAGCCTCGACCAACAGAACCCCATTACTCTCCAAACCGAACTGTCCCAGAAAAATAAAAGTCGCTTACCCTTAGAAATTCGTGCCGTCCGAATTACGTATAATGAGACGGAATTTATCCAGGGGTTTGCGCGTGATCTCTCGGAGGTAAAGGCACTCAGCGCCCAACTCAAGGCGCGCCATTCGTTTGGGAATCTCATTGGAAAAAATCGGAAAATGCAGGAGATCTTTGAATTAATTCAACTCGTCGCCCCCATGAAAACGACTGTCCTGATTCAAGGCGAAAGCGGTACAGGTAAAGAACCGATCGCCCACGCGATCCACCACAATAGCGAGCGGGCAAAAAAGTCTTTCATCCGCGTCAATTGCGCAGGTTTAGTTGATAATCTGCTGGAGAGCGAACTCTTTGGACATGTCAAGGGCGCATTTACCGATGCCATCGCAACGCGCGAAGGGCGATTCGCAGCTGCGGACGGCGGCACCCTTTTCCTTGATGAAATCGGTGAGTTAAGTCTCGGAACACAAGCAAAGTTGCTCCGCGTCTTGCAGGAGGGCGAATATGAAATGGTCGGTTCAACCGAGACAAAGAAAGTAGATGTCCGTGTCATTGCAGCGACAAATCGAATCCTGAAGACAGAGATTGATGCCGGACGTTTCCGTGAGGATTTATATTACCGGCTCAACGTCGTCCCGATTACGCCGCCGCCACTCCGTGAAAGACGAGATGATATTCCACTCCTCATTGAACACTTTATCGAGAAATTCAATCAACAGACCCAAAAGTCCATTCATCGCATCTCACCCGATGCCCTTGAAATCTTAATGGATTATACCTACCCCGGCAATGTGCGAGAGTTGGAGAATATCATAGAGCACGCATTCGTCAAATGTCAGGGCGGCAGTATTGAAAAGCAACATCTACCGCTCGACCTTATTGCGTCAAGAGATGATATTGTTACGCAAGCACTCAGGGCAAGCAACCCACTTGCCGCATTGGAACGTGAATTAGTCCAACGCGTTTTGGAGGCATCTGATGGGAAGCCCCAACTCGCTGCCCAACGTTTAGGGATCAGTCGTACCACCCTATGGCGAAAACTCAAGGCAGTATAGTTGGGGTATCAAGGCAATCGCTTTGTGGTGGACCTTAGAAGAAATCCAGTGCCGACACATTTTTTATTGACAACTTCGTTGCAGTTAACATATCATAGCGATAAGAATTGACCTGTTGTTGTCGTTCAAAAGGAGTATGAAAATGGCAAAAGCCCTATCACTCGTGGCACACGACGATTTAGAAAGCCAAGTTGAAGCACTCGAAAGGGACGGTTATGTCTATTTCCCTAAGGTGCTTAATGCTGAGGAAGTCGCTGAGTTGCGAGCAACTATGGACCGATTAGAAGCAATCCCAGAGTGTTTGGATCGACACCAAACGCCTCAAAATGGAGGCGGATTCCTCAACAAGATCATTAACAACTCGTTTAATCGAGACCCACTCTATCTCGAATTCCTTGACAAATCACCGATTATTGAAGTTGCCGAAGCAACGCACGGCGAGGATTGTCATTGTATCGGGATGCAATCGTGGTTGACGGGACCGGGACGCCCGGATCAGGGGTTACATACCGATTGGCTGCCAATTGGGCTGCCAGCAGACATCCGTTCTGACCCACGCGTCAAAGTCCCAATCTTCATCACCACTGCACACTACTATCTCAACGATATGTATGAAGAACTGGGACCGACGAAATTTGTCCCAGGTAGCCATTACTCTGGGTGTTCTCCAAACGGACAAACCGAATGGAAAGGCAGAACGGAAGAGAGTATCTTATGCAATGCGGGGGACGTGGTGCTTTTCCGCAGTGAAGTCTGGCATCGTGGCTCCGCCAATACGGCTGACGAAACCCGTTACCTCTTGCAAGTCCATTATGCCCAGCGCATGATTACACAGAAATACCCACCTTACCTGAATAAGTTTCAGTTTGATGCATCTATCCTCGCGCAAGCGAACCCTCGACAGAGACGACTCCTCGGCGATCATCGCCCCAGTAATTACGATTAAGAAGCACCTAAGATGCCGTCAACTACCCAAGTCTAAAGACTTGGGCTTGTGCGAACCGCCTGCCAAGCGATGAATACACAACTTGTAAATGAGCAGGATGATGCGCATCTGCCATTGGTTTTCTCGTATCGAGATGATAGTAGGCTGTCAGATAAGTCTCAAATCGAAAACGAAATATCAGGCGTTTCCGCATGTTATAGTAGATTCCGTAATTATTTTTACACTCGACATCGGTTCGGTTAGGAAACCGAACCTACCGGGAGTTGGAAGTGTGTATTTATTTTTTGGATTTACTATAAATGCAACTATAGTTTGGACAGTTTGATCAAATTACAAGTTATGAAAAGTTGGCAGTGTTCTCCCGTTAGAGCTCCCGAACAGATGTTAGGATTGCCTTCTAAACCTGTTTTTGGGTCTCTATTGTGTTAGAAACGCCTGCTTTTT
>JAJEDN010000053.1 GCA_022821495.1 Candidatus Poribacteria bacterium
GCTGCTGATAAATGTGGACTGAAAACAGTAAATAATGATACAATCTCTAACATGGGTAAACATCCTTTTAAGTTTGGTTTGTTCACCTATAACTTTAGGATATTTACCCTATTTCGTCAATCTTTTTGGCGAAGGTATTGAATTGAACGCTCCTAATACCTGTCGGGCTTGGGCTTTTAATCGAACCAGTATGGAATTGAAACGAGAATGAGGAAATTACGGTTCAGGTCGCTTATATTCTTTTAATCGAACCAGTATGGAATTGAAACATTCGAGGATCAACAGCTAACATGGAAATACGTAGACTTTTAATCGAACCAGTATGGAATTGAAACCAAAAAGTATAACAAAATCAAAACTAAACAGTCAACCTTTTAATCGAACCAGTATGGAATTGAAACTTTTCATCGAGACCTACGAACTGCGAGTTGTCCGCTTCTTTTAATCGAACCAGTATGGAATTGAAACTTGCTCATCATACAACTCGCTTTGTAGTTGGTGCAGCATGCTTTTAATCGAACCAGTATGGAATTGAAACCGACCTAAGTCTTGTGGACGGGTGAAACTTTGACGGATCTTTTAATCGAACCAGTATGGAATTGAAACGTTCAGCAATAGGGATTTTGATTACGACACTACAAACTTTTAATCGAACCAGTATGGAATTGAAACCCACACCTGAAACTTCTGAATGATCTTGATAATAGCCTTTTAATCGAACCAGTATGGAATTGAAACCACGTCCATGTAGCCGCTAATCTCTGCTTCCTTCATCCTTTTAATCGAACCAGTATGGAATTGAAACGTTCAAGACGCTGCTATAACTGCTGCAAAGATAGCAAGCTTTTAATCGAACCAGTATGGAATTGAAACAATTTCGACACCTTCAATTTTCGCGGTGTCGAGTTCACTTTTAATCGAACCAGTATGGAATTGAAACTCCGCACTTCAGTGGGTAGGATTTTATCAATTGAAACCCTTTTAATCGAACCAGTATGGAATTGAAACGTTCATCCCAAATTGGATGCTCGTCTGTTAGTTCGCCCTTTTAATCGAACCAGTATGGAATTGAAACCGGAGTGCGCGTGACTGCGGCAACGCGAAATCGAATGCTTTTAATCGAACCAGTTTGGAATTGAAACATATGAGCCTCAATAAACTCGGTCAAATCATTCACGCTTTTAATCGAACCAGTTTGGAACCAAATATTCATGGTGTAATTATCGTGTTGTAAGTCCTGATTCAGAAGAATTAAGCGTTAGTACTTAGCAAAATATTGCTTTGCCAATTTCACTCTATCAAAAGTTTGTATCCGCAACAAAATCCCATCCCCAGACTCTAAATTTTAACTTGAAAAAATTATTGTAGAATGGTACAATTTTATTTGTTTGAATTCGTAAAAAATTTGAAATGGTAAGGACACAATTCATTGAAAGACCACGAATATTTATGTCTCGCCGCGCTGCTCCACGACATCGGAAAATTCAGGATGCGTGGCACCGACCGCTACAAATCCCATCAGGAACATAGTTACGAATTCGTCAATGAAGATTTCGCAGATTTCTTCTCGCCTTGTGGGAATACTTTCAAAACCACCACCGCCCACCAAAACAACTCCAACACGCAATAGAGAAACAGGTGATTTTAGCAGATCGCCTCTCTGCGACTGAACGTGAAGATGAGGAACGGGAAACAGAGGATTTTGTTGAAGCCGCGCTAGCTTCACCACTCTCGCGTCTCAAAGGTGCGTCTCAGGAATATCGTTATTCACTCACAGCACTCAATCTTCAGACCCGCGAAACGCTTATGCCGAGTGAATCTTCAAACGCAAATCAGGAAATATACAAAGCCTTGTGGGACGCTTTTACTGATGAATTCCATAAAGCGACGGCAGGCAAACACTACACACAAGCGTTTTATCAGACGATTGTAGCACTGCTCCAGAAATACACCTCACGGATGCCTTCTGCAACACCATGGGAACGGCGCGGAGATAAAACAATCCCTGATATCTCGCTTTACGATCATCTCCGCACAACCGCAGCGATCGCCGCGTGTATCGGGCAAGAATTCTCTGAAACTGAAGTTGAGACACAACTCGGGAGCCACAAGAATCCGAACCAAAAAATCTGTGCGCTCATAAAAGGCGACATCTCAGGTATCCAGGCTTTTCTTTATCAAATCCTTTCTGACGGTGCGGCCAACCAACTGCGTGGACGTTCTTTCTATATCCAATTGTTGACCGAAGCCATCGCACACTGGATCCTGAAACAATTTGAGTTACCCATTACGAACCTCCTTCTTGCAACTGGTGGACACTTTTATATCCTCACACCTTATACGGAAGCGAAAGAGAAATTAGACGCGCTACGCCAAAGGATCTCCGAAAAATTATGGACCCTGCACAACGGGGATATCTCTTGTATCTTGGCGGGTATCTCAATAAAGGCACGCGATTTTGAATCCGAAAACTTTTCAAACAAATGGGCAGATGTTTCAACAAAAGTCCAGCAGCGAAAACAAGAAAAATGGTCAGAAATAGGCGCGCAGGAGATGTTTGAAAACCTCTTTGAACCGCACCCAAACAGGGAAATCGACTGGAAATTTGACGAACTTGGTAAGGATTTGCGAAACGCTGAATATCTGGCTACTTTTGAAATTTCAGAAGCGGCAATTCCAGAGAAACCGGATTGGCGCGATGCTATTAACGCGTTTGGAATGGATGTCCGTACTTACCAAAACGCTGTTGACCAGTTGGAAACACCTGAGCGAGCCGTGAATGCTGTTGTCTATCGACTCGGTGATACAGATTTTCTCAGAGACGATATTCTCAAGCACTTTCAATCGGAAGGGCTTCCGGTTAGTTACGATTTCCGCATGTTCCGACCTGTGATTGCCCACACGCACGATACTAATGACGAGAAAAAAATCGCCGATTACGACTACATCGCTGATGCAGCTGAAGGCGTCCCATGGCTCGGCGCACTGCGGATGGATGTTGATGATCTCGGCACCGTCTTTACCGACAAACTTGACAAAGCCACGATCTCACGTTTAGCATCTCTGAGCGAAGCACTCCGCCTCTTTTTTGAAGGGTATGTACCGGAGCTTTGCCGCAACTACAACAAGGAGCAGGATCAAGAGATTCTCGAACTCATCTATGCCGGTGGCGATGACCTTTTCCTGGTCGGTGGCTGGAGCGCGTTGCCAGAGATCGCTGAACAGATCCGTTCCGAATTCCGCCAGTTTGTCACCGGTGACCATGTCACGCTTTCTGGTGGGATTGCAATTGAGCACAAAAAGTATCCGCTGTACCAGTTTGCAGCACAGAGCGGCGATGCGGAAAAAGGCGCGAAGAGCGTTGATGGAAAGGATGCCATCACATTTCTACGAAAACCGATGAGATGGTCAGACTTCAAGGAAATTCGCGACTGGCACCAGCAGTTTTTAGGTGCTATGCGTGCGGATAGAGATCGGCTTCCCAGCATTTTTCTGACCCGACTCAACCAGATTTACGCGGATAAAAAACGGTGGGCGTGGCGTTCTCTCTACTATTTTCATCGTTTACAGGAGCGATACAAATCGCAAGTGGCTTTTCTGCGTGGATTACAAAATGAACTTAACCTTGAAACCCAATTTGAATTAAAGGAATTTATTGACGTGATTACAAGATGGACGGCTTTACGGATTAGAAATAAGGAGGATTAAGATGCAAAACTATTCTAATAGAGACCAACGCGGCTCACGGAATCAATCACGACAGAGAGGTCAAGGCCAACGAAGAGGTTACACCTTGCCAGATAACGTGATTGAAGAAGGCGGAGAAGCACTTGTCACTGCAGCTGAAGATTTAGGAAATAGACTTAAAAATCGACAACTCAAAACTGCTCAAATTAGAAAGGTTTACGGGGCTGTTAAGAAGATCCAGATGAGTGATGAATTTCACCGGAATGATCTCATCATGCTAAAGCCAAAATTGGCTTATGCAGCTGCGCGGAATGATGAAGTGACAGACCTAAAGGATGCCCTAACACAAGCTATTGATAAAGTCGGCGATGACTCACAGCGGTTCAAAAATTTTGTCGACTTCTTTGAGGCAACGCTCGCATATCACAGAGCTGCTGGCGGACGAGACTAAGGAGGAATGCATGCCAAGTATTCAGTTACAAGGTAAAATTTTTTTGCGAGGCACAATTAACGCACTCACTGGTTTACATATCGGAGGGAATTCCGGTGAATTAGACATCGGTGGTATTGATAATCCTGTCATACGTAATGCCTTTAATCGCCAACCTTATATACCCGGTTCATCCTTGCGTGGTAAAATGAGGGGATTACTTGACCGACATTTCAATAACTCATTAGATAAAAGAGTCGGAAGAGATGTACGGGTACATGAGTGCCAAACGCCAACGGATTATAACGGGTGTCCTGTGTGTCAAGTTTTCGGTGTTGCTCCAATACGTCAATTAAGCGGAAAAACAATGCCGACACGATTAATTGTTCGCGATACTTTTTTGACCGCAAAATCAATCGAGGCGTTGGACATAGCTGATACCGATACCGATTTTACTGAAATCAAAACTGAAGTTGCCATTGACAGAATTACCTCTGCCGCAACGCCACGGCAGCAAGAACGCGTCCCCGCCGGTACAACTTTTGGTCCCTTTCAGGTAGTTCATAGCCTCTATACACTGGATGAAAGTGAGCAGAACAACCAATTGCAAGATGAGCTCCAGTTTTTTGATACTGTTCTCACCGGTATGGAACTCTTAGAAGACGATTACCTCGGTGGATCCGGTTCTCGCGGTTCCGGGCAGATAATATTTGACAACTTGACATTGACCTTCAAATCTCGTGAATGCTATGAAAAAGCAGACATGCCCCCGATAACGATTGCTGAAAATGCCAATATTAAAACCTTACGCCAATCCAACTACACCGAGAAAATTTTGAACGCTATCAACGTTCCATCGTAAGGGCGAGGTCGCCTCGCGCACAAAAGAATCGTTGGAAGGCTTGTATAGGAACAAATATGGGAACTTATACCATCTATCGTCTAAGATTCAAATCCCAGCTCCACCTCGGACGTGCTACCGGTCCCGCACAGGCTGGCAGTCTCGGTTTGGAAAAAACTGAGATCTACATACCCGCGGATACCCTCTTTTCAGCGATCTGTCAAACGTGGACAACGTTTTATGGCACTGAGAGTCTCTCTACTTTTCTCAACGGTTACACGGAAGACAGCACGGTTTTGCCTTTTATGTTGACCTCCGCCTTTCCGTTTGCCAATAGCATTTATTTTTATCCAAAGCCTCTGGCATTTTCAACACCATCAAAGAAAAGCAAACGCGTTCAGTTTGTTTCCCACTCTGTTTTCCAAGACCTAATTTTTGGAAACTCACCAGAATTCAAGGAGAACCAATTGATTACTGGTGAAAACGTCTGGATACGTCCTGAAGAGAGAGAACAGTTGGGAATATCCGATGACGACGATCTCCCGATCTGGACGGTCAATACTCGCCCGCGTGTCACTTTAGGCAGTCGCAATTCAGGATCTGAGATATGGCACGTTCAGACGGTCGAATTCAATACCGACTGCGGGCTATGGTTTGCTGCCCACTTCGACTCCGACGAGACAAAGGAAAAAATTGAGACCTTGCTCCGAGTATTGGGCGATACTGGCATCGGGGGGGAACGTAATGCTGGATACGGATTGTTTGACTTTACCGAAGCAACCTATGAAATGCCAGCGATAGAAGCAGGTAACCAATTTGTCACCCTTTCACCGATATGTCCAAAGTCTCCAGAACAACTGGAAAATCTTCTGACTGGAGAGGTCGCGTATACCCTGAACCCATTAACAGGTTGGGTAAGTACTACCGGCACTGCCACTCGGCGAAAACAGGTTAACATGTTTACCGAAGGCTCTACCTTACATACAAGTGACGCACCGATTGGGCGGTTAGTAGATTTAAGACCTGATGATTGGGCGCATCCAGTCTATCGTTACGGCTACGCGTGGCAAGTCGGTATCAAGGGAACGTCCGAATGAAACAGAAATATCAACTCCAAACTGTTACACCCGTTCACGTCGGTTCAGGTGAAATACTGAATCAGATAGATGGCTGCTATGCCGAGGGTCGATGGTATCATATTGACTTAGACAAGGTCTTGGCACATCCGAGTACCGATCTCAACGCGTTGACCTCCGAGATGTCGCAGCGTGGCTTCCGTTGGGAACGCTACCTTCAACAACATAACTTGGACTTCGTAGAACTCTCCGCGTATAATCTTCCGTGTCCACAAAGCCCAGAAGAGGTAGAGATTCGGGAGGCAATCAAAACGGTCGGAAACCGTCCCTATATTCCGGGTAGTACACTCAAAGGGGCAATCCGAACCGCACTGTTAGGCGATATCCTTAGTGAAAGTGACGATATTTATGAGAAAAGCCTAAGTCAATTAGAAACCCTAATTGCACAACGTCCCCGGGGCAATCCAAGGCGAGAACAGCCCGCCCGACGGATAGAAAGTCTTGCTTTCGGTAAAGACCCAAACCGGGACCTCCTTCGCGCACTACAAGTTAGTGATACTGAACCCCTTGAAAGTGGTACCTTAGAGATCGGTATGGTGTGGACTGTTACGCTTAATCAGAACGACCGACTTGTCCAGAAGATAGACAGCGGTAGAGCGTATAAAAATTTCGTGCAACAGATTCAAGCTCAACAGCAACTAACATTTACCCTCAAGATTGATGATCTGCTTTTCCGAGAACGTGAGAAAACGCGGCTCGGTTTTAGTGATTTTCAAGAGAAGACGCTTCGAGATATAGCGGAGGTGTGCCGATCGGATGCAGACACACTCATGAGAAGTGAACAGGATTTTTTTGAGTATTACAACATCCCGGAAATCGTTGAAGTTTATGATGGGCTGATTCGTCTAAACGATGACCTTCCTGAAGGCGCACTCCTTTTGCAAATCGGGTGGGGGACCGGTTATAACGTCAACACTGTCACGGAAATATTTGCGAATGAATCGGAATCACCTAAAGATTTTTGGCTTGACTTACGAGAACGCTTTAAATTAGGTGAAAGTCGCTCGCAGCGTGGACAATACGATGCGAGCGAATTCCCCAAAACACGCCGAATCTTATATCGCGGGCAAAACCCAATTGCACCACTCGGTTGGGTCAAAATCTCACCGCTCAATGATTATAGTAAAATCGAAAAATAAATTGACACTCAATAGTATTGATTCCACACTTTCGATCATCGGGGCTGGGTAACCCAGCCCCTACGGTCAATCGCGTGTCCAAATAATTATGGTCTTAAAAATAACACGTTTGTAGTAGGACAATTCTGCGGCGTACTTGAAGAAACACTTTCTTCGCATCGGATTTTAGCATTTGCAAAAACCGCAAATGCTAAGTGCATTATCACACGTTTCTAACATAACATACATGATTCTTTTACTTAATTCCGCTGTCATGCCTACCGAAGGCGTGTACACTTTAAAACGAATCTCTGAGGATACATTCGTAAAGGTTTTACGGGAAGCCTCTGCGACAGATAACCTCCAAAGTTACATTGGTTACCCCGAAACCGCCAAGGTCATTGAGCAGCTTACAGGTGTTGGGATTGAGGTGTCTCGGGAGCAGGCAATGTTGGCACTTGGAGACATAATGCTAATCGTAAAATTGCGACACCGTATACAAGACTTGTCCGACATCAGGACATATCAACCCTCAGTAGATGACCTTGATTTCTTTACTTGCCACTGGCAACCTTTGAACGAAGGGGATCCTTCCGAATGAAAACATTTGTGACATTTCTGGGCAAAGGTCGGGAAGATAAAATAACCGGATATCGGAAAGCTACGTACCAGTTCCCAGATAAATCTACCAAAGAGACAGCGTTCTTTGGACTTGCATTAGCAGCATATATCAAGCCGGAACGCGTCGTTATTTTGGGAACGAATAGGAGTCAGTGGGGAGTTTTGGTGGAGAATCTCGCAGCGGAGGGCGAGGAAGAAGAAGCACGGCTTGAAATTTTTGATGCTGAACCCAGAGGCGAAATTGAGCAGGAACATTTGGATAAGATCGCGAATCTAATGAGTCGCTCTGTCGGGTGTGAAGTTGTTCCGCGCTTGATTCCCTTTGGAATGGATGAGGATGAACAGTACGAGATATTAGATGTTATCGCCAAGAATGTTCCCGAAGGCACTGTCAACTTTGATTTGACGCACGGGTTTCGGCACTTCGGTATGATCGGTTTCCTATCAACTTTCATGCTCGCGCGGGTTCGGGGATTTGAAGTGAAAAATCGGCGGTTGGAAGTAAAAGACCTTTGGTATGGCGCGCTCGAAATGACGGAAGATGGTATTACGCCCGTGCTTAGGTTAGATGGGCTTGACCGTGTACGCCAATGGTTAGATGCGCTCAATCGCTTTGATGCTACTGGAGATTATAGGGTATTCGGCGCACTCCTTGTTAAAGATGGTATGGAAAAAGATAAAGCAAAACATCTTGAGAACGCAGCTTTTCATGAACGTACACTCAATCTGTCTGCCGCAGCCGATGAAATCCGTAAATTTAGACCTGTGCTTGCGTCTAACCTAACAGGTGCATCAGGTCTGTTTCAACAGAGGTTAGTTGACCGTCTGATGTGGGTCGATTTAAAGGTGCTTTCCAAACAGCAAGTTGAACTCGCCTATCAATACCTTGAACGTCGTGACTATGTCCGAGCAGCACTATTCGCTTGGGAATCACTTATCACGAAAGAATGCGAGAAAAAAGGACTTAATCCAAAGATTCGAGGTAATCGCGAAAGCCAGAACGTTTTAATTGCTGTAGGGGAAGACAAACAGAAAGCCTGCGAAAACCTTAATCAGATTCGTAGAGCGTTGGCACACGCTAACCCGCCTAATGCTAAGCAAGTCCAAGAAATTCTTATGGACGAACAAAGGTTGAACGAAACATTGCAGAACGTATTTGATTGCCTTTTGGGAACTTGAGATTGGCGGTTAAACAATGAAGAAAACTTATAGGAGTTCATAGTGCCTTATTTTTAATCGGACCAATCTGGAATCGAAACTCAGGAACTGCCAGAACAACGACAGGGTGAAGTCCACCTTTTAATCGAACCAGTATGGAATCGGAACAACTGTTTGCACAGCCTAACAGGAAACCATGCTACAAAAGATGCATTTATCGAGAAGTGTTGTAGATCACAAATTAACAGTTTGAGTTACAATGCTTTTTAGCCAGTTTGGTTGGAGTTGAAACCAAAGAACGTGCGATGAATCGCACTACTACGAACAGGCTTTTAGGTGAACCGTTTTGGAATCGGAATGGGAGGAAGAATGGAAAGACGGAGTTTCTTCTAAGCAGGTCGGTTGGCATGTGCTACTGAGTTCTATTTGCATCAATACTGCACAAGTCTTGTAAAATAAAATCGTAAAATTTCATAGCAAATTTCATAGCAACTTTCGATAGAACCGCCAAAAACCTACTCGTAGCATGGGTTCAGAGGATTTCACAAATTTCATAGTTTCCCGATTTGCTATGAAAACTGTGAAATTTCACAGCCTTAAATCAACGCGAACGGAAGATGAAAAAGAGTAGATAAGAAGCTACGAACAGGATGTTTACGATGATTAGACTCCAGCGCGCGAGTCGGGTCTTGAGTCTTGGGTATAGGTAGATAGATGCAACGAGTATGACGATGCGTTCAATGGGTGCAAAGATGTTGGCGCGGTGCGCATCGTCCCAATAGGAGATGGGGCTTTCAAAAGCATAATCGGAGAATGGATAGAAGTGATGGTGTCCATCGTCGTGGTGCGTTAGGAAGTCGAAACCGCAATGGATGAGTAGACTCCACGCGAAGACGATTATTTTCTCGGAGTTGAGGAGGTAGTACCCGATGCCTAATAGGATCAGTATTAACGGAACGGAATTGAAGATGTCGAAGAAATTTTGCCACGCCTCGGTGAAGTATCGGGTCCCCCAGAGTTCACGTTGCGGTGTTTTAAGGATGATGCCTTCGATGATGAAGAAGATGAAGATGGGGAGGTCGGGCAGCACGGCACCGATGAAAGCGTAGGGGTGGAGGTTCGGTTTGTCTCGTTTTGAGAGGAATGCTATGTTGAGGATGACGTGTGAGTGTGTTGTCATGGTTGATGGCAGTTGGGTGAAGTCCGGTTCGGTTAGGAAACCGAACCTACCGGGTTTAGGGGTCAGAGGTGCCAGACCTCGCTTGTGAATTCGGGGAACAGGCAATCGAGTAGGACGGCTGCGGTTTCGTTTGTCCAGCAATCGACGAACCTTGATGTTAATTCCGCAGTGCGGCACCGTCCACAGAGCAGCTGCAGAAAGGTTAACTCTGGGAACAAGGCATCACCGGCTTCGATGTCGTCGGGTGTCCAGTCTGCTATCTTTTTGAGCGTGCCGTGATGGAATTTGAGGTGTATCCCGCTCCGATAGAAACTGATTTTGAGTTCGCCGGTGTATCCTTCGGCAACCGTGCCGATCAGATGCTTTTCGAGTGCGGGTTGGATATGTTGTAAAAACGCGACGAGATTCGGAATCCGGATATACCATGCATACGGAAGCTCGGTACGAATGCTTTTGGGCAATACTTGATAGACGGGATGTTCACGTCCGAACATGAACTGGATCCCTGTGACTTTCTTTTTTTTGCTTTCCGGGCTTATCGGTGTTGCTTCCGCCTTTTTCCACAATGCCCGTAATAGCGAAGCAATCAGGTTCAGGTATCCGACCCCAGGCTTTAGTTCCATCCGCATCAGCATCAAGTTCGCGCCGGGCGCGCCGGACTCGCAAAATCCCTCGATACACCACTGAAGATGCTGCACATATCCGAGTGGTGTCCCTTCCATATCCTCGATGATGCGCCATTCATGCCGTGCATCGCTCCCTGCGGCGCGTCCATTGAATTCATATTCCCAGAGTGCGGGGGTCCGTGGACATGCGAAAACGTGGGATTCAATGGCGTTTGCGTAAAGTTCTTGGATGAGAGCGTTATCTGCATCCGTTCGCGGTCGGAGTCGGCATGTCTCGGTCTCCTCTTTTTTCCATTTTGGGATGTGCATCTCGTCAATGACCTGTGCTGCCTCCATATCGAGCGCCATTTCATATCCGAACATTCGGTAATACCACGGGATACCCGTAATACCGAGCATCAACTCTCCACGCGCTTCACTCAACGCATGAATTACTTCAAACTGTTTTCGGACGAACCCTTTTCTACGGTACTCAGGTTCAGTGGCAACGAATTCGGGTTGCCCGAATTTAAATGGGATACCGCTATACGTCCACGTCTGTGAGATTAGACACATAGACGACACAATTTTCCCAGTCTTTGTATCTTCAACGACAGTAAAATCGCGGGCTTGGCAGGTCGGGTGATCTTCTGACATCAGGTCTTGGATGCTCGGTCCGACATTCTCGGCTTCGTGGAGGCGGACGTTGAATTCAGCGAGCGCGTCTGTATCGTCTGGTGTCGCGAATCGGAGTTTTAGGTTATCGCCTAAATCTATGGGCATTTGAGAGAGGATCGTGTTATTTGGCATTTATGTTTCCAATCGTGTAATAGTCTGTAGATTCTATCATATCGGTAGGAAAGTGTCAATCTGAGTTCGTTATCAGTTGTCAGAAAGATGGCTATCAGCTGTCGGCTGTCGGCTGTCAGTTGTTTAAATGCAACGCAAGTTAAAAAGTAGGTGGATATTTTAGGGAACCTTGGTATAATAGCGGGAACATTGTATCCAAAAGACTATTATGAACAGGACTTACGCAAATTTAAGGCATTGGGCGATTTTTTTGATTTTTAACCCCCTAAATCCCCCTTATCAGGGGGACTTGCATAGCAGGTCAGTGACCCAACCCTAAAGGATTGGGCTTGTGCAAAGCCTACACCAAAGGTTCACTTCACAAGTTAAACCGTTGACTACAGTAATATATCGTAATATCTTGGCGTGGTAGCCAGTTCAATGTTTCGGATACTCCCCTCGTCTGATTCCACTTGGATATTGCGATCTGGAAGGGGCAATACAAACTCCATTGGAGATTTACAAACTATGTTTGTTCCTGTTGTTGATCAGCACCAAAAACCACTTATGCCTACTAAGCCTTCGCGGGCAAGGAAGTGGATGAGAGATAAGAAGGCGACACCCTTTTTCAAGAATGGCGTATTTTGTCTGCGTCTCAACGTTGATCCTTCTGATAGGTATTTTCAAGAGATTGCTGTCGGTGTAGACCCCGGCAGT
>JAJEDN010000120.1 GCA_022821495.1 Candidatus Poribacteria bacterium
GTCTGTCGGTTCACTATCGTAAATCGCTTTATAGTTTTGGTATTCAGCACGCTTGGCTTTAATCACTTCGCGGTTCTTCCGAATATTCGCTGTACCACTTTTTGCTTCGTTCGCGTAATATCCGGTAGGATCGAGAGCAACAATGGCTTGGTAATGCTCCGTCGCCTTATCCCAATCGTAGCGGCGTTTATAGATTTTGGCGATCTGGTAATGTGCGCGCTGCACGTATTTACCTTCTGTATCGCGCGCAATAACATCTGAATAGAGTTTTATCGCTTTATTGTAAAGTCCCTGCTGCTTCTGGCGGTTTTTCTCCATCTTCTCAGGATCCGCGTCGCGCACTTCCGTAGTCTCTGCCGCATCAAATACACTATCGGCGTTCTGAAATTGGACATCGAGGGGAGCAACACTAATGCCGCCCTGTCCGCACCCGAGGATTGTCACCACGAGAAAAACGAAGACAAGGACACTAAAATGGGTTTGATCTATTCGGAGACCGAAGCCGTATGTGAAACGGTTCATGGTGAATCCTCCTTCAGAAAATAGAAATATGCGGGTGTGTTCTCAGCCAAAGCACCTTGACTGGCATTCCGTTCATCATTGTCTATATTATACCAAATTTGTAAAAGTAGTAAACAGGAAAGACTTGACAAACATCTGTAGATATGTAAAAATTGGACTTACATAAAACGATTGACATTCCAATCGTTGAATGACTGACGCAATATAGACTTGCAGTGTGGAAATTAACAATAGCAAGGAGGCAAACATGGCACAATCACAAAATAGGGCTGATTATAAAATTGGTGTCGTAGGTGTAGGAAGAATGGGGGCGAACATCGCCCGGCATCTCAATGACGAAGGGTTTGATGTCGTTGCTGTATACGATGCCGCCAGCGAGCGTGCCCAAGAACTCGCATCAGAAATCGGGGCAACAGCAGCCGGAGAACTTAAGCAGGTTACGGCACTCGCAGACTATATCATTACTGTCGTTACAGACGATGCAGCGATGCGGACAATCTTCTCGGACGATGCGGCGGATAGTCTACTTCAAGGCGCAGCCGGCAAAGTCTTTATTAATTGCGCAACACTCAGCCCACAGGTCCATGTAGACATCGAACAACTCGCGGGGAAACATGGGGCTGAAAGTCTCGAAGGGTGTATGGCAAGTAGCATCACACAAGCGAGAGAAGGCACCTTATACCTCATGTGCGGCGGTAAAAAAGCGACATTCGATAAAGTACTTCCAATCTTGGAATCAATGAGTGTCTCTCTCCGCTACATCGGCGAAGCCGGACAAGCGGCACAAGTCAAAGCACTCGTTAACATGGTGATGAACATCAACACTGCGGGGCTTGCCGAAGGACTCGGATTAGGCGCAGCACTCGGATTGGATCTGGCAATGTTGCAAGAGGTTTTCGCACAAACAGGCGCGAACTCGCGGGTCTTAGAAACCGATGGCGAAGACATGGAAGCACGTGATCACGAGTGTTATTTCTCATCTGCACATGCCTCTAAAGATTCAGGTATCGCCATTGACTTGGCAGATGCTGCAGGTATTTCTCTCCCACTCGCGAAAGCAACGAAGGCACAATATGATCGGATGATTGAACTCGGACTCGGTGATTTGGATAAGTCCGGTATTGCTGAACTCACCTTCCCCGGACGCGGGACGAAAAATTAGAAACGCGTAACTCCTCAGTCCTAATCGTGAATTAATCAGTAACCTGCTCGAAATGAAATGGAGAGCAGCGCGGAGGCCCACAATTAAAAACCATGCTCAGAGGTATAATCCTTGCGGGGGGATTAGGGACCCGTCTGTATCCACTCACTAAAGTTACCAGTAAACATCTATTGCCCGTAGGCAATGAACCGATGGTGTTCCATAGCGTTAAGCAGCTCACGACAGCAGGAATTACCGACATCCTTATTGTGACAAACCCAGAATACGTCGGAGACTTCGTGAACGCGCTGGGGAGCGGAAAAGACTTCGGATGCGAATTCACCTATCGGGTGCAAGAAGAGGCGAAAGGTATCGCGCACGCGCTTGCGTTAGCGGAAGGTTTTGCTGGCGGCAGTAGAATCGTCGTTCTGTTAGGCGACAACATTTTTGAGACATCAATTCAACACGCGGTTAACGACTTTCAAGCGCAGCAGCACGGTGCCCGTGTGTTGCTCAAGCAGATGTCGGACCCAAAGGATCTCATGGGGCTTGGTGTGGCGACTTTGAACGGCAATCATATCGTCGCTATAGAAGAGAAACCGAAGCATCCAAAAAGTGATTACGCCGTGGTAGGTGCCTATTTCTATGACGCGTCGGTGTTCGACATCATCCGCTCAGTTGAACCCTCAGCACGCGGAGAATACGAAATAACTGCCGTCAATAATGCTTATATTGATCATGGTGAACTCGAATACAGCCTCGTTGAAGGCAGATGGGTCGATGCCGGAACCTTTGATTCGCTTACGGAAGCACACCAGATACTGCTGAATTCCTCGGATTACCAGTAAATCCCTGGATCCTTTCGCCAGGATCATAGCCTTAAAGGAAATCGTTACAACAACATAGAGAGGGAAATGGACGAAAAACCGATGCTATCCATCGTGGTCCCGGTTTACAACGAAGAAGACAACATCCGTCCGTTGTTTGAAAAGATTCAAGCAGTATGTGAAGCAATAGGCGATGCTTACGAAGTGTTATTCGTAGACGACGGCAGCAAGGACAAAACTTTCGCCGTGCTTTCAGAACTGAGCCAACAGGAACCACAATTGTCAGTCATCCGATTCAAAAAAAATGCCGGACAAACCGCAGCGATGGCAGCAGGTTTTGAATCCGCACAAGGCAAACGGATTATCAGTATGGATGGGGACCTGCAAAACGATCCGAGCGATATTCCGAAGCTGCTTGAAAAACTTGAGGAAGGTTATGACTTAGTGTGCGGTTGGCGAAAAGAACGACAAGATAAATTTTTGACACGCCGCGTTCCGTCCATTATTGCGAATTGGATAATCGGTAAAGTGACAGGTGTCCCGATCCATGACAATGGATGCTCGCTTAAAGCCTACCGTGCATCCGTTATTAAACAGGTACCCCTCTATGGTGAAATGCACCGATTTATTCCTGCGATGTCTACGCTGGCTGGTGCACGGATCGCTGAAATTGTCGTCACACATCACCCGCGGCGTTTCGGAGAAAGCAAATACGGGCTTGGGAGAGTGTGGCGTGTGATGTTGGACATTATCGCCTTCAAGTTCATTATTTCCGTCTTCACACCGCGCCTGGAAACACAAAAACCTAAAAACCTGTGGCAACGGTTATCAGATGTCCTTTTCAACCACAAACAGAAAGCGTTTCGTGCTGCAGCGATTTTAAGTCTTCCATCTTTCATTTTAGGTCGCATCCTATTTGGAACTGCCAACATTGCATCATTTAGCTGCTTCGGTTTAGCCATAACTTTACTGATACTTGGATTACTGACAGAAAACAAAATCCAACAGGCGAAACAGCAGCTTCCTGAATTGGGAAAACTCGTCCGATTTTTTATTTTTCGATGTAAGCGGAGACCCATCCGGATTTTGGGTCGTATCGGCGTGATACTCCTGATATTTGGCGGCATTTTTCTTATCCCACAAGCAGCTTCGCTTTCCGCGGAAATGCTGAACATTACGGGATTAAATGTGAGCGCAATTTCTATCACCACTGGTATTCTGATATTCTGCTTCGGGCTCTTCGGTGAACTTATAGCGTTTGCGAATGCGAAAAAGGTCAAAGAGTACACTGTCGAAACATTTCTAAACGCTAACAACGAGAGGACACGTAGTGAATAACCCTTCAGCGTGCAACACTTGGCAAAATTGGCGCGACGAATTTCCGGTAACCGAAACTTATATCTATATGAATCACGCCGGTGTGGCACCGTTATCGCGTCGTGTGCAAGATGCAATGGTAGGGTTCATGGAAGATGCGACGCTCCACGGGGCAGTCCATGCCGATGCTTGGGCAGAAACAGCAGAGGTATGCCGTACAAGAGCAGCACAACTTATTAACGCGGACGCTACCGAAATCGCCTTTATGAAGAATACGACGCAAGGTATTCTTATCGCTGCGAACGGTATCGACTGGCAAGCCGGGGACAATGTCGTCACAACAGCAGTTGAGTTTCCCGCGAACGTCTATCCGTGGTGGAGTTTGAAGGAACGTTACGGTGTCAATACGCGCATGGTGCCGGAACGGGACGGGCGTATCCATGTTGAAGATATCGCCGCTATGATTGACAAACGGACCCGGGTTTTAACAATCAGCCATGTAGAATTCGCTTCTGGCTTCCGAAATGACATCAAGGCACTCGGTGAACTGTGCCAAGCGCGCGACATCTGGTTTGTTGTGGACGCTATTCAAGGTCTCGGTGTGGTTGAAGTGGATGTGAAATTGTGTCATATCGATATCCTTGCCGCCGATGGGCATAAGTGGTTGTTGGCACCGGAAGGTGCGGCGATATTTTACTGTGCCAACGAAAGACGGGAGCAGTTGATTAACACAAATATCGGTTGGTCAAGCGTTGTAAATCCACGGGATTTTCTCAATTACGACTTAACGCAACAACCAAATGCAACACGTTTTGAAGAAGGCTCTTACAACAGCGTTGGATTATACGGACTTAATGCGGCGATTGAACTCCTACTTGACATCGGTATCCCTGCAATTGAGGCGCGCGTTTTGGAACTCACGGCACGATTAATAGACGGACTGCAAGCGAAAGGTTATTGTGTTCTCACATCAAAAACAGATTCCGAACGCGCCGGAATTGTTATCTTTGAAAGCAACCGATATACCCCTACCGAAATCTACGAGACGCTTTACAACGAAAATATAATTACAGCAGAGCGCGGGAGTGGTGTTCGGATCTCACCCCATTTTTACAATACAACATCTGAGGTCAACCGTCTGCTTGAAGTGCTGCCGGCAGTTTAGCGTGCAGAAAAGATACATACAGACCTAAATTAAGGAAAAGTTGGAAACCATGCACACACAAAATAACAGTCAAACATATGCAGCGAAGCACCTCTTAACAATGTGCCTGTCGCTTATTCTCGGATCTCTACTGACATTTAGTGCTTGTACAATGCCAGGTGGCAAGCAGAATATAAATAAAATCCGTCTCTCTATTCAAAACACATTACCCATCCCTCGGAAAAATGTCCCGATTGTATTGACAGGGTCCCAACTCCGAAATGTAAGTCCCGATTTCTCATTTAAAGCCTACTCGGTTGTCACCGGAAAAGCGCCACGGGAAGTAATGATTCCGGCACAAGCAGATGATTTGAACTATGATGGTGAACGCGACCAACTCTGTTTCCTGATAGATTTGGAACCGGAAGAGACGAAAGAGGTATCAATCCTTTACGATCCGAGTGTTAAGGCGACGTTAACGCTCGACATCAACAAACAGACGCGCGCCGCAATCTTTCCTGAATTGAACGTAATAGCGGCTATGGAATCAAATTTAATAGCATATCTGCTAAAACCGAACGGTGCCGTCTCCGCGTATGGCAAAAAGCGAATGGAACGCTTCAGTATGGATGCAATGTTCCAAGTTGAATTGGACCAAGCCGAATTAAACAGGATGCCGATCTCACCCGAATTCAGGCAACACTTTGAGAGTAACAATATAACCCTCTCCCAACAAGTCCAGATAGAGACACAGAAACCCGGACAGCAATGGATCGTCCGAGATCTTGAGAACCAAGAGACCTATTTCATCCGTAAATCGCACGGCAACGAGGTCTCTGAGCTTGGTCAGGAAACTCAGATAGATGAAGCGTTGAAAGTTGTCGAATCAATGGGCCTATCGCTGAACGCTCTCCTCAACCCCGAAACCACCGATATGGTCGGACTCAACCCTCGTGAAGGTTTAATAGGCTGTGGTGGAATTGCCTTGTGGGACGAACAAACAGCAGAGATGATTCCGCTCCCCACTGAAGGCAACTACGTCCGAATCCTCGCTGACGGTTCTATCCGCTCTATCGTCCAAAGGATTGTACCGGAATGGAGCGTTGCTGGCGAGAGCCGTCGATTCACCTCTACAACCTTCATCTATGGCGAAAATCCGTGGATCGAGCATCACATCCACATTGATGGAGATTTACCTACGGGGTACGCTATCGCTACAGGTATCCCGAATTTGGATGATACCTACAAAGAAGACAAAGAACAGGGCTGGATATGGAGTTGGGGAACAGACCCGCGTGGGATAGATACGCTCGGCATCGCACTCATTGCGCCCACCGGTCGCAACGCACAAAACACAAATAAATCTGAACAAGACGACCTTTTGCCGGTTATCCTAACACCTGACGCGGACGGTAGACTGAACTATCGCACATTTGCTATCTGGGGCGGTGGTATTGACGGTATTGAGACAGAAACGGAATTCGCGGATCACGTTCAAATGACGACAACTTTGTTACAAACCCCGCCGCGCATCAAGTTCTTACCACCAGAAGAAGAGTAGCGGCCAGGTTACCTCGACCCTACGATTGGAGAAATTATGCTCATCAAGGAAGAGTGTCTACAACTTATCGCAAATCAACGGACAGATGAAATCGTTGTCGCGACGATGGGAACCACAGTGCCGTGGGGCAAGATATCAACGCACCCGCTGGACTACGCCTCCGTCGGGAGTGCGATGGGGCACGCTGCTGACTTCGCACTCGGCATCGCGCTTGCCAAACCGGATAAAAAAGTCGTTGTGCTCAACGGGGACGGCAGTATGCTAATGTGTTTGGGCACACTGGCGACGATTACTGCGCTGAACACACCACCGCCTAACTATCTCCTCTTTGTCTGTGATAACGGGACTTACGAAGTTACGGGCAATCAACCTGTGCCTGCGGGTAACACCGGTTTCAGTTGGTCGATGATTGCAAAAGGTGCCGGTTTTGAACGGGTTTATGAATTTGATAATCTAAACGCATTTGAAACCGAACTCCCAAAAATCTGGAACGAAATTGGACCTATCTTTGTAAGTCTGAAGATTGCCCAAGCACACGAACCGCCGCCGGATCGATGGGGTGGTTTTCCCTACCCATATCTACAAGAATCGCTCGCCGAATCCACACATAACCTGAAACAAGCACTTGCAAAGTAGCAGGCACGATCCATTGTGCCGTAAACACAGGACAATTATGGAAACCACCACAAAATTAAAGACACGACGGATGGGGCGCACTGAGATGAAACCGAACGCGCTCGCGCTCGGTGCAGCGTGGATCTGGCAGAAACCGGACGCTGAAGTCGTTGACGCGATCCGACGCGGTATTGAACTCGGTATTAATTACATTGACACTTATCCCGGACACGCGGAACACCTCTGGGGTGAAGCCCTCACCGATGGGTTGCGAGAAAAAGTCTATTTACAAGCCAAGGTAGGCACGCATCCAGAACGACGGAAAGATTTCTCCGCAGATGGCACACGTTGGAGCGTCACGAATAGTCTCAAAGACCTCCGAACGGACACCCTTGATTCAGTACTCATCCATGACCCGATTGATATGGAAAGTGTGTTGGCACCCGGATGTGCATTGGATACATTGGTAGAGATGAAAGCGGAGGGCAAGATCCGACACATAGGTGCTGGCGTGCGTTCTCATGAATTTCATAAAGAACTCATCGAAACAGGACATATCGACATTATCCTTACCTTCTTAGACTATACACTGTTATCGCAATCTGCGGCAGAGACGACCTTACCTTTGGCACGTCAACACGATGTCGGCATTATCCTCGCAAGCCCACTCGGAATGGGCAGTTTGACGGGTGCGGAGCCGAATGTTGAAGATGAACGCCGACGAAATCCCGATGCAGAGCCGAAGGCATACTTGATGTGGAAGTGGTGTCAGGAACGGGATGTCAATATCAGGCATCTGGCGATGCAATTTTGTCTCGCTGCACCCATAGACGGCGTTGTGATGTTTGGGCCCGCAGACAAAGCGCAGATAGAAGATGGATACGAAGCAGCGACAGCCGACATCTCAGAAGATATTTGGGAAGCATTTGAAGCGGAATTCGGCATCAAGCGCGGTATGTAGGTTGTGATCAGTCCCTTCTGAACTAAGTCTATTTCTGCTGGATTTTTCATTGGAAATAGGGTACCATATTAGGAAAAATAATCTAAAGGAGTCAAAAGATGTCAATGATCAAGATTCTCCAGGATGGTCGGGTGACCATTCCCAAACATATCCGAGATGCTTTAGGACTCAAGAAAGGCGATGTTGCGGAGGCAAAACTTGAAGAAGATCGGATTGTCATTACGCCGAGTGCCTCTAATAAGGAAACCTGTAAAGCATTGGCATGGCATGAACTTCGGCAAGTTATGGATAGCGTTCATCAGAAAAATAGAGGCGTGAGCGAAGCAGAAGTCACCGCAGATGTCCAACGCGCAGTTGCCGAACTCCGCCAGGAGGAATATGACCAGGAAACCTCGCGTTGTTCTTGATAGTGTGGTTGCAGTAAGTTCATTTCTCACTACCGGTTTGACCGCTGAACTGGTACTTTTATGTGAAGAAAAAGTGGAGCTTTACACAACTGAAAAGATATTACAAGAAATTCGCCATGTACTTTTAGCGAAACCGCATATTCGGAACCGTTATGACTATACCACAACAGAAGTCGATGTTTTCGTTGCGTATCTGCAAGAAATTAGCACGATAATTGAGCAGTTACCGGAGCTCAACGTCATTGAACACGACCCTAAAGACGATATGATTATCGCCTGTGCTGTTGCAGCATCTGCCAACTATATCATCAGTCGTGACAAGCACTTGTTAGATTTAGGAAGATATCAAGATATACAAATCGTCACACCAGAAAATTTTATGCAGATACTGAGAGATATTTAACCTTAGATCCTTACGCCTTTACCCCGCTTGCCAAATCTGATGCGAATTGCTTCACTGCGGTGAATAATTTCGCCTCGTCGTTGATATGCTTTTCATAAACATCGATAATAGCACTCCCGACGACCACACCATCAGCAATCTGTGCTACCTGTGTTGCCTGCTCAGGCGTTGATACACCAAAACCAACACTAATCGGCTTGTCCGTGTGTTTTCGCAGTTCTGCGATCATCGGCGCGACCTCATCTGATAACGTCGTCCGCGCCCCCGTTACCCCCGTTACTGAAACACAATAGATGAATCCAGTGCTGACCGATGCAATTAACTGCATCCGTTCCGGTGGGCTTGTCGGTGCGACAAGAAAGATCGTGGCGAGATTATACTTCGGTGCGACCTCAAGAAGCGGTCGCGCTTGCTCCGGCGGTAAGTCTGGCACGATAACACCGTCAACGCCCGCTGCTTGTGCCGCCTTGCAAAACGCCTCTTCCCCCATCCGAAAGATCGGGTTATAGTAACTCATCAGAGCAATAGGAATCTCCGTCTGTGGGCGAAGGTCTTTCACGATTTCCAAAATCTGCTGGAGTGAGATGTTATGTGTAAGTGCGCGTTCGCTTGCACGTTGGACAGTGGGACCATCGGCAATCGGATCGGAGAAAGGGACACCGAGTTCAATGAGGTCTGCGCCTGCTGCCTCAAGTGTGAGCAGGAGTTTAGCGGTAAGTTCTGAGGTCGGGTCGCCAGCGCAGAGATAGGGCATAAATGCGCTGGTGTCTTGGTGTCGGAGTTCTTGAAATTTTTTATCAATTCGGTTCATAGGATGTAATTGTGTTCAGGCTTTCTATTAAGTTTTCTCAATTATACCTTGCATGGATTGAATTGTCAAGTGAAGTTTATGGAGAATTGAGCAGGCCAAAACATCTTCCCCGCTTGAAAAACAAAGGCAAACATCAAACAACTTCAATGGTAAGTTTTTACTATTTACACCTAAGTTGCCACCTATAAAAGAGTTGTAAATCCATGGGATATCCTTTATAGTTTTTGTATCAGCATAAAACCAAAGGAGCCCCCCATGGACTTGACTATTGTAGCAGTTTATACGATTTGTGACGACCTTTTAATTTCACTCCGACATCAAGAGCATCCACAAACACAGATGACAGATGCTGAAGTGATGACCACAGCGATTGTTGCCGCGAGATACTTCGCAGGCAACCAGCAAAACGCATGCGCCGCTTTGAAGACGCTCGGATATATTCCAAATATGCTTC